>UPYT01000021.1 GCA_900538475.1 uncultured Clostridium sp. | reverse complement strand
TGACAATACGCAATAATCAACTGCACCTTTTTCTATTACTAAACAAAATGCCTGGATGGTGGTTCTGAAAAACCAGAACCGCCGTTCAGGCATTTTTTATCTTCGTCCTCTCTGCGGTTTTGGATTCTTCAGCAAGTCGGATTTTTCCGCAATCTTTTTCAGCCACTTCCGTTCTTCTACTGACAGCTTCCTAAAATTCAGCTTGAGCCGTTTGCAGATAAACGCCAAGTACGCTTGTTCCGTGTCGCTGTCCTGGCTGACGATTTCACCAGCAGTTTCCAGCATTTCTTTTAGCGGGTTATCCTCTGGGACGCTGAAAAAATCGTCCTTGTGTGTTTCCCGCAGAGCAAGGGCAATCCCGTTTATGTCCCGTTGTATCACATAGCGGCAAAACTCGTCCTCATCAATATGGGCGGTGATAAGCTGTCTTAACTGCGTATCACTCATGCCAGGATTATGCTTTTTTATAACAGTTGCGCTCATCGTGTCCACTATGGCGTTTGCACCCTGCGCCTGTTTCAGTGCCGTTCCGTTCACATAGATTTCAAGGTCAGCCATCAGCCGGGGGAAATCCGGGTGCGCCGCCAGCTCACACAGCAGGGTATTGTCTATCCTCCCGCTTTTCAGCAGGTCAATCATTTCATCACTCAAACGCAGGTCTGCAAGATCGGCGTTTGGGTGATTTTTCATTTCAGACAGCCCCAGCAGATAATCAGCGGTCACACCGTAAAACTTCGCCAGCCGGATAAGGGCATAGTGGCTGATGTCCTTGAAGTCTTCCGTTTCGTAACTGCCCAGCGCAGACTTGGAAAGCCCGGTCTGCTCCGCAAGCTGCCCCAGCGTCAAGCCACGCTCCACACGTAGGTCTTTTAATCGCTCTTGTATGGATAAAGACATATTCACCCTCCTTGCTAGCTCAACGAAAGAGAAGCCGTTATGCTATGTACTATGCTCATAGCATAACGGCATAGGCATTTACAGTTTTATTTTACCATTTGCTACATCTTCACGAAATTTATCAACAAGCTTCGCTGTCAGCTTGGATTTACCGTAGTGTTCAAGTACAAAAGTACGATAACTTTTTCCATCTACAAGCACATCACTTTTTCTGGTCAACAACCAATTTCCGTTACCTCCTCCCTGTTCTCTAATATTCCAGTTTTTCCCATATCTTTTATAGATTTCATCTTTTTTACCTTGAACAGACATTGATTCGCTTGGAATATAAACAATTTGCATAATAGCTCCTCCTTTATTTTGTGCAAGAAGACCAGAAACCTGAATTTGTCTTTTATCTTTTTTTGATTATATCACAAATCCGAGAGCGTGGAAATAGGGAGTTTTTCAGGCTGATTTCCTACCTCTTGGATATACGGCACAGGCGGTCAAAAAGGTGTAGACTTGGGATAGTTCATCGATGGACAAGCACCTTGGAAACAGAACACGCCAAAGAAAACGGAGGGACGCATGAGCAAAAGACCCTATCAACACCTGCCGCCGCTGGAACACAGGCCGGACGGCTCCCCCTACCGCATAACCCCGCCCCAGAAGAGACGAGCCAGCGGCCTGATACGCCGGGAGTGCTGCAACTGCGAGGACGGAAACTGCCTTGCGCTGGACGATGGCGACACCTGCGCCTGTCCGCAGATGATTTCGTTCTCCGTCTGCTGCAAGTGGTTCCGCTGGGCGGTCTTGCCGCTGGACAGGACGCTGGAAGCGGAGATTTACCGGGACAGGGACTTGAAACGCTGTGCGGAGTGCGGCGGTGTGTTCGTCCCGAAGTCCAACCGGGGCAAATACTGCCCGGACTGCGCCGCCAGAGTTCACAGGCGGCAGAAAACAGAAAGTGAACGGAAAAGGAGGTCTGCTGTGGACAGTTAAGAGCGGGAAAAGCCTTGATTTGCAAGGCTCCGCAAGCCCTCAACCGGGGCGGCTGGTATCATTTATCATTCGCCCCGGAAAACGGGCCTCTAACCGTCCACAAAACACGCTATGACAAACACGATTTATATTCACCAGCCGGAAAAGGCGTTCAGTTTCACCCGGCTCCCCAATTTCCTTTTTGAAGCACCCACATTCCAGCCCTTGAGCAACGAAGCGAAGGTGCTGTATGCCTTTGTCCTGCGCCGGGCGGAGTTGTCCCGGAAGAACGGCTGGGCGGACGAGTACGGGCGGGTCTACCTGTACTACCCCATCTGCGAGGTGGTCGCTTTGCTCCGCTGCGGGCGGCAGAAAGCGGTCAACACCCTGCGGGAGTTGCAGTATGCGGGGCTGGTGGAAATCCAGAAACAGGGCTGTGGAAAACCCAACCGCATTTACCCGAAATCCTATGAAGCGGTTCCAAACACCGACTTCAAGAAATCCGGTTATGGTACGCCGGAGGGCTGAAAACCGTACTTGGCGAGTACGAAAATCAATCCTCTTGAAGTACGGAAATCTGACGGTATATAGAAATACAGAGATTAAAACCATCTATTTACATTCATTCCATTCCAATCCTATCAGAGATATTTTCGGCGGGAAAACCCGCCGGAAAGGAATGGAATGGGGAAAGGAGTTCAATGGCACAACACGCAATTTTGCGATTTGAGAAGCACAAGGGCCACCCGGCGGGGCCGCTGGAAGCCCACCATGAACGGAAAAAGGAGCAGTACGCCAGCAACCCGGACATTGACACCAGCCGGAGCAAGTACAATTTCCACATCGTCAAGCCGGATGGCCGCTACTACCATTTCATTCAGAGCCGCATCGAGCAGGCCAGATGCCGCACCCGCAAGGACAGCACTCGGTTTGTGGACACGCTGATTACCGCCAGCCCGGAGTTTTTCAAGGGCAAGTCCCCAAAGGAGATAGCGGCCTACTTCCAGAGGGCGGCGGACTTCCTCATTGACCGGGTGGGCCGGGAGAACATCGTTTCGGCTATGGTACACATGGATGAAAAAACGCCCCATCTGCACTTGGTCTTTGTGCCGCTGACAAAGGACAACCGCCTGTGCGCCAAAGAAATTATCGGCAACCGGGCCAATCTGACGAAGTGGCAGGACGATTTTCACGCCTGTATGGTGGAGCAGTACCCCGACCTGGAGCGTGGGGAAAGCGCCAGCAAGACGGGCCGGAAGCATATCCCCACCCGGCTGTTCAAACAGGCGGTCAACCTCTCCAAACAGGCGAGGGCCATTGAAGCGGTTCTCTCCGGCATTACCCCGCTGAACGCCGGAAAGAAGAAAGAGGAAGCCCTCTCCATGCTGAAAAAGTGGTTTCCGCAGATGGAGAACTTCTCCGGGCAACTGAAAAAATACAAGGTCACAATCAATGACTTGTTAGCGGAAAATGAAAAGCTGGAAGTCAGGGCAAAGGCCAGCGAAAAAGGCAAGATGAATGACACGATGGAACGGGCGAAGTTAAAAAGCGAACTGGACGATATGCGGCGGCTGGTTGACCGTATCCCGCCGGAGATTTTAGCGGAACTGAAACGGCAACAGCGGCAGCATGGAAAGGAAAGGTGATCTTATAAGTAATATCAGATACAAAAAGGAAATCGAAATCGTGACTTTTCAGGGAAAGGAAATCACACTGGAAAATCTCTCCCCGGTGTTCACGCCGGAACAGGAAGCAGCCAAACGCCGGGAACTGGAACAGCAGCTTTATGAGGTGTTCCGCAAGTACGCCGACAAGCGGGAGAGTGAGGAAGCCGGGACATAAGGTTTTCCAAACCCATCATTGATTTGCGGGGCTGCTGGCGGTATAATAGAACTGTCAGCAGCTCCGTTTCTTTTTTAAGAAAAGGAGCGACAATATGAACAATCGGATAGACGCAATCTATGCAAGACAATCGGTAGACAAAAAGGACAGCATTTCCATTGAAAGCCAGATTGAATTTTGCAAATACGAGTTGAAAGGCGGTAACTGCAAGGAATACACAGACAAAGGGTACAGCGGCAAGAACACAGACCGTCCGAAGTTTCAAGAACTGGTGCGGGACATCAAGCGGGGCTTGATTGCAAAGGTCGTGGTTTACAAGCTCGACCGTATCAGCCGTTCCATTCTGGACTTTGCCAACATGATGGAGCTGTTCCAGCAGTACAATGTGGAGTTTGTGTCCTCTACGGAAAAGTTTGATACCTCCACGCCGATGGGACGGGCCATGCTGAATATCTGTATCGTGTTCGCCCAGCTTGAACGGGAAACGATACAGAAGCGGGTAACGGACGCTTACTACTCCCGCAGTCAGCGGGGCTTTAAGATGGGCGGGAAAGCCCCTTACGGCTTCCATACGGAGCCTATCAAGATGGACGGTATCAACACAAAGAAGCTGGTGGTAAACCCGGAGGAAGCGGCCAATATCCGGCTGATGTTTGAGATGTACGCCCAGCCCACAACTTCCTACGGGGACATTACCCGGTACTTTGCCGAACAGGGGATTTTGTTCCATGGCAAAGAGCTGATACGCCCCACGCTGGCGCAGATGTTACGCAATCCTGTCTATGTGCAGGCAGACCTTGATGTGTACGAATTTTTCAAAAGTCAAGGTACAGTCATTGTCAATGACGTTGCCGATTTTACGGGCATGAACGGCTGCTATCTGTATCAAGGGCGAGATGTAAAGGCCAGCAAGAAAAACGACTTAAAAGACCAAATGCTGGTACTGGCTCCCCATGAGGGTATCGTCCCCTCCGACACCTGGCTGACCTGCCGCAAGAAGCTGATGAACAACATGAAAATCCAGTCTGCCCGGAAAGCCACCCACACATGGCTGGCAGGAAAAATCAAGTGCGGGAATTGCGGGTATGCTCTTATGAGTATCTACAATCCCTCCGGCAAACAGTATCTCCGCTGCACGAAACGGCTGGACAATAAAAGCTGTCCTGGCTGTGGGAAAATCATCACTTCGGAACTGGAAGCGGTTGTTTATCAGCAGATGGTAAAGAAGCTGGCAAGCTACAAGACGCTGACAGGAAAAAAGAAAGCGGCAAAGGCAAACCCGAAAATCACCGCCCTGCAAGTGGAACTTGCCCATGTAGACAGCGAGATTGAAAAGCTGGTGGACAGTCTGACGGGGGCAAACAATGTCCTGTTCTCCTATGTGAATGTGAAGATAGCGGAACTGGACGGGCGCAAGCAGGAACTTCTGGCAAGGATAGCGGAGTTGACTGTGGAGGCCATCAGCCCGGAACAGGTCAGCCAGATTTCCGGCTACCTCGATACCTGGGAGAATGTATCTTTTGATGACAAGCGGCGTGTGGTGGATTTGATGATCACCACCATAGCCGCCACAAGCGACAGCTTGAACATCACATGGAAAATCTGACTGGCGGCACCCCTCCCGTCAGATACCTACCCTGTGTAGTCCCTTGTAAACTGTACTTTCCTATTCTTCAAAAATAACCAGTTCCCCGTCTGCCCTTCCGTAGTACAGCTCCTGCTCTGTTTCTATTCCTGCCCTTCCTCCAGTCCGCTCTGTCACCGCCGCCGTAAAGCTTCCAATCTCTTCGTCCGGAACCAGAAGTGTCATCACAACCTTGTCTGTATACTCCGTATCCAGAGTATGAAGCCCCATCTGTCCGGCTATATACTGAATTTTTCCGATTCCATTATAATCTGTTTCCACCCGGATACGCGCTCCCGGCTTTTTTTCCACAATAACGCTGTTTTTCAGTCCTTCCTGAGCGGCTCCGGAGTAGGCTCGTACAAGGCCTCCTGTTCCCAGCAGCGTACCGCCAAAATACCTGGTCACCACTACACAGATGTTGCAGACCTTTTCTCCAAGAAGAACATCCAGCATGGGACGTCCTGCTGTCTGGGCCGGCTCCCCGTCATCGCTGCAGCGCTGCAGCTGTCCCTTGGTGCCGATCACATAGGCAGAGCAGTTATGTCTGGCATCCCAGTATCTTTTTCTCATTTCTTCTATAAATGCAATGGCTTCCTCTTCGCTTTCCACCGGTCTGGTATTGGCGATAAACCGTGATTTTTTCTCTGTCAGTTCTCCCTGACCGCCCCGATACAGAATCCTGCAGCTCTCCCTCATGGCAATCCTTCCTTTCCCTCTTATACGGCAGAATTTCCTTTTCCGGAGATTTTCTAAAATTCTCTCTGTCCGGCCATACTGATTACTGCCGGTTCCATCATAACAGGAATCAGAGATTCTTGCAAGGCATTCCCATTTTTGGTATAATAATAACTGGATTTTTTGGCGATAATCTCCAAAGGAGGACATCCGAAATGAATTACGGAAAAAAAGCAACCGAAAAAAAAATAAAGGCTGCCGGTTCCCGCAGCAGAAAATACACCACCCGGGTTTTTCTTACTTTCTTTAAAACCTGTCTGATTCTGTGTACCTTCTGCCTGATCGTAGCTGTCAGTATGGGTGCAGGCATGTTTATGGGCATTATTGACAGCGCTCCAGAACTGAACGTGGACAGTATCGTCCCCACCGGTTACGCAACTACTGTTTATGACAGCGCCGGAAACCTGACAGATACCCTGGTCATGGCCGGCTCCAACCGGGAAGAGGCCAGCTACGACGAGCTTCCTCAGGATCTGATTGATGCCTTTGTAGCTATTGAGGATTCCCGTTTCTGGACCCACAACGGAATCGATCTCCGGTCTATTTCCCGTGCAGCAGTAGGCGTATTGACTGGTGAGAACAGAGGCGGCGGCAGTACCATTACCCAGCAGCTGATTAAAAACAACGTCTTTAACGGCGGCATGGAAACCAGCTTTGGCGCCAAGCTGGAACGAAAGATTCAGGAGCAGTATCTGGCTGTTCAGCTTACCAAATCCATGGATCGGACGCTGATTATTACCAACTATTTAAACACCATTAACCTTGGAAAAAATGCTTTGGGCGTGAAGGTTGCCGCCCGAAGGTACTTTAATAAAGAAGTGTCTGATTTGACACTGTCTGAGTGCGCGGTCATTGCCGGCATTACCCAGAACCCTTCCAAGTACAATCCCATCAGCGGCCAGGAGGCCAATGCGGAAAAACGCAAAACCATTCTTCAGTATATGTTTGATCAGGGAATGATCACCAAGGAGGAACAGGAAGTGGCTCTGGCCGATGACGTTTATTCCAGAATACAGACGGTTGATACCACCTACAAAGCCACCTCTACTCCCTACAGCTATTTTACGGACGAGCTGACTCAGCAGGTGAAGGACACTCTGATGGAGAAGCTGGGCTACACAGAAACCCAGGCTCATAACCTCCTTTACAGCGGCGGTCTGCAGATTTATACTACTCAGGATCCAGCGATTCAGAAAATTGTAGATGAAGAGGTCAACAATCCGGACAATTATACCGCAAAACGGTACTCAGCAGAATACCGCCTTTCTATCACTCATGGAGACGGTACCACAGAGCATTACTCTGAGAGAGATATGCAAAGCTGGCATAAAAATGTTCTGGGCGATTCCCATGACGGGCTTTATGACAGCGAAGAAGAGGTGCAGGCTGATGTAGACAGCTACAAGGCATGGCTTCTGAAGGAAGATGATACTATTATTGGGGAATCCCTGACCAAAATTCTTCAGCCCCAGGTTTCCTTTGTCCTTATGGATCAGAAAACCGGTTATGTAAAAGCTATCAGCGGCGGTCGAGGCGCAAAAACAGCGAATCTGACTCTGAACCGCGCCACCAACACGCCGAGACAGCCTGGCTCCACCTTCAAGGTGATCAGCGCCTTTGCTCCGGCTCTGGACACCTGCGGAGCCACCTTAGGAACCGTTTATTACGATTCTGTTTACAGTGTCGGAAATAAAACCTTTAACAACTGGTATGGTCAGAAATACACGGGATATTCCAGTATCCGGGACGGAATTATTTACTCTATGAACATTGTCGCTGTCCGCTGCCTGATGGAAACTGTCAGCCCGCAGCTCGGTCTGGAATATGCAGAAAATTTCGGCATTACTACATTGACCTCTCAGGATCTGGGTGCATCTCAGGCTCTTGGCGGTCTGACCCACGGCACTACCAACCTGGAACTGACTGCCGCCTATGCATCCATTGCCAACGAGGGAATCTATACCAGACCGGTATTTTTCACTAAGATTCTGGATCATGACGGCAAAATCCTGATTAACAACGAGCCGGAAACCCACCGGGTACTGAAGGATTCCACTGCTTTCCTTCTGACAGACGCTATGGCTGGATCTATGGAAACCAACCGGAAATTCGGCAGCTCCATTAATTCCACCAGTGCCAGAGCCAATATCCCCGGCATGTCCAATGCAGGAAAAAGCGGAACCACTTCAAAAAATAATGATATCTGGTTTGTGGGCTATACCCCCTATTATACAGCAGGAATCTGGGCAGGCTGTGACAGCAACCAGAAGCTGACGGCTCAAAACGGCGGAACCTCCTTCCACAAGAACATCTGGCGCAATATTATGACAAGGGTTCATGAAAATCTAAGCGATCCAGGCTTTACGATTCCTGACAGTGTAGAGACTGCTCAGATCTGCCGCAAATCCGGAAAGCTGGCTATCCCAGGCGTCTGCACAGAGGATCCCCGCGGTAATGCCGTTTATACGGAGTATTTTGCCAAAGGCACGGTTCCTTCTGAGATGTGCAATACTCATGTACGCGCTACAGTCTGTGCAGAAACCGGTCTGCTGCCAGGAGACAGCTGCCCGCGCACCGTTCTCATCCGGATCGCGCTTCCTGCAGATGCAAATGGAACTACCGACGATTCCCCATACGCTCTGCCAACCGAGCAATGTCCGGGACACACCTCCATTCCGCTTCCACTGACACCTGACGGACCAGGTTCCTCTGAGTTTCAGGGACCCGGCGGAAGTCTGGGGCCTGTAGGTCCTGGATATGTCAACGGCGGAAGCACCGTATCCTCGCCTACCGGCGGCGTATCAAGAGGCCCTGGACTTGACTAAGTCTCTTCGGTCTTTGCCCTGTAAGATTTTTTATCAGAAAGCTTTCGAATAAAAGAATGGATCGATGTTCAGAAATCAGTCCTGCAGCAGGATTTTATTTTCATTCCTGCTGCAGGATTTTTTCAAAAAATACAGAAAATAGAAACAAAACTGGTATCAGAAAACTGCCTTTACCACAGTCTGGGCATCCGCATCAATGACCCCAAAAGTATTCAGTCTCAGCTTTGGAATTACAGGAAGGCTGACAAAAGCCAGCGTCATAAAAGCATCAATGGTATCTGGTATTCCCATCTCCTTCAGCTGCTCCTTCATCTCCTGCAGCTCCTGCTCCACCACCTCTGCCGGTGCATCTGTCATCAGACCTCCTATGGGAAGAGGAAGAGCTTTTTGTACCTTTCCGTCTACGGCAATAGCCAGACCGCCTTTGTTTTCTCTCACACAATTTCCTGCAAGAACCATATCCGCGTCATTCGTTCCGACGACAATCAGATTATGGGAATCGTGGGCAATGCTGGAGGCTACAGCCCCTTTCTTCAGTCCATATCCATGTAAAAATCCCAGTCCCATATGTCCTGTTTCGTGATGGCGCTCGAATACAGCCATTTTTATAATATCCCTCTCCAAATCCACTCCCGGCGCATATCCTTCCTTTTCTTTCCAGGGAACAATCATTTCTCCGGTCAGAAGTTCATTGTCCTGCAGACAAATGACTTTCTGATTCTCTCCTGTTTCCTTCACTTCCAAATCCGAAAGCCTGATTTGGGGCATGTGGAAGGAATCATATACTCTCTTTTCCATTTCCGGAAGAAGGATAGGACGATGGGGCTTTTCCCCCAGAAATTCGCCATCTTCTGCCACCAAACGGCCATCCTTGTATACCTGTTCAACCTGGAAGGTTTTCAGATCCGAAAGAACCGCCAAATCTGCCCGGTAGCCGGGAGCAATGGCTCCCCTGTCCTTTAGTCCAAAATACCGCGCCGCATTGTAGCTTCCCATACGAATAGCAAGAATGGGATCTGCCCCCTGCTCCACTGCCCTTTTGATAATATAATCAATATGTCCCAGACGAATCAGATCGCCTGGATGTTTATCATCAGTTACCAAAAGTCCCCGTTCACAGTATGGATACTGAAACATCGGCATCAGAGCATTGAGGTTTCGGGCTGCCGTACCTTCCCGAACCATAATCCACTGTCCACGGCTAAGCTTTTCTCTGGCTTCCTCCCACTGAGAACACTCATGGTCAGAAACCACTCCGGCTGTCACATAGGCATTCAGCTCTCTTCCGGAAAGAAACGGCGCATGTCCATCTGCCAGCCGCCCCTTTTCCCGCGCATCAGCCAGCTTATCCAAAATCGCCTCGTCGGCCTGTACGGTTCCAAAGGCATTCATCATCTCTGCAAGACCGAGAACCTCCTTCCTCTCATAAAAAGGCCGAAGCTCCCGAGCCCTCAGCACTGCTCCAGATTCATCCAGATCTGTTGCCGGGACACAGGACGGCAGCATAAAATAAACATCCAGATCCAGCACTTCTGCATACTTCATCATATATTCAATCCCCGCTGTTCCTGCCACATTGGCAATTTCATGGGGATCTGTAATAACAGCTGTTGTGCCGTGAGGCATGACTGCCTGCTGAAAATCTGCCGGAGAGACCATCGAGCTCTCTAAATGGATATGGCCGTCAATAAAACCGGGGCAGACCGTTTTTCCCTTCAGATCTACCTCTCTCTCCCCATCGTACTGACCAAGCCCTACAATGTATCCTTTTTCTATGGCAATATCTGCCGTTTCCAGTTCACAGGTAAATACATTTACAATGGAAGCATGCTTCAGCACCAGTTCTGCTTTCTTTGCTCCTGATGCAGCCTGGATTCTCTGTCTCAGCGTTTGATTCTTATCCATGTATCTCACTCCTTCTTAATTATTTTCTAACTATTCTTTATGTATCTTTTATTTTTGCGATTCTTTTTATTGTTATTTTCTATTATCATAATATAATCTAATTTAATAGTCAATCAAAAGACTTTTTTGCGCAAAAAAGAAAAAAAACACCTTCTCTTTGTCAAATTCCTTTTAATAGAAAACCGCAAGAATTATGAAAACAAAAAAAGGGGACTTCTGATATGATATTTTCTGGTATGATATCTTATAAAGGAGAAAATCAATGGAAAACAAAACTGTCATTAACATAGAAATGGTGATTGAGTATATTGAACATCATCTGGACGGCAAACTGGATCTGGAAACCATTGCCCTGGATTCCCATTATTCCAAATATCATCTGCATCGCATGTTTACTTCCACAACAGGGATGACCATTCACGATTATGTTCAGCGCCGTCAGCTGACCGAAGCCGCAAAGCTTTTAGTTTTTTCCAAAAAATCCATTCTGGAAATTGCACTGAGCTGTGGATATGAAAGCCAACAGGCCTTTTCTTCCGCTTTTAAATCTATGTATAAAATCACGCCTGCAGAATATCGATATCACCAGGAATTTTATCCTCTGCAGCTTCGATTTACCCTGTGTCGGAACACAGAATCCAAAGAGTTTACCCGAGATGACATTCGCCTTGCCAGACAAAGTGATATTCCAGCCTGGATGGAGCTGATGCGTCTTGTCATCGATGGATATCCGGTTATGAATGAGGACGACTATTTAAAAGAAATAACAAAATGCATCCAGGAAAAACGCGGCCTTATTTTAAAACAGCATGAAACTCTGATTGGAGCCATGGCTTACTCCCTCTCTCCCTGCTCCATTGAATTTTTAGGCATTCACCCTCAATATCGGAACCGTGGCATTCAAAAGCTGTTTTTGGATACGCTTTTAAAAGAAATCCTTCCGGGACAGGAGATTGCCATGACCACCTACCGGGAAGGAGATAAAGCTGATACCGGCTATCGCAGTCTGCTGAAACAGCTGGGTTTTGCAGAAAGAGAGCTGTTGGTCGAATTCGGTTATCCCACACAGCGTTTTGTATATTCGCCGGAACCGCAGAAGGAGGATTCCCATGAAAAAATCGCAGAATAGCTGGAAAAGACGAATCCTGTTATTTTTTATCAGTCAGTCTATCACTCTGTTTGGATCTCAGCTTGTACAAATGGCTGTTCTCTGGTATATCACTTTACAGACTGACTGCGGCGGGTGGATTGCTGCTTTTTCCGTTTTTTCTTATCTCCCACAGTTTTTCATTTCTTTTATTGGGGGAGTAATGGCAGATCGCCAGAACAAAAAACACCTGATCCTTGTCTCTGACGGACTGATTGCCGCTGTCACCTTTCTTATGATACTGCTCATGCCTCATCTCTCATCAGAGCCTGTATTTCTTACCGCCCTGCTGCTGATGTCTTTTCTCCGCGCTGCAGGCGCCGGTATTCAGAATCCTGCTGTTCAGGCTGCAGTATCACAGCTTGTCCCAGAAGAGCACCGGATGCAATACAATGGGATTTATTCTGCCATGCAGTCCTTTGTACAGCTTACTGCGCCTGCTGCTGCCGCTCTTATTATGACCTCATATTCTCTCAGGACAACGCTCATGGCTGATATTTTCACTGCCATCCTTGGTATGGGAATCTTGTGCAGCCTCTCTCTTCCCACAGAGAAAAACCAGGAGGATCCGTCTTTCCCGCTGGACGAAATCAGCGTCGGCATCCGCTATGCCTGCTCCTCTGGAACAATCAGCAAAACACTGCTTATTTACAACCTGTTTCTCTTTTTCACAGTACCTGCCGGGTATCTGTCCGGTCTTTATGTAAGCCGGGTCTACGGAAATACCTACTGGTACCTGACTGCAGTGGAGCTTGCCGGCTTTGGCGGCATGATGGCAGGCGGTCTGCTCCTGAGCTTCTGGAAACATAATACCTGTTACAATACCGCCCTGACAGCCGGACTGACTTTGTTTGGAACTATGGCAGCGGCTATGGGTATTGTACGCCATTTTCCCTTATATCTTCTCTTCATGGTATTGTACGGAGTTGCCTTAACCATCGTACAAACTGCCCTTACTGCTATGATACAGAAAAATACAGAGGCATCCATGACAGGACGTGTCTTCGGCCTTATGAATTCCCTCTATTCCGTCTGTTATCCGGCCGGCATGATGGTATTTGGCGCATTGGCTGATAAAGTCCCTCTCCAATGGAGTATGATCGTTTCCGGCGCTGCACTCCTGATCCTTTCCTGCATTTCTTATAGGGATAGAGAGCTGAAAACAGACAGGTTCTGAGCCTCGCATGAAATCTTAAAAAATACCTGGCATCCATTGTGCCGCCACTTTCCATATCTCATAATCAAAGTCCGCGTAAGAATAGCTTTTGTTATCACTATGCTTCGCATGGGACTCTACCCCGTCCCATGCTGAGGCAGGGCTTGTTGACTTCGTTTTTGAAAGCAGAGTCCCATAGCAAAGCTCGTCTCCCATATTCTCAAAACGAATCCGCACAGACGGCTTAGGCCCCATATCTGCCCTGACTGTTACGGGAAATCCCACTGCTATCATTACAGCACACAGAATAAGAAGAAAAACTGTTTGAATCCTTTTGAGCTTCATCATATCCCTCCTTCGCAATCTCCAAAGCACGCCTCTTTGTTTTTTTATTTTATCATATGGATCTTAACATTTTATCACTGCTTTCTTATATTTATTTGACAATCTCTTTTATGTGAAAAAAACATTCAGACGCAGGAATCGATAAAATCAAAAAGAACTTCTCGATAACTTAAAAGAGGTGTCGCAAAACACGGGAATTCTGCTAGATATAGTGTCTTGCCCGCCGTTTGGCATGGCGTATCTAGCAGGAAAAACCCAGTCTGCGACATCCTCTTTACAGTCTCAGTATGAAATATTTTATACGCTATCTTAAATCAAGATACATAACAGCAAAGTCTATGTACTCTTCCTTTATTTTGAAATATGCCGGTGATGTTCCAATATGCCTGAAGCCAAATTTTTCATACAATCGGATTGCCTGCTCATTATCCTTTCTCACATCCAGATTGATGATTTCGATCCCGTTTTCCTTTGCATACTGAATTAACTCCTTCATAAGCATGCTTCCGATTCCCTGTCCCCAGTAACGTTTTCTCACAGCAATACTCAATTCAGCCCGATGACTCATTCTGCGCGGCATTCCGCTCAAGCTTCCATTTCCAACAATCTCACCGTCCTTGCAGGCAACCAAAAATATGGATGTTTTATCATTATGAAGATTTTCAAGAAACATTTCTTCCTGTTCGGGTGTAACTGAAAACTCGCCTTCCCCAAAACTTAGATTATCCGATTCGCCGCCAATTTCTTTTAAATGACGGATTAGCTGTCCGGCATCTTCTGCCAATGCTTCTCTGATAACAATTCCCATAATATGGCCTCCTTTAACAGTGATTTATAAAGCATTCATCCCTCCAAAGCTTTATCGTACTATGATTGTATCACATATATTTTTAAAATCACACAATTTATTACACCAATCGTTCCATGAATTTTTCAATCAACGACAGGCTCTCCTCCCATTCATCCGTGCGATTTATTGTAAATCCATGATGACTTTTTGTAAATCTTTTACAGGTAACAGGAACCCCTGCTCTGGACAGTTTCATGGCAAATTCTTCATCCTCAAAGCAAAGACTGTCTAGTCCCGCACTCATAATCAATGTTTCTGGAAATCCCCTCAGTTGTTCCTCTTCAGCAAACAGAGGGGATACATAAGGATTTTTTGCAGCCTCACCTTCACAATAAAATGCATTATATATTCTTGCTGTCTCTGCAGGCATATCACCTTCTATCCGTGTCTTTAATACCGGATCCGTATAAAGATCTGTCGGAAAAAATTCTGCAATTAGTCCTTTGGGCTGAAACTCCCTGGTCTCACCTGCTTTCATACACACCGTAACAGCCAAATTTCCTCCTGCGCTGTGTCCAATAAGAAAAATCCGGTTTGTATCTACCTCTAATTCCTTACTATGTTCAAAAGCATATTTTACTACCTGGTACGCCTCATCAACTGCCTTTGGAAACGGGTTTTCCGGTGCAAGGCTATAATCTACATCCCATACAAGTGCATTAAATTTTTCTGCCATTCTGCTACAGAACACCCGATCCTTATCCTGCCGCCCTTTCATAAAGCCTCCGCCATGAAAATTAATAATCATTCCACTGTTAGAACTGCGTTTTTCACTGATTATTTGAAACACCGGTACACTGCCACCAGACACTGGAATTTCTATAAGCTTCTGGATCGCTGTCAGAGAATCTAATTCCTCTCTGTCCACCTTTCCATACAAATCCCTGCTGCGTATCTGAATAGCCCGCTCTATCATTTCTTTTCTTGTCATATTTCCTCTTTTCATTCTGCATATTCCATATTACTTTACATAATCGGAAAAATAGTCATAATCCACCCTACAGAAATCACACACGCAATGACAGCAAACAGCATTCCCTGTTTTATCATAGATGCCTGATTATATCCTCCTTCTTCCATTATGTAAGGAACTGCGGCTGTTGCCATTGGTGTCATAAATGCGGAAAGACAGGCTGCCTGAATTAAAATCATTAATCCTACCGGATTTCCGCCAATACTTGCGCAGGTTGCAATCGCAATCGGATGAAAAATCATCATTGTTCCGCGATTACTCATAAACTGAGTCATAATAAACGGAATAATAAAGAAAATAAAACCAACAAGATAGGAATTTCCGCCAAGACCCTTGACTAAATTTGCAATAATACCTCCAATCAAATCACCTGCTCCTGTTGCACTTAATGCCCCTGCCATAGCCAGCGCTCCTACAATTAATAACAACATACTGACTGGCAGCGCATTGGTTGCTTCTCTTGGCTTTAAAACACCACACAGGATCATCAAAAGTGCTCCGATCAAACAAATTTCCCAAGTTGCAAGGTGAAGCTTATCTGCAAACATTAACGCAATCGCATCACCAAAAAAGATCATGATACCTGCTTTTTCTGCAAATGGTTTTAAAGGCTCCTTTTTTGCTGCTTTTTTTGCAGAGTCTGCTATTGCAGTTGGAGATACTTCAGGTGCCAGTTTATAAGCAAAAAAAGCAAAATACAGAATAGAAAATACTAACATTGGTAAACGAGCTTTCATTGGATCTAAGAATTCAACCATATGTGCTGTGTAACCATAAGATTCAATATAGCCGTTCAATTCTGCTGCAATTGTAGCCCCTGCACCAAACGGAAGAGTACAGCATGTGCAAATCGTCACAACACCCACTGGGAACACCACTTTACTTCGACTAATCCCCATAGATTCTGCAGATGCAATCAGCATAGGTGCAACAATGCCGAATACTACTACAGGGCTCTGAATGAACTGGCTTAACAGAGTTCCGATTAATACATATCCCAGCATCATTTTATTTACACTGCCTTTGGATACTCTGGAAATCCCGTTTGCAAGATTCATACAAAACTGAGTACGGTTAAAGCCTGCTGCAACAACGCACATCCCTGCAATCATAATAACATTGTTATTAGCAAAATAACTCAAAGCTTCTTTTACGTCTAGACATCCAGTAAGTGTAAGGGCCATAAAAGATGTCATGGAAATTGTTGCAAGACTATAAAGACCACTGCAGTAACCTGCAATCGTTACTGCAAAAATAAATAAACAAACTGCCAACTGACTCATAAGTTTTCCCCTTTTCAATTTTCAATTTTTGCGTACAAGAAACACATCCTGCAGAAGCATCTTCTGCCGGTTTTGCCAAATCTGTATTTTTTATTTTCCAAACATTATTATAAATCTCTTACAGAACCATCATAATTGATCTGAGCATTGATTCCCCTCTGCTTCGGTGGGAATTTCTCTGAAATATCATCAATTAACTCGATACCAATACCTGGACGATTTGGAACCTTTATATATCCATGTTCTACCTCCAGCGGCTCTTTCAGCATTGCAGCTTCTCCTCCCTGCAAATAGAAAGATGGGAACTCCTGAATGGTAAAATTGGGAATAGAGGCATCCAACTGAAGACACGCTGCTGTGGAAACAGGGCCAAGCGGATTATGTGGAACAATTCCCACATAGTTTGCTTCTGCCATGGCAGCCACTTTTTTTGCAGGTGTAATGCCGCCTAACGCACAAACATCAGGCCGCACATAACGGGCCGCTTTTTTTGTCATAATCAATTCCATTTCCTGAATATTAATACAGCGCTCCCCTGTCGCAATCGGAATAGAAATTTTTGACGCTACATCTGCCATTACTTCTACGTTATCAGGTGCAATGGGATCCTCCAGAAAAAGAGGATGATATTTTTCTACCGCATTGCCAAAAGCAATTGCCTCTGACGGAGTTAGGGATCTATGACACTCCAAAACAAAATCAAAATCCTCTCCTACTGCCTGACGGCATGCAGCTACCATATCCGTATATTTTTTTACTTTCCCATTAAAAATGTCATCTTCCATGCCTGTCTGAGTCTGACTCATATCACCAGTAATCATTAACCGGGCACATGTAAATCCCTGCTTTTTTAGTTCTAAACACCCTTTTGCCATGGCTTCCGGGGTAAACTGAAAAACTGCTCCATAGCTGCGAACCTTATCTCTTGTCCGTCCGCCTAAAAGCTCATATACCGGAACCCCAAGAGCCTTTCCTTTAATATCCCAAAGGGCAATATCAATCGCAGATATCGCACTCATAAGGATTGCACCGCGAAAATACATACTACGGTACATATATTGATTGTGATGTTCAATCTGAAACGGATCTTTGCCAACGAGATATCCACGAAATTTTTTCAAGCACTCTGCTGCCGCATCAATGAAGCCCCAGGCACCTACCTCACCAATTCCTGAAATTCCTGTATCTGTAATTATCTTAACAAAAAGATATTTACTTGCCGGAATCAGCGTTAAATCTGTAATTTTCATAACAGTCTCCTTTATAGAATGTTTCTTTTATCACGCGTGATTGATTGATATTCTTATTTTATCAGTTTCCCTTTTTTAAATCTTTCCAAACATTTACAGTTTTTTTCTGCAAAAATAAAAAGCATCAGCCTATGGCCCATGCTTTTTATTATAAACAATCTAAAAAATCGCCCTTATTTTTAACGAATTCTAAAGATAAATTTTGGTTTTTTATTATTTCTATTCTAATTATACGCCCATACTGTCTTATTTTAGAAAGACTCTTTTGTAAAATCATCCAGAATTTTTTGAAGCTTTTCCACTTCTTCACAAGAACGCTGAGCCTGCTGTTTTAAATCCTTCAGCTTTTCTTCATATTTTTCCGTTTTCCCGTAATATCCAAAATCCAATATCTCACATTCTTTAGCCCTATACCTGTAATTCTCTAATTTTTTATTCAGCAGTTCATTATTTGTGGAAAGAAACGTTCGTTTTTCCAAAAGTTCCTTTCCCCGATCTTCTGCAAGAATTTGCTGACGGTACTGCATGGGAGACTTCCCAAAGGTTTTCTTAAAAGCTGTATTAAATGCTTTCACATCAGGGAATCCGTTATTGTGTGCAATTTCAAGTACAGTGCTTTCTGTAGAACACAATTCTAAAGTTGCTTCTCTCACTCGTATTCGTGTCAGATAATCATAAAAATTTACACCCACATGATTTTTAAAGTATACAGATAAGTAACTGGAATTGTATGGACACACCTTCCCCAAATCATGAAGCGATAACCTTTCTTTATAATTTTCCTCCACATAGTTCAAAATCTGTTCAATCAAATTCTGCTGTTTTTTTGTTCGGAGACATTCCGTTATTTCCTGGCGTTTCGGCTCAAATAAATAGAAAAGCAAGGAAAGCAGTCTATTCAGTTTTTGCTCATATTCAAGACTTTCCAAAGGATTCACTGCTTCTCCATGATACATCAAGTCTGACATAATTCCACGAATTTCCAGTGCCTGACTGCAGTACCGATTTTGGCTGTTCGTATTCCCTTCAAATATCCATTCCTTCATTTGACCAAAATATGCTTTCAGATATTCCGGTTCCAAATGAATCACCATGGCAATACTGTTTTCCTTTTTAGCTAAAGAAGCATGTCCTACGTTAGAATTGATTACCATAAAGTCATCTTCTTCCATTAAGACAGTTTTTCCTCCACAGCTTAGTTCCACTGTCCCTTTTATCACTAAAAAAATTTCCAATGCTTTATGCCAATTATAACGATACTGCCCAATATGATAAATATACTGGCATATCTCTAAGTTTCGATCTGAGATTTTTCTTTCGTAGAAATATTTCTCCATTAACTCAGCTCCATGATATCTCTCGTCTGCACTACAGTTATTTATTATACCGTTGGCCTAACTCAATATCAATCTAATTTTCGCTCAAATATTCTGTTCTTTATCTATGGCTCATGTATTTATGCTCTGGGGAAATGCTTCGAGAGCCATTTTCATACCGCCTAAGTGGAATCCCCCCAAATACCAAAAATTTCCCCAATCTGTTTTTGATTAAAACAAAAAACGCCGAACCCCTTACAACCTAAGGCATTTCGACGTTTCCTCTTTTCAAAATAAAAAGCAGGGGAAGAGGGGCTCGAACCCCCATCTACGGTTTTGGAGACCGCTGCTCTACCATTGAACTATTCCCCTGGATTGTGAAGCATTTCTGATGTGTCACTCACAACGATAGTTATGATATCATATCTATAAGAATCTGTCAACAGCTATTTCAATATTTTTTTAAATTTTGCAAAAATATATTCAATTCGTAACGGTTCAGGACGGAGCCATCTTCTTATCCGGCTTTTCCACCGTCCTGAATCCTTACTTTTCTTTCCTGTTACAGCAGTGCGATTGCTTCCCGGACGCTGCTGACTCCGTACAGCTTGATTCGATGATCCGGCTTCATTTTATCCAGGCACACTTTTGGAAGGATACAGGCTTCAAAGCCCAGCTTCACCGCCTCATGGATCCGCTGTTCTGCCATGGATACCGCCCGCACCTCTCCGGATAAGCCTACCTCACCGAAAATCATGGTTTTGGGATTTACAGGCCTGTCCTTTAGGCTGGATACCAGAGCCATAACAATCGCCAGATCCAGAGCCGGTTCACTCATCTTCAGTCCGCCCGCAATATTCACATACGCATCGTAACGTGACATTTCATAGCGGCATCGCTTCTCCAGAACTGCCATGAGAAGATTCACCCGGTTATAATCTGTTCCGGCAGCAGTCCGCCTCGGCATACCAAAATTGGTCTGTGTTACCAGTGCCTGAACCTCTAAAAGAACCGGGCGAGTTCCCTCAATGGAACAGGCCACCACCGCTCCGGAGGCATCCTCCGGACGGCCGCTGAGCAGGTATTCCGAAGGATTCTTTACCTCCTCCAGCCCCTTCTCCTGCATTTCAAAAACACCTATCTCATTGGTGGAACCAAACCTGTTTTTGACTCCGCGGAGAATCCGGTAGGAGGCATTGCGCTCTCCTTCAAAATAAAGCACCGTATCCACCATATGCTCTAAAACCCTGGGACCAGCTACAACACCTTCCTTGGTCACATGTCCTACGATAAATACCGTTATGCCCATTCCTTTGGCAATCTGCATCAGAATACTGGTGGATTCCCGCACCTGGCTGACACTGCCTGGTGCAGAGGACACATCCTCCCGAAACATCGTCTGGATGGAATCAATGATGACAACCTCAGGAGAGGCATTGCGAATCGCCTCCTCAATCGTATCCAGATTGGTTTCACACAGAAACAGCAGATCTCCCGTAATCGTTCCGATTCGGCTTGCCCGCAGCTTAATCTGTTTTAAGGATTCCTCTCCGGATATATACAAAACACGGCGGCCTGCGGCCGCCAGATTCCGGCATACCTGTAAAAGTAAAGTGGATTTTCCAATACCGGGATCGCCTCCAACTAAAACCAGGGAGCCGGACACAATGCCGCTCCCCAGTACGCGATCCAGCTCCTGATATCCGGTTGGAATCCGATCCTGCTCTTCTAAGGAAACCTGGTCAAGACGCACAGGCGTTGGCTGTTCCCCAATGCCTCGGCGGACAGCCAACGCGCTTCCAAAAGCCCGCCCCGGCGCTGTTTCCCGTTTGCCCACCGGCTCCTCTACCATAGTATTCCACTGTCTGCAGGCCGGACACTGCCCCATCCATTTGCTGGATTCATAACCGCACTCTTTACAGAAAAATGCAGTTGATTTTGCCTTCGCCATATGTATTCCTCTACCGCTTTACAACCTTTACCCGGCAGGCAGCGCCTTCATTTAGCTCAACGCTTACAACCAGCTTACCGCTCATATTGGTTTTCATTCCGCCTACTGCCACATCATCTACATAAACCTCATATTCTGTGTCATCCTCCAGCTGAATAGTAATCTGGGCATCTCTGTCACCCTCTACAGAAAATTCTACTCCATCTGGATTTGCAGAAAAATGGTTTGCTGCGGTTCCGGGAACGGACTCATAGACAAACAGTCCGTTCCTTTCCAGTTTCGTGATTTCATGAAATGTCTTAATCTTATATAAATCTCCTGCATGCTCAAAATCCTGCAGCTTGGATTTTGTCTCCAGTTTGTAGTTTCCAAAGCTGATGGTTCCGTCCGCCTCAGAGCGGATTAAAGAATCAATTACCGGCATAAATTTGCCCTCCTGTATTTTAATTTCTTATTGTATTGTACTGCCTGTGATTACCTGTTTAGTATAACTCACTCCGCGTGAAAAGACCAGTCATTTTCCTGCTTCTGAGGCAAAAAACTTAAGTCCATCCTCTCCCCGTTCTACACGAACCTGGTCTCCGGCTGCAACTGTTCCGTCGAGAACCGCTTCTGCCAGCTTATCCTCCAGATAATTCTGAATTGCCCTGCGCAGCGGTCTTGCGCCGTACTTCTCATCGTATCCCTTTTCCACAAGAAATGCCTTTGCCTCCTCGCTGACAGAAAGACTCAGATTCATCTGGCGTTCTGTTCTCTTTCCAATTCCGGCCAGCATAATGTTCACAATCTCTTTTATATGCTCCTGATTCAGCTGGTGGAATACAATAATCTCATCAATTCGGTTGAGGAATTCCGGCTTGAACATCCGTTTTACTTCCTCCATAACCCGATCCTTCATGAATTTATACCGTTCTCCCGCATCATCGTTGGATGCAAAGCCCAGCCGTTTCGGAGACACAATATTTTCTGCCCCTGCATTGGATGTCATAATAATTACCGTATTTTTAAAATCAATCTTTCTGCCCTGGGCATCCGTAATGTGTCCATCATCCAGAACCTGAAGAAGAATGTTAAATACATCAGGATGCGCCTTCTCCACCTCATCAAACAGGATAACAGAATAAGGATTGCGGCGAACCTTTTCGCTGAGCTGTCCGCCCTCCTCATAGCCCACATATCCTGGGGGAGAACCAATCATCTTGGAGACGCTGTGCTTCTCCATATATTCGGACATATCTACCCGAATCAGAGCATTCTCTGTTCCAAACATGGCCTCTGCCAAAGCCTTGCAAAGCTCTGTCTTTCCAACTCCGGTTGGTCCAAGGAATAAGAAGGAACCAATGGGACGCTTCGGATCCTTTAAGCCTACCCGGCCTCTGCGGATTGCGCGGGAGACAGCGGTCACCGCCTCCTCCTGGCCTACTACCCTTCCGTGAAGAATTGACTCCAGCATTTTCAGCCGCTCAGATTCCTCCTGCTCCAGCTTGCGCACAGGAATTCTCGTCCATCCGGAAACCACATCTGCAATTTCTCCCTCATCAACAATCAGCTTGCGGGAAGCCTTTTCCTTCTGCCATTTTGTCCGGATCCGATCAATCTTTTCCCGTTTCTTTTCCTGCTTTTTCTTCAGCTCACCGGCCTTTTCGTAGGCCTCTGTCTTAATCGCCTCTTCCTTCTGCTGCTCCAGCTTCTGAATATCCTGCTCCAGTGTTTTAATCTCCGCAGGCTCCACATAAGCAGTCAGACGCACTCTGGAGGATGCCTCGTCAATCAGATCAATCGCTTTATCTGGAAGAAAGCGATCATTAATATAGCGCGCAGACAGCCGTACTGCTGCAGTCAGAGCCTGATCAGTAATCGTTACCTTGTGATGCTCCTCATACCGCGGCCTAAGACCCTTTAAAATCTGAATGGACTGCTCCTCTCCTGGCTCCTCCACCATAACGGGCTGGAACCGGCGCTCCAGAGCCGCGTCCTTTTCGATATATTTCCGGTATTCCTCAATGGTTGTTGCGCCAATCAGCTGAATCTCTCCCCGTGCCAGGGACGGCTTTAAAATATTGGACGCATCAATGGCTCCCTCTGCACCTCCTGCGCCGATGATTGTGTGAATCTCGTCAATAAATAAAAGCACCTCTCCGTCCTGAGTCACTTCGGAAATCACCTTTTTAATCCGCTCTTCAAATTCGCCCCGGTACTTGGAGCCTGCTACCATTCCCGACAGATCCAGGGTCAAAACTCGTTTTTCTGCAATAATTTCCGGCACATTTCCCCCTGCAATCAGCTGGGCCAGACCTTCCACTACTGCTGTTTTTCCCACCCCTGGCTCACCAATCAGGCAGGGATTGTTTTTCGTGCGACGGCTTAAAATCTGGATAAGCCTCTGGATTTCCTGTTCTCTTCCAAGCACCGGATCCAGCCGGTTTTCCCTGGCAAGCGCTGTCAAATCACGGCTGTAGCTGTCCAAAGTCGGCGTTGCTGTTCTTCCAGCGGCTTTTCCTCCCTGCAGCTCTTCCTTTTCTGCCGGAGCGTCCTCTCCCATAGCAGAAAGCAGATCCAGGTAAATTTTCTGGATACTGATTCCCATGGTATTCAGAAGGCGGACTGCCACACAGTCACTTTCCCGAATCATGGAAATCAAAAGATGCTCGGTTCCGATTAACGGCGCTTTAAACCGCACTGCTTCACGGTAGCTGTTTTCCAGTACCCGGGTAGCGCTGGGCGTGTAGGTGCTGCGCTCTGCCATGCCAACCGACTGATTGGGGGCAATCAGCTGATTGATCAGCTCCGTCACTTTTTCCACCCGCACCCCACAGTCTTCCAGCACACGGGCTGCCACGCCGCTTTTTTCCCGCAGCAGGCCAATCAGCAGATGCTCGGTTCCCACATAACTGTGACCCAGCTCTTCTGCCGCTTCAACAGCCATGCCTATGGCCTCCCTTGCCTGCTCTGTAAATCGATCTATCATGCAAATAAGTCCTCCTTGTTGTCAAAAATATACTCTACCTCAGCTCCGGCAGTTCCCGGCGCAGATATGCTGCCCGGGCCATATCCAGCTCATTCTTTCCCAGAGGCCGGTCAGAAAGCTTCTGAAGACTGGCCGGCTGAATACCCAGCATCAGCCTGTATACCGCGCAGGGCTCTCTCGTTTCCAGAATTCCGTCGTCCAGACCGGACATAAGCCGAGAAAGAAACGTCATGGCATCTTTATAGGAAAGCCGTCTTGCATATTTCAAAACACCATAGGATTTATATGCTTCATCCGCGCATTCCAGACTATGTTTTTCCATGGCCATCTTTCTTACCTGCGCCTCCTGGGCGCTTAACTGCAGAGCAACCCTGGTTACCAGATCCAGGATCTCCTTTTCGCTGATTCCCAGAGTTTTCTGATTGCTGACCTCATAGAGAGCTCCGTAATTTTCATTTTCATCACCGTATACACTCCGGACAGTTGCTCCAAACCTGCTCATTTCCGAGGTAAGGCCATGAAACTTTTTGCCCATGGAAAGAGAAGGCAGATGAAGAACCACCGAAGCCCGCAGTCCTGTTCCCATATTGGTGGGAAACGAGGTCAGATAACCATATTTTTCATCAAATGCGTATTCAAATTTTTCATTAATAAAATCATCAATCCGATCGGCCTGCTTCCAAAGCTCCTCCAGATGCATTCCTGCTGAAAGAAGCTGGATTCGGATGTGATCTGTGCCGTTTAACACAATTCCGGCATCCTCCTCCTCAGACAGAATCAGTCCCGCCGGCGTTTTTTTTGCGGCAATAGTAGAGTTAATCACTCTTCTCTCCCGCAGGGCCTTTTTATCCAGCTCACTTAATTTCTGCAGATCCTCATATTCATAATCTCTGCCGTCTGCTGTTCCCAGCTCCCGCAGTCCGTATTTCAGCTGACGGATCATCTCTTCTCCTGCGTCCGGAGTCAGGCGTGACGGAAAGACATATTGATTCCAGTTGCGGACCAGCCGGATCCTGCTGCTGATAACAGCAGGCCTCTCTCGATCCACCCGTTCATACCACTTCATCATTCTCCGTTTTCCTCTCTCAATGCTTTGATCTTGTCACGACAAAGGGCGGCTGTCTCATAATCCTCTCTCCGCACAGCCTCCTGCCTTCTTGCCTCCAGAATACGAATCTGTTCCTGAACTGTATCCGCTTCCTGAAAAACAGTTCCCGGCTGGGCGGCAGCTTCGCCTCCAAACTCTCCGGAAGTTTCCGACTCCTGCCTGTGGTATTTGGGATGTTTTCCCTTATGGGCATCGCTTCCCTGAAGCTGCTTAATATTATCACTGATCAGCAAATCAAACACACCATAACAGTCCGGACATCCGAACCGGCTGTTTTTTACAAAATCTTCATAGCTGAGTCCGCAGGTAGGACATGCTACCTGACAGGAACTGGTTTCCTGCTCCCCTTCATTCAGACCCAGAAGCCCTGACAGCAGCTTGCCCAGAGGGAAGTCACTGTCAAAGATTGCGGAATAGGGACCAAAATCCAGTTCCCGGGCACACTGGGCGCAGAAATTGTGTTCTTTTCTGACACCGTTTACAATCTCGGTATATTGGATATTAGCCTCTCTGATTTTACAGCGTTCACATAACATGGCAATCCTCCATCCGTTTTCTTCTATTCTTCGCATTTTCTGGTATAGTAATCATAAATATCATCTACCATCTGATGCACTTCCCCGCGGCTGATATTCTTGCACAGACTTCTGGCCAGAATCACAGCCAGCTCTCTCTGCAGCGCCTCAAGAGCCTCCAGCTTATTCACATCCAGCGCAATAACTGCACCCTTTCTGCGATCCAGCTTAATAAATCCCTCCTGACGCAGCACCGAATAGGCTTTATTTACTGTATGCATATTAATCCCGATGTTGTCAGCGAGCTGACGGACAGACGGAAGAGAATCCCCCTCCCGAATCCGGTCTGTGGCAATCCCGAGAATAATCTGATTCTTCAGCTGAACATAGATGGCTTCCTCGCTTTCAAAATCAATTTTTATGACCATACCTTCACCGTCTTTCCTCTCCATTGTTATACAAATGCTATAACAACATTATAACAAAAACAGAGAGGAAGTCAATACTGCACTTCCTCTGTCCTGCCGGCATTACTGCATCGCTCTGTTCAGATGCCGCATGGGTGCCATGCAGCTGAGTTCTTTTCCATCCACATCCCGCAGCTGTCCGTCCTGAATAAAATTGTAAACCTGAATATTGTCCAGATAAGCCTCTCCGTCTGCCTCAAATTCCACAGAATAATATCCGTCTCTTCCAAATTCCAGCGTGTATTGTTGTTCCCCATCCACCGAAACCTGCTGCTTCTGTGTTCCCAGAGACACGGTCACTGTCACAGGGCCGTCACTGTCTGCCGTAAACCGCACATAATTGTCATGGGTATTCCGTCCTCCAATCCTGTGTCCGATTTTCTGACTGATTTTCCCTCCAGGCAAAATCATCATCTGACTGCTGCCGTTTCTTGTCTGAACCGCTGCCCCTGACACCTCCCAGCCCCGGCTTCCCAAAGCGAACTGACTGTTATAAACCGGATTATTGGTATAATTCCGGTAAGTCCATATGCCATAGCCATTGGTATACTGATGCAGCAGTTCCGGAAGCCCCATCAAAAATAATCCCCTGTGAGATTCCAGAAGTCTGGCATTTGATTGAAAGTCCTCCGTCTCATCCATATAAAGAAGCTGATCAATCATAATCGGCTTTCCGCCGTTATGGGCCTTTACCTGTGCCAGCTGCTCTCCCATTGTTCGAAATGCCTCATGAACCAGAACGGTCTGTCCTGCCGCCCGCCCCATAGAAACGCTGTACATCAGAGCGGTATAATCTGCATCTCCACAGTCAAAGGTGTCAAAATGACTGACCCTTGTCATCTCTTCTCCACCCGCACCGGGAACCGAATCTGCATCCAGCCGTACCTCCATGGAAAGACCGGGAAAACATTTCTGGGTATCTACAAGAAGTTCCTCCAGATAAGCATCATAGAATTCATAAAACAGCCGATAAGCGTGATCACTGCGCCCTGGAATATACACATCTGAATAAGACGAAAAGGGAACTGCAGGCTGATAGATTTCATTCAGCTGGCTCAGAGTATAGTGCTTTTTCAGATAATCCTGAAATCCGATCTGCTTTGCTTCCTTTCTGCTGTTATCCCTTCTTCCAAAATTTCCCGCATCCTCTGCATAATTCCAGAAGTCCTCCCAGGTCATAAATCCTCCGCAGAAATTAGAATAACGGCTTCCGGTTTCATAAATCCTTCCTGCATAAGCCAGCCAGCCGTTTCTCACAGCCTCGCTTCTTAAAAGCTCCCGAAAACGATATACCGAGCTCTCATCCCCATAATAATCCCAGGTATAACCAACTCGAAACATAACAGAAAGCCCCTGTTTTTCTGCTGCCTCCATAACCTGATCCAGTTTTTCAAAGGCATAAGGATTATAGGTAAGGGGCATGACTGACGGCTGAAATTCCCTCCATGGGATTACCAGAATAATCGTATTAAATCCGTCTGCTGCAATCTGCGCCAGCTCCTCCTCCATATGATCGCTTTCTGTATTCCAGAAATTAGATACCCAGGCATCTGATGTATAGGTTGCCGCCCGGATATATCCCGCTTCCTCTGCCCGGACGCTCAGCGGCGGCGCTGCCGCTATCAGACATCCTGCCAAAGCTCCGCACAAGCCTCTGTAGTATTTTCGCATTTTCATCTCCTGTATCCCCAATTATGTATTTTTCTTTTCTCCGTTCCCCTGTTCCTTCAGCTCCGGCATTACCGTGGCCAGCATCGTAAGAAAGCAGGCAAGGCCTCCAATGAGATTGGAAATTGGCTCTGCCGCAAACACGCCCTTCGTTCCCAGACCTGCAATCTGAGGAAGCAGCCAGGTCAAAGGAGCAACAATAATCACCTTCCGGAAAATTGAGAAAAAGACCGCACGTTTTGCTTTTCCAAGAGCTACAAACACCGCCTGACCAGAAAACTGAAGCGACATCAGGAAAAATCCAAAATAATAAATCTGCATGGCCGGAATCCCCGCTGCCACCAGATCCGCATCCTGGTTAAAAATACGGATAAAGAACTCCGGAAATCCATGAACCAGAATCCACACTGCCGTAGTGTATACAATGGCTGAAATCGATGTAAACCAGATAGCCTTCCTCACACGCCCGTATTCTCCGGCCCCATAATTGTATCCCATAACCGGCTGAGCGCTGTGAGTAATTCCCTGCACCGGCATACTGACAACCTCCCGGACAGAATTGATGACTGTCATTACTCCCACATACAGATCTCCTCCGTAGATCTGCAGCGTAGCGTTGCACATAATCTGAACCAGACTGTTAGTAATTGCCATAGTAAAACCGGAAAGTCCCAATGCCACAATATTTCTCACCCGCGGCCATTCCAGCCTCATACAGCTGACCTTTAGCTTCAGAATCGTCTTTTCCCCTGTCAAAAACCGGAGGATCCACGCCGCGCTGAGTCCCTGAGAAATCACTGTGGCAAGGGCCGCCCCCTGTACCCCCATATCCAGCACAAAAATAAAGATAGGATCCAGTATAATATTTGCCACTGCGCCGAGAAGGACTGTCATCATTCCGATCTTTCCAAAGCCCTGGCTGTTAATAAAGGAATTCATTCCCAGCCCCACCATGACAAATACGCTTCCAAGAAGATAAATGCTCAGATAGCTGTCTGCATAAGGAAATGTCTGATCACTGGCTCCAAACAAATAAAGCATGGGACGTTTCAGCAAAAGCCCCAATATCGTCAGAACCACTCCACATCCCACCATCATACAGAAGGAATTTCCCATAATCCGCTCTGCCTCTTCCTCATTTCCCCTCCCCCGTTCAATCGAGCAGAGAGGCGAGCCCCCCATACCAAAAAGATTAGCAAATGCAATCACCATGGAAATAACCGGAAGGCAAAGTCCCAATCCTGTCAGCGAAAGCGTCGCATGATCTGGTATTCGTCCAATATAAATTCTGTCTACAATATTATACAATACATTGATCAGCTGGGCCAGTGTCATGGGAATCGCCAGATTCACAATGTTTCCCACAATGCTTCCCTTTGAAAAGTCATTTTTTTCCCCTGCCATTTCTACCGCCCCCTTTGCAATTACGTTTATTTTAACGCGGCGAATGCACATTTGCAAGACTGAACCTGACTGCTTGAAACGCACTTTTCTCAATGTGACAATATCACAGAACTTTTCCTTTTCCTGTAGTATAGTATCATCAACAGGCAGGAAAAACCACCTGCCACTCAGGAAAGGAATCTGTCATGAATCAGAGCATCAGAAAGAAAAAGAAAGCCTTTGTAGACGAATCCCACTGTGTTGCCTGCGGCTCCTGCGTAAAAGTATGTCCCACATCTGCCATTCAGGTATGGCAGGGAATTACCGCCAGGGTTGCCGAAGCAGTTTGTGTAGGCTGCGGAAAATGCGCCCGGGAATGTCCGGCATCCGTTATCCGCATTCAGGAGGTGAACCCATGAAACAGAAAAAACACTGGTACGACTATCTCTGGATTGCATCCCTCACCTATCTGGTTCTGGGATTCTTCAACATCCTGTTTGCCTGGCTGGGCCTGCTTTGCTTTTTTATTCCTCTGATTATTTCTCTGGTCAAGGGAAACAAGGGCTACTGCAACCGCTACTGCGGAAGAGGGCAGCTGTTTGGACTGCTGGGCGGACAATTCGGTCTGTCACGAAAGCGTGACATTCCCGCCTGGATGAAAAGCAAAGGATTCCGATATGGTTTCCTGATATTCTTCCTGGTCATGTTCCTGCAGATGCTCTGGAACACCTGGCTGGTGTTCTCCGGCGCAAGAGAGCTGAGACAGGCTGTGACGCTTCTGTGGACCTTCCGGGTTCCCTGGCACTGGGCCTACCATCAGACCGGGCTGCCGCCGGCTGCTGCCCAGTTTGCCTTTGGCTTCTACAGCGTCATGCTGACCTCCACCATTCTGGGGATTGTCACTATGGTACTGTTTAAGCCCCGCTCCTGGTGTGTCTACTGTCCCATGGGCACCATGACTCAGCTTATCTGCAAAGCAAAAAACAGATAGATTTCAATCATTTTCATAAAACATAATCATTACGAAAAAGGAGGATTCCCCTATGTCAGCATTAACCATTAAAAAAGAAAATTTTCAGAAAGAAATCCTGAATTCCGATAAACCTGTCCTTCTGGACTTCTGGGCCAGCTGGTGCGGCCCATGCCGGATGGTTTCTCCCCTTGTAGATGAAATCGCAGAGGAGCACCCGGAATTCACCGTAGGAAAAGTAAACGTGGATGAACAGCCGGAACTGGCAGCTCAGTTTCATGTCATGAGTATTCCCTCTCTGTTTGTACTGAAAAACGGAAAAATTGTCAATCAGGCCATGGGCGCAAGACCCAAACAGCAGATTCTTGCCATGATGAACAAATAACAGCTCTTTAAGAGTCCAGAAAATCAAACAGACTCATCTGTCGTGTCTGAGGGCTTTCCCGCACAAGGGCCTGCTCCCTCTGCACCAGATGCTCTGGAAGTTCTGACAAAAACTCTGACGGTTCACCGCAGGTAACAAAAATCAGTTCTTCTCTGGCTCTTGTCATACCTACATAGAAAAGGCGGCGTTCCTCCTGGATATCCACAGGTGTTCCGTCTTTTCTTTTGATCGGAAGAGGAAATGCCCCTTTCTCCATTCCTGGAATAATAACAGCAGGAAACTCCAGTCCCTTTGCCCCATGAAGCGTCATCAGGGAAACTGCATCCGCTGTATAATGTCTGCCTCCGCAGCGCTTCAAATCTCCCTCCCTTCCCAGAAGGAGATTTTCTAAAAGATCCTTCATGGTCTTGTGAAAAAGCGCCATGGACATGAGCCTGGAAAGAGGCTCATCCTGGGAAAGCCCCCGATCCTCCATCCACATTTTTATCAGATCTGTCGGCTTTTTCTTTGATAAAAGGGGCCTGTATTTCTCCTGCAAAGCCTGAGAATCAATCTCCTCCAATTCTTTCCTGAAACGTCCAGTTTTCTGATCTGCCTCTTTTTCCTGGCTGTACAGAACACGGAAAAATGCCACGGCTTCCCGAACAGTCCCTTCCTCCAGAAAGCTTCCTCTTCCTGTAATTGTATAGGGAATACCTTCCTTTTTCAGATACTCCTCCATCGCCTCTGCCTGATGGTTTGTTCTGCATAAAATGGCAATATCTGAAAAGCTTCTTATCGTTTTTTCTTCCACTCCCTGTTCCTGGGCATCCAGCATATCAATTCCGCCTACCATACGGTTAATTTCCCTGGCTGTAAAAATTCCCTCCGAACGTTTTCCAGATGCCTTTACAACACGAAGCCTGCTGCCAGGCCCAGCCATAGAAACGAGACTTCTCTTTTCGCCCGGATTGTTGGAAATCACAGCAGCAGCGCCTTCTGTAATTGTACCTGAGGAACGGTAGTTTTTATGAAGAGAAATCACCTCTGCCTCCGGCGCATCCTCCAGAAAACGGGAAAAGCAGGCAGAATCCGATCCACGAAATCCATAAATGGACTGATCCGGATCTCCGATTACAAAGAGTTCTTTTCCATAGCGGTTCCACTGGCATATAAGCTCATACTGCAAAGGACTGATATCCTGAAATTCATCTACCAGAAGATAGGAAAACCGGCTGCAAAAGCTTCTCGCTTCCTCATTATCCTCCAGAAGAAGGCAAAGAGCTTCTATCAAAAGATCATCAAAATCAAACAACCCCTGCTCCTTCAGACGCTCCTCATATCTGGAAACTGCATTCCAGAGATCTGTTCCTGGCTGCAGCTGCGTGTTATCTTCTGCCTCTTTCTGAAATTCCTTTCCAAAAACAAGCACCCTCTTTATTTTTTCCCTGGAAATCACGTTCTGAAGCGCTGTGGCAGAGAGCTTTAATTTCAACTCCTCTAAAATCTCCTTTGCCAGCTCCTCAAGCTCCATCGGGTCGGCCAGAGTGTAGGAAACTCCTGCGCTTTTCAGCAGCTCTCCGCAAATCGAATGAAAGGTACCTGTCTGAATCCGGGCAAAGGCCCGCCGATGAGGCATTTCCCTTTGCAGACGTTCTCTTAACTCTCTGGCTGCCTGATTAGTAAAGGTTACAGCGGTAATTTCTGAGGCCTTCACTCTTCGTTTTTCAATCAGACACTGAATCCTGGCTGTCAGCGTTTTCGTCTTTCCTGTTCCGGGTCCTGCAATAACCGCAAGCCTGCGGCAGGGAAGCTCTGCCGCCTTCTTCTGTTCCTCATTAAGGCAAAAGCTTTCTGCTTCTTTTTTACAATTCCTGTTCTTTTCTTCTGTCTGTGCAGACTTTTTTCCTGTCTTCCCTGCTGCTTTTTCTTGTTTTATCTCTGGTTCCTCTGCCATATATTTTCCAGAATCCGTTTGTTCTCCAGCTACTTTTGAGGCTTCGAGAATCCCGCTCAGGTTCATCTGCCCCTCTGGATTTTGTATTTCGTCCGGTTCAAAAAGACGGATGATCCCATATTCTCCGTCAAAGCCCGGAAGCCTTGTCACTCTGCCCTCTCTCAGTCTCCGGATTCCCTCTGCAATCAAATATCCGGAATGGCATCTAATATCTTCAATGGGAACTTCCCGAAGGATTGCAAATTCCGTTCCCAGTTTATCCAGCATGCTCTGGTATTCCTCCTGCACCCTTTTTCCTGCTGCAGAACGCCCGGTTGACGCAGCAATCACCTCTGGAAGCGGCACAAGGCTTTCAAAGGGTTTTCCATCGGAAAGGACAAAGCCCTCCTCTCGATCTGCCAGCTGATCAATCCGGTGAGAAACGCCAATGGTCATTTTCCTTTTGCACACCGGACAGATCCCATCGTTTCTGTCTGCCTCAGCAGGACTCATGCAAATATGGCATTTTCTATGTCCGTCAAAATGATATTTGCCCTCCTCCGGAAAAAATTCAATGGTCCCGGCAAGTCCTTCTCCTGTCTCGATCGCCTTCTTCATCCCCTCATAAGAGAGACTGCCTGACAGCAGATTTGCTTCCCTCCCCAGCTTTGCCGGAGAATGGGCGTCGGAATTGGAAATCAGCTGGAACCGATCCAGGGCAGAAAGCCGCCAGTTCATAGGCGGATCTGAGGACAGCCCGGTTTCCACCGCATGTATATAAGGCGTCAGCTCCCCAAAGCAGTCCTCTACTCTGTCAAATCCGGAAAATGCCCCGAACATGGAAAAATGCGGAGTCCAGATATGCGCTGGAACAAAGATTCCCTCCGGACAAATATCCAGCATAATTTCCAGAAGATCGTGACAGGAAAGCCCCAGGATCGGGCGCCCGTCAGAATGAATATTTCCAATGGTTTCCAGCTTTGCCGACAGTCTTTCTGCCTCCTCGAGACCTGGAAGAATCAAAAGGCTGTGTACTTTTCTCACCTTTCCGTCCTGCTTATAAATCGAGCTGATTTCTCCAGTAATCACAAATCTGGTTCTGTCCTCCTCTGCTCCCTTTTCCGGATCCCGTACATACTCCGTCTTCAGACGGTACAGACCGTCTTCTTCCAGAACCAGCTTCTCTTTCAGTTCCTGTCTCCATGCAGGGTGGGTAAAATCTCCTGTCCCCAGCACCCGGATCCCTTTCCTTCGTGCCTGAAAATCCAGATTCTCCGGCGTCAAATCGCGACTGGTTGCCCGTGAATATCTGGAGTGAATATGCAGATCTGCAATATACATAACAATCTCCTCGTACTTTTTTGTCTTTTTTCTTGTTCTGTCTAATTTTCCTGTTTTCTGCCGTCTTCCGTTTCGGCATTTCCAATCACGGAGCTTTTAAGAGCCGACTTCCCCAACCAGTCTCCAAAACAGCATTCCCAGAAGCACTCCGAAGCACACTCCTGCGCTATCCAGCAGAACATCCGATATCTGCCCGCTTCGTCCAGGAACAAACAGCTGGTGAAATTCATCCGATGCCGCATACAAAGCGCCCGTAAGTCCGGGCTGCAAAAAGGATTTCCATCCGTTTCCAAGAGAAGCTGCTCCTGTCAGCAAAAAACCAAGAATAGCATATTCTGCAAAATGAACTGTTTTTCGCACAGCATGGTCAATCCCCTCTGCATATCGATCCTGCTCCGCCTTCGGCCACGCTTCATAATCGGAAACCAGAATTTTTCCAACCAGATGGCCCATCCGACTGCTGTCCTGAGAGGAGAGCTCTGCGGGACGGGCTGAAAAAAGAAATATCAGAATCATCCAACCCACTGTCAAAATAAAAAAAATCGCTCTCCTGACGGAAACTCCGCAAATTGTTCGTTCTGTCAATGGTTCTTCCTGCCTCTCTTTTGAAATCTTCTTCTGGATTATAGCACAAAAGGCTGTGAAAAATCCACACAGCCTTTTGATTGTTTCTTTTTCTGTTTTCTTTATTTCATTTTGGGTTTAAAAACAAGAGCTCCCAAATATCCAAATACCAGAGCGCCGGTGATCCCTGCAGAGGCTGCAGTCAGACCTCCCCGGAAAATTCCCAGAAAGCCGTCCTCTGCCATACTTTCTGCCACACCCTTCCACAGCGTATTTCCAAAGCCAAGAAGGGGAACTGATGCCCCGGCTCCGGCCCATTCCGCAAAAGGCTCATAAAGTCCCAGCCAGCCCAATATTCCGCCCGACACTACAAGCATAACCATCACCCGGCCAGGCATCAGCTTCGTCCGATCCAGCAAAATCTGTACCAGACTGCAAATCAGCCCACCTGTCAGAAATGCCTTAATGATATCTGTCATCCCTTCGCCCTCCTCTCTTTAATCCTTCGATTTTCTGACCATATTCTCATCATCATTTTCCAAATCACAGCTTTCCAGTATCACCCCATGGGCAATGCCCGGAATACTCTGTCCTTCGTTGTAGCTGACCGTAGAAAGCAGCGCCCCTGTAGGAACAAAAAGAACCCTCTTCCAGCTTCCAGAAAACAGCATCGGAAGTATATGAGCACACAGAGTCACTGCAGAACAGCCGCAGCCGCTTCCTCCCGAATGCGTATCCTGGCTCTGGCAGTCATAGATTTCCAGGCCGCAGTCCATAGAAATTCCTGACAGATCATGTCCCTCCTGCTTCATCAGATCCAAAAGCACCTTCTGCCCTACATTTCCCAGATCACCAGTAATAATCCGGTCATACCAGCCTTCCTCTACCTCCAGATCCCGAAAATTCTGCATAATCGTATCCCAGGCCGCAGGCGCCATGGCCGCTCCCATATTCATCGAATCTCGGATCCCCAGATCTACCGGCTTTCCTGTTGTAATTCCTGCAATCCGCACCTGGCGCTGTCTGGTTGTTTTCCCATCAGCCTCTGCTGTTTTTCTTGCCAGGATCTGTCCTGGATGCTTTGACAAAACAACCGCTCCACATCCGGTTACTGTCCAGGTCGCACTCTGAGGCCTTTGATTTCCGTAGGACAGAGGAAACCGGAACTGTTTTTCCGCCGTAGCATAATGGCTGGAAGCCAGAGCCAGCACCTGATCCCCGTGTCCTCCAGCTACGCACATTGCGCCCAGACTCAAAGCCTCCCCCATAGTAGAGCAGGCTCCGTACAGACCAAACAGGGGAATCTCCAAATCAACGCTTCCAAATGAGGTAGCAATCAGCTGACCCAGCAGATCTCCAGCAAACAGATACCGGACATCTCCTCTGTGGATACCGCCTTTTTCCAGAGCCAAATCCGCCGCCTGCTTCTGCATGGCGCTTTCTGCCTTTTCCCAGTTATCTGCTCCAAACATGGGATCTGCTTCCACAACATCGATCTGCTTTCCCAGGGGTCCTTCTCCTTCTTTTTTCCCGGCCACCGAGGCCATTCCTGCCACATATACCGGATTTTCAAATAATAAACTAGCTTTTCCCTTCTGCATGTGCTTCCCTCCTTACAAGGCCCCGATCCAGGCAATCAGCCCCAGGATCCAGCTGGCAAATATCCCATACAAAATCACCGGCCCTGCAATGGTAAAAATCTTGCAGCCAATACCAAATACATGGCCTTCTGCCCTGTATTCTATGGCTGGAGCCACAACAGAATTGGCAAAGCCTGTAATCGGTACCAGGGCCCCTGCACCGCCCCATTTTGCCGCCTTGGGATACAGATTCAGACCTGTCAGAAGAATGCTGAGAAAAATCAGCGCCAGCTGAGTCCACGTCTGAGCCGTTTCCTTTTCCAGTCCTCCCAGTGACATCAGGCCCATTATCATAGCCTGCCCCAGACTGCAGATGGCTCCGCCTGTCAGAAAGGCCCTGGCCATATCTGCCGGAAGGGAATTCTTCGGTGTAATCTTCTCCACATATTCCCCGTACTCTTTTTTCTTTAATTCCATCGTGTTCCTCCTTTTCTCCTGTTTTCTTCTGTTTTCCCAATTTTCTGCTTCTGCTTTTCTATGACAGAAAATAGATGAGCGCGCCTGCCAGCTTTCCAGCGGCAATTGACAGAATCAGATAGGGAAAGCCCACAGCCAGGTGAATCCTCCGGACAATCACCGGAACCGTTTTCAGAGTTTCTGCCAGAGACATGACAAGACATCCCACAAAGACGCCTACGGAAAATCCAAAAACTCCCAAAAACAGTTTTCCTCCCATAAGAACAGGGATTTCATAGAGATCCACCGCATTCCCCAGAATTCCTCCTAAAATAATCATAGTATCAAAAAGGAGAATATGCTTTCGGGTTTTCGTTTTTCCAATCAGACGGGGGAATATTCCAATCATTACCAGAAATGCAAATATTCCGGCTGCAATTACCCCTCCTGCGCTCAGTCCTGCAAATGCCAGAATCACCTGGCGGACTGCCAGAGGCAGATTACGAAACATCGACTTCCTGCTCCTTTCTGCTGTCATTCTGAATCAGGGTTTTTCCTATATTTTCTTCATAAAGCCGCATTTCCACTTCCAGAGGTGTAGGATCTGTATTCAGCTTCCAGCCTGCAAAGTGATTGAAAAACAGAAGAATTCCTCCGGCAAGCCCTACCGAATAGGACAGCTCCAGAATCGTAAAGCCCTGAGGCTTCTCTCCTGTTATCAAACGGTATACTTTTTGAAACACATCCGTCACATTGACATCATTATTAAAGGTCATAATCGCAAAGGCTGCCCCACAAAAACCGATTATGCAGACAAAAACCGTTTTCGCCCACTGCCATCCAGGAATTGGTTTTTTCGGCGGATGGTAGTCAATAATATACTCCACCTTCCCCACATTATTAACCTGAATGGAAGGATCCAGCTGTTCCAGACCAGCAATCACATCCAGTGCGCTTTCGATATAACAATGCTGGCCGTCCTCCCGAATGGATTTGATTTTCATCGCCCGGCATTTGCTCTGAATCACCGGGTTGCTGCAGTACACACTGCCTACATCCTTTACATAAACATCCTTTCGGTGCACCTGAGTCATTTCCCGCAGATTCAAATATACCGTATTTGAGGCGCTCATAGCTTATCCTCCAAAATCTCCAGCTTTACCAGAGTTCCCTCCGGTTCCGGTTCGGGTTTTTCCCAAAAAACCATCCACAGCACTGCCGCCAGGAGAATCAGGCACAATACTGCCGCTGCTGTTTTCTTTGATTTCCAGAATTCCATCATCTCTCACATCCTTTTCCAGCCTGGTATATCCGGCTTCTGCGCTTAGTATGGCTCATTCTAAGGTGAGATATTCCCGAAGCTGGCGAAGAATCTTTTTTTCCAGTCTGGAAACCTGAACCTGGGAAATCTTCAGATCCACAGCAATCCTGCTTTGTGTCTGATTATCAAAATACCTTCTGACAATAATATCCCTTTCCTTTTCATCCAGTCTTTTTAAAAGCTGGCAGAGCACCAGCTGATTCATCATCTGCTCCTGCTCCTCCCTCTCATCCCGGATCCGATCCATCAGACAGAGATTGGGATCATCTCCGTTTCCAATGGTTTTGTAAAGAGACTCCACCTCTGCTCCTGCCTCTAAGGATGCGGCGATTTCCTCCCTGCTGACTCCCATACGTGAAGAAATTTCCTCCAGCCCCGGCTCCCGCCCCAGTTCCAGAGTCATGGCTTCCCGAACAGCCCGCACACGATTTCCCAGCTCTTTTACAGACCGGCTCACCTTCAGCATTCCATCATCTCTCAGAAAACGCTTGATTTCACCTGTAATCATAGGCACTGCGTAGGTAGAAAATTTTACATCAAATTCCAGATTAAATTTATCTATTGCCTTCAGCAGCCCAATACATCCAATCTGAAACAGATCCTCTGGATCGCAGCCGCGGTTTCCAAAATGGCGAACCGTACTCCAGACAAGTCCCACATTATCAAGAACCAGCTTATCTCTGGCCTGCTGATCACCCTCATGGGCCTTTCTGATTAAATTTGTCAATTCTTCCATGGCCTCACCTGCCGATTTTCTTTTTCATTACTACCAGCGTTCCGGTTCCCACCTCTGACTCCACAAAAACATGATCCATAAATGCCTCCATAAAAGAAAATCCCATTCCGGAGCGTTCTCCTGTCTGATCCGTGGTATACATGGGTTCCCGCGCCTTTTCTACATCTGCAATTCCCATTCCTCTGTCACGAACTCTTACTGTGAGCTCCTGTCCGTCAATTTCTGCCTCCAGGAGAATTATTCCCTCCCCTCCTTTGTAACCGTGAATCACTGCATTGGTTACCGCCTCAGAAACAGCCGTTTTGACATCGTCAACCTCTTCGAGAGTAGGATTCAGCCGACTCATAAAAACAGCCACAACCACTCTTGCAAATTCTTCATTCTGTGACAGGCTTTCCAGTTCCATTCGAAAGCGTTCCATATTCGTATCCTCCCTTTTTATCCGGCAATTGCCTCTTCTTTTGAATCAAAATTCTCCATCAGACGGTGGATTCCCCCAATTGCCAGAATCCGTCCTATCTGAGCATTCACTCCATACAGAGTTACCTTTCCTCCGCTGCCTGCCATCTGTTTATACCTGTTTAGCAAAATTCCGATTCCCGAAGAATCCATAAACTCCGTTCTGGAAAAATCAAATACCACCTTGCTGATATAGTTTTCTGAAAAAAGAAGATCCGTCTCATATTTCAGATTCCTGCAGTTGTGGTGATCTAACTCCCTGGGAAGATGAATAATCAGAATCTGTCCCCTTGTCTCGTAAGTGAATGTCTGCCCTGCTGCCATCATAAAATCCTCCTTTTTGATTTTTGAAACATTCCTGCAAAATGAAAAAGAATGTGCCAAGGCCCACCCTCGCAAAGCTTTCTCTGCCATAAAAAGAATAGTCCTATGACAGAACAGCAAAAAAAGACACGACAGAATCATTTTCTTTTTTCTGTCGTGTCTTTTTATTTTTCCTTCTTCTGTACTTCCGGATAATCTTAATATCCTCTGCGCACTTTGGAATCCTCCATAAACTCGCTGTCCGGATAATTCATAATAATTTCTCCGAAATATTCATTAGCCTTGTCCTTATCTCCAGCCGCCTCATAGGCCAGTCCCAGCTTGTAAATAACTTCTGCATTGCCGGGATGTATCTGCAGGCTTCTGTTATAATAATCAATTGCCTGGGAAGCTCCGGCACCGGACTCCTGGCTCATGGCCTCATCTCCCATAGAAAGAAGCGTCTTCCAGCCATTTTCACTCATATCCTGCTGAATCCAGGCCACGGTCTGGTTCAAAACCCCATCTGTCAGAACACTCATATCCATACTGGTATAAAGCACAGCTGCGGTTTTTGCATCCTCTGCCCGATAAGCCTCCAAAAGCTTCACCATATTCTGATACTGGCTGATCACGCCTCCGCTGTCTGCCTCCATCGCCTCCAGGCTGCCCTCTGCAGCTTCCTGAGCCTTCTTTGCGTCCTCAAGCTGCTGCATCAGCGAATCGATTTCCAGGCTTTTTTGATTGATTTGCTCCAGATTTGCCAGCTGCTCCTTGTTATGCAAGGCATTCATTGCCTCCTGCTTTGCCGGCATAATCAGGAAATACACCACTGCCACACCCAGAATCAGTCCCACAAGAATGTTCATCACAGACTGCCATCCTGTATTTTCCTTATAACTGGGCGGGATAATAATATCATCGTCCTGCATCTGCCTGTGGGAAAATGCATTTTTCAGCTTTCGCTTTTCTACCTCAGCCTTACCCGTATTATGCTTGGCAACTGCCATATATCTCTGAGCCGTAGGATTGTAGCAATCCACCTTCAGAACCTGATACAGACATCGCCCTGCCTTAATATAGTCCTCATGGCGGATATATAACAGAGCAAGAAGCTCCTGAGCCTTTACATAATTGGGAAAATCATCCAGCATCCGCATCAGAAGCAGAACTGCCAGATCCTCATTTTCATTCTGCGCATATACTAACGCCTGGTTGTACTTTTTTGCCGCCTGATCTGCTGTTTCCAGATAGCCTCCGGATCCCTGAACCCGCTGCAGATATTCTTCTGCCAGATTATCCTGCTCCTGCAAATTCAGACTGATAACCCACTGGCACAGGGCTGAGCCGGCTTCTCCAATCTCCAGATAAATCAGTCCCAGAAGATTGCGGGCATCGGTCTGAAATTTATCAAATCTAAGGCTTTTTTTCAGGGCGGCTGCCGCACCAGTCAGATCTCTCTGCCGTGCCAGAGCCAACCCCTGGTTGTAGTAGGCATTGGCTATCCGGCGGTTTTTCCATTCTCTGTTCATTCTTTTCCGCTCTGCTCCGTGCCGTTTTTCAAAAATTCCACCATTAAATCCGTCATATCCGTCAGATCCTCCCGGACAATGGCTTCCTCAACCTCTCCGACCTCCATGCTTGGCTTAAAACGGGTAATCTCTTCTTCAAAATCCAGCATCGCATCTTCCTCCTTATGAGTTTCTGCAGGAAAGCGCTGCCTCAATCTCCCCAATCAAATAGAGGGAACCAACGGCAAACAGCCTGTCCTGCTCTCCTTTGTGCCGCAAAGCCGCATCCAGCGCCTCACGGACGTTCTCATACGTCTCTACCTGACTGCAGCCGTTCTTATAAAATAATTCTTTAAGAATAGCTGGTTCAAGCCCCCGGTCACTGTTTAAGTGTACCACAGTTACCCGGTCGATGGGAAGCCCTCTGCACAGCATTTCAATCATCTGTCCGTAATCCTTGTCCGAAACTGCTGCAAACAGAAGCTGCAGACCGCCCTGTCCCGTGGTGTCTGTTCCGGAAATCTTCCTTACTGCCTCAATAAACGCCTGAATCCCCCCTGGATTGTGAGCTCCGTCCAGCCAGATTCCCGGTCCTATCTTCTGCATTCTGCCCTTCCAGCAGACAGAGAAGAGGCCTCTCTGGATGACCTGAGCATCCACCCCCGGGATTTCCAGAATCTGAAGAAGCTTCACTGCCAGAGCTGCATTCATAGCCTGGTAGGGCGCAGCAAAATCCACCTGTCCGTAGGAATCCTCCCTGTCCAATCCATAAGCCTTAGAATCCATCTCCTCTGCCCGTTTACAGATTACCGCAGAAGCCTCCGGCTGATTGGCATCATACACCACAGGAATTCCTTTTTTAATGATTCCTGCCTTCTCTGATGCAATTTTTTCAATGGAATCGCCCAGGTACTGGGTATGCTCCAGACTGATTGAGGTAATGACGCAGCCCAGGGGGCGGCGAATTACATTCGTAGTATCCAGTCGTCCGCCCAGTCCCGTTTCCAGAATCACGTAATCCGGCTTCTGTTCCTGAAAAATAACCATAGCTATCAGAAACACAAATTCAAAAAAAGTCGGATGACAGTATCCCCGGCTGGTCATCATCTGAACAGCAGAAAGTACCTTCTGAAAGCTTCGTTCAAAAACCTCCTCTGCCACCGGTATTCCGTCCAGCAAAAAACGCTCCCTTATGTCCACCAGGTGAGGAGAGACAAAGGTACCTACATGGTACCCTGCCTCTCTTAAAACAGATGTCAAATCAGCGCACACAGAGCCTTTTCCGTTCGTTCCTGCTACATGAATGATCTGCAGCTCCTCATCCGGATTTCCCAGCTCCTCCAGAAATGCCCTTACCTGTTCCAGTGTATTTTTCTTTTTTGTCCAAAAGGGAATATCGAGAAGATATTCCCGCGCATGTATTTCCATCATTTTATTTTATGCAAACCTGTCCCGGTTTATGACTGAAGCTGAGACAGCCGTTCTTCCACCTGACTCATCATCTGTGTGTACTTCTCAAGCTTTGCCTTTTCCTCATTGATCTTTGCCTCCGGAGCCTTGCTTACAAATTTTTCATTGTTCAGCATACCATTTACACGGGCCAGCTCCTTCACCAGACGCTCTTTTTCCTTGGTCAGACGCTCCAGCTCTTTCGCTACATCCACCAGCTCTGCGAAAGGCATATAAATAGCTGCCTGCGGAATCACTGCAGATACTGCATCTTCTCCGATACCATTTTTATCCTTCTGGAGAATTACCTCGCTGGCGTATCCCAAAGTTGCAAAGAACACCCGGCTATTTTCAAAAATATCAAGCAGCTGATCATTCTCAGAAACTACATATACCTTGGCCTTTTTGCTGGGCGGAACATTCATAGAGGTACGTACGTTTCGGATAGCACGAACTGCCTCCTTTATAGTTTCTACTGCATTTTCCTCAGAAGCAAAGTTCCATGCTTCCTGATATTCCGGCCATGCAGAAATCATAATAGACGGTTCCTCTTCCTGCAGGTTACAGAAAATCTCCTCTGTAATAAACGGCATATAGGGATGCAGAAGCTTCAGAGAACGAATCAGCACAGTCTTTAAGGTCCATACGGCTGCTGTATGAGTCTCATCCTCATCATTCCACAGGCGGGGCTTCACCATCTCAATGTACCAGTCGCAGAATTCCTCCCAGATAAAGTCATAAACCTTTTGAAGGGCAATTCCCAGCTCATACTTGTCCAGATTTTCTGTTACATCCTTAGCCAGAGTATTCACCTTGGAAAGAATCCACTTGTCAGCCATGGTTAAGGGAGCTGCATCCTTGCTTCCGTCTGCGCCCCATGCCAGATCATAGGCCTTCATTTTCTCCGGATCTGCCTTCTCCATATTCATCATAATGAAACGGGAAGCATTCCATACCTTATTTGCAAAGTTCCGGCTGTTCTCAACTCTCTCCCAGTAGAACCGCATATCATTGCCAGGTGCATTTCCCGTAATCAGTGTCATACGAAGAGCATCTGCGCCGTATTTATCAATTACCTCCAGAGGATCAATACCGTTGCCCAGAGATTTGCTCATCTTCCGTCCCTGGCTGTCACGCACCAGTCCGTGAATCAGAACGGTGTGGAACGGACATTTTCCTGTCTGCTCAATTCCAGAGAATACCATACGGATAACCCAGAAGAAAATAATATCATAACCGGTTACCAGTACATCTGTGGGATAGAAGTATTCCAGCTCCTGCGTTTTTTCCGGCCATCCCAGAGTAGAGAAAGGCCACAAAGCAGAGGAGAACCAGGTATCCAGAGTATCCTCATCCTGTTTAAAATGTGTGCAGCCGCATTTCGGACATTTTTCCGGCATGGACTTGGCTACTACAATTTCGCCGCATTCCTGACAGTAATAAGCCGGAATCCGGTGTCCCCACCACAGCTGACGGGAAATACACCAGTCGCGGATTCCCTCCAGCCAGTGAAGATACGTTTTCCCAAAGCTTTCCGGAACAAACTTCAGCTCACCGCTCTTTAATGCCGCAATCGCCGGCTTTGCCATCTCCTCCATCCGTACAAACCACTGCTGCTTCACCATAGGCTCAACTGTGGTCTTACAGCGATCATGAGTTCCCACGTTGTGAGAATGAGGAACTACCTTAACTAACAGGCCCTGCTCCTTTAAATCCTCCACCATGGCTTTTCTGGCCTCATACCGATCCATTCCGTCATACTTACTGCCCGGACAGCGAATAGTTGCATCATCATTCATAATGCAGATCTCCGGAAGATTGTGGCGGCGTCCCACCTCAAAGTCATTGGGGTCATGCGCCGGAGTAATCTTTACACATCCGGTTCCAAACTCCTTATCTACATAAGCATCTGCAACAACCGGAATCTGACGATCTGTCAGCGGCAGCTTTAACATTTTTCCAACCAGATCCTGGTAACGCTCATCCTCCGGATTTACAGCAACAGCCGTGTCTCCCAGCAGAGTCTCTGGACGGGTGGTAGCAATCTCTACAAAACGTCCCTCCTCTCCTGCAATGGGATAATTAATATGCCAGAAAAAGCCGTCCTGCTCCTGATGCTCAACCTCTGCATCAGAAATAGAAGTCTGGCACACGGGACACCAGTTAATAATCCGGGAACCCTTATAAATGTATCCCTTCTCATACAGCTTGCAGAATACCTCTAAAACAGCGTCGGAACAGCCCTCATCCATCGTAAATCTCTCTCTGTCCCAATCCGCAGAGGAGCCCAGCTTGTGCAGCTGATTAATAATCCGGGTACCGTACTCTTTTCTCCAGTCCCAGCATTTTTCCAGGAAGCCTTCCCGTCCCAGATCCTGCTTGTCAATGCCTTCATTTTTTAATTTGTCAATGACCTTTACCTCAGTTGCAATGGCTGCGTGGTCGGTACCAGGCTGCCACAGCGCCTCATAGCCCTGCATTCTCTTATACCGGGTCAGAATATCCTGCATGGTATTGTCCAGAGCGTGACCCATATGAAGCTGTCCGGTAATATTGGGCGGAGGCATAACAATCGTAAAGGGTTTCTTTCCTTCACGTTTTCCCCGCTCTGCATCTGCATGAAAATATTTGTTGTCCAGCCATTTCTGATAAAGCTTTTCCTCGATCGCCGAGGGATTGTAGGTTTTTTCCAGTTCCTTCATGGTCTTTTCCTTTCTTTCTGTGTTTACTTCAAAATCCTGAGCGATTTTCATCTCAGAGGAAAACAGTTCTCCTCTCAAGACTGTAAAAAGGGCTTTTCTGCATTTCCTGTAAATTTCCTATGAAATCAAAAAAGCCCTCTATGCAGAATTCTGCATAAAGGGCGGAGCTTCATTTTCCGCGGTACCACCTTTATTTATCACTTAAATCACCTTAACGCGGTTTCTACGGAGAATCCTACCTGCCTTCTGCTTCTCAGACTCCCGGCTCCAAAGCTACCTTCCGCGCGTGCCCTCTCAAACCGCCTTTCAGCCAGTGAACGGTTCTCTCTGTCAGCAGCATCCGCCGTACTCCTCTTCTTCTCAGCCTTTCATATAGACTCTATCATAAATTTTTCACTTCGTTTTGTCAAGCAAAATCTCCGGCTTCCTGGGCAGTCGGGGCAACAGTTCAGCCATGTATCTTCTTGCCCGCTTACAGCAGACAAGAAGCGTCGGGCGTCCGCCCTTAAATCATTCCCCTGTATTCCTGCTTCCAATTATGAAGAAGCTCTGATTCTTTTTCCCGACGCACTTCCTCATCCTGCCCGAAAATTTCCTCCATCTGTTTTACCGCCTCCGACTGTACTGCCTGTTCTCTGGCCTCATCCATAGACTGATCCCACTGGCTGAGCTTTTCCTCTGTAATCAGAGCACGAAGTCTCTCTCCCAGCTTCAGTCCCCGATCCAGCTTTGTCAGCCAGTACATCTGCTTTAAAATCTGCTCCTCAGGGGCACGGGAATAGGCATAGCTATACGCCTCAAAGGCCCTTTTTGTCTGAAACATCCGGGCGTAGCAGGAACCCAGGTTATTCCAGATCCGTCCCAGAAACAAGTCATCTACATATTCGTCCCTTGGAAACTCCAGAAGCTCCCGGTAAAGATTCAGGGCTCTGCCGTACTGACGCATGGAAAACAGCTCATCAGCCAGCAGCTTTTTAAACTCTGCCGGATGCTTTTTCCTAAGAGCCGTCAGCTGCTGCCGGTAATGACTGATTTCACCGGGCCTGTAATAATCACATTCCTGGAGAATCAGAATCAAAGCCTCATCTGAATCTTCTCCGCTTTTCAGCCACCGTTCTACCTTCAGAGCCAGAAAACCCTGATTCAGCTCCTCTCTCATAAATTCCAGAAGACCTTCTCCCACAAAGTCCTCCATCACCAGAAGGGGATAATGGTATATCACATAAGAAAGCTCCTGCGAGGAATAAATTCGAATCCCAAGTGCTTCCACATAATAGGGACGTTTTACATTTTCCTGCCTGCAAAGCAATAAACTCATAACATAACCTCTTGTCTAATCTGGATATCAGAGGAGGGATAAATTTCTCCAAATCCCTGATCCAGAATTCTCACATCCATCGTCCTCTCGTCAAGGAATGAAATTTTCACACGAACCTTTGTCGTCCGCTCCGGCCGTTTTGGAAATCCCTCCAGGCGAATAGAAACCTCTCTGCGCCGCTTGGCATCTAAGGGTGTAACCACCAGATCCACCGTATCCTGATGCTCCGGAATCACATCCACCACAGCCTCCTGCTCGTACCAGTTATCTCCTGCGGCAGCCAGAACCACAGAAGTCTCCTGACCTCTGTAAATCACATTCATGGAAACGGTAGATTTTAACCGGCCGTCACAGATCATCGTATAGGGAAATGCTGTTTTCTGCCGGGTCAGATCAAGGGCGCGGCAAGCCGCTCCCTTGGAGAACACGGCCAGCTCCATATACACTCTCCGCTTGGTACATAAAAGCTTCATAAACTCGTCTGCCCAGCTTCTGTCCTCAAAGCCTTTTCCCATAAGAAAGACAGAGGAATAATTTTTGTTCTGCATCAGTCTGGATGCACAGGAGCAGAGAATCCTGTCTGCCAGCTTGGCGCCGGAATCATTTTTTAAAATATCCAGATTAAAGCTCTCATCCATCCGTTCCTGTTCCGCAATTACCGTAGTATTTTTCAGACCTCTCTGAACCTTCATTTCATAATAGCGAAGCCCCTCTGCTGAGAGATCAAACATTCCCACAGTTCCGTTCCAGATTTCTTTTCTCTGGCTGAGGATATAATAAATATAGCTTTCCGAATGGCTGATAATGTGAATCCGTTCTCTTGAAACTCCCAGCGTCTCTCCACATGCATAAAGAGCCTCTGACAGCCTCTGATTCATTTTTTTCACGGTAAATACCAGCTGTCCGATCTGTTTTTTTCCGTATTCTTCTTCTGGAAGGCGCATAATCCGCTCCAGAAACAGTGCCAGCAGCTTTTTTGCCTCATAGCGCACATTTCCCAGCGTAGCTGTCCCGTCCTTACAGACCAGCTTTACCAGCTTGTCCACAATAATCCCATCCCCTTTTAAGGTATGGGCATAGGCCTCCTCTCCCACAAACCAGGCATCCTCAGTTTTATGCCTGCAGATTACCGTAGGAAATGACCATGTTTTTTCCTCTTCTGCGCAGTTGATCTGTGTATAACCGTCACACAAATCAATGCCGACAACAAGTTCCTCCATAAAAACCCCTTTTTCTTATATCAGACCGAACAGCTCTTCCATCAGGGCGCTGTCGGTTACGTACTTCTTCATTTTTTCCTGCAATGCCGTTTCTTCCTTCAAAGAAAGGCACAGACTCATTTCATTTAAGGCCGCAAAACGGCTTTCTTCCTCTCTGGAATACTCTGCAGCACAGCTTATGCTACCCTCCTTCACCAGCTTCCGGTTTTCACCGTCCCTTTGGTATATCCGGTATTCCAGAATTTCACCTTCAAACAGCACCTTCTGCCGTGCATAGATTCCCGGATAAACCTTAATCAGCTCATCTGCCTGGAACTCTTCCTCCTCAGGAAGGATTCGCACCTCCAGCTCAGGACGGTACTCCCGTCCTCCCCTGAACTCCAGAATCACCTGATTTTTCAGCTGCTCCGGAAGAGGCATCAGCCGTCCCAGATCCTGAAAACAGGCGAATACCCGCTTTTCCTCCAGAAGGATGTCCAGCATGGCCCGACACAGTTCCTGCCTGTGTTCATCCAGTTCCTTTAAGGTCGAATAGTATCGGATCAGAGCTAACAGATAGATTGTGGGAATCCTGCTTTTATCCTCCACACTGCTGACTGCGCTTTCCAGCCATGCAAACACCTTGTCGCCTGTGGCCTTATCCCGCAGAAAATAATCAGCAGACTTCATGGTAAAATAAGCCTTGATCACACTGTCACTGGTATGCTTTCCTGACATATACCAGGAGAATACCCAGTCGATCCGATCCGTTTCACCGGTAAACATCATCTGCGCCAGAAGACGTTCCGGAAGATCATAGGTTTCAATATGCTCTCTCTCTCCCTGACTCAGTACCTTAAACATCTGCATAGCAGATCCGTTAAAATACTCACACAGATAATCCAGAATCACACTGTCATACCGGCCCTCTGAAAACAGGCGGAAAGCTATCTGTAAAAGCAGAGGATCGCTTTCCGGAAGCTGCTGCAGAATCATTCTGCTGCAGAGCTTCATCAGCCTGCTGCTTTTCAGTTCTTCATAGCCATAGGCTTTTACAATCTCAAAGGCCTCCCGCATATACCCCTGCTGAATCAGGGTTTCACAGACTCCTGCCCGATCCTCCCGTTCCAGGCGTTCCAGCTCCAGATCCATCAGATAATCCACGTCATCTCCTGTATCCGGCTCATCTGACTCCAGACGTTTTCTGTACCATCCGATCATTTCAATCAGAATTTTTCTGCGGAACAAAGGATGAAGCCGCAGATCAGACAGTGCACGCTTCAGCGTCATCATATCCTCCGGACCGGAAATTCCCGTCTCTGCCAGCCGGCTGCACTCCTGCAGGCGAAGCATCGGATGGGACGGAGCGATATCATAGCACTGCTCCTCCAGCTCCTCCGCATCCTTTCGTCTCATAGCCGGAATCTTCTGGCAGGAAATATTAGCATATCGGTTGCCATACTCGTCCTGGAACAGGATCACCGGATTTCTGCCAAAAAGAGGCACATAAGCAATTCCGTCCCGAACAGGGAAAGCGTCCTCCCCTTCGATTTCTTCATAGCAGACAATCACATAGCGAATTCCTGGAACGGATATCCGAATCCGATAGGATTTTAAAATAGCAGGCAGAATTTCCGCCACCTTCTCATCAATCATCTCCCGGTAAAGCATATGCTCATAGAGAACCGAAAGCCTCTGATCCAGCCGTGAATCCAACAGCTGCTCCATAGTAAACTGCTCAATGTCCCGCTCATACTGACGGTAAAGAGAGGAACCCGGATTCATATATCGGATAATATTCATGTAAAGGATGGCTCTGCTGGCGTCATCCATGGATTTCTCGTAAGAGAAGTATAATAGCACCTCTCTGGGAAGCAGATAAGGATAATCATAGGGAAGGGAAAACAGGAAATACTCATATAGCCTGGTCAGGCTGACCCCCTGTTCCAACGCCTTTTGATACCAGGGAAAATATTCCTCTCCTCTGCAGTCTCCCTTGATCAGCATACTGCAAACTGCTCCCAAAAGCTCTTTCTCTTCATATTTTTGGTAAAGCAGCTTTAAAAGACGGCAGTAGAGGCGTCTGTAATACTTTGATGCTGCAGCCGGCTCTGCAATGAAAACGGCCAGTTCCCGGCTTACCAGATCCTGTCTGGCTGCAAACATCATTACCTGTACCTCATATTCTCCCATTCTTCCAAGAAGAACCGGATTGTCCCGGTAAATCCGAAAACTCTCTGCATAAAGGAAAGGACTGTGACAGCCATGCTGGAACATCGTCCGCATTTCCTCCAGGCACGCTGCAGGCCCTGCTCCTTCCTCCGACTCCAGCCTCAGCCTTAAAAGATAAAGCTCCGCATGATCCGGCTGCTCTTCCAGACACTGCCTTACCCGCTCCAGAAGTGAGGTTCTCTGTTCCTCCCGTTTCTGAACCAGATACAGCAGATACTGATAAAAACAGAGCGCCTCCCGGTTGTCTCTGCCCCGCAGCCCCGGATCATCCTTCCAGCTTTCCAGCATTTCTGCAGCCCTCTCTGTCTGTCCTTCCAGAATACACAGCTCTGCCAGGCGAAGAATATTTTCCAGATCCTCTCCCTGAATTCTTCGGATATCCTCCAGAATCAGGCGCATCTGGCTTACCAGATCCTGCTGTTTCTCTGTTTCATACTGAAGGCGAAGACGCAGATACTGCTGCTTCTTTTTCTGAAGTTCCTGTCTTTCCCTGTCACGGCTGTCCTCTGCCGCCTGAGCCTCCACCGGAACAACTATCGTATCACGCACAGTCATAATCCGGACTGCCCCCAGATTTTTCCCCTGATGGAGGCGTCCGGCATTAATCTGATAAGGAACCAGGCAGATTCCGTTCTGAAAATCCTGGGAGCTGAAGCTCTTTTTAGGAAGTTCCAGGAAATCCCCCTCCACAGCTGCTTCAAACTGCACATATCCCCAGGTTTCTACCTTTACCTCCAGCTGATCCGGACAGTTTTCCTCCACGTTCTCATAAAAACGTGGTTCTGTGGAAACAGTCAAGGCTACCGGCTTCTTAGCGCCTAATGCCACCAGAAACTCCTCTAACTGATTCTGACGATTCAGCCGCCCCCGAAGCCCATCATAAAGGGCTCTTGTATGAAGATCCTGCATAAAGGGAGCTTCCACAAAATCCTGATATTCAAAAAGACGCAGAGACAGATCCGAATCCCGCTTTGCCAAAGCGGCAAAGTCTGTCGGTGTTTTCAGACTGTCCAGCGTCTTTCCTGTTCCTCCCAAATTCACGGAAAAAGAATAGGGTACTTTTCTCTCCCCGCCATTGGTCACAAGACAAAAGTTACCCGTTATCACATCTTCACCGGAAAGGTGCCGTCCGTCTACCTCATATAAAATCCTGTTCCGGCTTCCGCCGAACGCACTGTCGCACAGTCTCACTCTCATATTGGAAGAATAAATCAGTCCCTTGATAAATCTCCCCTGTTCATCTGATATATATAATTCTTTTTTTGTCACCGCTCCGGCCGGAACTGAATCCTTTACAGACTGAGGTTCAATCTGCAGAACCGGGCTTTCTCCCTCCACAATTCCTCTGGCAAGACGGTTAATTCTTTCTCTCATAGTATCACCTGTAAAAAATGCTCGTTATCCATACCATAATATCACAATTCCACTTGATTTAAAAGAATTAAATTGGTATGATTAAAAAAAGTAGAATTGACGAAAGAGGCACTGCCCATGTTATCGGAACCCATGACCCTTTACAAACTGATGAATCTCTATATGCTCAAGCAGGTGAACTTTCCTCTCACCAATGCCCAGCTGACTGATTTTTTTCTCCAGCACGAATACGCCAGCTATTTTACCCTTCAGCAGGCTTTAAGCGAGCTGCAGGATTCCGGCCTGATTCAGGCTGAATCCACCCACAATACTACACGGTATGTCATTACCCGGGAGGGCGAGGATACCCTGGGGTTTTTTGAAAAAGACATTCCGCCGGCCATTACTGAAGACATGGACAGCTATTTGAAAGAAAACCGTTTCCGTATGAGGGAGGCGGCCGGAACTGTAGCTGACTATTACAAATCCACGAACCAGGACTATGTTGTACACTGTGAGGTACGGGAAGGTCGCACAACTCTGATCGGCCTGGATATTTCCGTCCCGGACAAGGATCAGGCTGTACTCATGTGCAGTCACTGGAATGAACGAAGCCAGGATATCTACGCTTATGTAATGAAAACCCTGATGAGCAGCGGGAAATAGACACAAAAAGAGACCATCGATCCGAATCTCGAATGTATGGTCTCTTTTTTATCGCATTTCGTCTGACCTGACTCAGACAGACGATTCTATTTCTGTTTTATTGTGAATCATTCTTCCCGTATGGATAGCTTCCCTTTACTGGTTATATCCGTCCGGATTGTTCTTCTGCCATCTCCAGGCATCCTCACACATTTCTTTAATGCCGTTTTCTGCCTTCCAGCCCAGTTCAGCCTCAGCCTTTGCCGGATCTGCATAGCACTGCGGAATATCACCCTCACGGCGCGGTTTGAATACATAGTTGATCTTTAAGCCATTTACTTCCTCAAATGCCTGAATTACATCCAGAACGCTGTAGCCGTGTCCGGTTCCCAGATTGTAGATCCATACACCGCCATGCTCCTTGTTCAGCTTCTCCAGTGCTTTCAGATGTCCGTTTGCCAGATCCACTACATGGATATAGTCGCGGATACAGGTACCGTCCGGAGTGTTGTAATCATTGCCGAATACGCCCAGGCATACCAGCTTGCCCACTGCCACCTGTGTAATATAGGGGAACAGGTTGTTGGGAATTCCCTTGGGATCCTCACCAATCCGTCCGGACTTGTGAGCGCCGATGGGGTTAAAGTAACGAAGCAACATCACATTCCATTCCGGATCAGAGGTATGTAAATCCGTCAGAACCTGCTCCAGCATTCCCTTGGTACGGCCGTAAGGATTGGTAATCTCACCCTTGGGGCACTCTTCGGTAATCGGAACAAAAGCAGGATCGCCATATACTGTAGCAGAAGAACTGAATACAATGTTCTTTACTCCATGACGGCGCATAACATCACACAGAATCAGAGTTCCCGTAATGTTGTTGTGATAATATTCCAGAGGCTTGTATACAGACTCTCCTACTGCCTTCAGACCGGCAAAATGAATAACCGCATCTACGTTCTCATTGTCAAATACCCGGTTTAAAGCCGGCTCGTCCAGAAGATCTACCTCATAAAAAGTCAACTTTTTCCCGGTAATCTCCTCTACCCGGTTTAAAGACTCCTTACAGGAATTGCAGAGATTGTCCACAACTACCACGTCATAGCCTGCATCTAACAGTTGTACGCAGGTATGGCTTCCAATGTAACCAGCTCCTCCGGTAACTAAAATCGTTGCCATAATACAGCCTCCTTTAATGTTGTTTTCAGATGAAACATAGAACAGTTCCGACTACGGAACTCTTTGTTTTCATTATAAACGGATATTCACAGAAAAACAATGAAATTTTATTTAAAATTCCTGCAATTTTATCATTATTTCATTCAGGCTTTTATGATGCAAATTGTCCCGCTTTTCCTGCAGGCAAAGTCAAAAGCCGGCGGCAGCTTCCTGCCCTCCGGCTTCTTCGTTTTTCCAGCTCACCTCATCCTCCCTGAGCCTCCAGCCACTCTCGCATTTTTCGGACTGCTTTTTTTTCCAGACGCGATACATAGGATCTAGAAATTCCCAGCACAGCAGCAATTTCCCTCTGCGTTTTAGGCTGTTTTCCAAAAAGTCCGTATCGCTGACTAATTACCGTCTGTTCCTGTTCCTTCAAACAGGCATGGAAGGCCTGATACAGCTCCTCAATATCCTGATCCAGAATCAGATCCTCTAAAACCTCCCGGTTCTCAACTTCAATCACATCTACCAGACTTACGGCTTCCCCGTCCTTGTCTACTCCAATGGGTTCAAAAAGAGAAATTTCTCTGGCATATTTTTTGCTGGAGCGCAGAAGCATGAGAATCTCATTTTCAATGCATTTCGCCGCATAAGTAGCCAAACGGGAACCCCGATCCGGATGAAAGGTTGAAACTGCCTTAATCAATCCAATAGTTCCCACAGAAAGCAGGTCTTCCATATCATAATCCGTATTCTGGTATTTTTTTGCAACATGGGCCACCAGCCTCATATTTCTTTCTATCAGAATATTTCGTGCTTCCAAGTCCCCTTTCAGACAGCGCTCCAGATATTGTTTCTCCTCTCCTGGTGTTAAGGGTTTCGGAAATGTTTTCAAAAATATCCGCCTTAAAGCATACTTAATAGAAGTATATGTAAACACAGCCTGCCTCGTGCCCGTTCTATTTTTCAAGTCCGCAGATTACCACTCCTTAACGCAATTTTAGCGCCGGAATTCTTTCTCCTTCCATTTCTTTCTGTTATACTTTAACTTTCATAACATACTTTTAAAGGGAGGATGTGGATTTGAATCAATTGCTTTTGTTAGGTTCTACAGTCATTATTGCCTGTATACTGGCAAACCGCATCACCAGCCGGTTTGGAATTCCCATGCTTCTGGCTTTTATCGGACTTGGTATGGCATTTGGATCAGAGGGACTTTTTAGAATTCCTTTTGATAATTTCAGATTTGCTTCAGATTTCTGCACAGTTGCTCTTATTTTTATTATGTTTTACGGCGGATTCGGAACACGATGGAAAGCTGCCCGCCCAATCGCCGGAAAAGCGATTCTTCTCTCCTCTCTGGGAACGATACTCACTGCTGTCCTGACCGGAATTTTTTGTCATCTTATTCTGGGATTTCGTTTAATGGAAGGCCTTCTTGCCGGCGCAGTCCTCAGTTCCACTGACGCAGCAAGCGTCTTCTCCGTTCTCCGTTCCCAAAAACTTTCTCTGAAATACAGTACAGACTCTCTTTTGGAAATAGAAAGCGGAAGCAACGATCCCTTTGCGTATATGCTGACACTGATCCTTCTCTCTGCCATGAATGGTTCCGCCTCCGCAGGAGAACTTCCGTTTCAGATTCTCACTACTGCCTTTTTCCAGGTGTTTTTTGGACTGTTCTGTGGAATTGTCATCGCCCTGGCAGGCCGATGGTTTCTAGATCATTTTTCTTTTACTATCAATGGGTTTGATGCAGCCTTTGTTCTCTCCATTGCGCTTCTTTCCTACGCTCTTCCCTCCGCCATCGGGGGAAACGGATATCTGAGTGCTTATCTGGTGGGTATTCTTCTGGGTAATCATTCTTTAAGAAATAAAAAAGGACTGGTCAGCTTTTTTGACGGACTGACCAGCCTCATGCAGATGATGATCTTCTTTATCCTGGGACTTTTGTCCTTTCCATCAAAGATTGCGGCTGTATGGCTTCCTTCTCTTGCTGTTGCTGCATTTCTCACACTGGTTGCCCGCCCTGCAGCCACTGCCCTGCTTCTCACTCCCTTGAAAGCGTCTCTGAAACAACAAATGCTTATATCCTGGGCCGGACTGAGAGGAGCTGCTTCCATTGTATTTGCCATTATGGCAGCCATGAGCGGTATTTCCATGGAACACGATCTGTTTCACATGGTTTTCTGCATTGTTCTTCTGTCAATTTCCATTCAGGGAACCCTGCTTCCCTGGTTTGCAAAAAAGACAGATATGCTGGATGAAACAGGAAACATCCTCACAACCTTCAACGACTACACGGAAGAAACCGATGTCCGCTTCATCAGCATCCCTATTCAGAAAGAACATCCTTGGAACCGGAAACTTGTCAGCGAACTGAACCTGCCCCCGGGAACCCTCCTGGTCTTTTTACGACGCACCGGGGAAAATATTGTTCCCAACGGAAAAACCATGATACAGGAGGGCGATGTGCTGGTATTGGGCGCTTCCGCATATCGGGACGAAGACAGCATCCATCTAACTGAAACCTTTGTTTCCAGGGGCCATGAATGGTGCGGAAAAACCATCCGTGAACTGTCTCTCCCAAAAAATTCTCTGGCTATCCTGATTCGGCGCGGAACTGAAACTATTATCCCAGGAGGTCAAACCATAATTCAAGAGGGCGACACAATTGTTGTCAATGCGCTGCGGTAATAACCAGAATACCCGCAGAGATACTGGAAACTAAATTTCCTTTCCGCACTCTGTACACATTCCTGCTACAGCAGCCATGGCATCCAAATCCTTCTGCATCATATCATACAGACGGTATCCTCCAACCAGATTCCAGGTACGGAAGCCATGCTGCTCAAGAATGCGCTGTGCCAAATAACCGCGCAGTCCGATCTGGCATGTAATATACACTTCTCTTTCTGCATCCAGTTCGTCCAGCCGTTCTCTCAGAGAATCCAGAGGAATATTGATAAAGCCAGGCATCATGCCTCCGGCACATTCTTCGGGAGTGCGAACATCCAGACGAATCGCCGTATCCGGAATCTGATCCAGATTCTCAATATAAAATGGCTTCATCAATCCTTCTACCACATTTCCAATAACATAACCTGCCATATTGACTGGATCCTTTGCGGAAGAAAACGGCGGTGCATAGGCAAGTTCCATCTCTTGAAGATCAAAGCAGGTCATGCCAAACCGAACTGCATTGGCCATATCGTCAATACGTTTATCTACACCTTTTCCACCTACAATCTGGCATCCCAGAATACGCCCTGTTTCTGGAACAAATAAGGTCTTTACCGTCATCATTTCACCTCCCGGATAATATCCGGCCTGAGAGGCTGAGGTCGTGATGACCTTCTGGTAGCTTTGCCCGCGGGCCTGCAGTGCTTCCTCTTTTTCTCCTGTAACAGCAACTGTCAAATCAAAAAATTTCATAATAGAGGTTCCCTGGCTTCCCTCATATCTCCGTTTTCTTCCGCAGAGATTGTCTCCCACAATTCGTCCCTGCTTATTAGCAGGTGAAGCCAAAGGAATCAATACCTGTTCTCCGCTGACCACATGGCGCACACTGACAGCATCTCCCAGTGCATATACATCCGGCTGACTGGTTTCCATGTAATTATTTACAAGGATTTCGCCCCGGGTACCTAAGGCAATACCACTGTTCTTCAAAAAATCTGTGTCTGGACGCACTCCAATACTTAAAATCACCATGTCAGCCTGAACCTTATCCCCATTCTTCAAAATCACACCATCTTCATCCATGGCAGTGCAGATCTGACCCAGATAAAGACGGATTCCCTTTGAACGGATATAATTATGTACCTGATGAGCCATATCCATATCAATAGGAGGCATTACATGGGAGGCCCCCTCTACTACCGATACATGAATCCCCTGCTCTGCAAGATTTTCTGCCATTTCCAGTCCAATAAAACCGGCTCCGATCACTGCACAGCTTCTGGGCTTTTCTGCTTTCACATGATCATAAATAGCATAAGTATCCGGAATATTTCTTAAAGTAAATACATGATTTTTCTCTATTCCCGGTATCGCAGGGCGAATGGGCGCCGCGCCCGGAGAAAGCACAAGCTTATCATAGGTTTCTTCGCACATCTGATTTCCATGACGAACCGTCACAGTTTTATTGGCACAGTTTACAGACAGAACCTCACTTTCTGTCCTCACATCTACGCCGAATCTCTGATGAAATCGCTCTGGAGTCTGCAGCTGCAGAGCTCCTTTATCTGTAATCACCCCTCCTACATAATAGGGGAGCCCACAGTTTGCATAAGAAATATACTGTCCGCGTTCCATTATGATAATCTCTGCACTCTCATCATTTCTTCTGAGACGGGCTGCAGTTCCCGCGCCTCCTGCTACGCCTCCAACAATGATTACTTTCATAAATTACAACTCCTTTCTCTTCGAAAAGCTCTGTCTCCCAACAGTCTGCTTCCACATTTTGTTTTGCGAAAATGAGAAGTTTTTATTCGATTCTCTCACCATTCATCCGATATGGATCCCGCTTTTCTTATTATAACAGAAAGTTTGTTGTAATTTCTATTTTTTCTAAATTTTTTCTTTTTTTACCGATATAGAATGAGAAATATTCTATATTATTCTGTTTTTCAAAAAACACTCCAGCAAATAGACCGTATTTTCCAGATAGGCGCCGCTGTTGTAATCATCTATCTTCCTGCTGATAAAAGAATGATACACCTTGATCAGCACCTCAAACAAATCTCCCTGTGTTATATCCGTAACCTTTTGGATCAGCTTTTGATAAACCTTCCCTATCTCCCAATAAGTGGGGACAGGATATCGACAGTCTCCCACATTATCAAAATTCCCCTCTGCTATCCTGCACTCCCCGATAAGCTCCGCACACACCTGTTCCATATTGTCAAAACAGTACCAGCCGGAAGACGAATCAAAAATAAGCTTTATTTTCCTTTTCCCCAATGCATTTACAACATCTGATCGCAAATTCTTTGTTTGTCTGGCTATATACTCAATCAGACAACATATAAAAAATAGTCTCGCCGCGTTGTGTTTCCTCTGTGTTTTTGGCTGCATTTTCATCCTCCCTCTCCAAATTCTAAAATATTTTTAGATGAGATCCTGATGTTTCCGGGCATATCTCATGAAAAAGAAGCTCGCTCGCGAACTTCTCCGCCTGCGGCGGGTCGCTTCTGCGACAAAATTCTCTTCCGTCGCACGGCGATCCTCGCGGAGCGTTTTTATGTCATAGGGCGCACTTCCCTATGGCATAGAAAAAACATCCTTTAGAATAATCTCTTGTAAAATTATTTTAAAGGATGTTTTTTTATTTGTCATTGTAGCTGTAGTATAATCTGTCTCTTGTGCCTATTTCCAATAAAACTCCCGATAACTAAGGTAATAAGAACGCAGCCAAATGCTTCCTCCCATTCTGGAAAACCGATAATTTTCCTCTCTATTTCCACAAATCAAAGCATCGACTGGTACATGGAACAATGCACTCAGTGCATATAAATTGTCAATTGTGGGCAGATTTCTCCCTTCAAACCAGTGATAAATACTCTGAGGAGTTGCCAATTTCAAATATTCCTGCAGATTACGGACAGTCAAGCCCCTTCTCTGCATCATATTTTTCATATTCTGTCCAGTTTTATACATGTCAATATGAGGATATTGGTTTATGCCATCCCAACTCCCTTCTGCACTTTTTGGCATTTTCTAGACTCTAGTTTCTCTATAAAATTATATCAGAACTTTCCCTCTCTGTCATTATAGCTGTGCTATAAATTAAAACCTTGTAAATGAAATCTCTGCTTTCAACCCCTTCTTTGTTTCATCTCCTGTCGTAAACAGCTTCTTCCCACCGAAAGGCAATAACAAAGAAAGAGGCAGCCATTTTTAGCTTTCGCTGCCATTGACTACCTCAAAATAATCCTTATATTCTACTTCAATCGCATATTTCATCCGGGTCATACTAATGTAAAGATGGGCCTTTAATGCCTCCTCCAGCCCCTTTTCATCCTTCTTTTCCAAAAACTCCAGAAGCTGTTTGTGCTCCCGGATAATACGGGTAAAATCTGTTTCTGTAACAAAATCCAACATGCGGAATCTGGTATAATGCAGCTGCTGAGCCTGTATAAAATCCCACAGCTTCGTCTTGCCTATAGCACAAAACCACAAACCATGCATCTGGGCATCCATACTGTAAAACTGTTCCGGCTCAAATCCTGGCTCCTGAATCAAAAGCTCCTGGCACCGAATCTGATGACGTATTTCCTCATAAAGAAGAGGCGTCGCCACTTCCATAAAATCGCGCATCACCATCAGTTCAACTGCAACCCTCATATAAATCATCTGCCGGATATTATCCAGATTGAGAAGTGTCACATAAGTTCCCGAATACGGAATCGTATTCACAAACCCCTGCTCCTGCAGTCTCCGAAGAGCTTCCCGGACCGGAGTCCGGGAAACGTCAAACCGGCTGCAGATTTCATTTTCACTGATTGCCTGTCCAGGTTTCAGCTCTAAAGAAAGAATTTCCTGCTTCAGCATGTCGAATACATAGTCGCCGCGATTCTTATAACACTTTTCGCCCATGCGTCTTCCTCCTTTTGCTATCCTGCAGGCTCAGCTTGCGGATCTGCCTGCGAAATCGATTTTTAAAATCAGATTAGGACGGCTGCTTTCCAATATAAGCCTGAATACCGCCATCTACGTACAGAATCTGTCCGTTTACAAAGTTAGAAGCGTCAGATGCCAGGAATACTGCCGGTCCGCCCAGATCCTCTGCCTCGCCCCAGCGGCCAGCCGGAGTCTTGCTTACGATAAACTGGTCAAACGGATGTCTGGAACCATCAGCCTGCTTCTCACGCAGCGGAGCTGTCTGAGGAGTAGCAATGTAGCCAGGTCCAATACCGTTACACTGAATGTTGTGCTCGCCGTACTCAGAACAAATATTTCTGGTCAGCATCTTTAAGCCGCCCTTTGCTGCTGCATAAGCAGATACGGTCTCACGACCAAACTCAGACATCATAGAGCAGATGTTGATAATCTTGCCGTGACCCTTCTTAATCATAGACGGGATAACAGCCTTAGATACGATAAACGGAGCATTTAAGTCTACATCAATAACCTGACGGAAATCCTTTGCAGACATTTCGATCATCGGGATTCTCTTGATGATACCTGCATTATTTACCAGAATATCAACCACGCCAACCTCGTTTTCGATCTGAGCAACCATTGCATTTACAGCATCCTCGTTGGTAACGTCACATACATAGCCATGAGCTTTAATACCAATCTCAGCATAGGCAGCAACACCCTTGTCCACCAGCTCCTGCTTAATATCATTAAAAACGATAGTTGCTCCAGCACCTGCCATAGCTTTTGCAATAGCAAAGCCAATGCCGTAAGAAGCGCCAGTAATCAGGGCAACTTTGCCTTCCAGGGAATAATTGTTGATGTAATCCATAATTCATTCTCCTTCTCTCTTTTATTTGTATACGGTTCTTTAACTTGTATACACTTAACTTGTATGTATACAATATCACATCTCATCCAATCTTTCAATGTACAGTTTATACAAATTATATCTTTTATTTTTGTACATATCAGCGACAATTTGGCACGATGGGCGTAAAAGATACCGCGCAAAAAGAAAGAGTCTCTATCTATAGCCTCCTACGACTATCATATAAAGACTCTTTCCTGGCATTTTCTTTCAGTCTTTCACATCTTTTCAACTCAAATTATATTATCTTTTCCTTTATCTCTCATCTAAGATAATTTATATTTTTTAATATAATCTATCATTTTATATTCTCATTTCTTTGAATATTTCCTATCTCTGATATCTTATATTTACTACCTAATATTTCCTATCTTTTGATTCCTGATAAATTTTGATATTTACTTTTGATTGAAATTCTGTTCCAAACCTATTCAAGTTGAGGTAACTGCCAAACCCTTTTGTTACTTTTCAGCTCCACAAACATCTGCATCTTGAATCAAATGTTTGTTTCTCTGCTTTTGTTTGGATAAGAAGTTCTTATCTTTATGGTTATATAATATCACTACTTTTCCATTTTGTCAACATATTTTTCAATTTATTTTCAATAAAAACATTAATAATATTTTATATTTGTATCTATTCTTTATATTTTCTGATATATTTGGATTTTTTATTTATTATTCTAAATTATACTTAAGAATCTGTTTTTCCACTTCTTGCCTGCGGCTTATCAAATGCCGGATTAAAGGCATAAAAATTGCGGCTGCTCAAACGATCCTGAACGTCTCTTAAAACTTCACCGAACCGCTGAAAATGGATAATTTCTCTCTCTCTCAAAAAGCGAATCGGATCGCATACCTCCGGATCCTTTACCACCCGAAGGATGTTATCATAGGTCGACCGGGCTTTCTGTTCTGGGGCGACCTTGTAAGTACAACATATACAAAAATATAGAGGGTAAAGCAGATATTCCGC
>UPYT01000020.1 GCA_900538475.1 uncultured Clostridium sp. | reverse complement strand
TTTTGTCGCAGAAGCGACCCGCCGCAGGCGGAGAAGCTCGCGAGCGAGCTTCTTTTTATAAAGAAAAATAGGGGTACGGATTACTCGTCTCTTGTGTTTAAAATGTTTTATCTACGTGTCAGGATTTCTCAATTTTATGGTATTCTATTATTTCCATTTTTTTGCAAAATATTTTATGAAACAATTTGTGATGGATTTCGACAGATAAAAAGGTTTTTGTGTATCGGAGTCTGTACCTTTTTTGTGTATTTTTATGACATTCGAGTATATGTGTTTATGTGATTTTTATTATGTAGTTGGAAATATGTTTTAGAATAATCTGTTCAGGACAGCATCTTCTTGTCCGGCTTTGCCGAACAGGAAACATCGGAGATGCCGCCGATGTGAAATTTGGTGGAAAAATCCGTTTACAAGCAAGCTTGACACAGTTTTTTCCAAATTTTTAGCCGTTTTGAGTGGTTGCGTTTCAGGTTACGTGTCACTAGATGTTTTGTAATACATATTCAGGAGGAAGCCGATTGTTATATTATAAAATGATTAACAGAAAGAAGAATTTATTAGAGGAGATTCAGAATTTGGAAAATGCTCTGGCAGCTTATCCAGATGGAAAACTTAGCTGTTCCCAAAATGGAAAATATATTGTTTATAAACATTTATTGAATGGAACGTACACCTGCATTCCGAAAAAGAATGTTGATTTTATAAAGATGCTTGGAGAGAAAGCATTGTTATGTGCGTTCCTTAAGGATTTGCAGAAGGAGCTGAAAGCAGTAAACGCATTTCTAAAATCTTATGAATCAGGTTCCTCCAAAGTTGAACAATTACTTTCACAGTCTTCTTATCAAACAGTTATTGCTCAGGCTTTTCAGCCAGTATCAGAGGATTTGAAGGAGTGGAGCAGGGCGGAGTATGAAAGAAATCTGCTGCATCCAGAAAACCTGATCCATTCCTGCCTTTCAGGCCATACGGTTCGTTCTAAATCAGAAGTATTGATTGCTCAGGCGTTGTTCATGCATAAAATTCCCTTTCGTTACGAATGTGCTTTGAAACTTGAAAACAGTACCTATTATCCTGATTTCACTATTCGCCACCCCGAAACAGGTGAATATTTTTATTGGGAGCATTTTGGTCTTATGGATACTCCTGGTTATTCGAAAAATGCATTTCAGAAATTGAATATCTATTGTCAACATAACATTATTCCTACCATTAATTTAATCACAACCTATGAAACTAAAGAACATCCTCTTACCTCACAAAATATTGAAAATTTGATTCAGGAGTATTTTGTTTTATAGTAACTGTTCAGAACGAGACATTTTTTGTCCTGCAAAGCCGAACGAGAAGCATCGGAGATGCCTCTGATGTGAGAACTGGCAGAAAAATCTGCTTACAAGCCAGCTTTTCAGCTGTCCTGAATGGTTACATTTTATAAATAAAATACATCTAAAAAGAGATAGAGATTACTTAAAGAATAAAAGATAATTTTGCTGTATTCGACGGATGGGAGATATTACGGAAAGATTCTTATGAAATTTTTTCAACCATAAAATGTCTCTATATTTATTGTTTGGATTGTAACAAGATCAATACAAGAGAAGATAGCGTTTGTCTGAAAAGAAGGGACAGTCAGAATAATGATTTGGAATTAGATATCATCAATAGTTTCTTTTGTATCTTAAAAAGGAACTAGCTAGGATTTAGGATATCAATATATATTTGGCGTGCCCACCTGATAGAGTAGATTTTAGATTGGGATTTTGCATTTACAAGCGAAAAGGTGAGAACCTGCATAAAGTAGGGAGTAGATTTTGCATTTATGGAGGAAAAAGCCGGATTCTGCACAATTTCAGCTGGAGATTGTGCATTTTCGGAGGAAAAAGCCGGATTCTGCACAATTTCAGCTGGAGATTGTGCATTTTCTGAGGAAAAAGCTGGATTCTGCACAATCCCAGCTGGAGATTGTGCATTTTCTGAGGAAAAAGCTGGATTCTGCACAATTTCAGCTAGAGATTGTGCATTTTCAGCGGAAAAAGCTGGATTTTGCACAATTTCAGCCAGAGATTGTGCATTTAAAGAAGAAAACTTGAAATCCTGCATAGCATAAGCACAGAAGCAAATAGAAAAGCTTCTGGGCTATGTGATAAATAAAGTTTTAATGAGATAGGATAGTTGTTTTTTACTCTTCATGGCCCCAGAGTGAAAATCGCCCCTAGAGCGAAAAGTCTCCCCAGAGCGAGAAGCAGCCTCGGAATCAACCTGTATCTCTGCCAGATGGATTTTGTTGAAAAGTGTACAAAATAGAAGAATAATGGAACGTAAAACAAACAAAAACACAACAAATCCTGGGTTCGGTTTATAGAAAATGACGAAATAAATGAGGGAAAAATTACAACTAACAAGAAAAAGAATATAAAACATACAACTTTATAAATAAAATAATCAAACTTGTTGACTTATCGCTGAAAATCATATAACTTTGTAATCAGATAGCAATACTTGTCTAACTAAAAACATGAAGCGTGAAAAAAGAGAGGAGAAAAAACATGAAGAAACGTCTGTTAAGTCTGACACTGGCAGTGGTAATGGCTGCAGGAGCATTGGCAGGATGCGGAGGAGCTAAGAAGGAAAGCTGGAAAGTAACCTGTCCATGGGCTCCGTCAGGAGTTGCAGCAATGGTAAGCCAGAAGGCAGCAGAAAAATCCCCCAGCTATTCAGAAAAAATTACTCTGGTGGCAGAGGCTGTAAAGGGAGATGCAGCTACTGTAAATACCTGGGTTGCTGATACGAAAGCAAATTCCAAAGAGCTGGTATTTGCAGGCGAGGGCCTGTTTTCCATTACTTCTATTCTGGATCCGGCAAAAATGCAGTTTGATTACAGCAACTTTGCGTATGTAGAAAATCTGTATTCTTCTATCTTCGTTCTGTCAGCAGATAAAGGGCTGGGGATTGAGAATATAGAGGATCTGGAAGAATTTGCATCGACTGGATCGGAAATCAGTGTAGCAGTCAATGGTTCTACCAGCTCGGAAGCATTCCTGGCAGCAGCTTTGTTTGGTTCCATGGGAGCAGGCGACAAGGTGAAACTGGTTGCTTATACTTCTGCCGCAGAGGCAGCACAGGCAGTTGCTAAGGGAGAAACCAGTTTTGCGGTTTCTCATCAGTCCCAGATTCTGGAAACATACCAGCAGGGCGGAGTAAGCATTGTATGTGCCTTTGATGAGAAACCTCTGGAGCACGGTCCGTTCGCAGGCGTTCAGGGTGTGGGTGAGTTTGGGTATCCATACTTCCGCAATCGCTGCTTCGTAATGGCATGTGCAGGAACCGATGCAGAAAAGGTTGCAGAGTTAAAGAAGCTGTACGATGACATTCTGGCAGATGAAGAAGTAAAGACATGGCTGCAGGATACCATGCTTCTGGAAGTAGATACCATGAGCGAGGATCAGGTAAAAGAGCATATTGAGAATGTAAAAAATATTGTTAACGAATATAAAGACATTGTTACTGGCTGATAAGAATGACGCAAGGAGGGAATGGGCTTCCATTCCCTCTGTTTTTTAAAAAAGAGAGTCAGGAGGAAAGAAAATGGGAAGTGGAGCAAATTCGTTTCATAACCGCATGGATGTATTAGGGAACAAGCTCAGAGAAAAGGAAATTCGAATTCCCATCAATATGACGGCGGGAGCGGTTTTTTTCATTTTAGCAATCGTTATTCTTGCAATTATGCCGCAGCAGGTGGCAGTATCAGAAAAAGACGTAATTAACGGGCGGGCGTTTCCCTCTCTTTTGATGTGGATTATGATGCTGTGCAGCGGACTTCTTGTTTTGAAGGATGTTTACAAAATTGTGAAAAAACAGCCTTTGGAATGGAAGATTATTAATCTTCAGACAGAAGCCAAGGCGCTGGTGATTTTTGGTATTCTGTTTATCACCTATATGCTGAGCAAACTGACCGGTCTGTTTGTAATCGGAGCAATTTTCTGCAGCCTGGGCTTTCTCTTGTATTTCCGGTGTACAAAACGCAGCTATTATGCGATTACGCTGGTACTGACTGTGGCGATCTGGGCAGTATTCCGCTTTGTGCTGAATGTTGAGTTCTAAGAAGGGGGGAAATAAGCGTTATGATGCAGTATCTGATTCCTGCCACAGGGCTTTTGTTCACCTTAGAGAACATCCTGTGGATTAATATCGGAGTATTTATCGGTTCGGTATTCGCTGCAATCCCCGGACTGAGCGTAATTCTCTGCGTAATTTTGTTTTTGCCGGTAACCTATACCATGTCGGCAATTCCTGGAATGATGTTTTTGTTGGGTATTTACTGTGCCGGAGGATATGGCGGCAGTGTTTCCGCAATTTTGATTAATACACCGGGAACGCCTCACGCAGCGGCAACTATGCTGGACGGTCATCCACTGTCAAAGCAGGGCCGTACCAAAGCAGCCTTAAAGATTGCACTGTATGCCTCTACCTTTGGAGGTGTATTCTCCGCTTTGATGCTTCTGTTCTTAGGGCCTCAGGTTGCAAGAATGGCAGCAAAGCTGGGAACTCCGGAATATTTTATGGTATGTGTATTTGGTCTTACAATTATTGCCGGTGTATCCGGGAAGAGTATTATCCGCGGCCTGATTTCTGCCTGCCTGGGTCTGTTTATTTCCTGTATTGGTTCTGATCCCATGACCAGCTACGACAGATTTACCTTTGGTATCAGCCGCCTGTATCTTGGAATGGATCTGGCTGTGTGTCTGATTGGTCTCTTTGCTCTGGTTGAAATTATGGCAAAATCAGAGCGCCGGTTGGATTCCCTGAAGCTGGATACTGCCAAAATCAAGGATGACGGAAAGATTACCAAGGAGGAATACAAGCGGATGATTCGTCCTGTAGTAATGTCTTCGATTATTGGTTCCCTGGTAGGAATCATTCCCGGCACTGGTGCTTCTGAGGCTTCCTGGTTCAGTTATTCCCAGGCAAAAAATATGTCCAAGCATCCGGAAGAGTTCGGACATGGCTCTGTAGAAGGTATTGCAGCAGCAGAATCCGCGAACAATGCTGTAACCGGAGCAACTCTGATTCCGCTTCTGACTCTTGGTATCCCGGGAGATGGAACGGTAGCAATTATGTTGTCAGCCCTGATGATCAATGGTTTGAATCCGGGGCTCAGTCTGTTTACCACAGACGGCGATATTATGTATGCAATTATGCTGGGCCTAATTCTGGTAAACCTGTTTATGCTTCTGCAGGGTAAATTCCTGACAAGCCTGTTTGCAAAGGTTGTGTCCATTCCTCAGGAAATTCTGACACCGATTATTGTTATTTTCTGTTTTGCAGGCGCTTACTCTGTAAACGGAAACTATTTTGACGTAGGTATCGCTCTGGTATTTGCAGTTCTTGCATGGATTCTGAGAAAACTGGATCTGCCGGCAGTACCGATTCTTCTGGGAATGGTTCTGGGAGGTATGACAGAGACAAACTTCCGGAGAGCTCTTCTGATTTCCAATGGAAATCCCAGCATTTTCTTCAGCAGTATTTTCTGCTGGATCTTTGTTGCTTTAATCATATTTGCAGTAGCTGCGATTGTACGCGGTAAGCTGAAAGAGCAGAAGGCAGCAAAAGGAGCATGATAACAGGACAGAATAAAGGGGACAACAATTATGGCATATAATATTATTTTTTATTTTTCTGATCAGCAGAGATGGGATACCTGCGGCTGTTTTGGACAGCCTCTTCCTATTACTCCCAATCTAGACGCCCTGGCAGGCGAGGGAGTGAAATTTGACAATGCATTTTCTCCGCAGCCGGTCTGCGGTCCCTGTCGGGCTTTGTTCCAGACAGGAAAATATCCTACAGAAACAGGCTGTTTCCGCAATAACCTGATGCTTCCGTCAGGGATAAAAACCCTGGCAAACTATATTGAGGAGGCTGGTTATGAAACTGCCTATGTGGGAAAATGGCATCTGGCCAGTGACGGAGAACTGGAAAAGGCTCCAACTGTGGATCATACAATAACTGCAATTCCTGCAGAGCTGAGAGGCGGCTACACAGGCTTCTGGAGAACTGCAGATGTGCTGGAGTTTACCTCCCATGGCTATGACGGATATGTATTTGATGAAAATAACAACCGGGTAGATTTCAAGGGATACCGGGCAGACTGCATTAACGATTTTGCCCTGGAATACCTGGATCAGTATGATGGGAAAAAGCCGTTTTTCATGACCGTTTCCCAAATTGAGCCTCATCACCAGAACGACCATAATCATTATGAGGGACCGAAAGGCTCCAAGGAGAAATACGCCAACTTTGTACTGCCTCATGATCTGGAAGTCTTAAAAGGCAATGCAGCAGAGGAATATCCGGATTATCTGGGGCAGTGTGCGAGCCTGGATGAAAATCTGGGACGCCTGGTGGCAAAGCTGAAAGAAAAGGGACTATATGAGAATACAATTATTATTTATGCATCTGACCATGGCTCTCATTTTAAGACAAGAAATACAGACAGCCACTTAAACGGTTACGATGATTACAAGAGAACCGGACATGACGGGGCTCTCCACGTGCCCCTTGTAATTGCAGGCGGTCCGTTTACCGGCGGAAAAGCAATTCAGGATCTGGTCAGCACAGAAAGTCTTCCCAAAACCATTCTCGCTATGGCGGGAGTTGATGTAGGTGACAAGATGATTGGAGAAAATCTTCTGGATGTAGCGGAAGGAAGAACAGAAGGAAGAGAAAACCAGGTATTTGCCCAGATTTCAGAAAGCCGCATCGGAAGGGTTGTGCGGACAGCAGATTTCCTGTATGCTGTATATGCACCGGGAGTAAACGGCGGTGAAAAGGGCGCTTCTGATAGATATGCAGATGATTATCTGTATGATTTAAAGAAGGATCCTTGGCAGCTGGAAAATGTTGTGACCAGTCCGGATTACAGTGAAGCAAAGGCTGATATGAGAAAGCGGCTGTTAGACTGGATTGAAAAAGCAGAGGGAGCCCGGCCTGTGATTATGGACTAAGATGGACAGGTGAGACACTATGGATATTTCAAACAGAAAATGGCAGCGGGTATATCGATGGCTGCTGTCCTATATTGATGAGAATAAATTTACGGAAAATCAGAAGCTTCCGTCAGAAAATACGCTATGCAGAAGGCTGAGTGTCAGCCGTGAAACTGTAAGACTGGCAATGGATCAGCTGGAGCAGGAAAATCTGATTACCCGCGTCAGGGGGAGCGGAACATATTTTAACAAAGAGGTGGCTATGTCCCGGGAACTGTCCCGGGCAGATTTCCAAATAAAAATCGGATTGATTCTTCAAGGACAGGACGGAGGCGCAGAGTCGGAACTGATTCGGGGCGTCCGAAGTATGCTGAAGATAGATGAGCAGGCAGAACTGAAGATCTTTCTTACGGATAATAAATTCGCCAATGAACGCAGATGCCTCCAGACTGTAATGCACCAGAATTTCAGCGGTTTTATTGTAGACGGAGTAAAGGCGAGTATGGCGAGCCCGAATCTGGATTGTTATCGGGAACTGCAGCGCCACGGGATTCCGTTGATTTTCTATAATAATTACTACCAGAATCTGCGCTGTCCCAAGGTAGGGGTGAATAATATGGTGTGTGCAGAGCAGCTGGTAGGACGTCTGATTCAGGCAGGACATCGCCATATTGCAGGAGTTTTCGTGTTTGATAATTATCAAAGTGTGGAAAAATTTCATGGAATGTATGAATCCCTGAGACGGCATGGTGTGGAATTTCAGGATGATTATATCAAATGGTGTATCTCAAATGAAGCCCATGATGATAGGTTTGGAAAAAACATTATTCAATTTTTGAAAAGTGTGCCAAAATGTACAGCAATTGTCTGCTGCAATTACAGAATTTACCGCTTGGTGCGGAACGTTCTGGAACGTATGGGGAAGCGGGTGCCGGAGGATTATTCTATGGTCTGTTTTGATTATTCTTCAGATAAATGGGAGGAGGAAAGAATTACTTGCTCGATTCATCAGGCATATCGGCTGGGCGCTCAGGCGGCAAAGCTGCTGCTGCAGATGATCAACAGAGGGGAATGTAATGAAAGAGACTATTCTCTTATGATGCGTCCTGAGATATACCAGGGAGATTCCATAGGTATTATATCTTCTAAAAAAGAAAAAAAATAAAAAGCGATAAAGCTGTGGATTTCAGACAGAAAAAGTCTGTTACCGCAGCTTTTTGTATCTATCATTTCTTTTTTAGGGAAACATGGAGAATTGCTTGCACGCCCGTAGGAAATGTGGTAGAATGATAGAAAATTTATAGCTTTAACACTTTACTATGAAAAGGGATGATGAAGGATGGGGCTGAATCAATAGGCTCAGTACTGTTCATTGTACAGCATTATGGTGTGATTGAACGACTGCCCGTTTCGGGCTGAGTAAGAAGACATCCGCGTATCTGCATATCTGTAATTGACGGGTAGAGGAACGCCAGGGGAGGCTGTGAAAGCGCAATGCGTACAAAATATAGAACAGAAGGAGAGAAAGAGTCATGTTAAATTATAAAAGATATAAAAGAAACCCGGTAGTTGATTATCCGGAGCGGGAGTGGCCGAATAAGGAGATTGAAAAAGCACCTATCTGGTGCAGCGTGGATTTAAGAGATGGCAACCAGGCGCTGATCGAGCCCATGGTTGTGGAAGAGAAGATGGAATTTTTCAATATGCTGGTGAAGATGGGCTTTAAGGAGATTGAGATAGGATTTCCGGCAGCTTCCCAGATTGAGTATGATTTTCTGCGTCAGCTGGTAGAGCGGCGGATGATTCCGGATGATGTTCGGGTGCAGGTTCTGGTACAGTGCCGCGAGCACCTGATCAAGAGAACCTTTGAGGCGATTCAGGGAATCAAAAAGGTAGTAGTACATATTTACAATTCAACCTCTACTCTGCAGAGAGACGTGGTTTTCCACAAGAATAAAGAGGAGATTAAGCAGATTGCCATTGAAGGTACAGAGCTGGTGAAGAAGTATGCGAAGGACTATGATGGAGATCTGATGCTGGAGTATTCTCCTGAGAGCTTTACAGGCACAGAGCTGGATTACGCTCTGGAGGTATGTACAGCTGTTCAGGAAACCTGGGGAATGGCAACTCCGGAGAAGCCGATTATCTTTAATCTTCCTTCTACCGTTGAGATGAATACGCCCAATGTATATGCCGATCAGATTGAGTGGATGAACCGCCATTTCAAGAATCGCGACAGTATTATTCTGAGCGTTCATCCGCACAATGACCGGGGTACTGGTGTGGCAGCTACAGAGCTGGCACTGTTAGCCGGAGCGGACAGAGTTGAGGGTACTTTGTTTGGAAACGGTGAGCGTACCGGTAATGTCGATATTCTTACACTGGCTTATAATATGTTTTCCCAGGGGATTGATCCCCAGCTTCAGGTGGAAAATATCCGCGAGCTGGCTGAGGTTTATGAGCGGTGTACCAAGATGGAGATCCCGCCCCGTCATCCATATGCAGGAAAGCTGGTATTTACAGCATTTTCCGGTTCTCATCAGGATGCGATCAACAAGGGTATGCAGGCCCTTCACGAGAGAAACGGAGAATATTGGGAGGTGCCATATCTTCCTATCGATCCGTCCGATATTGGCAGACAGTACGAGCCCATTGTTCGAATCAACAGTCAGTCCGGCAAGGGCGGCGTAGCGTTTGTAATGGATACCTTCTATGGCTTCAAGCTTCCGAAGGGAATGCACAAGGAGTTTGCAGATGTGATTCAGAAGATTTCCGAGAAGCAGGGCGAGGTTTCTCCGGAGCAGATCATGGACGAATTCAGAAGCTGCTACCTGGAACGGAAGGAGCCAATTCATTTCCGGAAGTGCCAGATTACCGATACCGAGGTGGAGGATGGCGTATATGCAACTCTGATCAAGGTGGTTTACACCGATCATGGCATGGAAAAGACTTTCGAGGGTGTTGGAAATGGACCGATCGATGCAGTACAGCGGGGACTGGAGAAGGAACTGGGAATCAATATCAAGGTTTTGGACTACAACGAGCACGCACTGCGTTCCGGTTCCAACGCACAGGCAGCATCCTATATTCATCTGATGGATCAGGATACTGGCCGTGTAACCTACGGTGTTGGTCTTAGCTCCAATATTACCAAGTCTTCTATCCGCGGTATCTTCAGTGCGGTTAATAGACTGTTCTATATGTAAATAGCAGAATTTGTACAGGATATAAATAGTAACGGTTTAGACAAAATAAAAATCTCCCATAGAAATCAGTAGTTTTAATAGCTGATATTCAATGGGAGATTTTTGTTCTTTAATTTTTAATCGTCTCTTTTATGGTCTGGGACCACCGGTCTGACCTGGCTGCAGGCTAGTGCCATTAGAAGAACCACTTGGTGTAGAAGAGGTTCCGGAAGGATTGCCCGGAACAGAAGAACCAACAGAGCTGCTGTTTCCAGAAGCTCCAGGGCCGCTGTTTACATAACCGCTGTTGTCATTGGAAGATCCGCCTACAGTAATGGTTCCATTGTTGGATCCGTTGTTCTGATTGGAGGAACCGCCGTTGGGGTTCTGGTTGTTGTTCTGGCTGCTCTGGTTACTGTTGTAAACGTTGTTGGTAGCGCCGCCATTGGTGGTGCAGGCGCCATTTGCTGCAAACTGATAGTTGGTTCCGCCGATATTCATGGTGGTACCTGCTACCATCCGTCCGTCAGCAGCCGGATCGAAGTAATAATATACGCCGTCTACAATGGCCCATCCGGTCTGGCGATGTCCAGACTCATTGAAGTAATAGTAATAGCCATCAATCACAGAAACGCCGGTAGTCATACGTCCGCTGGCCGGATTCATGTAATACTTGTTGGTTCCGTCACTGAGCCAGCCTAAAAGCATCTTGCCGTCAGTGTGGAAATAGAAATAATATCCGTCAACCTTCTGCCATCCGGTCTGCATCTTGCCGTCAGTTCCGAACAGATACCAGTTTCCTTCAACCTCGCAGGCTCTGTTCACAATACATTTGCCGTCGGACGGGTTAAAGTAGAACTTGCCGCCGTCAATGGTCTGCCATCCGGTTACCATAGCGCCATCGCTTCCCATGTAGTAATAGTCAGATCCGATGTTGACCCAGCCATTTTTGTGCATGGTTCCGTCTGTCAGAGTATAGTAATATTTGCCGCCGTCCTGAACCCATCCAGTTGCCATCAGACCGTCGGCCTGGAAGTAGTACCAGTTGTTGTTAATCTGTTTCCATCCAGTCACCATCTGACCGGTAGAAAGATCGGTGTAATAATATCCATTGGATGCGTTAACCCAGCCTTTGTGCAGGGAACCGTCAGAATCATAGTAAACATAAGTGTTGCCGCTCTGAACCCATCCGGCTGCGGCATAGGCAGAAAAACTGGAAGCAAGGGTCATCGCTCCCATCATGCCGGCCATAGCAACGGCAGTCAGACCTCGTCTGTTTTTCATAGTCGAAACCTCCTTGTGATGCTTAATCATTTAAAAATATTGAACTGATTTTTATTATAGCACATCAGAGAATGGAAATAATAACAATTTTATTACAATATTTGTAAAAATTTATGCTATTCCGGATCAAATGCTGTCCGGATTTTTTTTGGAAGAAAAGAGCTGCTTCCAGAGAATGTCTGCTTTTTTATAGTAATCCTTTGCATACCGATACATAATCAAAGTATATTCTCCAAATTCTTCGCCCAGAGAAGCCTTGTAAATGGCCCAGAGAGCCCAAAGAAATCCGCCGAGAGCTGCGTAAGAATAGATTACCATTCGTTCTTCATCATCCGCAGGACGTTCCAGATACAGCTCTGCCAGCTGATTCATCTGTTCTTCCGTATAATATACATAAATCGCACACATACTGATGTCAATCAGCGGATCACACATTCCCGCATATTCCCAGTCAATGAGACGTACAGAGCCGTCAGGGAGACAGATGAAATTATCAGGATTGCTGTCAATGTGAGAAAGGGTTTTCGGGCGGTCCAGATGCTCCAGCCGATTCATCAGCCGTTCCATTTTCTCCCGAACAGAATCATAATCTTCAAAAAGCGTTCCCTTTCCAGCCATACAGAGCCGCTCATAAAAATCAATTCGTTCCCGAATATCAAAGGAATGATTTACAGTCAGGCCAGAACCATGGAGCTTTCTGAGAATGGCCATGCAGGCTTTTATCTCTTCCGGATGATTCGCCCGGGCATTGTGGGAGCCTTCATAATATTCAGAAATTTTATAACCGGTTCGGCTGTCCAGATAAACGACATGTTCGGAAATCCCAAGATCACGAATCGCTTCATAGACAGCAGCTTCCTGGCGTCGGTTTACCAGAAGCTCAGAACCAGGACCGGGAATCCGGCAAATATAATGACGTTCTCCTACCTGAAAAAGGAAGGATTTGTTTGTCATTCCTGATTTTAAACAACGGATGTTGTGGATATCGGATTCGGGAATCTGAAAAACTGTTGATACCAGTTCCAGAGCTTTATTGTCTGAGCGTGTCTGATACCGGGGATCAAACTGTCTGAGCTCTTCCAGATTTTCAAATTCATAAATCTGATTTTCCGGCTGACGGTTAATATCCATTTCCAGATGGTGAATATTCTGCATCAGAATATGCTCCCAATAAAACTGTTCTGTTCCAGGTGTGTGATAAGCCTTTTCCAACAGCGGAAGAAACTTTTCAGAAAATTCTCTGGAAAAGTAAACAGGACCGTACATGACCCAGCAGTCACTGCCTCCGATTTGGATATCTGTGATTCGTCCCTTCTTATTATAAGAAAGAACCCATTCTGAGGTGTCTCCTTTCATATAGGAAGAAGCATACCAGGCGCCGCATTCATGAGAATGAAACATATTGTCCCGAATCCAGTTATCGGAGGACAGTACGTACATATTTCGCCCCTGAAGCACCTTTCTGGCCCGGTAGATGGTTGCCAGAGTATTTTTACAGGAATATTCCGGATTATAAAGCAGCTTTACCTGATATTTGTCAATCAGATATTCAAATTTTTCTTTCAAATAACCTACGGCAATTGTGATATCATAGACACCGGCTTCATGAAGCTGGCGGATTTGCCGTTCAATCATGCGTTCTCCAAATACCTCCAGAAGCCCTTTGGGAGTTTCAAAGGTCAGGGGAACAAAACGGGAACCAAAGCCTGCGGCAATAATCAAGGCTCCGTCTACCTGAAAATTTTGAAGAAACTCCAGCCCCTTATCGGTCAGCTCGCAGGTACCGGCTACACTTTTTCCCGGCGCCAGAAGTTTGTTTTGAATACATTCCTTAAGTAATGTGTTTACTGTACCCAGAGACAAATCCATTTTTTGCGCAAGCTCTCTCTGAGTACAGTGAGGATTCTCTTTTAAATAACGGCATATCAGGCCAGTTCGATTCATAATAACTCTCCTATTTCATTACAGCTGCCATATTGTTCAAAAAAATAAAAATAATAAAACTAATGAACAGTATAGCACATCATGGGATAAAATCCCAGTGAAAAAGAAGATTGTATGAATATTAATACAAATTGTGGAAAAAATACGGTGTTTGTAAGAATTTCGTAAGAAAACGCTTAGGGTTTCGTTATAGCATTTCTGGAAAAAGTATATTATACTGTCAAGTGTGATGGAGAGGTGGTAACTTCCCAGAATATCAGCAGTTTACATTTATTCCAATCTTAAGAAAAAATGTAAAAAAACTATTGATAATTTACCTTACAGGAAGTATAATTACCTCGTAATGCAATTTAGGAATTTCGAAAGAATTTCAAAAAAGAAAAAGGAGAGTGCATTCATTATGAGAAAGCAGACAAAAGTAGTTGCAGTTGCATCTGCAGCAGCCCTGCTTGCTATCGGCGCTTCCATGACTTCTTTCGCAGCTACTGGCTGGGTTGAGGAAGATGGACAGTGGTATTTCTACGACAAAGATGGCAACAGAGTAGAAGACGAGTGGAAAAAATCTGGTGACAACTGGTACTGGCTGGACAGCGAAGAAGGCGGAGCTATGGCAGTTGACAAACTGGTTGAAGATGACGATGACACCTACTATGTAGATGGAAACGGTGTTATGGTTACCAATACCTGGGTTAAGGTAGTAAACGAGGATCAGGATGATGACGATGATCCCGCTGAGTATCACTACTACTATATGCAGTCCAATGGTAAAGCTTACAAGGGCAACGGCACCAGCGTAAGCAAGAAGACCATCGACGGCAAGAGATACGCATTCGATGAGGATGGCGTTATGCTGTATGGCTGGGTAACCGAGTCCGGTACCATGGCTAACGGCGAAGACGAGTGGTCCGCTTCCGACGTTAAATACTACTTCGGTGGTTGGGAAGATGGTTCCATGAAGACTGGTTGGCAGAAGATTACCGTTCATGACAACGAGGACGGTAAGGATGACGACTATGACTATTGGTTCAACTTCAAGTCCAATGGTGAGAGACGTTTCCATGATAAAGCAGATGCTACTTGGAAATCCAACAGCAGATACTACCACTTCGACGAGCGTGGTGTAATGGTATATCAGTGGTTTGAGACCGCTACCACCAACTCTGCAAGTGCTTCTAACTGGGCATACTTCAGCAGCCCGGAGGATGGCGCTCGTGTAACCAAGGGCTGGTTCAAGGTAGTAGCTCCGACTGAGGATAACTCCTTCTTAGAGAGCGACGCTACTTTCGCTACGAAAGATTCTAATGACGAGTCTGAGAGATGGTACTACTCCGACAGCAAGGACGACGGCCTTGTAGTTGGTGAGATCAAGAAGATCAAAGGTAAATACTATGGCTTCTGGCCGGATGACGGTGTAAAGGGCGGTCGTATGCTGATCGGTCTGTGCGCACTGGAGATGAACAAAGAAGACGGCTCCAAGATCGATAAGGTTATCATGGACGATATGGACAGCGATGATCTGGACGATTTCATGGATACCTACGGAACCAAGTCTCAGGAAGAGACCGGTATCTACCTGTACTACTTCGGTGATGATGCAGACAGCGATGGTTCTATGAAGACCGGTTCTGTATCTGTTAACCTGGATGGCGATTCCTACAACTTCCTGTTCAAGAAGACCGGTGCTGCTGACAGCAGAGGCCGTGGTGTGAACGGTGTTGATGATGGTAAGTACATCTACAAGTATGGTCAGAAGGTAAAAGCTGACTCTGATGACAAGTATACTCTGGTATACGCAAATGGTAACATCAACGACAGCAACGTTGTAGTTGAAGACTTCGATAACGCTGACATCAAGGGTATCGATGGCGTTAAGGCTTTCGACCTGGCAGCTAAAAAAGACAGCGATGAGGATAACCTGAGAGGTTACTATGGCTTCGGTACCGCACAGGATGGTTGGTACCTGGTTAACACCAGCGGTAGAATCCAGACTGGCACCAAGTCCGGCACCAAGGATGGTTACGATATGTACTGGTTCATGTATAAGGACAACATTAAGTTCTATGCAGACGACAAGAACATCTCTGACTACGATGAGCTGAAGGGCAACGGCTGGCACACCTACTTCGACAACGCGAAATAATTTATTTCGAGGTTTTCGACAGGACGACTGGCTAACTGAATAGTCTATAAGGATCGGCTGACATTCTCATGTATATGAGAGGTCAGCCGGTTTTTTCTTTTACCAGTCAACAATCTGATTGATAATCGTTTTTTGTTCTGTACTTGTTTTCCTCAAATAAATTCTTGTCGTCTCAATACTTTCATGTCCCATTAAATCTGCCAGCATGGCAATATCGTTATATCGTTCCAGAAAACTTTTTGCAAAGCGGTGGCGAAAGGAATGGGGATAGACTACAGAGGGATCCAGGCCGTACCGGACAGCAAAATGCTTCAGCTGTCCTGCAATTCCCCTGGATGTAATACGTTCCCCATGTTTATTGAGAAAAATAAAACCACTTTGTCTGTTTTCTTCAGAAAGCCACTGCAGGGTTTCTTTTTGAAGTCTTGCAGGAATATAGATTCTGCGCAATTTTCCTCCCTTTGAATAAAGATCCAGATATCCCATTCGCACATGTTCTACCTTCATTTGAGTCAGTTCTGTAACGCGGGCTCCGGTTGCAGCGAGAAAACGAACGACAAAATACCAATACATTTCCTGATCCTGTTTGAGACAGTTTTTAAAATACAGATAGTCGGCTTCGCTGATTACATTTTCCAGAAAGGGCTTCTGCTGCACTTTTACGCCGCTTAATTTCCATTGTTCTTTATGGATGGATTCCAGATAGCAGTTGATGGCACGGATGCGCAGATTTACAGTCTGAGGCTTGTAATTTTCCATAAGAAAATATTTGTATTCCCGCAGATTTTTTCGGGTGAAAGTATGGAATTGGTTGTGATATTGTTCCAGCGTGCTCGTATAAGAGATAATTGTGTTTTGGGACAAGTTTTGATTCTGCAGATACTCTTTGAACGTCTCGTTCATTCTGTTTCCTCCTATTCCTATCTGTATTTTATTTCGATATTTCCACATAAACAGTCGTAATATCGTCCTATTATTATACAGTGAGGGAGAAATAAAGGGGAATAGGAAATTTGGAGTAGGGGAATTAGACGATGTTTGATTTTATCTTACTATACTACGGATTGCGGATTTTTCAGAGTATGTTTTTTGTTTTCCAGGTATAAAAAAGCCCCTCTAACGACTCTCATAAAAATGATTGAATCGTTAGAAGGGCAAAACATTATGATACTAAAACATATTCACATAATATGCAAATATCATTAGTTGTTTTTCTTCCAATCTTTAAGATCTGGATAATCAGAAACGTTCTTGTCATCAGCGTAGAACTTAATATTATCATCGCTCATGAACCAATACATATCGTAACCATCCTTGGTGCCGGATTTAGTTCCGGTCTGGATTCTACCACTGGTGTTAACCAAGAACCAACCACCCTTAGCAGGAACGGCAGGATTCTGCTTAGCAGTACCAAAACCATAATAACCTCTCAGATTATCCTCATCGCTGCCTTCTTTAGCTGGCAGATCGAATGCCTTAATGCCATCGATATTCTTGATATCAGCATTGTCATAATCAAATACTTTTACGTCAGTTTCGTTAATGTTACCAGTAGCATGTACCAGAACATATTTATCATCAGAGTCAGCTTTAATCTTCTGACCATATTTGTAGATGTATTTACCATCATCAATACCAGTTACACCACGACCTCTGCTGTCAGCAGCACCAGTCTTCTTGAACTGGAACTGATAGGAATCGCCATCCAGATTAACAGATACAGAACCGGTCTTCATAGAGCCATCAGCATCTGCATCATCGCCGAAGTAGTACAGGTATACATTGCTGTCATCGTAAAGACCAGCATCTACATTGTCCATAAAATCATCCAGGTCATCGTTGTCCATATCAGCCATGACAACCTTATCAATCTTAGAACCGTCAGCCTCGTTCATCTGCAGTGCGCACAGACCGATCAGCATACGACCGCCCTTCTGTCCGTCATCCGGCCAGAAACCATAGTATTTACCTTTGATCTTCTTGATTTCACCAACTACAAGGCCTTCGTCCTTGCTGTCGGAGTAGTACCATCTCTCAGACTCGTCATCAGAATCTCTCTTAGCGAAAGTAGCATCGCTCTCTAAGAAGGAGTTATCCTCAGTCGGAGCTACTACCTTGAACCAGCCCTTGGTTACACGAGCGCCATCCTCCGGGCTGCTGAAGTATGCCCAGTTAGAAGCACTTGCAGAGTTGGTGGTAGCGGTCTCAAACCACTGATATACCATTACACCACGCTCGTCGAAGTGGTAGTATCTGCTGTTGGATTTCCAAGTAGCATCTGCTTTATCATGGAAACGTCTCTCACCATTGGACTTGAAGTTGAACCAATAGTCATAGTCGTCATCCTTACCGTCCTCGTTGTCATGAACGGTAATCTTCTGCCAACCAGTCTTCATGGAACCATCTTCCCAACCACCGAAGTAGTATTTAACGTCGGAAGCGGACCACTCGTCTTCGCCGTTAGCCATGGTACCGGACTCGGTTACCCAGCCATACAGCATAACGCCATCCTCATCGAATGCGTATCTCTTGCCGTCGATGGTCTTCTTGCTTACGCTGGTGCCGTTGCCCTTGTAAGCTTTACCATTGGACTGCATATAGTAGTAGTGATACTCAGCGGGATCATCGTCATCATCCTGATCCTCGTTTACTACCTTAACCCAGGTATTGGTAACCATAACACCGTTTCCATCTACATAGTAGGTGTCATCGTCATCTTCAACCAGTTTGTCAACTGCCATAGCTCCGCCTTCTTCGCTGTCCAGCCAGTACCAGTTGTCACCAGATTTTTTCCACTCGTCTTCTACTCTGTTGCCATCTTTGTCGTAGAAATACCACTGTCCATCTTCCTCAACCCAGCCAGTAGCTGCGAAAGAAGTCATGGAAGCGCCGATAGCAAGCAGGGCTGCTGCAGATGCAACTGCAACTACTTTTGTCTGCTTTCTCATAATGAATGCACTCTCCTTTTTCTTTTTTGAAATTCTTTCGAAATTCCTAAATTGCATTACGAGGTAATTATACTTCCTATAAGGTAAATTATCGGAAGTAGATAATAAGGCGTTTGGGAATCCGCCGTTGCAGGATGAAGGGGAAAATGATATACTGTAAAAAGCGATTCAAAATCAAACATAAAACAAGACAGAAAATAGTAAAATGGAGGCATTTGCGATGGCAAAAACAGAGAACAGGAGAGTGGAGGACAGCTTTGTGACCACCTGCTCATCTATTATCAGCGGTACAATCACCTTCTTTCTTTTTATGCTGGTGACGGTATTTCCGTTGATTTACCACAGAGGCTATGCCGATATTCTGGAGACAAAATATTGGACCTATTGTGTGATTGCAATTGGTATGGCAGTGATTGTGGGAATATTGGCGCTGATTATGCTGCTGGTTGATAAAAAAGAAAACAGCGGTATTTATTCCGGCGAGCTTTTTTCTGCATTAAAGCCCAGGAACTGGAAGAAAACCTTCACTTTGGCAGATGCAGGTGTTATAGCCTTCTGGGCATTTGCAGGAATTTCCACACTCCAGTCTGAGTGGCTGTATGAAGCATTCTGGGGAAATGAAGGAAGATACTCCGGGTTTTTCCTGATAACGATTTATGTGGTGTTTTATTTTATAGTCAGCCGGTACTGGAATGTAAAAACGTGGATTCTGGAAGCTTTTCTGGCAAGTGGAATGATTCTGTGCCTGATTGGAATTACGGATTATTTTCAGCTTGACGTACTGAATTTTCGAGGAAATATGAGACCGGAGCAGTCCGCCATTTTTACCTCAACAATTGGAAATATTAATACTTACACAGCATATGTGGCGATTGTGATGGGTGTTGCAGCTGGAGGATTTGCAGCGGCAAAAGGGAGGCTTCAGACGATTTGGTATTATGCCTGCATGACCGTGGCTTTTTGTGCAATTATTATGGGCTGCAGCGATAATGCGTATCTGGCGTTGGGCGCTATGTTTGCTTTTCTGCCGTTTATTATGTTTTCGACCAAAAAGGGGATTCTGCGGTATGGAATCATGGCGGCCACATTTGCCACCGTGATTCAGTGCATTGACTGGATGAATCAGACGTTTGCAGATATGGTAATAGGTCTGGACAGCCTGTTTGGAATTCTTGCCGGATTTTCCGGGCTGCCGGTTGCAGTTTGCGGGCTTTGGGTGATTGTTGCGGCTGTGTATATCTGGTGCCGCCGGGGAACAGAGCAGGAGGAGAGAATCTGCGGGTATCTGGTAAAGGCCTGGGGAATTATGACAGCTGCTGCAGTTCTGGCTGTGATTGGAATGGTATTTGATGCTAATTTCAACGGAAATGGCGCACGATATGGGGCTCTGGAAAAATATCTTGTGTTCAGCGACAGCTGGGGAACAGATCGGGGATATATCTGGAGAAGGTCTATAGAAGTATACCAGGATTTCCCGATTCTCCATAAGCTGTTTGGCTACGGGCCGGATACCTTTGGAATTCTGGCAACCAGAGGATTTATGGGGGATATGCTGGAAAAGACAGGCCTTGTTTTTGATACTGCGCACAATGAATACATTCAATATCTGCTGACCATAGGGCCGATTGCTTTGCTGGGATACCTGGTGTTCCTGGTTGGTTCCTGCAGGATAATGGTGAAGGCTTATCGGAAGAATCCCTATATCCTGGCCTGTGTGACAGGAGTGCTTTGCTACGGAGTACAGGCAATTGTAAACCTGAATCTTCCAATTGTTACACCGATGCTGTGGTTCTGGCTGAGTGTGGGGATTGGCCTGGTCAAAAGGAACAGAGAGTGTTAGAAAGAAACAGAGCAGCTTTAGACGGAAGAAGCGCGGAAAATCAGATGGAGGAATCCTGGCGTTTAGACAGCAAGCTATAAAAATATAAGAAAAGGCTTTGGGGGATTTGGCGGTCAGCCAGAGAGAGCCCCAGGGCTTTTTTTCATATCATAGGAAAATTCAACCTGTGATATAAAAGTGCTCCGAAAAGATGCGCGATACACGCCAGAGAAAATGGTAAAATTCTCCTTTATTAATAAATAATTAAAGGATTTCCAAATGTTTTCGTCCATTGTAAAGTTGCGAAAAAGGGCATTAAATGTTATACTGTACTGAGATTTTATATGCTTTTTATGTAGGAAATATGCGCAGAATCCTGCAGCTGCAGGATTCTTTTCTATAGAGAAGGATGGCTGTTTTGAATGACGAATTTCCCTGCCGGATAGTCCATTTAAGAGAAAGACAGCTGAATCGTTACAGAGATATAAGGAATTGAGTGAATATAAATGAAGAGAAACAGAAAAACAAGAGAGCGGTATAAGCGACTGATTAAGCTGAGTTTTGCTGCTGTGATGCTGCTGGGACTTTGTATGCTGTATGCTGTAGCCTGGAGCGGTTATTATAATAAGGCAATTTTGCAGATGCCGTTTTATCGCCGTGGAAACTGGATGATGATTCTGATATATGGAATTCTTCTGGTCTTTTTCATGAATACATACGGTGGATTTAAAATTGGATATCTGAAAAATGGAAACCTGATCTATTCACAGATTATGGCGGTATTGTTTACGAATCTTGTGACCTATCTTCAGGTGGCAGTCATTGACCGAAGACTGGTAAATCCGGCATATCTGCTTCCTATGACAGGCCTTGAGCTTATATTTATTGTAGTCTGGACAATGATATTTCAGATGATTTACCGGAATATGTTTCCGCCCCGGAGAATGCTTTTTATTGAGGGAGATCGGAAGGATTATCATTTGATGGATAAAATCAATGCACGGGAAGATAAATATCAGATCTGCGAGGTTGTTTCCTATAAAAAGAATCTGGAAACAATCAAAAAGAAAATGGAACTGTATGATGCAGTGGTGATTGGCGATATGCCTTCACATGAGAGAAATCTTCTGCTGAAATACTGTTATATTTCCGGAATCCGCAGCTACAGTGTGCCGAAAATATCCGATGTACTGCTGCGCAGTTCGGATGAGCTGAATCTTTTTGATACACCACTTTTGTTGTCGAGAAATATGGGGCTTAGTGTGGAGCAGGAATGGATGAAGCGGGCAGAGGATTTGCTTATTGCTACATTGATGCTTCTTGTGTTTTCTCCTATATTTGTGCTGGCAGCTGTTGGAATTAAATGTACCGATAGGGGACCTGTTTTTTATAAGCAAGAACGGCTGACAAAAGATGGAAAGCATTTTATGATTTATAAGTTTCGTACTATGGTTGTAGATGCAGAGAAAATGTCAGGACCAGTCTTAGCGTCAGAACAGGATCCGAGGATTTTGCCAATAGGAAAAATATTACGGGCAACTCGTATGGATGAATTACCTCAAATACTAAATATTTTGAAGGGTGAAATGTCATTAGTAGGTCCACGCCCGGAACGTCCAGAGTTAGCAGCTGAAATAGAACGAGAGATTCCTGAATTTCGATATCGATTAAAAGTGAAAGCAGGACTTACGGGATTTGCTCAGGTTTATGGAAAATATAACACGAATTCTTATGATAAACTGAAATTGGATTTGATGTATATTAGAAAATATTCATTAATGCTGGATTTGAAGCTGATTCTTATGACACCAAAAATTATGTTTTTGAAAGAAAGTACAGAAGGCGTAAGTATAGAATCAGAAATTTCAGATAGGAATCAGTATGATAGAAGAAAAGATGGATAGAAAAAAGAAAAGAAGAATTGCACATGTATTGAAATCATCAATTTATTCTGGTGCTGAAAACGTAGCTTTGACTATTATAAAGGGACTTCAAGAGGAATATGAATTTGTATATATTGCTACAGAGGGACCAATTAGGGAAAAGCTAGAGGAAGAAAAAATTCCCTTTATATTATTGGAAAAATTTAACAGACGAAATTTAAAGAACGCGTTAAATAGAATTCAACCTGATATAATACATGCTCACGATTTTTCAGCGACAGTGATGAGTTTATTATGTGGAAATTATCGTGTGATTTCTCACTTACACTACGATCCACCATGGGCCAGAAAATGGGATTTAAAAACAATTATTTTTGCTGTTTTAGGAAAAAGAATTGAAAAGATTTTAGCAGTATCTCAGCGGGCCTATCAAAATCTTGTGTTTTCTGACATTTTAAAAAATAAAATGCAGATGATAGGAAATCCTATTGATAAGGAGTATATCTTGTCTATGGGAGAAAATGAGAAAAGAAAGCAATATGATATTTTGTTTGTGGGGAGATTTGCAGAGCAAAAGTCTCCACAGACATTTATTGAAATTGTGCGGAGACTAACGGAGACAGGAAAACCTGTTCGATGTGCTATGGTGGGAGCAGGGGAGTTAGAGGAAGAATGTAAGGCTCTGATTAAGATGAACAATCTGCAGGATAATATAGAACTTCTTGGATTTCAGAAAAACCCCTACCAGTTTATGAAAAAATCAAAGCTTTTATGTGTTACATCTTTATGGGAAGGATATGGATTGGTTGCAGCAGAAGCCAATATTTTGGGCGTTCCAGTTCTCTCAACAAGGACAGGAGGCGTTACAGAAATATTTGGAGAAAATGCAATAGAATTATGTGCGGATGAAACAGATTTTATTAAGAAAATTTTGCTTCTTTTGAATGATGAGCAGGAATATCAAAAGTGGCAGGAAAGAGCTTTGGAAAGAGCTGAGGGATTTATAACTCCAGAAGAATATATTAGGCAACTACGAGTAATTTATCAAGAGGAAATAGAAAGCATATGAATACATTAAAAGGTTTAAAAGTAAGATTGGATGTGTTTTTTCAATATAAAGATTTACTGTATAATCTGGTATCCAGAGATATAAAAGTGAGATACAGAAAGTCTTTTTTAGGTATGCTGTGGACGGTATTGAACCCGTTATTAATGATGATTGTTATGACAATTGTATTTTCTACGTTATTTAAATCAACAATTGAGAATTTTCCCATTTATTTTTTGGCTGGAAACCTTATTTTTACGTTGAATTCTGAGATTACTAATAACTGTACCTATGCAATTATTGGTAATGCACCGTTGTTAAAGAAAGTATATATTCCCAAATACTTATTTCCATTATCTAAGGCGGGATCAGCATTAGTGAATTTAATATTCTCATTGATAGCAATGTTTTTGGTCATGATTATATTAAGAGTACCATTTTTGCCGACACTGTTATTGCTGCCGATTCCAATTGCCTATGCATTTTTGTTTTCTGTGGGTTTGGGATTATTGCTATCTGCAGTAACCGTTTATTTTAGAGATATCGCATATTTTTATTCTGTATTGTTAATTGCATGGAACTATTTTACTCCTGTATTTTATCCCATTGAGATTTTGCCAGATTTTGCAAGAAAATTAATGCAGCTAAATCCATTATATCATTATATTGACTATATGAGAAATTTGATTTTACATGGCACTTTTCCGAGTTTAAAGGAAAATTTGGTTTGTTTAATGATGGGAGTTATAATGGTAATAATCGGAATGTTTGTTTTTTATAAAAAACAGGATAACTTTATTTTATATATCTAAGAGGAACTGAGATGGAGAACACGGTTGTAAAAGTAGAAGATGTATCGATGATGTTTAATATGAGTCAGGAAAAAGTTGACAATATTAAAGAATACATCATAAAAATGTTAAAACATGAACTGATGTTTCATGAATTTTGGGCTTTGAAAAATGTATCTTTTGAATTAAAAAAAGGAGACTCATTAGGAATTGTCGGATTAAATGGCTCAGGTAAGAGTACTCTCTTAAAAGTAATTGCAGGAGTACTAAAGCCAACAAAAGGTCACGTAGCAACCATGGGAAGTATAGCCCCATTAATTGAGCTTGGCGCTGGTTTTGATGATGATTTATCAGCAGAAGAAAATATTTTATTAAATGGTTCTATTTTAGGATATTCAAAAGAATATATGATGTCCAGATATGATGATATTATTAAATTTGCAGAATTGGAAGGATTTACAAACACAGCTTTAAAGAATTTTTCATCAGGAATGAAGGCGCGTCTGGGGTTTGCAATTGCTACTATGAATATTCCGGATATTCTTATACTAGATGAGGTATTAGCGGTAGGTGATTTTAAGTTTCAGGAAAAGAGCTTTGCCAGAACGAAAGAGATTATCAATTCGGGAACGACAGTACTGTTTGTTTCCCATTCTGTCAACCAGGTGAGAGATATCTGTAATAAGGTATTGTGGTTGGATCATGGTGAGGTAGTGATGTTTGGAGATACTGAGACAGTATGTTCTGCGTATGAAAAAATATAAGAGAGTATAGATGAAGAAAAAAATTTTATTTGTAATTACACAGTTTTATAAAGGTGGAGCAGAAACATCTTTGCTGAATCTGTTCCATTGTCTGGATTCACAGAAATATGAAGTGGATTTTTTGGTACTAAATCAAATAGAATACCAGGATGCAACTTCTCTTATGGGGGAAGTGCCGGAGTGGATCCATGTTTTTGATGCAGTAAAGAATCGGGGGAATGGAGTAAAGTTAGAGCAGTTGGCCGGAAAAATATACCGCCGCCTTTTTCATACCGAGACCTATGTTAAATCAGCAGTCGATTTTGTAAAGAATCGAAAATATGATGTGGCGATTTCTTTTGGAGAATGGCTGTCACCAGCCTTTTTGGTAAAAAAAGTAAATGCTGTGAAAAAATATGTGTGGATTCATATTGATTTAGACAAAGCAGATTTTGTAAACAAAGAAGAACTGGTGAAATATGATTCAAGAATTACGGGATATATCTTCGCTTCTGAGAAATCGCGGCAGAGTTCCATTCATCGTTGTCCTCAGATGACAGAAAAATCTATAGTTGTACATAATATTCTAAATAGGCAAAATATTTTATCTCGCGCTGCAGAAGATGTTACTTTACCTCAGGCGAACGATTCCTTTTTATTAAGTGTTGGAAATCTGAGAGTAGAGAAGAATTATCCAAGACAAATCGAAGTTATGAGGATTTTGAAGAAGAAAAAAATTCCGATTAAATGGATTTGTATTGGCTCTACGGTAGATAAAAATGTATATGGAGAAGTATCTGAGCTTTTAGAGAAGTATCAATTAAAGGATGATTTTATTTTGTGCGGTGCAGATGATAATCCATATAAATATATGAAACGGGCAAAGGCTGTTATGGTATTGTCTGATCATGAGTCGTGGTCACTTGTTATATCTGAGGCTAAATTACTGGGAGTTCCGGTGATTGCAACGAATACTTCTGGGGCACAGGAGCAGATTGTTAATGGAGAAACAGGAATTATTACATCATTTCAAGTTGAGGAAATTGCAGAGGAGATTGAGGAGTTTTTAAACGATTTGGAACTTCAAAATAAGATTAAGAAAAATTTGATATTGGATAATACTCAAAATTTGGGAATATTGGAGTTTGAAGATCTGTTGGAGAGATAAGTATATGAAGAAATTGTTATATATTATTGATGATATCAACTATAATAGCGGTGCAAAAGCTGTTACGCTACTGCAGATGAAACAACTGCAACAGGAGTATGATATCTACCTTTTGTCATTGGCTAGGCCAAAGGAGTCCTTGGATTTTTTGGGGGATGCTCATGTGTTGGAGCCGTACATTTGGGGAATCACAGAAATTTATGCAGCTTCGTTTAAACAGGCATTACAAAGCAAAAATTATTCTGTTTTACAAAAAATTTCTCGTATATTGTACGCAATTAGTCTTCGCTGTGGCTTTGGGGATGCTTATTTTGAGTGGCAGATTAAGAAAAAGTTGAAACCGCTCATGGAGCAGTTTGATACAGTTATAGTTGTTAGTGAGGCTTCAAAATTACGGAGATTGGTCTCAGAATTGAGTCATCCAAAAAAGATTCAATGGATTCATACAGATTATGCCCGATGGAGTCAGTTTTCTGAATGGAGTAGGGCAGTTACTAAAAAAGATTCTTTTATTTATTCTAAATTTGATTATATTGTGGTTCTGTCTGAACATTGCAGAAAGGGAATGGCAGAAAAATTTCCTGAACTGGCAAATAAGATAGTAGTTATCCCTAATTTGATTGACGGAGATCGGGTTATTAAATTGGCTGCAGAAATCTGCCCGGTGATGATAAATCCAGAAAACCTTAATCTGGTGACTGTAGCTAGAATTGATAGAGAAAAACGAATAGACAAGGTATTGGAACTGGCAAGCCAGTTAAAGAAAAGAAATATATCGTTTATGTGGTATATTATTGGAGACGGTCCTCAGCGAATAGAAATGGAAAAGAGAAGTCGGGAACTGGACGTGGAGAATCAGGTTCAGTTTTTGGGGCATTTAAATAATCCGTATCCAGTGATGTCTAAGTGCGATACACTAGTATTGGTTTCTAAGTATGAAGGAACTCCAGTTACGATAGATGAGGCTATGGTGTTGGGGATTGGAGTGATTGCACCGAGAGTCGGTGGTATAGCGGAGCAAATAAGTAGATATGAGAATAGTGAGTTATATTCGCCGTTAAACCTTCCAGAGTTGGAATTATTACAAAAGACTAATAAAACGCAGTTTGGAATGGAATATAAAACTCATAATCTTGAATCATTAGAAAAAATTGAAAAGTTGATTAAATAGTATAGGTGGAAAGATGGTGAATTAATGAGACAACTAAAATCTATAGTGAATATTTTTATAGTTATGTTTCTTGCCTTTTATGGAGCAGAAATATTTTTGGCAAATAATTATATTGAGGGAAAAGGGCAATTTCTATTTGTGTTTTTATATTTTATCCTTATGTTGTCAGTTATTATTCATTTGATTTTTAGAATGAAAAAAACATATAGTATTGGTATGATAATATTGCTGATTTTTGCATCTGGTTGTATATCTTGGATTTGTAAAGACAATATGTTAATAACATTCCCGCAAGATGAAATTACTATTCATATTACTGCTACAGGAGAGAAAAATGAAAATTCGCAAGGGACAGAAATCTGGATTTCGGAAATAACTGCAGATGATGAAAATGTGGATTTAAGTACAGTCTGGCATGATGATGTGTGGACTTATGATAAGAACACGGAATATTTATATGCAGTTCCAAAAGATAGAGAGTCCTTTTTAGAGTTTTCTTTTAGAAAAGCGAGAGTTATACAAATTGGATTTATTAAACATGAGTGGTCTGGAATTGTTGGTGTCGATAGTACTAATGGGGTTAATGAGACTATAGATTTGTATGATAAAGATGGAGATAACGTAGTGTATTCTATAGAAGTTCCTAGAACTACTAATATTGGTTGGCAAATACTATCATTTGGAGCAGCATGGTTACTTATATACGGTATATTGTATATGGGTATTAGTATTATAGATAAACTATACAATAAGAAAAATTCCCGGTAAAAAATGAAAGGTAGGAGGGAAAATGAAAAAAGTACTGATTGTAATGGATGATATTAATTACAGGGGTGGTGCGCATTTTGTTACATTTAATATAGCAAATACCTGGTGTGAAAATGATATAAAAGTGTCAATTTTTTCTCCTGTAAAAGTAAATAAAGAAACATTAAGGTATTTGAATAAAAGGGTAGAAATTCTTGAAAAAGAAGATTATAAAGCATTTGACTATGTAATAGTACCATTTGAAAATTCTCAATTTAAAGAAAAGGTATCCCAGTTAACAAAGATAAAAAAAATACAATGGATTCATATTGATTACAAATATTGGGCAGAGAAAGTTAATCTTGATCTGGAAAAGGAAAGGGAAATATATAAAAATTTTGACCGGTTTGTATTTGTTTCTGAGGGGGCAAAAAATGGTTTTGTTGACATATTTCCGGAGTATGAAAAAAAATGTAAAACCGTATATAATCTGGTAGAAGAAAAAGAGATAAAAGAAAAATCATTAGAAAATATAGACGAAGAAATATTTAATAAAAACCCGTATGAATTAAATGTATTGTTAGTTGGGAGATTGGAACCACAAAAGGCATACAATAGAGCAATTGATATAGCAAAGATTTTAAAAGAGAAAGAAAAAATAAATTGGTTCTTTTTAGGAAAAGGCTATCAGTATGAAGAATTAAAAGAGCGTTGTAAGAAGTATCATCTTGATAATGTGAAATTTTTAGGCTATAGAGAAAATCCATATGCATATATGAGACATGCAGATATTGTAGGGCTTTTGTCAGAATATGAGGGATTTGGTCTGACGGTAATTGAGGGAATGTTATCAGGAACTCCGGTATTAGCAACAAAATCTACAGGGGTAGATGAGATTTTTGATACACAGGGTGGCTGGATAATTGATAATAATATTTTTGCTATTATAAATCAACTGGAAGAAATTATAGAGAATTCATCTGAGTATGAACAGAAAAAAGAGTATTTAAAAAACTATAAATATGATAACGATAGTGTAAGGAAACAGCTGATTGAGTTGTTTGATGAGTCGGAGGAGATGGACGAAAAACAAATGCAGCCTAATATTTATGAAGAAAATCCTAAAGTGTCTATAGTAGTTCCAGTATATAATATGGAAGAGTACTTGACAGAATGTCTTGACACATTGGTTGAACAATCATTAGAGGATATAGAAATTATTATTGTTAATGATGGTTCTACAGATCGCTCCCAAGAGATTATTGATGATTATGTATATAGGTTTTCTGATAAGATTCGAGCATTTTCAATACCGAATTCAGGTCTTGGAATGGCTAGAAATTATGGTATACAGAAAGCGAGAGGAAGATATGTAGGATTTGTAGATTCTGATGATCTTGTCGATTTGAAAATGTTTGAAAAGTTATATAAATTTGCTTCGAAAGAAAAAGCGGATTGTGTTATCTGTGACTATATTGCATTTTGGGAAGATGGAAGAAAAGAATACGTTCACAGTTTGCCTAAAAAGAGTGATAGATTTGAAATTATTAAGCAGTCAACAAAATATGGTGTTGTGAATGCGGTCACGAAACTTTTTGATATAGAGTTAATAAAAAAAATTCAGTTTCCTGAGGGATTTTACGAAGATTTGGCAACAATTCCAATTTGGTTAACAAATGCAAATAAGATAGCATATTTAAATCAAGGATTATATTATTACAGGCAAAGAAGCGGTTCTATTACTTCTATTAAGTCAGGGGATGAGAGATTAAAGGGGGTATATGACTGCTGGAATAGAATTTTAAATGAAACAAATCCTCTATTAAAAAAAGAAATTCAATATGCGGTATATTGGAGTCTTAATTTCTTCAGTACTAATTTTTTGGATGGATTTACTAAATATAGCCAGGACTATTATCTGTTGCATAAAAGTGAATTTGAAAACAATGATTATATAGAAGAAGCTATTGAGAATGGAGATTTATTAAATTTTGAAAAACTGGATAAGATTCCTAAGATAATACACTATTGCTGGTTTGGAAAAGGCCCTAAAAGTGACTTGATCTTAATGTGTATAGAATCGTGGAAAAAGTATGCGCCTGATTTCGAGATTATTGAATGGAATGAAGATAATTGTGATATTAATGAAAATAAGTATGTAGAAAAAGCATATGAGGATAAAAAGTGGGCATTTGTATCTGATTATTTTCGTTTAAAAGTATTATATGAAATGGGAGGGGTTTATTTAGATACGGACATGGAATTAATGAAACCACTGGAACCATGTTTATATCAAAATGCTTTTTTTGCATTTGAAACGCCTATTTTCATTCATGCTGGAATTATTGGAGCTGTACCACATCATAATCTTATATATAAAATAATGACTAGTTACCAAAATGATGAGTTTTGCGTTGAAGTAAAGAATATACCCAAAACCATACCCATGAGAATTACTGAAATACTAAGTAAAGAAACAAATTTGGTGAAAAATGGAAAAATGCAGATTTTGGATGGAAATATTAAAATATACAGTGCCAATATGATGACAGTGAATTTTTCTGATGGAATGTGTATCGCAAATCATCACTACGATGGAAACTGGTTGGATAAAGATAAGTCGTCTTATAATTACAGATATGAAGTACTCAAACATTATTTTACATGGGATTTATTAGAAAGACTGAGGAAAGTAAATGCATGTATATCCGATGAGGCGTGTAGTGATCTAAATAGTTTTGAACAGGCAAGATTTAAACAATTATATTATGAACTAGTATCTTCAACTAGTTGGAAAATGACAAAGCCTTTACGCAAAATTTTGGATTGCTTAAAGGGAAAAAAGAGTACAAAAATTGATCCTAAAGGTATTTATGATTATAAGCAATTATATGAACAGGCAATATCTTCAACTAGCTGGAAACTAACGAAACCATTACGAAATATGAAAGATAGTGTAATGGAAAAGAACAAATATGAGACAGAATAATTAGCTTATATGGGAGTATAATAAGAAGTACTTAACTTTGTCAGAAGTGTCTTTTGATGCTTCTGACAAAGTTAAAGATGAGAAAGGTTTAATTTGTGAAAAAATATATTCTGGAAATAATTAGTGTATTTGTATTAATTGTGTTTTTGATTGCTTTTCCCCGGTCTACAGAAACTACCATTTATTTAACTGGTGGAGTTGAGTCGGTAGGAGAAGTATGGATAGCAGATATAGAAATTAATGGACAAAAAGATTCATTGAAAACATATCCTTTATCTGGAAAATGGGAGTATATAAATGAAAATATTGTATACGTACCTTCTGATTCACAGGACGAAGATATGTTGGAACTCTGTTTTAACAACGCAAAATCTGTAAGAATCACTTTTTGGAAACATGATTGGAGTGGCGGTCTTGGAATTTATGATGGAGATGAATATACAGAATTAAATTTATGTGATCAGACCGGCAGCGTTGTATACGATGTGAAAAATATAAAACCAGTAATGTTAGAATCAGAAAATCTGATTGTCAGTATACTGAGTTTAGGCATACTTCTGATATTATTGCGTTGCATAGATAAAAAGCATAGAGAGTCAAAACAGAATAACTGGGGATTAGTGGTTATTAATACAGTTGTTTTCTGCAGAATAGCTGATGCGTTTAACATGATTGGTTATATGCTCTTTGCACTTTTTATGATGTATTTTCTGTTTGTCAAAAGTAAAGTTCAAAATCACAGATTCTATTATATAACACTTGCTGTGAGTTTCGTCTATTCATTATATCAATTTGCGAATCCGTATTTACCAGATTCCAAGAGCGTGATGGGAATATTATTTTTACTATTAGTGTTTTATTCCTTGGAAATTGGAATAGAAAAAGTTTGGAGCCGATATATAGTAATTGCAATTACACCTATATTATGTTTTTTTATGATTGAGTGTATCAGCAATGTAAATATATCACAGTTAAAGGGTTCGATGATAGTTTTAGGGATTGTCATCACCTCTATTTTTTTATTTATCACAGTAAATGTAATTTGTTTTAAAAATTTAGGATGGTATTTGAGCTTTTTAAGTGCATTTGTTATATCTGTAGGGAATTATTATGTGATTCAATTTAAAAAATATGCATTGACCTTTGGGGATCTGATGCAGTTTAAAACAGGCATGGCTGTAGCTGGTGATTATCAGTATTATTTGTCAAATGAGATTGTATATGGATTTTTGATTTTGATTGTATTAATTAGTTTAGTACATTTTTATATTCCGGCAGAGCCTTTGACTGTTGTAAAGGTAAAAAAGCGCATGTTTACCGGTATAATAATGCTGTTTCTACAATTGGGCGTAGTCCGCTTTATTGATTTTCAGCAGACGTTCCATGTGGCATGGGATAGCTGGGATACAACTCAGACTTATAGTAAATATGGCTTTTTAGTATCATTTATTACTTCAGTACAAAGAATGAACATAGAAGAGCCAGATGGATATTCAAAAGAAAAAGCAGAAAACATTTTAAATAAGTATACTTCTGATATAATTGAAGGTGAAGAAGAAAAACCAGTTATTATTGCAATTATGAATGAGTCATTGAGTGATTTAAATGATCTGGGGAGTCTGGGAGAAACAGAAGATGTAATGTGGTATCTGAATTCTATGGATGATTTTTTAGAAAAGGGAAAAACCTTTATGTCTGTTCGGGGCGGTGGAACCTGTAATTCAGAATTTGAATTTCTGACAGGGAATTCCATGGGATTTTTTAAGGATTTATATCCTTATACACAATATAGTTTTAACGAGATACCATCTTTAACTAATGAATTGAAGAACTTGGGATATAAAACAGTGGCAATGCATCCTGCGAGTGCAACAAACTATCGGCGTCAGGGCGTATATAAAGAAATGGGATTTGATGAATTTTATAGCATTGATAGTTATGATGATAAGTATGAAAAGGTATTTTTAGACAGAATATCGGATGAGGATAATTATAGAGAGATTATAAAACGATTGGAAAACAGTAATAAAGATGAGCCATTATTTATTTTTAATGTTACAATTCAGAATCATGGAGATTATGATATGGCTCAGTTTAATCCCTCCTATGAACGCATTAAAATAGATTCAGATTTGGAGCAATATGATAGTGCGTGGATGTACTTATCGTTAATAAAGGAGTCTAATAATGCATTGAAGTATTTAGTTGATGAACTCAGGAAGATAGACAGACCAATAATTTTGTGTGTGTTTGGAGATCATCAGCCCGGTTGTTTAAGTACAGAATTTGAAGAGCAGATTTTTGAATGGGATCAAACCCAATCAGAGTTAGCTAATCAGCAGCGGTATTATATGACACCTTATTTTATATGGGCCAATTATTCAGTAAACGAACCAGTGACTGGTAAAGATGGGCAGGTAAGCAGTCCTAATTATTTGGTGGCGAAGTTATTAAAGTATGCAGGGCTTAAAACAACGAACTGGTTTGACTTTTTATATGAAATGCAACAGCATGTGCCGGTAATTAACAGTTTTGGTTATATGGGAGATGATGAAATCTGGCATGATATGGATGAGCAAAATAGTTATACAAAATGGATACACGATTATAGAATTTTACAGTATTATCAAGTGATTCAAAAGAAGTGATTTATCTATAGAATTTAATGATGGTGTAAAGTATTGTTTGCTTTAAAAACTATTAAATGAAATTCTTACGGAAATAGTAGAATGGATAATGGTTTGTAATAAGTATATCTGTGCTGGAAATATCTTGTCTGTAGTTCTGCCGAAGTTAGCAAGATAGATGGATTGCTCTATGGCAAGAAGGTTTTAATAACTTTATAACAATCAATGGAGGGAAAATAAAGTTATGAATAAGAATCGAGATAGTAGGCTGGATTTAATTCGAACAGTCGCTATTATAAGCGTTATAAGTGTTCATTTTTTATTTTACTGCGGGTATTATGAAACAATATTATCTGGAAAACGAATGTTTGTTATGACATTTATGAGAACAATCTTTCTTAACTGTGTTCCGTTATTTATTATGTTGACAGGATATTTAAATTCCAAAAAGGAATTGACACGGAGTTATTATTATGGTGGCTTAAAAATATTACGAACATACTTGCTTGTTTGCGGATGTTGTATATTATTCAAAATATTTTATTTAAACGAGAAACTGACGTTTTTAGGGATAGTGACTTCCATTTTTAATTTTTCAGCAGCACCTTACGCATGGTATGTAAATATGTATATTAGTTTGTTTTTATTAATTCCTTTTTTAAATGTTTTATATAACGGATTAGAAACAAGGTACATGAAAAAGATATTAATAGGTACATTTCTTGTAGTGACAGTACTGCCAAGTATTAATATAAAATATAATATATTACCTGATTGGTGGGTGAGAATATATCCAATTACCTATTACTATCTGGGAACATATTTGCGGGAATATGGATGTGATATAAAAAAACGAAATCTTATGATTTGTTTGTTGGGAGCTTTGTTTATATTTACTGCATTTAATTTTTATTACGATTATGGTGCTGTTTTTACAGAAAGAGCTTTTTCTTCATATAATGGTTTTGAATGTGCAGTACTTGCACCGGTTATTTTTATGCTATGCCTGTCGGTTAAAACAGATGATATACCATGTAGAATTCGTACTGTGCTTGGTGTTATTTCAAAATGTGCATTTGGAATGTATTTGAGTTCATGGATATTAGATGCGGTGGTATATGAGATGTTGAAAAATACTGTATCACCAGTAGTTCTTCGATTGAATTATGCACCAATTGTGATTTTAATAGTTTTCATAGGTTCTTTTCTGATTTCATATTTATTATTGGAAATTGAGAAAATACTAGAACGGTTTGGAAGATATATTAACTGCTTAAAAAAAGTCTAATTATAAAATTATGCATTCTATGATATTAACAAATTTTAAAAAGGTGTTGTGAGAATATAAAGAATTGTATGATTATTCGGAGACTTGCTGGTCATTTATCCAGATTTTGAGAGTCATAATTGTGGACTGTGAGAGTGGTTAAAAATAATGATTTTGGATTGAGTTAATATCTGGTAAAATAGCAAATGGATATTTTGAGGGTGATAATTTATTTGGGATTCAGAAAGAAGACATAACCAGAGATGCAAATCTCTACCTATTCTAGGTGATTTTAAGGAGAAGGAGAAAACTATTATGTACGACTATCTTATTGTAGGAGCTGGCCTTTACGGCGCAGTATTTGCTCACGAGGCAAAGAAGCAAGGAAAGAGTGTTTTAGTGATTGATCGCAGACCGAACATTGCGGGAAATGTGTATACAGAAGAGATTGAGGGCATCAATGTGCACAAGTACGGTGCCCACATTTTTCATACGAACAATAAAGAGGTCTGGGAGTATGTAAATCAGTTTGCAGAGTTTAACCGGTTTACCAATTCCCCGGTAGCGAATTATCATGGAGAACTGTATTCTTTGCCCTTTAATATGTATACCTTTAACAAGATGTGGGGCGTAGTGACTCCGGAAGAGGCGGAAGCCAAGATTGAGGAGCAGAAGAAGGCAGCAGGAATTACAGAGCCGAAGAATCTGGAGGAACAGGCTATCAGCCTGGTGGGAACGGATATTTATGAAAAGCTGATTAAGGGATATACGGAGAAGCAGTGGGGACGGCCCTGCGATCAGCTTCCATCTTTTATTATCAAGCGGCTTCCGGTTCGATTTACCTTTGATAATAATTATTTTAATGCTCTGTATCAGGGAATCCCGGTAGGCGGTTATACAAAAATGGTTGCTAATATGCTGGAGGGAATTGAGGTTCGCCTTGGTGTGGATTATCTGGAGCATAAGGAGGAGTACGACAGTCTGGCGGAAAAGGTGATTTACACAGGTGCTATTGATGCATATTTTGATTTCCGGTTGGGTGCTCTGGAGTACCGTTCTGTTCGTTTTGAGACAGAGGTGCTGGACAAGCCGAATTTCCAGGGAAATGCGGCGGTGAATTATACAGATGCGGAGACACCGTGGACCAGAATCATTGAGCATAAGTGGTTTGAGTTTGGAACACAGCCAAAAACGGTTATCAGCCGGGAGTACAGTTCAGAATGGAAGCCGGGAGATGAGCCTTATTATCCGGTGAATGACGAGAAGAACGGAGCTGTATATCAGGCATATCGTGAGTTGGCGGCTCAGGAGGAGAATGTGATTTTTGGCGGTCGTTTGGGTGAGTATAAGTATTATGATATGGATAAGGTGATTGAGTCTGCACTTGTGATGGCGAAGGAAGAGCTGGAGAGATAAAGTAGTGACATAAATCTAAAAAAGAGTAGCTGTTTTCTCTGTTATAGCTGCAATATTATCAGCGGGAAATTACATCTGTCTGGGAAATTCTTGGGCAGCAGGATTGACTGTGGGAAATTGGAGGAGAAGACGCGTTATTTGAAGGAAAATCCGAAGGGAGTGAGGGAGATGAGTAAGGTGATGGAAGACTTGCGGGAAGAGAGCTTTGCAGAAGGTCGCAGAGAACAGGCGCAGATGACTGCCAGGAATCTGTTAGTTCAGGGTTTGTCCGTGGAACAGATTGCCCAGGCGGTTGGCTTTAGCGTGGAAGCTGTGAAGGAATGGCTTGCACAGAAGGCAGTTTAGGAAGATGACAGGTGTTACTAGGGACCAGGAAAGGCTTTCTATTTTCTGATAGTCAGATTTATAGTACAATAAAAGAGAAAGAGCGGAGAGTATATCCAATAAGCCGCTTACGGAAATTATAGCAGCAGTAGATTGCTCAGCCACTTGTTCTATGATAGGATGAAAAAACAGAGAGCAATAGAAACGATTCATAGAACAGGAGATGGTGGTACATGGGGGTAACTGGTTGGCAGAGACAGGAACAGCGTCATCAGGAGGATCTTCAGCGGTTGAGAGGTTTCCGCCCGATTGATGACACATTTATGCGCGGTTTGTTTAAGGCAAATATTCCGCTGGCAGAGTTTGTGCTTCGCATTATTACAGGAAAGCAGGATCTGATTTTGATAAAGTGCGAAACACAGGCGGATTTCAAGCGTGTTACCGGGGCGCGGTCGATTTGTTTGGATGCTTATGCAACAGACAGTACCGGAAAGAAATATGACATTGAGGTGCAGCGCTCAGATAATGGAGCAGATCCACATCGGGCGAGATATCATTCCAGTATGATGGATGTGGAGAATCTGGATGAGAAGCAGGATTACAGAGCGCTTCCGGATACATATGTTATATTTATTACGGAAAATGACTACTATAAGGCAGGAGAGCCGCTCTATGTGATTGAAAACAGGAATCTTACGCTGAATCAGCCTTTTGATGATGGAGCGCACATCCTGTATGTAAATGGAGAGTACCGGGATGATTCAGATCTTGGCAGGCTGATGCATGATTTTAATTGTACGAATGCAGATGATATGAATTTCGAGATTCTTGCGGAAAAGACGCGTTATTTGAAGGAAAATCCGAAGGGAGTGAGAGAAATGTGTAAGGTAATGGAAGACTTGCGGGAAGAGAGCTTTGCAGAAGGCCAGGAAGAAGGCCGCAGAGAACAGGCCCAGATGACTGCCAGGAACCTTTCAGTTCAGGGCTTATCTGTGGAACAGATTGCCCAGGCAGTTGATTTTAGCGTGGAAGCAGTGAAAGAGTGGCTTGCGCAGAAGGATGTATAGACAGGGGACGGAATGTGCACACATGTGCCAGATAGATGAAGGAAAAGGCTGTACAGGGGAATCGGATTATCCCCTGCACAGCCTTTCGTAAATGGCTTTCATTTTTTTTACAACGGAATCGGAGCTGAATGCTTCGCTGAGACGCCGGTTGTTCTGGCCCAGCTCTCGGAGACGGGCGGGCAGATGATTCGGCGTATCCAGCAGATGACGGATGGCCTGACTGTAGGCAGAGACGTCATCTGCTTTTTTGATCATGATTCCGCCGGAGCAGACTTTGGCGGTGTCGGTCTGGGAGAGAACTTCTCCCATCAGATCCTGGCTGCCTCGAATATCAGAGCAGATAACGGGGAGCCCGCTGGCCATAGCTTCCAAAAGTGCCATAGGAAGGCCTTCCTGATAGGAGGGGAAGAGGAAGATATCTGCTGTCTGCAGGATTTCCAGCATATCCTCCCGGTATCCGGCGAAGGTGACCATATGGGAGATTCCCAGCTCTTTGGCCAGTTGGTGAAGCTCTTTTTCCAGTTTTCCGTGGCCGCAGAGCAGGTAATGAATTTGCGTCATGTCTTTTAGCTGAGCCAGCGCCCGGAGAATGGTTTCGTGATTTTTACGGGGAATCAGTTCTCCGGAGGACAGAAGAAGAAGTTTTTCTGATGGGATTCCCAGCTCTTCTTTTTTCTGACAGATTTCCTCTTCTGATAAGTGGGGAATCCTGGAAAAATCCATTCCTACTCCGGGCAGATAGTCTACATATTTTGCATGAAAGTGTTTCTTTGCCCGTTGGTAATCCTCATGGTTAATGCAGATTTGCTGATCTGTGAAGCGGGAAAGAAATTGCTCCATCGGGTAATAACAGAGCCAGTTTACTGGTTTTGCGCCTTTGAAAAAATGGAATCCGTGAGCTGTGTATATTACAGGCCCGGTGTGAGTGGTGTGGGCGGCCAGCCGTGCCATGACGCCTCCCATGGGAGTGTGACAGTGAACCAGCTGAAACTGTTCCCGTTCCATAACGGCCTTTAGCTGCCGGAAAACCGTGATATTTTCTGGTTTAAAAGGGCTGCGGACGAAATCAATCTGATGGCGGATGATTCCGGTTCCGTCCAGACGATGATTGTCTGTTCCGTAAGAAGGTGTATTGTAATTGGAGGCATAGTGAACTTCAAATCCCATATTTTGAAGGAGGCGGACATTGTTCATTTCAAATTGGGGAACAAAGCCGCTGACTGTGGTAACTAAAAGGGCTTTCTTTTTTGACGGCATATGTATTTTCAATCCTTTTCTTGTGCTTTGTTTTTTGGAATCGTTTGCTGTTGTATCTTATGAACAGTATAGCATAAAAGGCAGAAAGGGGGACAGGAAAATCTGTCCTGTCTGGTATAAATTTCAGAAGAGAAAAAATGTATAAATATTCTATATAATTAAATAAAGTGAATATTAAATGAAAAATACTTGACATATATGTATAATTAATGTATAATCTGGCGTAAACACACAAAAAAGTGTAAGAATATACGACAAAGAGAACGAGGGAGAGAATATTATGAAAAAAACGATGGCTTTGGTAGTTGGGATGATGATGGCGGCTTCTCTGGCAGGCTGCGGAGCAAAAAATGAAAGTAAAACTGTGGATGATATTAAAAAGGCGGGAAAGCTTGTGATGGCTACAGATGCTGCGTGGGCTCCGTTTGAGTATATTGCTGATACGGACACGCCGGTTGGCTCAGATATTGATTTGGCTCAGGCGATTGCGGATCAATGGGGAGTGGAACTGGAGATTATCAATACAGCCTTTGATACCCTTCCTCAGTATCTTGATAATGGCAAGGCAGATATTGTGATTGCGGCTATGACGATTACAGATGAGAGAAAGGAACAGATGGCATTTTCAGATCCGTATACAGTATCGACCCAGTACATTATTGTGAATGAGGCGGATACTTCGGTAAAGACTATTGAGGATCTGGCGGGAAAGAAGGTGGCTGTTCATCTGGGAACTACAGGTGATTTTCTTGTTTCTGATGAAATTGCAGATGGATGCCTGAAGGATACGGGAGCGGAAGTGGTTCAGTATAAAAACCTGACAGAGGGATGTCTTGCTCTTCAGAAGGGAGATGTAGATGCAGTGATGCTGGATCTCCTTGCAGCCCAGAATTTCTGTGCGGTGAATGACGGTTTAACATGTTTTGAAGCGAAATACGCAGATGGCTCTTCCACAAAGGAGGAATATGGCATCGGTGTGAAGAAGTCTAATACAGAGCTGGTAAAGGCGATCAATGAGGCGATTAAGCCGATGGTAGAAAACGGAAGCATTGACGCAAGTATTGAGAAGCACAAAGAACTGGCATCGCTGCTTGAGCAGTAGCCGGGGATTTCAGGAGGCAGGATATGAGTTTGTTTGAGAGCTTTTTATCTCAGTTTCAAAAGGCATTTATTGTAGATAGCCGCTGGAAGATTTTTCTGAAGGGCTTTGTGAATACCATGATCATTACACTGGCAGCAGCAGCTATTGGTATTCTGATAGGTGTTGTGATTGCAGTATTTCGTTATATGGCCTCTCAGAAGGATCCGAGAAAGAAACGGACATTTGGAAGCGCAGTGATTGGAGTTATAGACCGGCTGATGGCAGCTTATGTGGCTGTGATTCGCGGCACTCCTCTGGCAATTCAGCTGATGATTATGGCGTTTATTGTTCTTCGAGGCGTATCGGATGGAATGGTGGTTGCTATTGTTGCCTTTGGTTTGAATTCCGGCGCTTATGTGTCAGAGGTAATCCGTGCAGGTATCCAGTCAGTGGATGGCGGCCAGATGGAGGCGGGACGCTCTTTAGGTCTGAATCGTGTGGATGCGATGCGGCTGATTATTTTGCCTCAGGCTTTGAAGAATATCCTTCCGGCTCTGTGCAATGAGGCTATTGCCGTTTTAAAGGAAACGTCGATTGTGGGATTGATTGCAGTTGTGGATTTGACACGGGCCAGTGATCTGGTGCGCAGCCGTACCATGCAGCCCTATTTTCCGCTGCTGGCAGTAGCGCTGATTTATTTCCTGCTGGTATACGGGCTTTCGACAGGTGTTTCAAAATTGGAAAAGAGGTTGGCGAGAAGTGATAGAGGTTAAAAATCTGAAAAAGCAGTTTGGGGAACTGTCAGTGCTGAATGGCATTACAGAGCATATTTCCCAGGGAGAAAAGATTGCGGTAATTGGGCCTTCCGGCTCTGGAAAAAGCACATTTCTCCGCTGTCTGAATCTTCTGGAAATTCCGACGGAGGGGGAAATCTGGTTTGACGGCGTGAATATGACGGATGTGAATGTGGATATTGATAGGATGCGTCAGAAAATGGGAATGGTTTTCCAGCATTTTAATCTGTTTCCTCATTTGACTGTTTTGGAAAATATTATTCTGGCGCCTGTTCATTTGAAGCTGCAGACCAGAAAAGAAGCGGAGGAGAATGCAAGACGCCTTCTGGAGCGAATCGGTCTTCTTGACAAGGCAGATACCTATCCGGCTATGCTGTCAGGCGGTCAGAAGCAGAGGATTGCCATTGTCCGGGCGCTTGCTATGAATCCGGAGGTTATGCTGTTTGATGAGCCGACCTCTGCTTTGGATCCGGAAATGGTTGGAGAGGTGCTGGATTTGATTCGAGAACTGGCAGACGAGGGTATGACGATGGTAATTGTGACCCATGAAATGGGATTTGCCAGAGAGGTGGCGACAAGAGTCATGTTTGTGGACGAGGGACAGATTAAGGAGCAGAATACGCCCGAGGAGTTATTTTCCAATCCGAAGAATCCACGGCTGAAGGAATTTTTATCAAAGATGCTATGATATAAGGAAGCATACCTGTGAATATTAAGAGTGTAAGAGAAAAGGGGAAAGAATATGTTTAAGAATGTGATTGTAAAAACACCGTGTAAGGCTGTTACAGAAGGAATTACTTCTGCTCCGGTGCTGGGAAAGCCGGATTATGAGAAGGCGCTGAAGCAGCATGAAAGCTATATTACAGCATTGAAGCAATGCGGCGTGGAGGTGACTGTGCTTCCGGCAGATGAAAATTTTCCGGACAGCTGTTTTGTTGAGGATACAGCAGTCCTGACGAAAAAGTGTGCGGTGATTTCCAATCCTGGCGCTGCCACCCGGACAAAGGAGACGGAAGCTATGATTCCGGTGATTAAACAGTTTTATCCGGAGGAGTGCATTGAGTATATTCAGTCTCCTGGTACGATGGAGGGCGGAGATGTGATGATGGTGGGAGATACCTTTTATATTGGCCGTTCTGCGAGAACGAATGAGGAGGGAATCCGCCAGTTTTCTGAAATTCTGGCAAAATACGGTTATACGGTTGTAGAGGTTCCGCTGGAAAAGGTACTTCATTTAAAGACAGGGGTCAATTATCTGGAGAACAACAATATGCTGGTTTCCGGAGAGTTTAAGGATAAAGCAGAGTTTGCCGCTTACAATCGTTATGAGATTCCGGAAAATGAGGCTTATGCGGCTAACTGTATCTGGGTGAATGATAAGGTACTCGTCCCGGCCGGTTATCCGACGGTGGAGAAGCTGGTGAAGGAAATGGGATATGAGGTGATTCTGGTGGACACCTCGGAATTTCGGAAGATTGACGGCGGTCTGAGCTGCCTGTCTCTGCGGTTTACGGCGATGAAGTAAGGGCGTCTGTTTTTGTCATAGATGTCTGACGCAGGCTCATACAATGTAAAAAACGTATTCAGGGGAAAAGCCCATGAAGGATTACATTGAAGAGCGGGCGGCAGCCATTGCCAACTATATTATTGAGCATCATGCAACAGTACGGCAGACAGCAAAGAAGTTTGGGATTAGTAAGAGTACGGTTCATAAAGACGTAACAGAACGCCTGGAACACATCAATCCATCTCTGGCTGCCAGAGCCAGGGTGATTTTAAATATTAACAAGTCGGAGCGCCATATTCGCGGCGGTATGGCCACAAAGGAAAAATATCAGCATCGGCTGGCTATCTGCAGTCGAGATGATGATTCGATAAAATAAAAGAATCCTTCCGTCATTCGATTTCTGTAAAAGGATGCATAAACAGGTCTGTCTCCTGAATAGATTATAAGTAATCATAGCAATAGGGAGGCTGATTTATGGACAAAAGGCGGAGGGGAAAGGTTGTTCTGACTGCGGCTCTGTTTCTTTGGGCATTTATGGCAAGATTTCTGACGGGCTGCAGTGTGGAAAAGGAGGATCAGGATAAGGTAAGGGATCTGGAGTTTGCTGTAGTAAGTGAAGCGGAACTGCCGGAAGAGCTTGCGAAGCTGGTGGCAGAGAAGAAGGCAGCGCCGTTTAAACTGACCTACAGTAATGATCAGGGGCTTTACATAGTGGTGGGATATGGAGAACAGGCTACAGGGGGATATAGCATTGCTGTGCGGGAACTGTACCTGACGGAAAATTCAATTGTAGTGGATACGGAATTGCTGGGACCTCAGAAGGGGGAAGAGGTTGGCGTTGAGAAATCCTATCCATTTCTGGTGATTCAAACAGAATATCTGGAAAATCCGGTGATTTTTCAGTAAATCATGGCAGAGGGCCTTCTTTTTGACAGGTTGAGGGAGACTGTATTTTCAATGTTTATCTGTTGGCTCCTGAGATAAATTTCACTTGGCAGATTTGCGGACATATGGTAAATTAGAACTGTTCATAAAGAATGATGATATGACCAAAAAGCCGGCTTCTTTCAGTACATCTCCATTCAGACAGAGAATTTCTCAAAAGGTTTTTTGTTGGGGAGAGGAAGGAAGCCGGCCGGGTCTGCCTAAAAGAAGGATAAGGTGCTGACTATGATTTTGAAGGATATTTGGCTGGATGTCAAGGCTGTTCAGGAGCGGGATCCGGCTGCACGCAGTGCGTTGGAGGTGCTTTTGCTGTACCAGGGGGTTCATGCTCTGATTTGGCATCGGTTTGCTCACTGGTTTTATAAGCACAGAATGTTTTTTATAGCCCGTATGATTTCTCAGATTGCCCGTTTTTTTACGTTGATTGAAATTCATCCGGGAGCGGAGATGGGACACGGAATTCTGATTGACCATGGCTGCGGCGTGGTAATTGGAGAAACTACAGTGGTAGGAGATAACTGTACGATTTATCAGGGAGTTACCCTGGGCGGCGTAGGTCTGAACAAGGGCAAACGTCATCCTACCCTGGGAAAGAATGTAACTGTTGGTTCCGGCGCTAAGATTCTGGGTGCATTTGAGGTGGGAGACAACTGTACGATCGCGGCAAACGCAGTGCTTTTGAAGCCTCTGGAGAATGATACTACAGCGGTAGGTGTTCCGGCACGGCCGGTAAAGGTAGCCGGGGTTCCGGTAGCGCCGAAGGAAAAGCCCATGACTCTGGAGCATTTCTGTAAAATGGAGGAGCGGGTGAAGGAACTGGAAAATGAGGTCAGACGGCTGACCGCGGAACTGGAGGAAAAGAAAGGTGTCTGATCCCCGTACAGTGGAAATTGAGCGCAGCATTATCAAGCGTTTCCGTAAGGAAATCTGGCGTCCCTTTGTAAAAGCGCTTAATGAATATGATATGATTCAGGAAGGGGACAATATTGCAGTCTGCATTTCCGGCGGAAAGGATTCAATGCTTCTGGCAAAGTGTATGCAGGAGATTCTTCGCCACGGGAAAATGGAGTTCGGACTGAAGTTTCTTGTGATGGATCCGGGATATCATCCGGCGAACCGTCAGTTGATTGAGGAGAATGCAAAGCTCCTGGGAATACCGGTTACGATTTTTGAGTCGGATATTTTTGAGACAGTAGTGGATGCAGGCGGTTCTCCCTGTTATCTGTGCGCGCGGATGCGCCGGGGCAATCTCTATGCCAATGCCCGGGAGCTGGGCTGTAATAAAATTGCTCTGGGCCATCATTTTGACGATGTGATTGAAACGATATTGATGAGTATGCTGTATGGAGCGCAGGTGAATACGATGATGCCGAAGCTTCACAGCACGAATTTTGAAGGTATGGAGCTGATTCGTCCTCTGTATCTGGTGAAAGAGCAGGATATTCTTGCCTGGAAGGAATATAACCATTTGCGATTTCTTCAGTGCGCCTGTCGCTTTACAGAGCGGATTGCCCGGGAGAGAGCATTGGAGGAGGAGGTTCATTCTTCCAAGCGTCAGGAGATGAAGGAGCTGATTCAGCATTTCCGGCAGGTAAATCCCCACATTGAAACGAATATTTTCAAGAGTGTGGAGAATGTGAATCTGGATGCCTGCATTGGATATGTGAAGGACGGGAAACGTCATCACTTTCTGGAAGAGTATGACCAGTAGTTCATAATTTGAAAAGCATTCACATAAACTTTCTGTAGAAGATGATTTCGACGGCGGATTGCCTCGGAATCAAATCTGGAAGGTAAGGTGGGTGCTTTTTTTATGCTGGAGCTGGTGAAAAAAAACATACATATGAATCGGTGGAAAACACAGGTGGATACCCAGGTAACTCTGGATGATGATTTTATTGTGCCGGATACCATGAGTGACATTGCTCAGGTAATTCTGGATTCGGGCGAGGTACAGCTGGAACCGGCCAGAGTTCAGAGTGAGAAGGTAACGATTCGGGGAAAATTGGACTTTCATGTTCTGTATCGGAAAGAGGAGGGCGGTCTTCAGACTCTGGGAGGGTTGATTCCATTTGAGGAAATGGTGAATGTGCCGGGATTGGAGGAGCGGGATTATGTCAGTGTTTCCTGGAAGATGGAGGATTTAAATGCAGGAATCATTAATTCCAGGAAGCTTAGTATTCAGGCTGTGGTGACGCTGGAGGTGCGGGTGGAGGCGCTGTTTGATACAGAGGCAGCAGTGGCGCTTGGAGCCCTTCAGAAGGAGGATGACGGTTCTGGTGAATTGACGTTTCCGCAGATTGAGACAAAGACGAGAGCTGTGAATGCAGCAGCGATTGCTCTTCGAAGAAAGGACACTTACCGGGTAAAGGAGGAGATGACTCTTTCTGGAAGCAAACCTGCCATTGGACGGATTTTATGGATGGAAATGCGGCTGAGCGGCGCTCTGGCCCGCCCGCTGGATGGGAAAATACGGTTGGAAGGAACGTTGCTGGTATTTTTGATTTATGAAGGTGAGGGGGAAAGTGAGACGGTTCAGTGGCTGGAGGAGAGCATTCCTTTTTCCGGCGAGGTGGAAATGGCAGGCGCAGTTGAGGAAATGATTCCGGCCATTGATCTGCGTCTGGTTCATAAAAGTATTGAGGAGAAACCGGATTATGACGGCGAAATGAGAGAGCTGGCTCTGGATGCGGTAATTGAGCTGGATATTCGCCTGTATGAGGAGCAGCCGTTGGAAATTCTCAGTGATATGTACGGGGTAAACCGGGAGCTGACTGTGGAAACCGGGGAAGCATGCTTTGATCAGATTTTGACCCGGAATGCAGGAAAATGTAAAATTTCTGAGAAGATACAGCTGCCGGGAGGGCAGCGGGTGCTGCAGATCTGTCACAGCAGCGGCCTGGTGAAGCTGGATCAGGCGGAAGCAGGGGAGGATATGCTTTCTTTAGATGGAGTTCTGGAGGTAAAGCTTCTGTATCTTACAGACGATGACAGCTGTCCCATTCAGTCTGTAACAGAGCTGCTGCCGTTTCACTATGATGCAGAGGCCCCGGGAATTACAAAGGACAGTGTCTGGTATCTGGAACAGGGGGTGGAGCAGCTGACGGCTGTAATGGCCGGAGGGGACATCGTGGAAATTAAGGCGGTTCTTTTGCTGGAGGTGCTGGTTTTACAGCCGGTATGTCAGTCGGTGATTCTTCAGGCACAGACCTCTCCACTTGACAGGAGGAGGCTGAAGGAGGCGCCAGGAATCGTTGGGTATGTGGTGCAGGAAAAGGACAGTCTGTGGGAGATTGCCAAGCGGTTCCGCACAACAGCAGAGCATGTGATGGAAACCAATGGACTGACCTCAGAGGAGCTTCACCCTGGGGATAGTCTGATTCTGGTGAAGGAGATAGTCCGGTAGAGTTTGGAAAGAGGAACCACAGAGAAAAATAAGCATATAATAAAGTATAGCAATCCGCATTCAGCTGATGCTTTCTATAGATTCAGGCAATGCCTGAGCAGCGCAGGTGATCGTGCGCAGACACGGCGCTGCTACATAGAGGCTGAGCGGATTGCTCTTTTCTTTTTTGGGCTGGTGTGGTAGGATTATTTCGTATTGGAAGAGTTTTGCCGCAGGGAGCGGCCTGTACAGGCGGAGACTCAGTCTTCGCCCATTTATTTTGAAGAAAGAAGAAAAGAACGTGAAACCAATTCGATTATTTTTGCTTCCGGCAGCTGCAGCTGCCGTGATGCTGTCTCCGCTGATTTTGAAAGGAACAGATGAAAAATTTCGGTTCAGCGGAGTGGAAAATCAGGCCCAGTTTCCGGAAATTACGGCTCAGAAGCTGTTAGACGGTCAGGCGCAGACGGAATTTGAGGCTTATGTACAGCAACACTTGCCAGGAAAGCCTTTTATGGTCCGGCTTCGCAACGAGATTACCTTTTCTCTGCTGGATACGGTATCAAATATCAATTACAGCATGAGTAAGGATAAGAATCTCTTCAGCTGGGAAAATGTCAGCTATTACCTGCAGTACTTTGCGCCTGTTTCAAAAGAGGGGGCATATGAGCTGGTGGAAAAGCTGGAATGCCTCCAGAAGCTTCTGGAGGATGCAGGAAAGCAGATGTATGTGTTTATTACGCCCTGTAAGATTCGTTACACGGAGGATCAGCTTCCCTGGGTGGACAAGGCTATGGCGCCGCCGAGAAAAGAGGGAAATTATGAGCTTTTGACAGAGGCTTTATCTGGAAGCCGTATTCGGTATTTTGACAGTATCCGGTATTTAGAGGAGCACAAGTCAGAATTTGACAGCCGGGTTCCTCTGTTCTACAGAACAGGACTTCACTGGTCTGTATATGTGGGAAACATGACAGGAGCGGCCTTCGGGGAGTTTTTGGAGCAGGAAAGCGGTTATAATCTTCCGGAAATGACCATTACAGCAAACCCCTGTGAAAATCCGATTTACCCGGATGCAGATTCTTTTGAAGTGTTTAATACCATTGGGAAGCCTTATGATCAGTATTATGAGCCTGTGATTGAGATTACTGATGAAGAGACAGATGCGCCCGGTTTTCTCTGCCGGGGAGGAAGCTTTATGGGACAGAGCCTTTCCTGCCTGATTCAGAATCATTATTTCGGGAAAAATGTTTCTATGGAAAACAGGCAGATCTTTACAGAAGAATTCGGACAGGTGAAGGAATTTTCCAGCTACGAGGAGGCGGATATGAGAGAATGTCTGCGGGATATTGATCTGGTCGTGCTGGAGGTGAATGAAACGGCAGTTTCTGATATGAGCTTTGGTTTTATTGACTATGTTCTGGAACATCCGGAAATTTTACGGGAAGAGTAGGAAAATAACATGGTATTTTCATCACCGGTATTTTTATTTATATTTTTGCCCTGTACCCTGGCACTTTATGGGGCGGCATCCCTGACCCGCAGTATCAGGGTGAAAAATGCAGTGCTTTTATTTTGTTCTGTATGCTTTTACGGGTACGGCGGGCTGAATTATCTGGGACTGCTGGCAGTTTCTGTTGTAGTAAACTGGGGAGCAGGCCTTTTGATGGAGAGGGAAAAGGAAGGGGATAACAGGAAAAAGGCCAGTGCCAGACGCCGGATGATATTTTGGCTGGGGATTGTCTGGAATCTGGGAGTTCTGATTGTATTTAAATATCTGAATCTTCTGGGGGATACGGCTGCATGGCTGGCAGGCACCCTCCTTGGAAGCAGTGTGGAATCACCGATTCCCAATATTGTGCTTCCGATTGGAATTTCCTTTTTTACCTTTCAGATTATGTCATACCTGATTGATGTTTATCAGGATAAGGTGGAGGTCCAGAGAAATATTCTGGATTTGGCCCTGTATATTATGCTCTTTCCCCAGCTGATTGCAGGTCCGATTGTGCGTTATATTGATGTGGCGCGGGAAATCGGCAGCAGACAGGTGCGGGCAGAGGATGTATATGAGGGAACCTTCCGGTTTATGGCAGGGTTTGTAAAGAAAATTCTGCTGTCTAATGCAGTGGGAAAAGCGGCAGATCTGGCTTTTGGACTGAAGCCGGGAATGGGAATGATCTACGGATGGATTGGCATTATCTGTTATGGACTTCAGATTTATCTGGATTTTTGGGCATATTCGGATATGGCGATTGGTCTGGGACGGATTTTTGGTTTTCGCTTTCTGGAAAATTTTAATCACCCGTATCTTTCTGAAAGTATCAGTGAATTCTGGAGGAGATGGCACATCTCCCTTTCAACCTGGTTTCGCGATTATGTGTATATTCCTCTGGGAGGAAGCCGGTGCAGTCTGGCAAAAAACTGCCGGAATTTTCTGATTGTATTTGCGCTGACTGGTATCTGGCATGGGGCAAGCTGGAACTTTCTCTTCTGGGGACTGTACTTTGCCTTTTTTCTGATTCTGGAAAAGCTTTGGCTGCGGAGAGTTCTGGAACGCCTGCCTTCGATATTCCGACATATCTATACGTTGTTGACAGTAGAAATTGGCTGGGTGTTTTTTCGGGCAGATACGATGGAAAAGGCTTTGTGGTATCTGCGGGATATGTTTTCCGGCTGTCTGATGGGAAGCCTGGATCGGGAACTGGCAGAACTGGTTACTGGTAAGAAATTTATTCTTCAGTTTGTGCTTTCTCTGTTGTTCTGTACGCCCTTTTTTGGGGTTCTCCGTGAGAAGCTGGAGAAGAAGGGACTGGGTGCTGTGACCGACGGAGTCCTGGTTATTTTGTTTTTCCTGTCAGTCTGTGAGATGATGGCCAGCGGCTACAATCCTTTTATTTATTTCCGATTTTAGGAAGAGGCTGGAAGGAATGAGGATTGGCTGAGCGTGAAAGAAAGTCCGGGCAGAAGGATAAGCCAGAAGGAGTCTGGAGAGGAGGAAACCAGAAAGATGGTCAGTGAGAATCAGGAAGAAAAGAATTATATGTATTTGCTTCGCTGCGCAGATGGGACATTTTACTGCGGATGGACGAATCACCTGGAAGCGCGGGTGGAGGCCCACAATGCGGGAAAGGGAGCGAAATATACAAAAAGCCGCCGTCCGGTGGCTCTGGTTTACTGGGAAACCTTTGATACAAAGCAGCAGGCCATGCAGCGGGAATGGGCGGTGAAGCAGCTGAGCAGGGCAGAGAAGCTGAAACTAATAGAATCCCGGCAGTCTTTCTGAGAAGAACTGCCGGGGCGAGAAGGCGGTCAGGCAACAAATGCGTACATCATAATATAATGACACAGGCTGCCTCCCATGACGAAAAGATGAAAAATTTCATGGGAGCCAAAATATTTGAATCTGGCATTAAAAATTGGCAGCTTCAGGGCGTAAATAATCCCTCCTACAGTGTAGATGATGCCTCCGGTCAGAAGCCAGATAAAGGCGCTTTTTGGAAGCGCAGCAGTGATTTTTCCAAAGGCCAGGACACAGACCCATCCCATGGCGATATAAATAAGAGAAGAGACCCATTTCGGACAGGTGATCCAGAGCGCATTGATGATCATTCCGGCAATGGCGATTCCCCATACAAGAGCCAGCAGAGACCAGCCGGTTTTGTCACCCAGAACAAGAACGCACACAGGTGTATAGGTTCCGGCAATCAGAATGAAAATCATCATGTGGTCAACTTTTCTGAGAATCTGGTTTACCGTTGGCGAAATATCCAGAGTATGATAAATGGTGCTGGCTGCATACAGCAGAATCATGCTGGTAATAAAAATAGCCAGCGGAAGCACATGGGTATATCCAGGGGTCCGAGCTGCCTTGATAATCAGGGGAGAGGATGCGCCGAGAGCCAGTATCATGGCAATAAAATGAGTCAGGGCGCTTCCAGGATCTTTGATTTTCAGTGTCATAGAAATCACTCCTTTATGTTATAATCAATACTATTATATGTAGTTTTAAAAACTATGTCATATCATTTTATATACTATACACCCTGCGGGGGAAAAATGCAAGTCTGGAGAAAAAATTTATTGCAAATGATACCGCCTTGGCGGAAAGGAAGAAAATATGCTGAACGTATTATATGAAGACAGGGATTTGATTGTGGTTTGGAAGCCGGTAGGACTGGAGTCTCAGTCCAGCCGTGGATTTGGTGCGGATATGGTTAGTGAGATCCGGCGTCATATACACAAGTTTTCCCCAAAATCAGGAGAACCTTATGTGGGAGTTATCCACAGATTAGATAAGCCTGTAAGTGGAGTTATGGTTTATGCCAAGACAAAAAAGGCTGCAGCTGCGTTAAGTGCGCAGGTTTCAGCTGGAAAAATGTCAAAAACATATCTTACTGTGGTCTGTGGAAAACCTGTGGATACTGTGGACAAATATGTGGATTACTTGTTGAAAGATGAAAAATCTAACACATCAAAAATTGTGGATAAGGGGATAAAAGGTGGAAAACTTGCGGAACTAATCTTCCGGTCAGTGGAAACAAGGGAGGTTGAGCCTTATGGAACGTTGACACTGGCAGAAATACAGCTGCTTACAGGACGCCATCATCAGATTCGGGTGCAGATGGCTGGTCATGGACTGCCTTTATGGGGAGATAACCGTTACCATCCGCAGTTTGGAGGAACGGCTTTGGCTGCGGGTATGGATAAAAAAATGAACTGTGGGGAGAGCGGTAGCGGACAGATGTCCAGAGAACAGACAAACAGCGGGCGGATGGGCAGGGAGCAGATTGCCCTGGCAGCGTGGAAGCTGACATTTACCCATCCGGAAACAGGGAAGACCATGACATTTTCCCATTTGCCGGAGAATGCTGTATTTTCCTGTTTTCCTGAATTTTTAAAGATGAAGGAAGAGACCCTGGAGAAAAAGAAAGGAAAAACAGAATGATTATACATACAACAGGACGCAATAACTGTGGAGGACGCTGTCTGATCCACGCCCATGTGGAGGACGGACAGATTAAGCGGCTGACAACAGAAAGCCTGGAAGAGGCCAGAGCTGCCGGCTGTGAATTTCCCATGGCGGCCTGTGTGCGGGGAATGAACTACCATAAAACGTTTTTAGGTGAGGATCGGCTGAAATATCCTATGAAACGGGTTGGCGAACGGGGAGAAGGAAAATTTGAGAGGATTTCCTGGCAGGAAGCAGTGGACATCATTGCCGGGGAATGGATCCGCATCCGCGATACTTACGGTCCTGGCTCCAGGTATGTCAACTATGCTACAGGAGTCAGCGCCCTGGTCCGAGGAAATCAGCTGGCCAAACGTCTTTTAAACCTGGACGGCGGATTTCTGGATTATTACAATTCTTACAGTACAGCCTGTATCCGTCAGGCCACGCCGCTGATGTATGGTACCTGTGAAACAGGAAACAGCAGAGAGGACTGGCTGAATTCCAACCTGATTCTTCTGTGGGGACATAATCCAGCAGAAACAAAATTTGACAGTGATTCCATGTTTTATTTAAAGAAGGCAAAGGAAAAGGGGATTCCGATTATTGTCATAGATCCGCGGAAAAATGATACGGTGCTTCAGCTGGATGCAGAGTGGATTCCTCTTCGTCCTGCTACAGACAGTGCGCTGATGGATGCCATGGCCTATGTGATTGTAAAGGAAGGGCTGCAGGATCAGGATTTTCTGGATCGGTGTTGTCTGGGCTTTGATAAAGAACATATGCCGGATGGTGTGGAGCCGTCAGAGTGTTATTTGTCCTGGCTGACAGGAGAGCAGGACGGAATTGAAAAAACGCCGGAGTGGGCTGAGCCAATCACCGGGGTTCCGGCTGAAACCATTCGCAGTCTGGCAGTCCGGTATGCCACAGCAAGGCCGGGGGCACTGATACAGGGCTATGGAGCCCAGCGTCATGCCTGCGGAGAGCAGAGCGCCCGGGGGGCAATTCTTCTGGCCTGTATGACAGGAAATGTAGGAATCAGCGGCGGCTGGGCCAGCGGTGTGGCAGACTGTACCCGTCATGCAGAGCCGGTATTTCCCATGCCGGAAAATCCGTATCCAATGAAAATTCCTGTATTTCTGTGGACAGAGGCAGTTGAGCGGGGACATGAGATGAATGGACTGGACGGTGTTTCCTGCGGAAATATGGCAGGCAGAGAACCGGGGATGGAGATGGATGGGGAGAAGGCTTCCCAGAAAACTGATGAACCGGAAAACCTGCATCTTTCCAGCGATATTAAAATGATCCTGAATCTGGCGGGAAATACGCTGATCAACCAGCACAGTGATATTAACAGAACAGCAGAAATCCTGAAGGATACCAGGAAATGTGAGTTTATTGTTTGCAGTGACCTGTTTATGACTGCCAGCGCAAAATTTGCAGATATTCTGCTTCCGGGAGTTTCCATGTTTGAATGTGAAAATATTACCCTTCCATGGCAGACAGGAAATTTTGTCGGCTTTAATAATAAAGTCATAGAACCGCTGTATGAGGGGAAAGAGGAGTACGAATGGCTGTCTGAGGTAGCAGAGCGGCTGGGGCTTTGGGAAGCGTTTACCCAGGGGCGGACGGTTGGGCAGTGGCTGGAATATTGCTATAACCAGCTCAGGGAAAAGGAAACTGAGCTTCCGGAGTATGAGGTTCTGAAGCGAGAGGGAATTTACCGCTACAAAAAAACGGCTCCTGTGATTGCCTTTGAAAAAGAACGTCAGGATCCGGAGCATTATCCCTTCCCGACAGAGAGCGGCCGGATTGAGATTTTTTCCAGAAAGATTTATGAAACCAGATACCGGGAGTTTGTTCCGGCAATTCCCAGATATGTGGAGCCGCCGGAAGGGCCTTCGGATCCTCTGACAGAAAAATATCCGCTTCAGCTGATTGGATGGCATACAAAGCGCCGCTGCCACAGTATTCATGATAATAACAAGGCGATGCACAGTCTGGATCCCCAGCAGCTCTGGATGCATGCAGAGGACGCTGCGGCCCGGGGACTGAGAGACGGTCAGATGGTTCTGGTGCGAAATGACAGGGGGCAGATAAGGATTCCAGTAAAAATTACAGATCGGATTATGCGTGGAGTAACAGCCCTGTCCCAGGGGGCCTGGTATCGTCCCGATAAAACAGGAACGGATCTGGGCGGATCCATCAATGTGCTGACTTCGTTGCATCCGACGCCGTATGCAAAGGGAAATCCTCAGCATACCAATCTGGTTGAGGTAGAAGGATTGTAAAAACGCGTTAAGAAAGTGTTAAAATGCAGGGGCGGGTGTAGCCAGAAAAGGAAAATTCTGATATAGTGTTGAACATAGAAAAGGGAGTAGTTGGCACCTGGTTTCAGGTGTTTGCGAAGCCGTCAGTACGAGTTATTCCTGAGAATTCAAAGGAAGCTCCGGTTCGTAACGAAGCAGCGAGACTTTTGTTGGAAGAGAGCGTGGAGACACTGCACAGCAGTGCTTCCGGCTTGATTTCAGCAGAGGGACTCGCTTTTTTTATTCATAGGAAATTACGTCCTATGAAATAAAAAAGTGAGAACTCTGCAGAAACCAGAAAATTCGATGGAAAACGAGGAGGAAATGAGATGGAAATGGTAATTCAGTTATTGCTGCTGGCGCTGGGATTTTTTATGTTGGTAAAAGGTGCCGACTGGTTTGTGGACGGTTCTTCCGGTATTGCAGATAAGCTTGGCGTGCCTCAGCTGGTGATTGGTCTGACGATTGTGGCAATGGGAACCAGCGCGCCGGAGGCGGCAGTCAGCATTACTGCAGCCTTGAAGGGCAGTGCAGAGATTACAATCGGAAACATCGTAGGAAGTAATATTTTAAATATTTTGATTATCCTTGGAATTACTTCTGCGATTGTTTCTGTAGCGGTGGCGAAATCTACAATCCGCTATGAGATCCCCTGGATGCTGTTTATCACAGCAGTGCTGCTGGCGCTGGGCTATACAGGAAATCAGGTAAGCTTTATGGAAGGCGTGATTCTCTGGGTTCTGTTTTTAATGTATCTGGGATATCTTTTTGTAATGGCTATGCGAGATAAGCAGGAGGTAGTTGAAACAGAGGAGGCAAAGCCGTTCTGGAAGCTGGTGCTTTTGTCGATTGTAGGACTGGTGCTGATTGTTCTGGGAAGCGATGTGACGGTAGATGCAGCAACAGCGATTGCCAAAGCAGCAGGCTTAAGCGAGCGTTTTATCGGACTGACGATTGTGGCTCTTGGAACTTCTCTGCCGGAGTTGTTTACCTCTGTTTCTGCAGCAATCAAGGGAAAGGCAGATATTGCAATCGGAAATATCGTAGGAAGCAATATTTTCAATATTCTGTTTGTTGTGGGAACGGCGGCGTTAATTCTTCCGGTTGAGTTTGCACCGAATTTTGTGATTGATACGGCAGTTGCCATTGGCGCAGGAGTGCTTCTTCTTGTCTGCGTAGCTGGTAAGAAAAAGCTGGTAAGAAGTCACGGAATTATTATGTTGGTGTGTTACGCCGCATACTTTGCATATTTGATGATGGGATAATAGGGCTGGAAAAGAATAGATAATCAGAGCTTGGAAAGGTGTATGGAAACGAATACACTTTTTCAAGCTTTTTTTTATAGAAAAAACTAGTTTTATTCATAATAAATAAAAAAAGAAAGAAATTTTTTGCTCTTTCATGCAAATTATTAGAAATAAGACAAAAAACTACTATATAAGGACAAAAAAACAATATTTTGAAATAATCACCGTTTTATTATAATAAAACCATAGTAATTGCGTGAAAACAAAGCAAAGGAGGATCATTATGAAAAAGTGGAAACAAGCAACTTCAATCCTGTTAGGAGCAGCAATGGCTGCAGGATTAACTGCCTGCGGCGGAGGTTCGGCAAAAGAAACTTCTGCAGAAGCAAAACAGGATGCGACCAGTGCAGCTGCGGTGGAGGCGTCTTCCGCTGAAGAAAGTGCATCTTCGGAGGAACCGGTTACTATTCGTCTGGTACATTATATGGGAGAGCAGACAAAGAGAGATGCTCTGGACGAAATGTTAGCCGTGTTTAAAGAGAGCCATCCAAACATTACGGTTGATATTGAAAATGTAAATTCTTCCTCTTATATTGCAACCTACAAAAACTATATTGCAGCAGGAGAAGCACCGGATATCATGTTTGGAAAGCCGCAGACCATGACTGAGTTTGTGGAGGCAGGCTATTTTAAAGATATTAAAGACTGGGAATGTTTTGAAAATACGTTGGATGTATTGAAGGATGAGTGTACTTTAAATGGCGGCGTATATGGTTTCCCGATCGATGGACAGGTAAAAGCTGTTTTCTATAATAAAGATATGTTTGAGGAATATGGATTAGAGGTTCCGACAACAAGGGATGAGTTCTTCAAAGTCTGTGATACCTTTATGGAAGCAGGTATTTATCCGATGGTACATCCATATAATTTCATTCATGGTGTATTTCATGAGATGGATGCATTTTTTACATCCATGGCAGCTGCAACAGGAAATGAGCAGGTGTGGCTGAAGTCCCAGAATGGAGAGGCAAACCTGGTTGATAATCCCATTGTTGCAGATGCTTTTGAAATGTTCTCTAAAATGGCATCTTATAAGGATGCCGGAGATTCCGCAGTGGATCAGGCACAGGGAATTCAGAATTTTGCAGCAGGACAACGTCCAATGTATATCAATGGCGGATGGTTGATGGGAGACGTGCTGGCAGCAAGTCCGGATGGAAACTTTGGTATGTTCCCACTTCCTTGGTCAGATAACCCGGAAGATGCAAAGTTATGGATTGGTATCGATGATGTGTTTATTGTTTCAGAGACAACAGAGCATGAAGCAGAAGTAAGAGAACTGCTGAATTTCTTTGCAACAGACGAAGCATCTGAAATCTGGATGAAAACAGCAAAATTAATGTCCAGCAATACAAATGTTTCTACTGATGATGCAGATGCATTTATCCAGGAAATCAAATCCTATATTGATTCTGGAAAAATTGTTCCTAAGGGCCTGGTACCGGATTATACGTCTGAGTTCTCTACAGCTTTCCGGACAAAACTTCAGTATTTTGTGACACTGGATGATTCTGAAAGAGATGTCCCATCCTTGATAAAGGAAATTGATGCAGAGATGGAAACCATTCGTGAATAAAGAATAAGGATTGAAGAAGCAGGACACCGGGCACCATATTTCGCCGGTGTCCTGCATTTTCATATAAGCAAGAAGGAGTGAAGGAATGAAACACAATTATAAAAAGAGGATACAGGAGTTTACGTTTATTTTACCGGCAATGATTCTGTTTCTTGTATTTGTTGTATATCCATTTTTACAGGGCTTTCCCATATCTTTTACAAAATGGGACGGTTTAAGCCCAGTAAAGACATTTAATGGAATCACCAATTATCTGAAAATTTTTAAGGATGCCAATGTATGGAATGCTACAAAGAATACCCTGATATTCACAGCATTGACCATGTTCTTCTCTAATTTTCTGGGACTTTTATTTGCATTGATGATTTCAAAAACCTCAAGGCTGAACAGTGTACTGAGAACCTGTATTTTTGTACCCTATTGTTTAAGCCTTGTATTGTCTTCATACATCTGGAGATATGTATATAGTGATGTCCTTTATGAATTTACAGGAATTCCCAGTCCCTTAGGAAGTACAACATGGGTAATGGTAGGATTGGCGATTATTTCTGTTTGGAGAGATGCAGGATACTGCATGGTAGTGTATATTGCGGCGATTCAGGGTGTATCTAAGGATTATTATGAGGCAGCTGATATTGAGGGTTGTTCCAGATGGAAAAAATTTACCAACATTACTCTTCCTTTAATTGGTCCGGCCATTACAGCCAATTTTACATTGCTGTTGGCATGGGGAATGAAGGTCTTTGATTATCCTATGGCGGCTACGGGCGGAGGTCCGGGACGATCCTCAGAAACGATTGCCATGCTTATTTATAATAATCTGTTTGTATATAATAAAGCAGGATATGGTCAGGCCATAGCAATTGTATTTACACTGGCTATTTTTCTTTGCAGTACCTTACTTTCAAAGACGCTGCGCGCTAGGGAGGTGGAATTATAATGGGAAAAATAAAAACTTGGATTTCTGCGATTTTGAAAATTGCAGTAACACTTCTGGTAATCAGTCCGTTTTATATAGCAGTGGTTTATTCTGTAAAATCAAAGCCGGAGCTGGTGACAAATCGATTGGCATGGCCGAAAGAAATACATTGGGAAAATTTCACCAATGCGATTGAAACCTCCAATTTTGGTCTGGCATTGAAGAACAGCTTTTTTACAACAGTAATTTCGGTAGTTGTAATTACCATTATTTGTACAATGGCTGCTTATATGATTGCAAGAAAGAATAATCGGTTTTATAACACAATCTATTATATTTTTCTGGGAGCAATGATTATTCCGTTCCAGTCAATCATGACCCCTTTGTATGTAGATATGGCGAAGTGGGGGCTGCTGAATACACTTCATGGTTTTACACTGGTGAAAATATCTTTTCAGATAGCATTTACCGTTCTTCTTGTATCGGGATTTGTGAAAAGCATTCCAAGGGAGCTGGAGGAAGCAGCGTCTATTGATGGTGCTGGTGTGTATGGGATCTTCTGGAAAATCGTATTTCCTTTGATGAAGCCGATTATATTTACATCTGTGGTGCTGAATGCATTAAATGTATGGAATGATTTTCAGATGTCTTTAACTCTGCTGCAGAAGAAAGAGGTAAGAACCATTCCGTTGACGCAGTATTTCTTTTTTGGAGAGAATAATATTGAACTTGGATTGGCGTTTGCGTTATTCTTATTATCAATGATACCGATTTTAATTCTTTATTTATGTCTTCAGAAATACATTATCAGTGGAATTACCTCTGGAGCTGTGAAAGGGTAGCTGGCATATGGGTTATTTACACAAAAACATTCAGTTTCAGAAATCAATTTATTTCAAGATTATGCTTCTGGGAGTTGCAGTTGCTGCTATTTTTGGTATTTTTCTTATGACAACTTATCAAATGAGCACAGAGCAGCTGGAAGAGGAAATTACTTCTAATGCAGAAGCATTGTCCCAGCAGCTACGGCAGAATATCGGCAGCCGTTTAAATGTAATGGAAAATAATGGATTTCTATCTGTTGATTTATCCAAAAATTTTTCCGATAATCTGGATGTGTTAAATAACTCAGGAGATACCTCAAAACGCCTGAAGGCCAGGTTTGAGATTGGAAAGGTACTGGAAAACTGGCCGTATAACCAGCATCAGATTTTATGGACAGCAGTGCTGGACAACAATGGAAATGTGTATGTAAGGGGGAGCGGAAAGCTGCCCCCGAGAAAAAGGCTGACAGAGATTTTTGAAGGGGCAGATTATGATAATTGTTATTCTGTACCTGGAAAAACCATGTGGCTCAGTGATGGAAATGGAGGAATCATTTTAATCCGGGCGATCTTCCATATGGACAAGCTGGAATTTTGCGGATATGTTATGGCAGATTTAAAAATCGATGATATCGAAGATCTGTTCTTAAATAATGATTTAAAAGAGGTGGGATATTATATCCTTTACGACAAAAATGAAGCGCCTATCTATATTTCAGACAATCAGCTGGAAGCGTTAGCTGCATCTTATCAAAATGGCAGGTTTCAGCTGGAGGGATGGGAAAAGCAGTATGTGATGTCAGAATATACACTGTTCCAGAATACGCTAAAGCTGGTTTCTGTAGTTGATTTACAGAAAAAGCATGAACGTTTTCGGGAAGTAATGGAGACGCTGATGTTTTTAGGGCTGGGGGTAGTATCCCTGTCAGGCTGTTGTATTATCATGATATTTTTAGGAACAGCAAAAAAGCTTCAAATTTTGCTGAATGATATTGACAGGGTAGCGGCAGGAGATTTTTCTTCTGTATGTGGAATAAAGTCTCAGGATGAATTGGGAATGATAGCGTTCCATATTAATTACATGAGCAGCAGAATTCAGGAATTAATGAAAAAAACTGCGGAAAGTGAAAAACAAAGGCAGGAAGCCCACTACCAGATGCTGCAGTTTCAGTACCATGTGCTTCAGGCCCAGGTAAATCCTCATTTTCTGTTTAATACGCTACAGTCGGTTCATGCACTGGCATTGCTAAATGGAGACAGTGAAGTGGGCAGTATGGTAATGAAGCTGGCGCGGCTGTATCGATCAAATATTGAACGTACAGAGGTGTTTTGTACCTTACAGGATGAATTAAATTATATTGATAATTATTTACAGCTGAACCAGGAAATTTATCAGGGAAGATTAAAGGTGGAATATGATTTGGATGAAGAACTCAGTCAGATGATGATTCCTACCTTTGTCCTTCAGCCTTTGGTCGAAAATTCACTGGTACATGGAATGGAAAATAAAATAGGCGTCTGTACAATAAGAGTCCGAACCTTCCGGGAAAAGGACAATCTCTGCATCACAATATGGGATGACGGAGCGGGAATTTCTCCAGAACGGTTGAAGGAAATTCGGGAGCGAAGCCTGTCAGAAAAGAGAATCGGAATCTGGAATGTGAATAAACGGATTCATTTATTGTATGGAAAAGAGTACGGGCTTCATATTCAGTCAGAGCCTTCTGTGTACACAGAAGTGCTGGTAGATCTGCCCTGCAGGGAAAGGGGGGAACGGAAAGGCGGTAATGAAAACGAATACGGTCATTATCATTGATGATAATCAGATGGCGGTTCAGGCGCTGGTAAAAACAACAGATTGGGAAAGACTGGGGTGTCAGGTGGTAGGAACTGCCAGTGATGGTTATGAGGGATTGGAAAAAATCCGGGAGTTTCGGCCAGACCTTGTTGTTACTGACATTCGGATGCCAGGATACAATGGTTTGGAATTGATTCGATTACTGACTCAGCAGGGGTATCCGGGGAAATTTATTATTATAACAGGATATGAAGAGTTTGAGTATGCTCGTAAGGCTATTCAATACGGTGTCAGTGATTTTCTTACGAAGCCGGTTTCTGCAGAGGATTTAGAAAAAAGTATCGAAAAGATACGGTTCAGGGAGAAAAAAGAGCAGGTATTTCCCCATGAAGAAGAGACGGAGGGCAGTCTCCAGCGGCAGCTTCTGGATATTAGAAACAGGAAGGGCAGTTATTCTCCCGCTGTACGTACTGCGCTGGAATATATCGATGAAAATTTGTATAGTGAGCTGTCTTTGGGCGTGATTTGTGAAGAGCTTTCTATTTCAACATCGTGGTTCAGCAAGCTGTTTAAGAGAGAGGTAGGGATTGGATTTTTAACGTACCTGACTATGGTGAAAATGAATATGGCTAAACGGCTGCTTCAGGATCCTCAGAATAAGGTATATGAGGTGGCAGAAATGCTGGGCTATCATGATTATACGTATTTTTTTCAGGTCTTTAAAAAATGGTTTGGACATTCGCCTACAGAAACAAAAATGCAAAAAAAGAGTTGATAAAGGAGGAATTGAATATGTATCAAGCACCTGATTGTGGAAGGCATCTTCCTGATTTACTGACTTGCCTGGATGGAACGCCGGTGACTTCTGAAAAAGTATGGTTTGAAAAGCGCAGACCAGAGATTTTGGATATGCTGAAACGGGAAGAATATGGAAGACTGCCGGATATGAGTGATGTTTCCATTGATATTCGGATAGCAGATTCCAGACAGGGAAAAGAAATTATGGAAGGAAGGGCGATCCGCAGAACGATTGAAATTACTGCAGTGAGAAACGGGATTCATTTTAGCTTTCCGGCAGTCGTGTTTATTCCGGCAGAGCAGGAAAAACCGGTTCCTGTGCTTTTGACGATTTGCAACCGGGGAATTAAGGATGGGGATCCGGCACGTCACTTTTTAAGTCCCTTCTGGCCAGCAGAAACAATGGTATCCAGAGGATATGCGGCTGCAGTAATATTGACTCAGGATATTGCACCTGATTATGATGAGGGATTTTCTATGGGCTTCCACAAACTGTTTCCGGAACTGAAAGAAAACAGACCAGATGATGCCTGGGGAGCGCTCAGTGCATGGTCCTGGGGAGCCAGCCGAATGATGGATTATTTTGAACAGGAGCCGTTGATTGATGAAAAAAGAGCGGTAGTTGCAGGCCATTCCAGAGGCGGAAAGACGGCGCTTTGGACACTGGCGCAGGATCAGCGTTTTGCCATGGCTCTCAGCAGCTGTGCAGGCAATTCGGGAGATGCGCTGGCTCGTCAGTCTAAAGGGGAACGAATCAAGGATATTGTCACAAGATTTCCTTATTGGTTTTGCCGTAATTATCAGAAATATGCGGAGAATGAGGATGCGATGCCGTTTGATCAGCACATGCTGATTGCTCTGGCAGCCCCCAGACTGGTATATACTACATCGAAAACCTTTGACAGCTGGGCAGATCCGGCAGGACAGTTTGAGTCACTGGTACAGGCAACTCCTGTGTATCGCCTTTTGGGAAAAACTGGAATGCCTTTGATAAAGCAGCCAAAGCCTGAACGGCCAGTTCATGATGGAGAAATTGGATATCACTTTAAGACAGGAAATCATGACTTGGATGAATATGACTGGAACTGCGTTATGGACTATGCAGACAAGCATTTAGTTTAATTTGATAAACATTAATAGCTCATCTGAGCTTCACCGTAAAAAAATGGAATTATAAAAAGTTTCTAAGCGGCTTATAAAATCAAAGAATTGGGCTATACTAGGATTAGTACAAAGGAAGTACAAAACAGAAACAGGTGAGTCCATGGGTAAGCCGAATAAGAAACTGAAGAAAATTTTTATAATTATGGGAATGACAGGAGCAGTCTATGGAAGCTTTCGCTTCCTTCTGCCTCTTGTGATTCCCTTTTTGCTGTCCTGGGGAATTGCTGCGGCGCTGCGGCCATCTGCCCGGTGGCTGCAAGAGCGGTGCCGCCTTTGCTTTCGTGGAAGGGAATACAAAATACCGCTGGGGGCAGCAGGTGTACTGGAGCTTTTGGCTGTACTGGCGGTTCTGGGAGTTGCCGTCTACAGCGGCGGGCAGAAGCTGTGTAGGGAAATGGCCCTGCTGCTGTCTGCAGCTCCGGGCTGGATAGAGAAGCTGGACGTATGGCTGACGGCAGTGTGCCACAGCATGGAGGAAATACTGTGCCTGAAAAGCAATGTTCTGGTTTTTTTGATGCGAAGAATGTTGAGAGGGCTGCTGACGGTGGTGACAGACGGCGCGGTTCCTTATCTGATGAGCAATTCCCTGCTGATGTTAAAGCTGGGAATTGGATGCAGTGTATGTTTGCTGCTTCTTTTGGTATCTACAGGGCTTTGTCTTCATGAGATGGATGCATGGAAGGTCAGAATGGAGAAATCCATGTTTTATAGGGAATACGAAATTATTGTGAGGAGGCTGTCTGGGACAGTCAGTGCGTGGCTGAAAACTCAGGGGGTGATACTGGTGCTGACTGCTTCTGTATGTACAGCCGGTTTGTGGCTGATGAAAAATCCCTATTATTTTCTGCTTGGGACAGGGATAGGGCTTTTGGATGCGCTTCCTGTTCTTGGGACAGGGACGGTGCTGATTCCCTGGGCTCTTATAAATTTCTTTATGGGAAAATGGAAGGGCGGTTTGGCGCTTCTGGTTCTGTATGGAATCTGTTATCTGCTTCGGGAATTTTTGGAGGCCAGAATGATGGGGAGCCAGGTGGGCCTGTCTCCCCTGGAAAATCTTATGGCCATGTATGTGGGGCTGGAGCTGTTTGGAATTGCCGGTTTTTTTCTGGGGCCTTTGGGATTGCTTTTGATTGAGGATTTGACAGAAGCGGCTTATCGCGATTCCTGATCGTGGAAATACCGGATCATTTCGTGAGTCAGGCTGGCGTGCTCGTCATCTTCCAGGGGAATGTCCTCCCGTTCAAACCATTCGGCCAGAGCAAGTTCATTTTCATCCAGACGAATTTGCCCCGGTTCTTCCAGATCACAGAAGAAGCCTGCCAGCAGAGTATCAGAAAAGGACCAGGGCTGACTTTTGTAATATCGGATATTGGTGACCTTTAAACCGACCTCCTCCATAACCTCACGTTTTACAGTTTCTTCCAGAGTTTCTCCAATTTCTGTAAATCCGGCCAGAAGTGCATACCGCTTGTAGGTGCGTCCAGCATATTTGGACAGCAGCAGGCGGTTTTTGTCTGTCACAGCAATGATGACTGCAGGGCAGATTTTGGGATATTCCATCTGACCGCACTTGGGGCAGCGCATCATTCTCTCCTTCTCATCATGCTGGAGGGGAGAACCGCATCGTCCGCACCAGCGGCGGCTTTCATACCACTGGGAAAGCTGATACCCTGTGATCCCGGCAAAAGCCAGGTGGCGGGGAGCGGCGCTGCGGAAAAACTGGATATTTTCCAGGGAGAAGCCGGAGGGCGCCGGAATGCTGAGGTTCTGGAGCAGATAAAAGGTCTGACCGTCAACTGCGAAGAGGTAGGTACTGTTCTGGTAAATATCTTCGTTTTCCTTTTCCAAATCCCGGAAACGGGGGAAGTCAAAGGAGCCATCTTCTTTGCGAAGCAGCAGGGCTCTTCGTTCCTGAAAACAGAGGGCATAGCTGTCTGGAGATGGCGGCGCAGGCCGGTAAGCGTTGTCAAAATGGTGCGGTGCAATATCCTGTATCATAGGGAAACCTTCTTTCTTTTTTATGAGTAATATTCAGGCAGTGGCATTTCTTAGCTGTAAAATATGATTCCTGCCAGAGCAGAAAGCAGAATAAGCTGAATAGGGGACAGCTTCTTTTTCCGCAATTTTTTGCTGAGCAGCATGGCAGCCCACAGAAGAGCAGCAATTAAAATTCCGTCGGGGCGCAGGAACATGGCTTTGCAGGGGACATTTTCCAGTCTTATGCAGCATCGGGCGGTCATCTGGATTCCGGCAGCCAGAACGATGCCGATGACGCAGGGCTTAAGTCCCTGGAGAACAGCCTGAAAGTATTTGTTTTTCAGTGCTGTTTTTAAAACTGCAGTGATCAGCAGAATAATCAAAAAGGAGGGAAGCACAACGGCCAGGGTGGCAATGACAGCGCCAAAGAAACCAGCCTGGCTGCTTCCGATATAAGTAGCCAGATTGACCATAATGGGCCCCGGCGTGCTTTCACTTACTGCAATCATATAAGTCAGAGCATCCTCCTCAAGCCAGCCCCGGGACAATACCAGGTCGCGGATCAGGGGAATGGCACCGTAGGCGCCTCCGAAGGAAAAACAGCCGATCTGCAGAAATCCCCAAAATAAACTCCAGTAAATCAAGAGGCGGCACCTCCTTTTTTGGGGGCTGAGTCTTTGAAAAGAAAGACACAAAGACTGACAGCAGCTGCAGTCATCATCAGGCTGATGGAGGAAAAGTTCCAGGAAAAAGCAGAAATCATCAGCATGGCTGCCGCTGAGAAGACCATGATGGCTCTGGAAAGCAGCTTTTTAGGCATTTTCTGAATCATAACAGCGGCTGCATCCAGAATCAAAAGTCCTGCGCCTATTTTAATTCCCTGAAAGGCGTGGGCAATGAGGGGAATTTCCAGAAAGTGATCCAGAAATTGGGAAATAATATAGATTATGGCAAAGGATGGAAAAACAATGCCCAGGGTAGCGGCAAGAGCGCCCAATAAACCGGCCTGCCGGTATCCGGTAAAGGTTGCGCAGTTAATGGCAATGGGGCCGGGGGTGGATTCTGCAATGACAGTAATATTCATCATTTCATCATGGGTGATCCATTTTTTCTGTTCTACACAGTGATGTTCAATCATAGAAAGCATGGCATATCCGCCACCGAAGGTAAACAGACCGATGTTTGCAAAGGTCAAAAACAGATCAGCCAAAAGCTTCATAGGGGCTTCACACTCCTTTTCTTGTTTGGTAGTTTGTTCTTTTTATTATAGCATAGTTTTGGGGACGTTTACAGATGAGGAAATTTGTCGTATAATGAGGAACGGAGAAAACACAGAAAAACGGCAGGAAGCGGAAGAATACTGAAAATAAGATAGAATCAGATAGAACAGGAGGCAAAATGAGATGACATTTACTTACCCGGCGGTGTTTACACCCCATAAGGATGGAAAAGGATATCATGCAGTATTTCCGGATTTGGAGTGCTGCGAAGCAGATGGACCGGATTTGGAGGACGCTATCGAGGATGCGAGAGACGCAGCCTACAACTGGCTTCTGGTAGAGCTGGAGGACGGCGGAGATTTTCCAGGCCAGACTCATGTGGAGGATATGGATCTGCCGGAAGGTGCGGTAGTGAAAAATATTATGGTTCGGATCAAGCTGCTGCCGGACAATGACTAAGAATACAGAGGAGACAAAATTATGAGATACGAAGTAAGACCCCAAAATGTTTGTGCAAGAATGATTACGTTTGATTTGGAAGGGGATGTGGTTAAAAATGTGGCCTTTACCGGAGGCTGCAACGGAAATTTGAAGGCTGTCAGCAAGCTGGTAGATGGAATGACGGTGGAGCAGATTGAAGGATATTTAAAGGGAAATACTTGCGGTTTCCGGAATACCTCTTGCGCAGATCAGCTGGCTCAGGCTGTGCGCAAGTGTTATGAGGAAAGCCGGAAATAGGACGAGAACTGCTTGACAAGCACTAAAAAATGGCGTAGAATCAAGCATACACGGGCAGAAAGAGCTGCCCATACAAAAGGAAAAAATCGACTGTGAAGGGGATTAGTAGGCCTGCATACACATTCAGAGAGAGAGCTATATGGTGGAAGGCTCTTGTGTCACTGGAAGCTGAACCGGCCCTGGAGTTCTGCAGTGAACTGCGGCGCGGATTCCGGCGTTAATGGAAAAAGAGAGAGTATCCGAAACGGATTTTCCTGGATTTCGGAATACTAAGCAGGGTGGTACCGCCGAATTTATCTGATCATTCGGTCCCTTGTCGTCAGGTCAGACGGCAGAGGATCGGATGATTTTTTATGTCATAGGAAAGTTCATCCTATGACATAAAAACGCTCCGCGGGGCTCGCCATGCGGCGGAAGAGAATTTTGTCGCAGAAGCGACCCGCCGCAGGCGGAGA
>UPYT01000019.1 GCA_900538475.1 uncultured Clostridium sp. | reverse complement strand
CCCGCCGCAGGCGGGGAAGCTCGCAGGGAGCTTCTTTCTTGTTTTATAGGAAATTCGCAGGGAGCATCTTTTTATTCATTAGGAGGAAATTATGGCAAAGGAAAAGAAACTGGTAGAAGCCATCACATCTATGGACGTAGATTTTGCCCAGTGGTATACCGATGTGGTGAAGAAAGCAGAGCTGTGTGACTATGCAAGTGTAAAGGGCTGTATGGTAATTAAGCCGGCTGGCTATGCAATTTGGGAAAATATTCAGAAGGAGCTGGATCGCCGTTTTAAGGAGACAGGTGTGCAGAACGTATATATGCCTCTGTTTATCCCGGAAAGCCTGCTTCAGAAGGAAAAGGATCATGTGGAAGGCTTTGCCCCGGAGGTAGCCTGGGTAACTCATGGCGGTCTGGATCCGTTGCAGGAGCGGATGTGTGTACGTCCGACCTCTGAAACTCTGTTCTGCGATTTTTATGCAAAGGATATTCATTCCTATCGGGATCTGCCAAAGGTTTATAATCAGTGGTGCTCTGTTGTTCGCTGGGAGAAGACAACCCGTCCCTTCCTGCGTTCCAGAGAATTCTTATGGCAGGAGGGTCACACTGCTCATGCGACTGCTGAGGAAGCAGAGGAGCGTACCATTCAGATGCTGAATCTCTATGCAGATTTCTGTGAAGAGGTTCTGGCAATTCCGGTAATTAAGGGTCAGAAGACAGAGAAGGAAAAATTTGCAGGAGCAGAGGCAACCTATACCATTGAGTCCCTGATGCATGACGGAAAGGCTCTGCAGTCCGGTACCAGCCATAACTTTGGCGACGGATTTGCAAAGGCATTTGGTATTCAGTATGCAGCAAAGGACAATACTCTGCAGTATGTGCACCAGACCTCCTGGGGTATGACTACCCGTATGATTGGCGCCCTGATCATGGTACACGGTGACAATAATGGCCTTGTTCTGCCGCCGAGAATTGCGCCGGTTCAGGTTATGATCGTTCCGGTTCAGCAGCAGAAGGAAGGCGTTCTCGATAAGGCCTTTGAGCTTTGTGACGTTCTTTCTGGCTTCCGTGTAAAGGTAGATGATTCTGATAAGAGCCCGGGCTGGAAGTTCTCTGAGTCTGAAATGCGCGGAATTCCGGTTCGTGTAGAGATTGGACCGAGAGATATTGAAAATAATGTGGCTGTTCTGGTTCGCCGTGACACCCATGAAAAGCTGACGGTTTCTCTGGATGAGCTTGCTGAGAAGGTGGGAGAGCTTTTGGATACTATTCAGCATGATATGCTGGAGAGAGCAAGAGCTCACCGGGATGCTCACACCTATGTGGCAACCAATTTTGATGAGTTTGTAGAGACCATCAATGAAAAGCCGGGCTTTGTAAAGGCTATGTGGTGCGGCTGCAAGGAGTGCGAGGATAAGATTAAGGAAGCTACGGCAGCAACCTCCCGCTGCATTCCCTTTAAGCAGGAGCAGCTGTCTGATAAATGTGTTTGCTGCGGTAAGCCGGCAACAAAGATGGTTTACTGGGGACGCGCATATTAATAAAGAATCATAATTGTTTAGGACGGGGCAGCTTATTATTCAGCTTTGCCGAACAAGAAGCATTGGAGATTCCTCCAATGTGAAATATAAGCCGTTCTGAACTGTTGCAATGGAGGATTATGCGGATACAGATTCCCTCCCATGTGGAGTATATTATTGGAAAACTGAATCAGAACGGGTATGAGGCTTTTGCCGTAGGCGGGTGTGTCCGGGATACCCTTCTGGGAAGAACGCCAGGGGACTGGGATATTACCACCTCTGCCAGACCGGAGCAGGTGAAGGCTCTGTTTCGCCGGACCATTGATACGGGAATTCAGCATGGAACTGTGACGGTTATGCTGGAGAGAACAGGTTATGAAGTAACAACTTACCGGATTGACGGCGAGTATGAGGATGGACGTCATCCCAGACAGGTGGAATTCACCTCAGATCTTCTGGAGGATCTGAAACGCCGTGATTTTACTATCAATGCTATGGCATACAGCCATGAAACAGGAATTGTGGATGCATTCGGCGGAATGGAGGATCTGGAAAAGCGAGTGATTCGCTGTGTAGGAGAGCCTATGGAGCGGTTCGAAGAGGACGCGCTGCGGATCCTCCGTGCGATTCGTTTTTCTGCCCAGCTTGATTTTTCCATAGAGGAAAAAACCAGAGAAGCGATTACCCGGATTGCGCCGAATCTGGCTAAGGTCAGCCGGGAGCGGGTTCAGATGGAACTGACTAAGCTTTTGTGTTCGGATCATCCGGAGCAGATTCGTCAGGTATATGAGACTGAAATCAGCCGGTATGTGTCAGAAGAATTTTCCTGCCTTCCCTGGGAGAAGGCGGAGATTTCCCCTGCTCTGCCCAAAGAAAAGTATGTGCGCTGGGCGGCATTTCTCCGGTGCGCATGTCCGACGGAGCAGGATTCCTGGCAGACCGATTTATCCTGTGAGAAAGCAGCAGGGAAAAATTTTTGCGAAGAACGGGAAAAGGCAGTTCGAGCTGGAGGAAAAATTCTCCGGGATCTGAAGCTGGACAATGAAACGATTGGACGGGTGAAAACGCTGACATCCTGGTGCGGAGAAAAACTTCTTCCAGAGGCGCCGTCTGTCCGTCGTGCTATGAGCAAAATGGAGCCGGAGGTCTGGGATGCGCTGGTGGAGCTGAATCAGTACGGGGACGAGATTCTTTGTCTGACAAAAGAGATTCGCGCAGCCGGGGACTGCCTGGATCTGAAGCATTTGGCTGTGAATGGCCGGGATTTGATGAGCGCCGGTGTCCGGCCGGGAAAGGATATGGGAGAAATCCTGAACAGGATGCTTCAGGAGGTTTTGGAGCGTCCTGAAAATAACCAGAAAGAGATTCTGATGTCTATGTTTGTGAAATAAGAGATAACCAATGGGACTGCCGCAAAACAGGAAAAATTGTTTTGCGGCAGTCCTATGTTTTGCCATAGGAAAGTGCGTCCTATGACATAAAAACGGGCCGTGAGGATCGCCATGGGTTGGAAGAGAATTGGGCTGATGAGACGATCCGCCGCAGGCGGAGAACCCCGCGAGAGAGTCCCTTTTTATCTGGCAGTACAGTGAAAAAACCAGTTTTCAAAGGTATCATACAGGAGATGAGTCAGATCCCTGACGGATGGGGGAAGGGTACGCCCTGGGTGTGAGACCATTAGGAGATAGTAGTTCTGAGGCTGTGAAAAATCCATACAGCGTTCCTTCGCTTCCTCTGGAACCAGATCTGCAGGGAGAATCGTGTCGGCTGCTCCTACGGCGGCAAGAAATCTCAAAATAGAAAGCTCCGATTCACACACAATGCTTCGGGAACCTTCACTTTGTTCGTCAAAGAGTCTCATCTGTTCCTGATAAAAGGCGGTATTTGGCAGGGCAGTCATGATCCTTAAGGGGTTTTCTCTTGTGTTGCCGCAGCAGTAGACCAGGTTTGTTCTGGCCAGGATTCTGCTCTCCAGAATAGGATGAACTTCCTGGCTGGAAAAATAGATGCCCAGATCTGCAGATGCATTAAGCAGGGATTCTTCAATTTTATCTCTGCTGTTTTCGCTGACAGACAGACTGACATTAGGGCAGAGAAGGGAGAAGGAATTGCAGATTTGATTCCGGATCATGGGAGCGACAGAGGAATCGCACTGCAGATGAAGGTGGCCTCCATGCCCCTGGCGGTAGGCAAGAATATGCTCTTCCATTTCAGAATCAATCAAAAGCATGTTGCGGGCAAAGTTTACAAATATTTTTCCGGCATTGGTAGGCTGAAGCCGGTTGTGAATCCGCGTAAAAAGCCTGGTACAAAGCATATCCTCTGCATTGCGGAGGCAGCGGGAAAGTGCAGGCTGTGTCAGATAAAAACGCTCCGCAGCTTTGCTGAGGCTTTTTTCATCAACAATGGCGATAATATAGCGGAGAAGCTGCGGATTCAGGCTAATCTGCGGAGCACTGTGATAGGTCTGCCTGGATTTGTGGGGATAAGTCTCTGACAGGGCAGCGGCTGGGGATTCACCTGGTATTTCGTAGGAGCCTGTAGGTTCCTTAGTGAGGGGATGCTCCGTCAGGCGGATCATTTCTTCAGCTTCCGGACTGGGAATCGGCTGGTAACGTTTGTCGGCAAGGCGTTCTCTCATCAAAAGTCCGGCAAGATATCGTTCTGGCTCTGTAAGCGTATGCTCTGCCGGGTAACGGATGTGCAGGGTCTGATAAACAGGTGGGGTGAGGGGACGGTAAACAAGCTCCTCGCATGGGAAAACATGAGCCTGGGAAACAAGACCAACGCCAACTGCCTGATGAAGCATGGAGTCTACCAGCATAACATCATTGGATTCGAAGGTTACAACGGGGCTGAAGCCCGCTTGTTCAAACAACTCCTCTGCGAGAATACGAATACTGTGCCTATGTCCCTGAAGCACAAATGGAGTATCACGCAGGTCAGACAGACGAATGCTTTCTTGGCCAGATAGAGGGTGAGAAACTGGAAGAGAGATCAGCAGTTCTTCACGGGCAAAGGGAAGATCCGTGGTTTTGTCAGAGGTTTTTCCGGAACCAATGGCAAGATCAATCTGACCGTGCTGGATAGCTCCCGGCTGTTCGCTGGCATAAAGCTCTGTCAGGGACAGGGTAATGTCCGGGTAACGGCGGGAGAAGGGGTTATAAACCTGACTGTAGATAATAGCCCCCCGGTTCGGTGCGGTAGCCAGCCGGATTAAGGTATGATCGGAATCGGTAACAGCTCTCATACTCTGAAGCATTCTTGTCTGCTCATCCAGGATTTTCTGGGCAGCATCGATGACATAACGCCCCACTGCAGTTGGGGTAAGCTGACGGTGATAGCGTAGAAACAGCAGAAAGCCCAGAGACGATTCATATTCAGAAAGAAATTTGCTGAGCGCAGGCTGAGATATGCCAAGTACCCGGGACGCTCCGGAAAGGCTTCCCTGGTCGGCAATGGTTACAAGATAGTAAAGCTGTCTGGTGGTCATATGAGCTTTCCTCCTTTGAAGGTTCTGCAGGTTCCATAAGTTCTGTTACTGTTATCATAAATCTTTTGATGAATCTGTCAACAATAAATTTCAAAAATATAACTAAATTGATATGAAAAATATAAGTATTTGGGATTTGTAAAAAAAATATAAAATAGGTATAATACAACTATCAGATGACATAGAGCAAAAAAACAGGATAAAATCGACAGGTTAATCCTGAAAAATCTTTGTTTTATGAGAAAATGTCACAATGTAATTCCAAGAGGGTTGGGGGAGCGTCTTCCCTGAAGCATGAAAGAAGAAGGAGAAAAATGTTATGAGAAAAGCAATGAGCCGTATTTTGTTATCGGGAATTCTGGCAGCAGCAGTATTAGGTGCAACTGCATGCAGCTCCAAGAAAGAGGAAGCAACTGCAGCAGGAACTACAGCAGGAGGAAGCCAGGAGACGGTTGCTTCCGCTGACGGAATCGGATTTCCAAAGGATGAGACGATTACTCTGGTAGTTCCCGGCAAGGCAGGCGGCGGTTCGGATCTTGGCATCCGGTACTACAGCGAAGGGCTGAATCGTCTGTATGGCTTAAAGACAACCGTAACCAACTATGACAGCAATACGGTAGGACATCAGACCGTGGCAAACGCAAAGCCGGATGGAACGACTTTGACAGTGGCAACTTCCGCACTGAACATTCAGTATATTACCGGAAACGCAGAAGTTAATCCCACCAAGGATCTGACTCTGATTGCATGTCTGCAGGACAACGGCTTCTCTACACTGGCAGTACCGGCCGATGCCCCGTATGATGATTTTGCCGGATTTGTAGAGTATGCAAAGGCTCATCCAGGAGAACTGAATGCAGGTATGCCGGCAGCCGGAGCGAACACCTTCCTGTTTGGTATGCTTACATCTGCTACAGGCATTGAGTTAAACTCTGTTGAGTGCGCTTCTGAGTCTGATCGCCTGACTAACCTGGCAGGGGGATTCATTGATATCGGTGTTGTAGGTGTGGGAAATGCTCTGGAATATGAGAAGGCTGGAAAGCTGAAAGTAATCGGTACCGTATCTTCTGACGGCAATACCATTTCCATGTATCCGGAGGAGCTGCCGGATAACTACAAGACTCTGCAGGAGCAGGGCTTTGAGGATTGCGTTCTGTATGTAAACCACTATCTGTACGGACCGGCTGGAATGGACGAGACAATGGTGAAAGAAATGAATGCAGCAATGCAAGCAGTGTGTGAGGACGAAACTGTAAGTGAAGGGATTGCTTCTATCGGTAATATTCCCGGATGGCATGACCTGGAAGAGTCCAAAAAGATTCGTGACGAAGAGTATGCTTCTTTCGTAGAGATTGCAAAGGAGCTGGACCTGTACGTACAGGAATAGGCAGCCAGAAGAAAATGGTTTAACAGCATGTCCTGGAAAACATAAGTTTTCCGGGACATCTTAAAAAGGAGGAGATTTCTGAAGATGAAAATGCGTAGAGATACAAAAACAGGAATTGTAGGCCTGCTTGGTTGTGCGTTTTTCTTATTTGCAAGCCAGTCCATCAAACAGCCGGCCAAGCTTCTGGAGCCAGGGCCAAGACTGTTCCCCTATGTGGCGATTTTTCTGATTGCCGTAAGCTCTGTGGCTTTGATTATAAAGGGAATCAAAGAAAGGGAAATTGAAGAAAAACCGTATTTCCCCAAGGGCGGTATTCTGAAAATCAGCAAGAGTTTTCTGATGCTTGTACTTTATTCCATTGCCATGACCTGGCTGGGCTTTTTGATTACAACGCCGTTTGCAACAGTAGCTTTTATCTATGACTTAAGAGGCAACAGCAAAGTAAAACTGATTCCGTCCATTATCATTGCTCTTCTGGTGACGGGAGTGCTGTACGCCATGTTTGTCTATGGCTTCCAGATTAAGCTGCCGGCCGGAATTCTGTTTGAATAAGGGGGAAACGACAAAATGAGTGAATACATAAGTGCATTGATGACATGCCTGGAGCCTATCAATCTTCTTCTGATTGTGGCAATGGTATCTCTGGGTATTGTGTTTGGAGCGATTCCCGGACTTTCTGCAACGCTGGGTATTGCCCTGCTGCTTCCTGTTACCTTTGGCCTTTCTACGGAAACCTCATTTGTGCTGCTGCTGGCAATCTGGATCGGAGGCGTATCCGGAACCTTTATTTCTGCAGTGCTGATTGGTATTCCCGGTTCTTCTTCTGCAATTGCTACCTGCTTTGACGGCTTCCCCATGACTCAGAAGGGACAGGCAGGAAAAGCTCTGGGCATTGGTATGACAGCATCCTTTATTGGAACAGTAGGTTCTGTTATTCTGGCTACTTTGCTGTCTCCGGTTATTGCTGAATTTGCCCTGCATCTGGGCCCCTGGGAGTATTTCTCTCTCTGCTTCTGCGCCATTACTCTTGTGGCTTCTCTGTCTAAGGGAAATATTTTTAAAGGCGTCATGGCGGCAGGTATTGGTCTTCTGATGGGATGCATCGGAATGGATCCGATTAACGGAGCAACCCGTTTTACTTTTGGAAACGTATATCTGACTGCAGGTATCAGTACGGTAGCCCAGATGCTTGGTATGTTTGCAATGTGCCAGATTATCCGGGACTCTGCAAAGGGCGAGGCAAAAATGCCGGATGTGGATACGGTAACAAACAAGGGGCTTGGAATTGGTTTCAAGGATATTATTGAAAATATCAAAACCATTGTTTTTGCATTTGCAAGCGGACTCTGGATCGGTTTCCTTCCCGGTATGGGCTCAGGTATTTCCAATATGGTTGCATACGGCTATGCAAAAAGTATCAACAAGGATCCGGAAAGCTTCGGAAAAGGAAATCCGGCTGGTGTATGGGCTTCTGAGACAGCAAACAACGCTTCTCTTGGTGGAGCTCTGATTCCGATGATGGCACTTGGTATCCCCGGAGATGGTATTACAGCGATGTTGATTGCCGGACTGACGATTCACGGACTGCAGGCAGGTCCCCTGTTTATGACAGAGCAGCCGGATCTGGCTATGCTGATTTTTGCCTGCGTACTGGTAGCAGCGATTGTTACCTATATTATCCAGATTGCGACAAAGCGCTGGTTCCCGTACATTTTGAAGGTGCCGTATCATTACCTGTATACAGTAATCCTGGTTATTTGCTATATCGGAGGTTATGGAATTTCCAATACCATGTTCAATATCTATGTGATGCTTGCTCTGTGCCTGCTGGCAATCTTTATGAGCATTGCAGGACTGCCTACTTCTCCGCTGGTGCTGGCCTTTATCCTGTCCAGTAAGCTGGAGCGCTACTTCCGTCAGGGAATCAGCTATGCGCATGGAAGCTACAAGGAATTTTTCACCAGACCGCTGTCTGCCGCCCTGCTGGCAATTGCAGTGTTCTGTGTTGTATGGCCGCTGTTCTCCGAGCATATGAAGAAGAAAAAAGCAGCAGTTGCTGTATCTGTGAATCAGGATGTCAATGATGACTGATCCGGAAGAACGGCTTCCGAAGATACAGACCTGTTATGGAACACTTCCGTCTATGCTTCGTAAATTTGACCGCTTTGCCCGCCGTGATTATTTCCGCGGGCATTCAGCGGAAGAATTTGAGGAGTGGAGAAAAAGGGAACGCATACTTCTTTCAGAACTTTTAGGACTGGAAAAAATGGAAGTCTGTGATTTAAATCCTGTGATTATGGAGACGAAAATATTTCCGGAAGGGATTCGCAGAGAGCATATCAGGATTCAGACAGAGCCGGATGTTTGGATGACCATGTATCTGTTGGTTCCGGCAGATGCCGGTCCGAACACCCGGCTCTTTTTATGCCCTCCCGGCCATAATGGAGCAGGAAAATATACTGTGGCAGGTCTGGCGAAATACGGAGCAGTTCAGGAAAAAATAACCCAGTATCAGTATGACTATGGTCTGCAGCTGGCACGGAGGGGATTTGCTGCAGTTTGTCCGGATTGCCGGGGCTTCGGAGAACGGCGGGAGGCAAAAGAGGACACGCAGGATCCGGTTTTAGGATTAAAGGGAGACTGTTATTGGCTGGCTCATATGGGAGAGCCTTTGGGGATCCCGGTCGCAGGAATGCTGGTCTGGGATCTGATGCGTCTGATTGATTATCTGGAATTACGCGGTGAGTGGGATATGGAACATCTGGGATGTCTCGGATTTTCCGGAGGAGGAATGCAGACCTTGTATCTGGCTGCTTTGGACGAACGCGTTCAGTATGCAGTTATTAGCGGTTATATGTATGGATTCCGCGATGCGCTTCTGAAGCTGAACCGCAATTGCTCCTGCAATTATATTCCCCGTCTGTGGGAGTACCTGGATATGGGGGATATTGCTTCTCTGATTGCGCCGAGGCCTTTGGTAATCCAGTCCTGCAGGCAGGACAGACTGAACGGGCCGAGAGGAATTGTCAATGCGGTGGAGCAGGTTGCAGTCATTGAAAAGGCTTATCGGCTCTGTCACGCGGAAAAGCTGCCTTTCCATGATATCTGTGAGGGCGGGCATCAGTGGCATGGAGAACGGTTGGATATGTATTTGAAATATATAGGAAAGTAGGAAAATTTCATGGACAGATTGAAGTTGCGTGAAACAATTTTAAGGAAAATTGAAAAGCCGGTGATACCAGATAAAAGGTATTCTGTCCTGGAGTTTGGAGCAGAGCCGGACAGCAGCAGGATTCAGACGGAAGCATTTCAATTTGCTATCGACCATATCAGCGAAACAGGAGGAGGAATTGTCTGTGTTCCGGCGGGAAAGTATCTGACAGGAGCGATTACCTTAAGGAGCCGGGTGGAACTTCATCTGGAAAGCGCGGATACTTTGATTCAATTTGTAAATGAAGAACTAGAAAAGCATTATCCGCTGGTGTTTTCTCATTGGGAGGCAACGCCCTGCTATAATTATTCTCCGCTGATTTATGCCTGCGATGCCCATGACATTGCAGTAACAGGCCCGGGTGTATTTGACGGAGGCGCAGATGCAGCACACTGGTGGAACTGGCATCATCAGGTTGAAAATGCCTGGTCTGAGGATTTGCCGGATCTTCAGCTTGAGGACAGAAAACTGCTGAGAAAAATGAACCAGGACGGCGTTGCGGTTGAAAAGAGGGTATTCGGGCCGGGCCATTATCTTCGACCCAATTTTGTTCAGCCGATTCGGTGCAAACGTGTGCTGTTTGAGGGTTTTACTTTGAAACACAGTCCCATGTGGCAGCTGAATCCGGTAATGTGTGAGAGTCTTACGGTAGATGGAGTGACGCTTTCCAGCCACGGTTCCAATAATGACGGATGTGATCCGGAAAGCTGCCATGGAGTTTATATCCGGAACTGCCGGTTTGATACAGGAGATGACTGCATCAGCCTGAAATCAGGTCGGGATCGGGATGGCCGGGAGGCAAACAAGGCATGCGAGTATATACTGATTGAGAATAACGAATTTGCAGATGGACATGGCGGGATAGCTCTGGGAAGTGAGATGAGCGGAGGAATCCGGTGTGTACTGGCAGAATTTAACCGCTTCAGCAGCCCGAACTTGACCTACGCTCTTCGTTTGAAAACCAACGCCCGCCGCGGAGGAAAAGTGGAGGATGTAATTCTGGCAGACAGCGTAATGGAACATGTTCACGGTGCAGCGGTTCATGGAACCATGCTTTATGAGGATGGAAGAAATGGAGATGATCTGCCGGTGTTCCGGAACATTACGATTGAAAATGTAACGGCCCACGGAGGGGATTACGGAATTTTTCTGGAAGCCTTTGAAGAGGTTCCCATTACCGGTCTGATTCTGAGAAATATCAGGATTGACGGGGCAGAGCAGTGTATGAGAAGCATGAACTGGAAGGAGCCGGTAATTGAAAATGTAGTAATTAACGGAAAATTCTTTCCAAGGATTGGTAAGCTGCGGATTGCCGGCGTTCCGTATAAGGGCGCCAGCCTGAAGGCTCTGGCAGAGTTCTGTGGAGAGAGGACAGAGTGCAGCTATTGCTGGGAAATGAAAACTACCTGTGGGCGGTGGGAGCAGGCCGGAGGAGAAGCCGTCTTTACGGTTCCTTCTGATTGTACAGCAGTCCGCGTGTCTGCCAGGGACGCTTATGGAAACTGCGAGTACAGCAGGGAATACCGGGTTCTGGAGTATAACAAAGACCCTGAAGAAGATACAGAGAGGGCACGCATGATATGCCGCGGATTTCTACAAACGGATGATAACACAGGGGAGGAGCAGATGCTCAGCCGCGGAGCCCTGGCAAAAATTCTTCTTGCGTTTGGAAGCAACCATGAGGGGATGGAGAAAAATACGGCTGAAGAATCATGGGTAGAGCGGGCTGTTCGAAAGGGGCTTCTGGCCCGAGCCGAGGATGGAGGCCTTCATCCGGAAAGAACTGTCAGCAGGCAGGAAATGGCTACGGTAGCGATGCAGGCATGCGGTGTGAATTACAGAAATGCATCCAGTACCATGCCTGTATGTGCCGATTCCGCCGAGGTGAGCAATAATTACGGAACTAATGTGGCGAGAGCTTTGTATTTTGGATTTATGACATTAGATGAGGATGGAAGATTCCGGCCAACAGCTCCAGTAACAATGAAGGAAACAGTCCGGATTATAAACAGAGTAGCAGATTTTGCAGGAATATAAGGGAAAGGGAGAGTTGTATCTATGTGGTTAGAGTATTTTGCTCAATATCTGGAAAATGCATTTCCAAAATTTTTAAAAGAAAAGGTATGGAATTACAAGGATGATCTTTGTGTGATTGGCGCGGCAGATCTGGCTGATGCCACAGGAAATCCAGAGTGGAACCGGTATATTACAGAAAATGCCCATTGGCTGATGGCTGAGGATGGAACTGTATCTAACTGGAAAGAAGGAGAGAATAATATTGATAAAGTGAGCTTCGGAAAATCTCTTCGAATTCTCAGAGATCTGACTGGAGATGCCAGGTATGCTGCGGCAGTGGAAAAGGCATATGATTTTTTAAAACAGTATCCCAGAACAGAATCAGGCAATTTTTGGCATAAGGATATTTATCCTAACCAGGTATGGCTGGATGGTCTTTATATGGCAATGCCATTTTATGCAAAAACTCTGACAGAAAATGGAGAAGATCGGTGGGACGATATCGTAGATCAGTTTCAGAGCGCCCACCGTCTTCTGTGGGATGAGAATCTGGGGCTTTATGTTCACGGCTGCGATGTAAGCCGTCAGGCAGACTGGGCCGACCCGGAAACGGGAAGAAGCGAGTGTGTGTGGAGCCGTGCAGAGGGATGGTTTTTAATGGCATTGATTGATGTGTATGAGCTGGCTGTAGATCATACACCCCGTGCAAAGGAGCTGGGAGAACTGCTGAAAAATGCGGTTCGCGGACTGCTGCCTTATCAGGATCCGGAAACAGGAATGATTTATCAGGTGGTAGAGCAGAAAGAATATCCAGGAAATTACCTGGAAACCTCCGGAAGTGCCATGATTGCGTATGCTCTGATGAAAGGAGCGCGCCTTGGAGTCCTGGACAGAGCTTTGGGAGAAGAGGGAAGCCGGATTCTGGACGGAATCCGTGATACCTATCTGAAAAAGGAAGAGGATGGATTTCATTTACATGGAATCTGCGCCAGCGCAGGACTGGGAAAGGGACCAGATCCTCATAACCGTCAGGATCGGGACGGTACTGCCCGGTATTACGTCAGTGAAGCGCAGATGACAGATAATCAGCACGGAACAGGCGCCTGTATGATGGCTGTCAGCGAACAGCTGAGATGGAAGAAGAAAGGAGAATCGGTATGCTGCAGTTAGGTCTTCGTCTTCACGATGCAGAGAAGCTTCCCATGGAGGAGCTGCTTCCTGTTATCAGAAAAAAGGGATATACATGTGCCCATCTGGCACTGAGCAAGGCCATGAAGGATTATCCCTGCGGTCCGGAAGCGCTGACACCAGGATATGCTCATTACCTGCGCCGGCTGTTTGAGAAAAATGAGATGGATATTGCTGTTCTTGGCAATTATCTGAATCTGGCTCATCCGGACGAAGCAGTGATTCGCGCTTCTCTGGAAAAATACTATTCCCATATCCGCTTTGCTTCCCTGTTGGGCTGCGGCATGGTGGGAACTGAGACAGGAGCTCCTAATGCGGAATATCGATATTGTCCGGAATGCCGTTCTGAGGAGGCTCTTGCCCTCTTTATCCGCAACCTGAAGCCGGTGGTTCGGTGTGCAGAGCAGTTTGGAGTGATTCTTGCTATTGAACCAGTAGCGCGGCATATTGTGTATAATGCGAAGAGGGCCAGGATTGTCTTGGATGAAGTTGGTTCTCACAATCTTCAGATTCTGTTTGATCCGGTTAATCTTCTGGATTTGGAAAATGTGGATCACCGGGACGAGGTGTTTGCAGAGGCGATAGAGTTGCTGGGGCCGGATATTGCGATGGTTCATTTTAAGGACTTTGTCCGTGTCCAAGAGGGCTATGGTTTAAAGGCCGTGGGCGCAGGTACGGGAGAGATGGATTTTACGCCGATTATGCGGTATATTAAGAGAGAAAAACCGTTTATCTACGGAACCCTGGAAAATACGACGCCAGAAAATGCAAAGCTCTGTGGAGAGAAGATGCGGAAGCTTTACGAATCTGTTTAAGTGTTTGAAAACCCGGAAGGGAGAAAGGGAGGAAACCTTATGGCACGTTTATACGTGAAAATCAAAGATCAGGATAATGTGGCAGTTGCTGTTGAAGAATTGAAGGCAGGAACAGAAATTATGGAGGGATTAACTGTGAATCAGGACATTCCCCAGGCTCATAAAATTGCCCTGTGCGATATACCGGCAGGAGAAGCAGTTATCCGGTACGGAGTGGTTCTTGGATATGCAATCCATGACATCAAACGGGGAGACTGGATTAATGAGCATATGCTGGAACTTCCAGAAAGCCCGTCACTGGAAAATATGGAATACGGAACCAATCTGGTAAAAATGGAGGATCTTCCTGTGCCCACCAGAACAACCTGGATGGGCTACCGGAATGCAGAGGGGCCAGCAGGAACCAGAAATCTTCTGGGAATTGTGACAACCGTTCAGTGTGCCGCAGGGGTCTTGAAGGTAGCTGTTGAGCGGATAAAAAAGGAGCTGCTTCCCAAATATCCCAATGTGGATGGAGTTGTTGCAGTAACTCATCCCTACGGCTGCGGAGTTGCCATTAATGCGCCTCTGGCCTGCATCCCAATTCGTGCAATTACCAATGTGATTCGTCATCCAAATTTTGGCGGAGAGATTATGGTGGTTGGACTGGGCTGTGAGAAGCTGACCTACGACCGGGTTCTTCCGCCGGAGGATATTACTCCGGAAAACGTTCTGACGCTGCAGGACTATGCCGGACATGATGCCATGATGAATGCGATTCTGGAAATGGCAGAGAAAAAGCTTCAGAGACTGAATCAGAGAACTAGAGAGGAGCTTCCGTTAAAGGATCTTCTAATTGGCATGCAGTGCGGAGGAAGCGATGCTTTTTCCGGTATTTCAGCCAATCCCAGCGCGGGCTATGCAGCAGATATGCTGGTGCGGGGCGGCGCTACTGTGATGTTCAGTGAGGTGACAGAGGTCCGCGACGGCGTACATATGCTGGCAGCACGGTGTCCGGATGCTCATACTAGAGATCGTCTGGCAGAAGAGATGAAATGGTATGATGATTATTTAGAGCAGGGGGGCGTGGATCGTGACGCTAACCCTACCCCGGGAAATAAGAAGGGCGGACTGGCCAATATTGTAGAAAAGGCAATGGGAAGTATCGCCAAAAGCGGAACCAGTCAGATTGTGGAGGTGCTTTCTCCGGCGGAAAAGCCGACAAAACACGGCCTGATTTATGCGGCAACTCCGGCCAGCGACATTGTATGCGGTCCCAGCCAGGTAGCCAGCGGTATTGGTTTACAGGTATTTATGACAGGGCGGGGAACACCCTACGGCCTTGATATCTGTCCTGTTATTAAGGTCTGCAGCCGGAATGAGATGAAGAATCACTGGTTTGATTTAATTGATATTTCTGCTGGAGAAGTGGCTACAGGAGAGAAAACCATTGCAGATGTGGGGCAGGAGATTTTTGACATGATCCTGGATGTAGCCAGCGGTGTAAAGGCACCCTATAGTGATCAGTACGGATTTCATAATGATATGTGCATTTTTAATCCGGCACCGATTACCTGAGAAATGGTCTGAAACAGGATTTTTATTGGGAGGCATAATCGCCTCCCTTTTTTCATACTCTGGAAGTAGCTGACAGGCAAAATGATGAAGCAGAGAGCGGAGGGGTGGGCGTGAACGACAGTTATATGGATGTTTTGCAGCAGTATGAGGGGGAAACTCTCAATGTGAGGAGAGGCCGCGGGGCCTGGATTTGTGAGCAAAGCGACGGGATCCGGCTGTTAAAAGAATACAGAGGAACCCTGCGGCGTCTGGAGTTTGAGGAGGCGGTGTTAACGGAATTGGAAAACGCCGGATTCGACCAGGTGGATCAGTATGTGCGCAGCCGGGAAGGCGCGCTGATTGCCACAGGGGAGGATGGAAGCAGATACATTCTGAAAAAATGGTTTCTGGATCGGGAATGCAGTCTGCGGGACAGCAGAGAAATCCTGACAGCCGTAAGCAGGATTGCGGCTCTGCACCGGGCATTTCGGAAAATTTCCTGGCGTGAGGAGTGGGATCTTGGTTCGATGGTTCCGCCGGGGGTGGATGAAGAGATGAAAAGACATAGCAGAGAAATGAAACGGGCCAGTGCCTTTATCCGGAAAAAACGGAAGAAAAGTGAGTTTGAACTGTGTGTGATGCAGCACTTTCACTGTTATTATGAACAGGCGCTGGAGGCTCAGGACGGACTGGAACTACTTGAGAAGAAGCAGGGACAAAGCCGTCTTTTTTTGTGCCATGGAGATCTGGATCAGCATCATATTTTGATAGGTTCTCAGGATGTAGCATTTATTGAATTTAATCAGATGCACCTGGGAGATCAGATGACGGATCTGTACCGTTTTATGAGAAAGGCTATGGAAAAGCATGGCTGGGATCCGCGGCTGGGGGCGTCTATGATGGAAAGCTATGATCGGGTGCTTCCCACCAGCCGGGAGGATCGGGCCTGCCTGTACTATCTGTTTCTGTATCCGGAGAAATACTGGAAACAGTTGAATTATTATATGAATACAAATAAGGCATGGATTCCTGAAAAAAATGTGGAGAAGCTTAAACTTCTGGAGGAGCAGGAGACAGGACGGCGTCAGTTTCTGCGGGAGATACGGTAAAATCTTCGGTCCAGCAGGTGGAGTAATGTTGCATTTGCCGTGTTCCGATTCCGCCTGAGGCTCCCTTCATCAGCGCCTGATCCATTCTTCGGTAGGGGATATGGAACGGGTGTCCAGAGTGATAGTAGTTAAAGGACATCAGATAGACACTTTGAAGGTCAGGAAGCTGTGTCTCATAAGGATATAGCCTCTCTGATGGATGGAGCCGAAGGGAAAGCTGAAGGCGGCGGAAATACAGTAGGAGGAGTTGGGGCCGAACAGGGAGGCGCTTGTACGTATGCCCTTTTGCAGTCGGGAGATGGGAGCTGTATAGTCGGTGTTTCCTTTGGAAAAAAGGAGCTGACCGGAAATCCGGCTGTTTTCTTCATTGGGAAGGGGATCTGGAAAAAGGGCAAAGCCGTCCTGCCACAGAGGGGAGAAGCCATTTATACGAAAATGTTCAATTACAGCAGCTCTGTCATGGGAAAGCCGGACATAAACAGCGGTTGTATACAGGGCTTCCTCTGGTGGCTCCTGGCCGTAGGAATACAGCTGATTGGAGAAATAGATCTTCTGGGAATCAAATATTCTCTGGCAGAATAGAAGCTGCTCTGCGTCTGTTTTTCGCTTAGGGTCATGGTGTTATCCCTCCCTTTTTCTGAATTGCCGACGGTCAGGTTTCTATGATACGGATTGACAGATTTTTTAAAAAAGTGTATATTTAAGTTAGGAAAATTTGTGTTCCTGCACATGTTTTTACTAAGAAATTCGGGGGAGACAGTTATGTATCTGGATGATTACAAACGCTGGCTTGCAGCAGATCTGGAAGACGCAGATCTGAAGCCGGAACTGGCAAAAATTGAAGGAAATGACGAGGAAATCAAAGATCGCTTTGCGGTAGCTCTGAAGTTCGGTACAGCAGGCCTGCGCGGCGTGCTGGGAGCCGGTACCAACAGAATGAACATTTATGTGGTTCGTCAGGCAACACAGGGACTGGCAAACTGGGTGAAGACTCAGGGCGGCAACCAGACAGTTGCAATCAGCTATGACAGCCGCTTAAAGAGCGATGTATTTGCAAAGACCGCAGCAGGAGTTCTTGCTGCCAATGGTATTAAGGTACGTATTTACGATGCTCTGATGCCGGTACCGGCTCTGTCCTTTGCAACCCGTTATTACCAGTGCAATGCGGGTATTATGGTGACTGCATCCCACAATCCGGCCAAGTATAACGGCTACAAGGCATATGGTCCTGACGGCTGCCAGATGACAGATGATGCGGCTGCCATTGTGTATGATGAGATTTTAAAGACGGATATTCTGGAGGGCGCAAAGTACATCTCCTTTGCAGAAGGAGTGGAAAACGGAATGATCCGTTTTGTTGGCGATGATTGTAAGAAGGCTTTTTATGAGGCGATTGAAGCCCGTCAGGTTCGTCCGGGTCTGTGCAAAACTGCCGGACTGAAGCTGGTTTACAGCCCCTTAAATGGTTCCGGACTGGTTCCTGTTACCACAGTCTTAAATGACATGGGAATTACGGACATTACCATTGTTCCGGAGCAGGAGTACCCGAACGGCTACTTTACCACCTGCAGTTATCCGAATCCTGAGATTTTTGCAGCTCTGGAGCTGGGACTGAATCTGGCTAAGGAGACAGATGCCGATCTGATGCTGGCAACAGATCCGGATGCTGACCGTGTGGGTATTGCCATGAAATGTCCGGACGGTTCCTATGAGCTGGTAAGCGGCAATGAGATGGGCGCTTTGCTGCTTGATTATATCTGTGCAGGACGAATCGAGAAGGGAACTATGCCTGAGCGTCCGGTTGCTGTAAAATCTATTGTTTCCACTCCTCTGGCAGACGCGATTGCAGCTCACTATGGTGTTGAGATGAGAAACGTGCTTACAGGCTTTAAGTGGATTGGAGATCAGATTGCAGGTCTGGAGGCAGCAGGTGAAGTTGAGCGGTTTATCTTTGGCTTCGAGGAGAGCTACGGATATCTGGCAGGTCCTTATGTTCGTGATAAGGACGCAGTTATCGGCTCCATGCTGATCTGCGAGATGGCAGCCTACTACCGCAGCATTGGAAGTTCTATTAAGCAGCGTCTGGAGGAGATTTACGCAGAGTATGGCCGTTACCTGAACAAGGTTGACAGCTTTGAATTTCCGGGTCTGACCGGTATGGATAAGATGGCTGGAATCATGCAGGGACTGCGGGACAATCCTCCCACTGAGTTCGCTGGCTATAAGGTAGAGAAGGTAACAGATTATCAGAAGCCTGAGGAAACCGGTCTTCCGGCAGCCAATGTACTGATTTATGCTCTGGAGGGCGGAGCAACGGTTGTAGTTCGTCCTTCTGGTACAGAGCCGAAGATCAAGACCTACTTTACAACTCTGGGCAAGGACCTGGCAGAGGCTCAGGCTCAGAAGGACAAGCTGGCAGAGGCAATGAAGCCGATTCTGGCATAAAAGTCAAAGGGCTCAGACATAAAATAACGAATGCGAAAAAGATCTGAACGAAAAAACATAAAAAGATAAAAGGCGGCCGCTTCCAAAATGTCTGAGGACATCAGGAGGCGGCCGCTTCTTTTTGCGATTTATAATTGCGCAGGGATTTAAAGTATGCTACAATCAACGAAAACACAGGCAGCAGAAATTGCCGGAGGCATCTGCTGCAGGCGCAGACAGGAAAGAGAGGGAGAAAAAAGATGAATTTATCCTATCAGAGTACAAGAGGCACAGAAAGTGGCCTGACAGCATCCCAAGCTATTTTAAAAGGGCTGGCTGATGACGGCGGATTGTTTATGCCCACTTATATCCCGAAGCTGGAGGTTCCCATGGAGCAGCTGGCCAAGATGTCTTATCAGGAAACAGCATATCAGGTAATGAAGCTGTTTCTCAGTGATTTTACGGAGGAGGAGCTGCGTTACTGCATTAACAGCGCGTATGACAGTAAGTTTGATACAGAGGAAATCGCTCCTCTGGTAAAGGCGGACGGCGCCTATTATCTGGAGCTTTTCCATGGAAGCACCATTGCATTTAAGGATATGGCACTTTCCATTCTGCCGTATCTGATGACAACCTCTGCGAAGAAGAATCATGTGGAGAATGAAATTGTAATTCTTACAGCCACATCCGGCGATACGGGAAAGGCAGCTATGGCAGGCTTTGCTGATGTGCCAGGCACCCGGATTATTGTTTTTTATCCCAAGGGAGGAGTCAGCCGCGTTCAGGAGCTGCAGATGGTAACTCAGAAGGGAGACAATACGGCAGTTGTTGCGATTCACGGCAATTTTGACGATGCTCAGACTGGCGTGAAGAAGATTTTTGGAGACAGAGCCTTTGGCGAGCGGCTGGCTAAGAAGGGCTTCCAGCTTTCTTCTGCCAACTCCATTAATATCGGACGTCTGGTTCCTCAGGTCGTGTATTATGTATATGCCTATGCAAAGCTGGTGGAAAACGGAGAGATTCAGAACGGAGATCCGATTAATATTACCGTTCCTACCGGAAATTTTGGCAATATACTGGCTGCCTATTTTGCAAAACAGATGGGAATTCCGGTGAAAACCCTGATTTGTGCTTCCAATGACAATAAGGTTCTCTATGATTTCTTCCGGACAGGAATCTATGATAAGAAGAGGGAATTTATTCTTACCAGTTCGCCTTCTATGGATATTCTGATTTCCAGCAACCTGGAACGTCTGATTTATCTGAGCACAGGCTGTGACGCGGAAGCAAACCGCAGCCTGATGGAGCAGCTAAATACACAGGGCTCTTACGAGGTTACGGAAACCATGAAGGAAGCCATGAAGGATTTTACAGGCGGATTTGCTACAGAGGCTGAGAATGCAGCTGAGATTAAGAAGGTTTATGAAGACACGGGATATGTGATTGATACCCATACTGGCGTGGCTTCTGCCGTTTATCGGGCTTATGCGGAAAAAACTGGAGATACGACACCTACAGTTATTGCATCGACTGCCAGCCCCTATAAGTTTTCTCACAGCGTGATGGAGGCTATTCGGGGAGATGAGGGCAGTAAGGATGAGTTTGCCATTATTGATGAGCTGTGCTCTGTGTCTGGTGTGAAGATTCCGGCAGCAGTGGAGGAGATCCGGAATGCCGAGATTCGCCATAAGCGGGAAAGCGATGTGGAGGATATGGAGAAGACCGTAGCGGAGATTCTGGGACTGTAACAAACTACTTCCCAAATTTCGGAAAATGTATTATACTGTTATACAGAAATGCGGGGTGGACAGGTTCTCAGTCCGCGCATTGGGGGATAATCCCGAATATAAAGGAAAACGGAGGATTTTGACATGTTAGTATCTGCAACAGAAATGCTGAAAAAGGCAAAAGAGGGGCATTACGCAGTAGGTCAGTTTAACATTAATAACCTGGAGTGGACCAAGGCAATCCTGGCAACAGCGCAGGAGCTGAACTCCCCGGTTATCCTGGGCGTATCTGAGGGGGCAGGAAAATACATGACCGGCTTTAAGACCGTAGCAGCTATGGTAAAGGCTATGATCGAAGAGATGAATATTACCGTTCCGGTAGCTCTGCATCTGGATCATGGTTCTTATGACGGATGCTATAAGTGCATTAAGGCAGGTTTCTCTTCCATCATGTTTGATGGTTCTCACTATCCGATCGAGGAGAATGTAGAGAAGACCAAAGAGCTGGTAAAAGTTGCACATGCTATGGGTCTGTCTATCGAGGCTGAGGTTGGTTCCATCGGCGGCGAGGAAGACGGCGTTGTTGGTATGGGTGAGTGTGCAGATCCGGATGAGTGTAAGGCTATTTCTGATCTGGGTATCGATTTCCTGGCAGCAGGTATCGGCAATATTCACGGAAAATATCCGGAGAACTGGCAGGGCTTAAGCTTTGAGACTCTGGATGCTATTCAGCAGAAGACTGGCGCTATGCCGTTAGTTCTGCACGGCGGTACCGGAATCCCGGCTGATATGATTAAGAAGGCTATTGATCTGGGCGTAGCAAAGATCAATGTAAATACCGAGTGCCAGCTGTCCTTCGCAGCTGCAACCCGTGAGTACATTGAGGCTGGCAAGGATCAGCAGGGCAAGGGCTTTGACCCGCGTAAGCTGCTGGCTCCCGGCGCAGAGGCAATTAAGGCAACTGTAAAAGAAAAGATGGAGCTGTTCGGTTCTGTTGGCAAAGCGTGAGCCTGAACGGACGTAGCATACAGGGCGGTATGCCGCTTTGAATGGTTACGAATGAATTTTCATACGGAGCGATGGTGTTTTTTCGGCAGGAGAAGCACCATCGTTTTTCAGGTTTTAGATACTCGGAAGCTGTTAAACGCAGGATGCTTCTTGAACGGCTTTGCCAGACAAGAAGATGACCGTCCTGAACAGTTACTAAAAGACGAGAAATCACAGTAAGAAAGCACCAAAAATACAAAGGCGCGGGAACAGAGCATCTGATACAGACGCGCGGAGAGGGATTCAAAAAAGGGAAAATTCAGTCAGAGGAGAGGAAGAAAAATTTATGAGCGAAGTATTGAATGCTGCAGAGATTTTCGGAAAAAACGTATTTAATGAATCTGTTATGAGGCAGCGTCTGCCAAAGGATGTATTTAAAAAAATGAAGAAAACCATGGAGGACGGGGCAGAGCTGGATCCGTCCATTGCAGGTGTAGTGGCTCATGCAATGAAGGAATGGGCGATGGAGAGAGGCGCTACTCATTATACCCACTGGTTTCAGCCGTTGACAGGTGTTACGGCTGAGAAGCACGACTCATTTATTTCTGTACCAGATGCTGCGGGAAAGGTCATTATGGAGTTTTCTGCCAAGGAACTGATCAAGGGTGAGCCGGATGCATCTTCATTCCCCTCTGGCGGACTGCGGGCAACCTTTGAGGCAAGAGGATATACTGCCTGGGACTGCACTTCTCCGGCATTTTTGAGAGAGGATGCCTGTGGAGTGACACTCTGTATTCCGACCGCGTTCTGTTCCTACCGGGGCGAGGCGTTGGATCAGAAAACACCGCTTTTGCGTTCCATGCAGGCTATTGACAAGCAGGCTCTGCGGATTCTTCGTCTGTTTGGGAATACTACAGCCAAGCGGGTTGTTCCTTCTGTAGGATCAGAGCAGGAATATTTTATGGTAGACCGGGACAAGTATCTCCAGAGAAAGGATCTGATTTATGCAGGAAGAACCCTGTTTGGAGCCATGCCTCCCAAGGGACAGGAGCTGGATGATCATTATTTCGGAGCTATCCGGGAACGGATCGGCGCCTATATGAGAGATCTGAATATAGAACTGTGGAAGCTGGGCGTGACAGCCAAGACACAGCACAATGAGGCAGCACCGGCCCAGCACGAGCTGGCACCTATTTATGAGCAGGCAAATCTGGCTGTGGATCACAATCAGATGACTATGGAGGCGATGAAAAAGGTTGCGGGACGTCATGGAATGACCTGTCTTCTTCATGAGAAACCCTTTGCTGGAGTGAATGGCTCCGGAAAGCATAACAACTGGTCTCTGATCAGCGATGACGGCATTAATCTGTTAAGTCCTGGCGATACTCCTCATGAAAATATCCAGTTTCTGCTGGTTCTGGCCTGTATTTTAAAGGCTGTGGATGTTCATGCAGATCTGCTTCGTGAGTCTGCGGCAGATGTAGGAAATGATCACCGCCTGGGGGCGAATGAAGCACCGCCGGCGATTATTTCTGTATTTTTGGGAGATCAGCTGGAGGACGTGATTGACCAGCTGTGCAGCACTGGTGAGGCGACTCATTCCAAGCAGGGTGGGACTTTAAGGACCGGCGTGGCAACTCTGCCGGATTTGGATCTGGATGCTACAGACAGAAATCGTACTTCACCCTTTGCTTTTACAGGCAATAAGTTTGAATTCCGCATGGTGGGAGCTTCTGATTCTGTTGCGCCAGCCAATGTGGTTCTGAATACCATTGTGGCAGAGGCATTCCAGGAAGCAGCCGACGAGCTGGAAAATGCTGAGGATTTTTCTGAAGCAGTTCATGACATGATCAAGAAGCTTCTGAAGGAGCACAGAAGAATTATTTTCAATGGCAACGGCTATTCAGACGCGTGGGTGGCTGAGGCAGAAAAACGAGGTCTTCCCAATATTGTTTCTATGGTAGATGCAATTCCTTCTATTACAACAGAGAAGTCAGTCAAACTGTATGAGCAGTTTGGTGTGTTTACCAGAGCGGAGCTGGAATCCCGTGCGGAGATTGAGTATGAGAATTACTCCAAGGTAATTAATATTGAGGCAAAAACCATGATTGATATGGCCAGCAAGCAGATTATTCCGGCTGTGATAAAATATACGACGCAGCTGGCTGGTTCTCTGGGGGCGGTGAAAAATGCCTGTCCGGAGGCTGATGTCAGTGTTCAGACAGAGCTTCTGGTGGAAACCTCTGCCCTGCTGTCTGATATGAAGGTTGCGCTGGCTTCTCTGGAAGAGGCCCTGGAGAATTGCTCCAGACTGGAAAGTGCAGAGCAGGCTCATGCATACCATGAGAAGGTAGTTCCGGCAATGGATGCACTTCGCGCTCCGGCAGATCGTCTGGAAATGATCGTGGACAAGGATCTGTGGCCTTTCCCCAGCTATGGAGATTTGATTTTTGAGGTATAACTGTAAATCAGAGGAAACATAGAGGAAAATAGAATAATCTAATACAACTATTCAGGGCGGCAGTAGATATGGCGGAAAAATCTGTATCAAGCTTGCTTGTAAGCGGATTGTCCAGCCAAATCTCACATCGGAGGAATTTCCGATGCTTCTTGTTCGACTTTGCCGGATGACAAGATGCCTCGTCCTGAACAGTTACAATCTAATGAAAAAACGGCGGAATATGTCTTGGTATAGGACAGGCTTCGCCGTTTTTTCTTATGTCATAGGACAGTGCGTCCTATGACATAAAAACGCTCCGCGAGGATCGCCATGGGTTGGAAGAGAATTGGGCTGATGAGACGACCCGCCGCAGGCGAAGAAGCTTGTGAGCGAGCTTCTTTCTTGTTTGTTTTAAAGGACAAGCTTCTTTTGTAAAGCAAAAACACTTCGCAAGGATGAGGCGCGTGTGCCTGAGGAAAATGGCTAATGACAAGAGCTGCGCTCTGGCGAGAGGAAATGCCGAGGAACATTTTCTGCTTTGCATAATTCCAGGGACTGATTATGCATTTAGAGCCGGAAAGAGCGAATCCTGCACAATCCGGTTGAAATTGTGCATTTAAGGAGGGAAAAGCCGAATTCTGCACAATCTGGGGTTGAAATTGTGCATTTAAGGAGGGAAAAGTCGAATTCTGCACAATCCGAGGTTGAAATTGTGCATTTAAGGAGGGAAAAGCCGAATTCTGCACAATCCGGGGTTGAAATTGTGCATTTAAGGAGGGAAAAGCCGAATTCTGCACAATCTGGGGTTGAAATTGTGCATTTAAGGAGGGAAAAGCCGAATTCTGCACAATCTGGGGTTGAAATTGTGCATTTAAGGAGGAAAAAGGAGGAACCTGCACAATCTGAGGTTGAGATTTTGCATTTAAGGTGGGAGAAGACGGAACCTGCACAACTGCAGCCAAGGTTTTGCAGGAGTTGAAATAAATGCGGAATACAAAAGGTACAAAAGACAGAACGCAGATTAGATTGTAGGGGAAAAGGAACAGTGTTATAATATGAAAGCAGGCAGGACATATATCCTGCCTGTTACTGACAAGAAATGCATCATTGTCAGAATGTTCAAATAGAAAAGCCGGGGAGTGAAATACTTGAAAAGGGAAGATATTTATGAATATGTAAAAAAGCGATATGGTACAGTGCCAGAATACCTTTGGAAGGATTCTCCCAAAAGTGCAGTGCTTCGGCATAAGAATGGAAAATGGTATGGGGTGCTGATGGAGGTTGAGAGAGCCAGGCTGGGATTAGAAGGAGATACAAAAGTAGACATCATAGATGTAAAATGTAATCCTGACATGGTCGGTCTGCTGACACAGATCTGTGGATTTTTACCGGGATATCATATGAATAAAAGGCACTGGATTACAATGCTGTTGGATGGAACTGTGAGTGAGGAAAAAGTTTTAGATTTTTTGGATATAAGTTATGATTTGATTGAATAAAAGCATTACCAGAAATGAGAGACAGGAAAAATCTTATGAAAACAAGCTTTCAACGTTTTTTCTGTCTGAATCTTCGTATGGCTGTTACTTCAAATCAAGTGTGCCCGGGGGATGCGTTTACATTTCCCAGGGATTATAGTATATTGTAAGTATTCATAATGAGAATGCAGCAGAAGAGGGAGACATGCTGCTGCATAGATTCAAAGTGCGGGAGATGATTGAGATTGATGAAACAGAATGCTCTGGAAGTAGTTTATGCTTCAAATGACGGTTACGCCAGACATTTAGGGGTATCTCTCTGTTCGTTGCTGGACAGAAATCAGGATATGGAGGAAATTCGAGTTCATATTTTAAGCATGGGAATTTCCAGGGAGAACCAGGCCCGCCTGCAGAGGCTGGCAGACAGATATGAGCGGAAATTGATTTTTGTGGAAATAGAGGCGTTGGAAGGCCGTTTTGATCACCCAGTGGATACGGGCGGCTATGATATCAGCATTATGCTGCGCCTTTTTATGGCAGAAGCGCTGCCAAAGGATCTGGATCGAGTGTTGTATCTGGACTGTGATACCGTGGTGGCTCAGTCCTTAAAGCATTTGTGGAATGTACGTCTTGGAGACAGGATCGCAGGCGCTGTTATGGAGCCTACAATTTATAAAGAAGTAAAGGAATCGATTGGCCTGGGGCCGGAGGACGGGTATTTTAATTCCGGTGTGCTTCTGGTGAATTTGAAGAAATGGCGGGAAGAGAACATTCAGGAAAAACTTCTGGAATTCTGGAAGGAAAAGGGAGGAAAGCTGTTTGCCAGCGATCAGGATGTGATCAATGGGACTTTAAAGGGAAGAATTCTGCCGCTTCCTCCCAGATATAACTTTTTTACTAATTATCGGTATTTTTTCTATCGGAGTCTGCTTCGGGTATCTCCTTCCTATCGGGCAGTTACCTGGGCTGAATTTCGGGAGGCAAAGCATCATCCCTTTATCATCCATTATATGGGGGATGAAAGGCCGTGGATTGCAGGAAATCTGAACCATTACCGAAAGGCCTATGAACGGTATCTGGCTCAGACAGAATGGGCCAAAACTCCAAAGGAAAAAGGAAAACGACTGTATATGCTGGCATATCATGGGCTGGATTATTTGACGGTGCTGTGCCCGCCGGCCAGGTTTGCGATCAGCCGGAGCATGGGAATGCGTTTTGTAGAGAATAGAAAGAAGGACAGAAAATAATACGCTTGGAGGAGAAAAAATGATTACAGTATTAATGGCAGCCTGGCAGGGAAAAAAGTATTTGGAGCAGCAGCTGGACTCCATTTTGGCCCAGACGGTTCCTGTGCGGATCTGGGTGTCTGACGACGGCTCGGATGATGGTACAAGGGAGCTTTTGGAGCAGTATTGTGAATGGTATCCGAAGCAGGTTTTTTTACATTCCAGAGAGAATTCCGGAGAAAATGGCGCTGCTGGAAATTTTTTTTGGCTGCTGTCTCTGGCAGCGAAGGAAGGAAAAAGTGATTATGTCATGCTGAGTGATCAGGATGATGTGTGGTTCCATCATAAGGTGAAAACTCTTCTGCGAAGAATGAAGCGGCTGGAAAAGGGACTGGGAGAGGCCTGTCCGATTCTTGTTCATTCCGATATGGAAGTGACAGACAGCCAGCTGAATGTACTGGATCCCAGCTTTTTCCACTATTCTCATATCAATCCGACCAGAAGTACATTTGGAGAGATTCTGGTGGAAAATCCGGTAACAGGAGGCGCCCTGATGATGAACCGGGCGTTGCTTAAGCTTCTGGAAAAGGAACCGGCAGCCTGCTTTATGCATGACTGGTGGATAGCATTGACTGCATCCTGCTTTGGCGTGATTGATTTTGTGCCAGAGTCTCTTTCTCAGTATCGTCAGCATGGGGATAATGTACTGGGAGCCAGGGCGTCTGGAAGTCTGAAGGACTGCAGAGAGCGGATAAACCGCCAGAAAGAGGTAGAGGAAAATTACCGGAAAATGATAGAGCAGGCCCGGGCCTTTGGAAAGATGTTCTGGCAGAAGCTGGACGGACGGCAGAGAATGATTCTTCGGGCTTATCTGGCTCTTCCTTATCAGTCTGTGGCTGGACGATGTCAGAATATTGTTAGAAATCGTTTTTTCAAAAGCTCCCGGGTACAGACTGCGGCAATGTGCGTGACAATGCCTCATGCAGGGGAGAAAAGGACAGAGAAAAAATGAAGGTCAACGCAGTAATTTTAAATTACAATGACGCGGATACCGTCGAGACTTTGGTTCGCAGTATTTGTGGATATGAGGTTTTAGAATATATAATCCTTGTGGATAATCATTCTCAGGATGATTCCAGGCAGAAACTTCAGCAGCTGGCCTGTGAACATGAAAAAATCCAGCTGGTATTTCTGGAGGAAAACGGAGGCTATGGAAAGGGAAACAATGCAGGAGTTCGTTTTGCAGCAGAAGAAAACCAGGCTGATTATGTTCTTATATCCAATCCGGATGTGGTGTTTTCTGAGGAGTGTCTGAAGAAAATGCTTCGTATTTTTGAAACTCACAAAGATGTGGCAGCGGTGACGGCCCGGATGGAGGACGCCCAGTACGGAACCCAGAAAAATGGCTGGCCGCTGAGAGGCTTCTGGGGAGAACTGTTTTCCATGGGACCTGTAAGCAGACGTTTGCTCCGGCCTTTTCTTGAATATCCGGATCGACGCTTTCAGGGAAAAAAGGCTGTGTATACCGATGCAGTTCATGGCTCTCTTTTCATGGTTGACGGAAAGAAATTTCTGGATTGCGGCGGATATGACGAGGGAATTTTCCTTTATCAGGAGGAAGCAGTGCTGGCACAGCGTTTTCGGAAGGCCGGATACCGAAGCGTACTTTTGTTAAACTGTCACTACCGCCATGAGCATTCTGTGTCTATCAGTAAATCCTTTCAGGGAGAGCTGGAGAGGCAGCGTTTGCGGGAGAAAAGCGTGCTCTATTATATGAAGAATTATCTGTCAGCAGGTGTATGGAAAATCAGGGTTGCGAAATGCTGGTTCTGGGGAATTCGGATGGAGATTCGGGCAGTCAGGATAGCAGAGGCGCTCCTAAAAAAGATATGATTTTTAAGAAGAAAAAAGCCAAAGCCGTATTCAAGCGGCTTGGCTTTTTTCAATTTGGATAAATTCTGTTAATTACTGCCCTAGCTGTGCAATCAGCCGCTGGGTTTCTGCTGCTATCTGCTCCTGGGTCAGGTTGGGATCGGTAGGATCCCAGGTCTGTTCGAAGGGGATCTCGTACAGGATGGTAGGACGCTCAAAGGGTCCCGGATCCGGACTGTTGTAAACGACTACGGTTGTTCCAATCGCACAGTTGTCGTAGATCCACTTGGAATCAATGGTTGCCAGCCGGATGCATCCGGCGGAACGGGCAATGCCCAGATTGTTGTAGGTGCTGGCCCATACGCTGAACGGATTCTGCCGGTCATAGATAATAGAATGCAGCAGAATGGGCATTCCAGCATGAAGGCGGGTTGCGTACTGGGTATACAGATCGTGAATCATCAGACGCCAGCGGTATTTCTCCGGAGTTTTGAAGGTTCCTACAGGTGTATCATCGCCTACGGAGGTCAGGAAGGATTTAACAGGAATGATAAATCCGTTGCCGCCGTCTTGGGCGTAAACAGTCAGGCAGTTCATCTCCTTGTTGATTTTCAGAAGATAGGGACCTCCTGCCGGAAGGAGAGCTTCTACATCAGTCACCAAACGTCCGTCCTCACCGAAGTAATATTTATAGCCGTCTATGTACTGCCAGCCTGTTACTGGATAGGAATCCTTAAAGTAATACTGGTTGTTTTCCTGCCAGCCCCAGCCAGTATAATTGGAGCCATCAGCACCGTGGATATAGCGCATCACACCGTCAATATTCTGAATTCCGTCTGCAGTGGCAGCAGCCAGAGAATTGGAGGTATTCAGGTTTCCGGCAGTTCCTTTAACGAAGAATGCCAGACGGTACCCGGTCAGGTGAAGACCGCGGCCCATGGTACCTGCTGTCTGTCCATTTTTGGCCCAGCCGGTCTGAGTGCCGTCGCTTAATGTGGTCATGTAGTAAATATCATACTTATCAGCAACCGGACCCTTGAACCGGTACTGAATGGCTTCCACCGGAACCATAGTGGCTGCATGAGAGGTCTGCTGACCATTGAGCGCCCAGTCAGACCAGCCATTGGCGGCAGAGTAGGTACGGTAAAGCAGATCTCCGTGAATATTTTCCAGGAAGGTGGAGATGGCGCTGAAGCCAGTTCCCTCACTGGTAATCTCCTGATCGTTGACATAAGGAACAGACCAGTTCTGCTGGCTCAGAAGAAGAGCTGTTGTCTGAAGCCGGGGCTCTCTGTCAGGAACAGTCAGGGGGTTGCTTTCCTGCTGTGCTTCCTGCTGAGCCGCCTGCTGCTCGGCCTCCAGCTGTGCGCCCTGTTCCTCGGTCAGTTCTCCGGTTCCTGCTCCAGGTGCCGTTTCACCGGAAGGAGTCTGGGTACCCTCGGGCATGGCGGTATTGCCACCCGGTGCTGCAGCACCGCCTCCAGAAGGAGCGGGAGAGCCGGTTCCCTGTTCTATGGTGCCGGAAGAAGAAACGCCTGGACCCCCGGCAGAGGTTTCATCCTGCTCAGTCTGGCCGACGTGAATGACGGGGCTGCCATCCGGGGAATTGTCTGAAACAGATGTTTCCGGAGCGGGAGAAGCTGCTCCAGGTCCCTGAAGAAGAACGGTAGGGGAGCCGTCTGTATTGCCTGCTGCAAACGCACAGGTGACTGTGTTAAGCATCATGGCTCCTGAAAGAAGCATGATCATGCCTGCTTTTGTATGTCTGTGCATAAAATAAATCCTCCTGTGATCATTCTATTGTTAATCTATCACAATACGGTGAAAAATACCATATGAGATTTACATTTTCAGGCCATTATTGTAAAATAAAAGGTAATGGCAAGAAAAATGTAAGAATATCGTTATGGATTTGGAAATGAATGGAGATTAAGATGGAAAAGAAACAACCAGAGGTGATGGTCAGCATCTGCTGTATTACCTTTAATCAAAAAGATTATATCCGGGATGCACTGGAGGGATTTTTAAAACAGAAAACGGATTTTTCTTATGAAATTCTGATCCATGATGACGCCTCTGGAGACGGAACCGGAGAGATTATCCGGGAGTATGTGCAGCGTTTTCCGGAACGGATTTTTCCTATTCTTCAGACGGAAAATCAGTATTCCAAAGGGCTGACCAATATCAGCGGAACCTTTAATTTCCCCAGAGCCAGAGGCCGCTATATTGCTATGTGCGAGGGAGATGACTATTGGACTGATGAGAATAAGCTGCAGCAGCAGGTGGATTTTATGGAGGCCCATCCGGACTGTTCCATCTGTTTTCACAGCGCAGCTGTAGAGGTACAGGGAAAGGCAGTAACAGAGCGCATGATGCGCCCATACCGGGGAAACAGGCGGGTGACGCCGGAGGAGATTATTGACAAAACCTCCGGTTATCCGACGGCTTCCCTTTTGTTTCGCCGGGAAATGGTAGACCATTTGCCGGAATTTTATGTAGAGGCGCCGATTGCGGATATTCCCCTTCAGCTTCTGGCTGCTGCCAGAGGATGGGGGTATTATCTGGATAAGCCCATGTGTGTGTATCGTCTGGGCGGAGCGTCTTCCTGGACAACGCTTATGAAGCAGGGAAATTATGAGCAGAAGCAGGCAGATTACGCCAAAGCCATGGAGAAGATGTATCGGGGCTTTGACCGGGAAACAGGCGGTCGGTTTCAGGAAACTGTGGAGCGTGCGATTTTGCGGCTTGTTTTTCTGACCAGGGTAAATACAAAGAAATACGAAGAGGTTCTGGATCCGCGGAACCGGGAATTTTTCCGGGAGCTGAATCTGCGGACCAGGTTTTTTATCCGTTTTGAGGCAGGCGCGCCGGGGATTTACCGGAGGCTTCAGAGCTGGTTTCACAAAAATGGATAACAGAAGATGACAGGAGTGAAATTGTGGCAGAGACAGAGATGAAACAAAAGGTGGCAAAGGGGCTGTTTTGGAAGCTTCTGGAAAATGGCGGAGCCCAGGGAGTGCAGTTTGTGATTGCCATTTTGCTGGCGCGGCTTCTGACCCCGGCAGAATATGGTGTAGTGGGAATTATTATGATTTTCATTACGATTGCAAATGTATTTGTACAGAGCGGCTTTTCTACGGCTCTGGTGCAGAAACGGAAGGCAGATGAGGTGGATTTTTCCTCTGTCTGCTATTTTGAACTGGCAGCAGCGCTTGGAGTGTACGGTCTTTTGTATGGAGCGGCGCCATCGATAGCAGATTTTTATGGACTTCCAGTGCTTTGTGATATTGTACGGGTTTTGGGAGTGGTTCTTTTTCCCGGAGCAGTTATTTCCGTACAGACAGCTTATGTGTCCCGGAACATGGAATTCCGGGGCCTGTTTTTTTCCACCCTGGCAGCGTCCCTGGTGTCCGGAGGGCTGAGTATTGCCATGGCGGCTGCAGGCTGGGGCGTGTGGGCAATGGTGGGACAGCAGATCAGCTATTATATCAGTCTGATGGCAGTGCTGTTTTTGACGGTTTCCTGGAAGCCGCGCAGATGTTTTTCCATGGAACGGGTGGGAGGAATGTTTTCCTTTGGCTGGAAGCTTTTGTGTGCCTCCCTTTTGGATACAGTTTTTAATAATCTCTATGGACTTTTAATTGGAAAGATATATAATGAAGAATTATTGGGAAGCTATACCAGAGGGGAGCAGTTTCCAAAGCTGATTGCATCGAATCTGGGGGCGGCGATTCAGGCAGTGCTTCTTCCGGCTTTTTCTGCCAGTCAGGACAGCCGGGAAACGGTTCGTGATATGGTTCGCCGTGCAATCCGTTTAAGCTCCTTTGCTGTGCTTCCTATGCTGATGGGGTTATTTGCTGTGGCAGATACCCTGGTTTTAGCTCTTTTGGGAGAGCAATGGATGGTTTGTGTGCCGTTTTTGCGGATTATGTGTATCTCCTACTGTTTCTGGCCGATTCATATTACCAATCTTCAGGCTATTAACGCGGTGGGAAGAAGTGATATTTTTCTGAAGCTGGAGCTGGTGAAGAAAGGGCTGAGCCTGGTTGCTCTGCTGGTGGGAATACAGTTTAATGTGTTTATTATGGTATGTATCAAGGCTTTTCAGGATTTTCTGTGCACCTTTGTCAATGCAGCACCCAATCAGAAACTGCTGGGCTACAGCATTGCTCAGCAGTGGAGAGATGTGGCTCCGCCGGCCTTTTTATCAGCTGTTATGTGTGCAGCTGTTATGGCAGCGGGGAGATTGCTTCCTGAGATGTCCGTGTGGCTGAAGCTGGCTGTGCAGATTGTATGTGGCTGCGGCGTTTATGCGGGGCTGGCGTGGATATTCCGGCTGGAGAGCTTTTGCTATCTGGTGGGAATGGTGAGAGGAGAAAAGTAGGATGATGAAAAATACAGTGCTTGTGACAGCTATCGGTTCTTTTTCTGCAGATGCAGTGATTCAGTCCTGTCGCAGAGAGGGCTTTCGGATTGTGGGCTGTGATATTTATCCGGCAGAGTGGGTGGTCAGCTCCATGGATGTAGATGTGTTTTACCGGGCGCCCTATGCCACAGATACAGAGGCCTACCGGAGCTTTATCAGACAGATATGTGAAACGGAGCAGATAGATTATGTGCTTCCTCTGACCGATATAGAGATCGATGTGTTTCAGCAGTGGAGACAGGAGGATCAGAATTGCCCGGGAGGAAGGGCTGTGGTCTGTATGTCTGATCGGGAAACCATTCATCTATGCCGGAACAAAAGAAGAGCGGCACAGCTTTTGGATGCGCAGAAAATATGCCGGACCATTCCGGGAAAACGGCTTTCCGAGCTTTTAGAGACTTTGGAAAATTCTGGGCAGGAGGGACTTGCCGGGCTTTCTTATCCGCTGGTTATCAAGCCGGAGGATGGACGCAGCAGCCAGGGTCTGCGGCGGATTTTTGATTTTCGGGAAATGGAGCTGGCAGTCAGCCAGCTGAGGGAACAGGCAGAACATTATCTGGTGCAGCCGATGATTTCTGGAGGGATTACTACAGTAGATGTAGTAAGGAGCCCGGAAACAGGGAGATGTGTGTGCCTTCCTCGAAGAGAACTTCTGCGTACACTAAACGGAGCTGGAACCTCTGTACAGGTATTTCGGGATCCGGTTCTGGAAAAAATCTGTGAAGCGATTGCAGGCGCTTTGAACGTAAAGGGCTGTGTCAATTTTGAATTTATTGAGCATCACACAGAGCAGGGAGAGGTCTTGTGGTATTTTCTTGAGTGCAATCCCCGGTTTGCCGGGGGCGTAGCTTTTTCCTGCATGGCTGGATACGATATGGTGAAAAATCATCTGCGGTGCTTTGCGGGAGAGGAGCCTGAGCCTGCGGGGAGGATCCAGAGCCAGTATATTGCAAGACGGTATACAGAGTACCGGATGAAGGAGGATACCAATGAATAAGAAGCATGAGACTCCAATTATGGTGACCAGGTCTTCCCTGCCGCCTTTGGAGGAATATGTGGAAATGTTAAAGCCTATCTGGGAAAGCGCATGGCTGACCAATATGGGCGAGTATCATGAGGAACTGAAGCGTCAGCTGAAACGCTTTTTGAAGGCAACGGAGCTGGAGCTCTTTGTCAATGGTCATATGGCTTTGGAGCTGGCGCTGCAGGCCATGAATCTGCAGGGAGAGGTGATTACCACCCCGTTTACTTTTGCATCGACAACCCATGCGATTGTCCGAAATGGTCTGACTCCTGTATTCTGTGATATTAATGACCGGGATTATACCATGGATGCAGAGAAGATAGAAGGACTGATTACAGAGAAAACCTGCGCCATTGTGCCGGTTCATGTATATGGAAATATCTGTGATGTGGATCGGATCCATGAGATTGCTCAGAAGCATGGTCTGAAAGTGATTTACGATGCAGCCCATGCCTTTGGTGAGGAATTAGATGGAACGGGAGTGGGGCAGTTTGGCGACGCTTCCATGTTCAGCTTTCATGCCACCAAGGTTTTTCACAGTATTGAAGGCGGGGCAGTCGTGTTTCAGGACGAGGCGCTGAAGGATCTCCTGTATCAGCTGAAAAATTTCGGAATTACAGGCTATGAAAGCGTGGAGTATGTGGGGGCCAATGGAAAAATGAATGAATTCCAGGCGGCTATGGGACTGTGCAATCTTCGTCACATTGAAGGAGAGATTGAGAAACGGAGCCGTCTGGCCAGACATTACCGGGAACGGCTTTCCGGGATACCGGGCATCCGGCTTTGTGAGGAGAATCCCCGGATAAAATATAACTATGCCTATATGCCTGTGGTATTTGACGGCTATGGCGCAGATCGGGATCAGATTTTTGAGGCCTTGAAGGAGCACAATATTTTTGCTCGAAAGTATTTTTATCCCTGTGTCAACAGCTATCAGTGCTACAGAGAACAGTTCCAGGCGGAGGATACTCCGGTGGCGGCACGGATTGCCTCTCAGGTACTGACGCTTCCCCTGTATGCGGATATGCCGGTGGAGGTGGCAGATGAAATCTGTGATGTGATCCTGGCGCAGGGAAACGGGAGGAATGAATGAACAGGGTGCTTGTAGTGATTCCAGCTTATAATGAAGCGGAAAATATTGAGCGGGTGGTGGACGAGCTGATCACGCACTATCCGGAGCTGGATTATCTGATAATCAATGATGGTTCCAAGGACCAGACTGCGGAAATATGCCGAAGCAGAGGATATCATCTTCTGGATTTGCCGGTGAATCTGGGGCTGGCTGGATGCTTTCAGGCTGGGATGAAATATGCCTGCCTGAAGGGATATCAGTATGCCATTCAGTTTGACGGAGACGGACAGCACAGGCCGGAGTATATAGAGTCTATGAGGCAGAAAATGGACGAGGGCTATGATATTGTGATTGGAAGCCGTTTTGTTGATGAGAAAAAAAGCTTTTCCATGCGTATGATTGGAAGCCGCATGATTGCAGCAGCCATTCGCCTGACTACGGGAGTCCATGTGGCGGATCCCACATCCGGTATGCGGATGTTTAATCAGAAAATGATTCGGGAATTTGCTCTGAACTTAAATTACGGGCCAGAGCCGGACACCGTATCCTTTCTTTTAAAGCAGGGAGCCCGGGTGGCAGAGGTTCCGGTGGTGATTGGGGATCGTCTGGGCGGGGAAAGCTATCTGAAGCCTGCTGTAGCAGTCAGCTATATGGCGCGGATGATGATTTCCATTTTACTGATACAAAATTTCCGAAAGAAGAAAGGATAGAGCCATGAATCAGTGGACGGCGGCCCTGTTAAAAACCGGATCCAACCGGGAAAAATCAAATATGCTCTGGAATATGGCAGGAAGCTTTTGCTATGCCTTTTCCAGTATGGTACTCTCTTTTCTGGTGATGCATCTGGCCGGAGAGGAACAGGGAGGGATTTTTGCATTTGGGTTCAGCACAGTAGGACAGCAGATGTTTCTGCTGGCGTATTTTGGAATCCGTCCCTTTCATATTACGGATGGTACCGTTCAGTACCGGTTTGGTGATTATCTGCATCACCGGTATCTGACCTGCACAGCAGCTATGCTGCTGGGACTGCTGCGGCTGGCAGTCAGCGGATACCGGGCAGAAAAGGCAGCGATTATTTTTCTGCTGATTGGATATAAGGTGATTGACGGCTTTGCAGATGTATATGAGTCAGAATTTCAGAGAAATGGCCGTTTATATCTGACGGGAAAATCCAATACCTTCCGAACAATCCTTTCTGTGGGTGTATTTCTGATAACACTGACCGTGGGAAAGAATCTGGCTGTGGCCTGTGTGGCGGCAGTCTGCGGACAGGCTGTGGGTGTGTATCTGTTTGACGTGATAGTGCTGCGCTGCCTGGAGGGAGTGGATTACAGCAGAAGAAAGGGAAGCCTGCGGGAGCTGACTATGTCTACGATTCTTCTGTTTGTGTCTGTATTCCTGGACTTTTATATTTTTTCTGCATCGAAATATGCCATTGATGCCCATATGAATGATGCGGCTTCCGGGTATTTTAATGTGATTTTTATGCCGACCTCAGTGATCAATCTGGCGGCAGGCTTTGTGATTCGGCCGTTTCTGACCAGCCTGACCGATTGCTGGAACAACCAGAGATTTTCCGAGTTTACGCAGAAGCTTCGGCGGCTGACGGCAGTCATCGCAGCGCTCTGCATTCTTGCGGTAGGGGGAACTTTGATTCTGGGCCGTCCAGTGCTGTCTGTACTGGAATGGATTCTGGGGCCAGTGTATGCCGGAAAGCTGACGCCTTATTCGGGGGCATTTGCAGCGATTGTGCTGGGAGGCGGCTTCTATGCGCTTTTAAATCTTTATTATTACGCTTTGGTAATCATGCGCCGGCAGAAAACGATTTTGGGAATTTATGTGGTTATGACAGGGGCGGCGGCTGTTCTGGCGCCGGCGGCGGTCATCCAAAACGGAATTTCCGGCGCGGCTTTTTCGTATCTGATTTTAATGGCGTTTATGGCAGCGGGCTTTGTCCTTTGGACCCTGATTGGCCTGCGTCAGGGAAAGCGAGGTGTGGAGCATGACGGTTGATGTGTTGATTCCGGTGTACAAGCCGGATCGGGTTTTTGCAAGACTTCTTCAGATGCTGCAGCAGCAGACGCGAAAACCGGACAGAATTATTGTGGTAAATACAGAAAAGGAATACTGGAATCCAGGAGGGTATCAGGGGATTCCGGGACTGAAGGTGTATCACGTAAAAAAAGAGGAATTTGACCATGGCGGCACGAGAAATCTGGCAGCCTGGTATTCGGATGCAGATATTATGATTTTTATGACAGATGACGCGGTTCCTCAGGATGAGCATCTGATTGAACGTCTGACAGAAGCATTCGATAAAAAAGGGCCGGAGGGAGAGACGGTGGCTGTGGCTTATGCAAGACAGCTTCCGGCAAAGGACTGCCGTTTGATTGAGCGGTATACCAGAAGCTTTAATTATCCGGAGGAGGGGCGCATTAAGACGAAAAAGGATCTGCCGAAGCTGGGGATTAAAACGTATTTCGCATCCAATGTGTGCTGTGCCTACCGAAAGGATATTTTCGAGAAGCTGGAAGGCTTTACCGGAAGAACTATTTTTAACGAAGATATGATTTACGCTGCCGGAGCCATTCAGGCTGGCTATGGAGTTGCTTATGTGCCGGAGGCGCGGGTAATCCATTCTCACAACCTTTCTCCCATGCAGCAGTTTCGGCGTAATTTTGATATGGCTGTGTCTCAGGCAGAGCATCCGGAGATATTTGCGGAAATCCGTTCTGAGAGCGAGGGAATCCGCCTGGTGAAGCAGACCGCTTTGTGGCTGTTGAAAAAGGGCAGGTTCTGGCTCCTTCCGTCTCTGGCAGTGACCAGCGGCTGCAAGTATCTGGGTTACCGTCTGGGAAAACAGTATGAAAAATTACCCAGAAAAATGGTTCTCTGGTGTTCCATGAGTCCTGTTTACTGGGAGAAGAAATGGAGGAAGCGGGGATGATGACAACGACTCTGCGGGCTGCTCTGATTCTCGTTTCTCTGGGCACCTGCTGTCTGATTATGCGGAAAATCCGTCAGTCAAAAATGCAGATCGAAAGCGCCATTTTCTGGATTGTGCTTTCTCTGGTTCTGGTAGTATACAGTCTGTTTCCCCAGGTGGCAGATTTTTGCTCTGGCGTTCTGGGAATTTATGCAACCACAAACTTTTTGTTTCTGTTTGCGATTTTTGTTTTGATTGTAAAGGTATTTTATATGTCTGTTCATATTTCTCAGCTGGAAAGCCAGGTAAAGGAACTGGTTCAGAGAATTGCTCTGGATGAGAAAATGCGTCAGGAGAAGGAAGCTGAGAAAACGGGAGGGGCGCATGAAAAATAAGTGTATTTGGCCTGTAGCCCTTCTGGCTGTGGCCGGGGCAGGTCTGTGGCATTTTTTGGAGGTGCAGGAAGGAGCTGTGGCTGTAGGGGACGCCTGGATGAGGGGGTGGTATCTGGCGCTTCTTACAGCAGTGCTTGTGTTTCTGGCTGGAGCCGGACTGGCTTTTTCAGGAAAATCCCCTGCATCTTTTAGCTGGATATTCCGGAAAAAGTCGAAGACAGAGGCGGGCTGGAGACTGGAGCAGATTTATCCGGCAGCCGGTTTGATTCTGGGACTTCTCTTTCTTTTTGTCCTTCCTCCATTGTCAGCGCCGGATGAAATCAGCCATTATGTCAGCGCCTACCAGCTTTCCAGCAAAATCCTGGGAATGCCTTCCAATGCTCCGAATGGCCGTGTGCTTTTAAGACCTCAGGATGTGTGGGTGGAGGATCTGGACGGTGTTTATGAATATGAACCAGATGAGGCAGGCAATTTAAAAGTGGTTCTGGAAAGCTCTGAGGGCAGCAGAAAGCTGGGAGATCCTCTGGATCAGTCTGTGTACCATCTGATTTGGGAGCTGGCGCCGGATAAGCAGTATGAACCGGGACGGGCTGAGGCGCTGGAGGGAAAAATGGTGGGTTCCATGTATCCGCCGGTTACAACCACGCCGGTGGCCTATGGACCCCAGGCCCTGGGAATGGCTCTGGTAAGGGCCATGGACTGGGGAACTCTGCCTCTTCTTTACCTGGGGCGTCTTTGTAATCTGGTATTTTTTGTATTTATGACCTGGCTGGCCATGAAACGGCTTCCCTTTGGAAAGGAGGTGCTGTTTGGAACAGCCCTTCTGCCTATGACCCTTCATCTGTCATCCTCTTTTTCCTATGATGCGATGATTATGGGATGTATGTTTTATTTCACTGCCGTGTGCCTGGATCTGGCTTATGAGAAGGAACGGGCAGAGTGGAAGGATGTGGCTGTCCTGTCTCTTGTTATGGCTGCGGCAGGTCCCTGCAAAATGGTGTACGCTGTCATGATGGGGCTGTGCCTGCTGATTCCTGTGAAAAAATTCGGCGGCTGGGGAAGGTGGTTTATTTCTGCCGCCTGTGTGGCGGGAGCCTGGGCCGGGGCCATGTATCTGGTCAACAGTCAGGTGATTGTTTCCTATGCCACAGAGACAGAGAGCTATGTCCAGTGGGCAGGGGAAAGCGGTTACAGTCTGAGCCTTTTGATTCACCAGCCCATGCGCCTGATTAAGATTTTTTATCAGACTCTGCTGTGGCAGGCCCAGCATTATCATCTGACTATGATCGGCGCCTACCTGGGAAATCTGGATCCGGTGCTGGATGTTCCCTATGTGCTGGTAGTTCTTTTTACTTTGTGCCTGTTGGGGCTGGCTCTGCGAAAGCCAGGAGAGAGTCTTTCCATCACAGGAGGAAAACGGATGTGGGTATTTGCAGTCTGTGCAGCCTGCGCTTCTGCAGTGATGCTGTCTATGCTGATTGCCTGGACACCTCTCAGCTCCCGGGTCATTAATGGTGTGCAGGGACGGTATTTTCTGCCCTTCCTTCCAGTGCTGCTTCTGGCGTTGAAAAATGACTGGGTGGTTTTGACAAAGGAGAGAAACCGTAGTATATTGTATCTGATGTGCTGTCTGAATGGGTATGAGCTGCTGCGTCTGTATGCCATTGTCAGCATACGGCTGTAGAGGCAGCCTGAGACGGCAGTAACGACAGGGACATCCGCTGTTTCCTGAAGGGATATCAGTTGGGAAGAGGAGCTTCCGGAATCGTTACGTTTTGATAAAGAACCGTCGGCAGGGCCAGAAGGCCAGCCGGCAGAAGAGGAGATAAAAAATGGGAAAAATTAAAGTAACAGCCTGTGATATTGAAGGATTGTATGTGATTGAGCCGGCTGTATTTAACGACGAGCGTGGCTACTTTATGGAAACCTACAATCAGAATGATTTTAAAGAGGCGGGACTGGACATGGTATTTGTCCAGGACAACCAGTCTATGTCTGTCCGCGGAGTGCTGCGGGGACTTCATTTTCAGAAGCAGTTTCCTCAGGGAAAGCTGGTACGGGCTGTCCGCGGTTCTGTATTTGATGTGGCAGTGGATCTGCGGGCAGATTCCAAAACCTACGGAAAATGGTTTGGTGTGGAGCTGACTGCAGAAAATAAAAAGCAGTTTTATATTCCGGAGGGCTTTGCCCATGGATTTTTGGTGCTGTCAGATGAGGCAGAGTTTGCCTATAAGTGTACCGATTTCTATCATCCCGGCGATGAGGGCGGCCTGGCCTGGAACGATCCGGAGATTGGTATTGAGTGGCCGCTGCAGGATGGTGTGGAGCTGATTATTTCCGATAAGGATAAAAAGTGGAGCGGCTTAAAGGACACGTTCCGATTCTGATGAGAGGAAAAGAACAGTATGAATGATGTAATTTCCCTTCTGAAGGAGATTGTAACACGCAGGAAGCTGATATGGGATCTGGCAAAGGCAGATTTTAAGAAGCGGTTTGTAGGCTCTTATTTTGGAATGGTGTGGATGTTTGTCCAGCCTCTGGTAACGGTGCTGATTTATTTCTTCATCTTTCAGCTGGGGTTTAAAAGTGTTCCTCCTGTGCCGGGAGTGCCCTATGTGCTCTGGCTGGTGCCAGGAATTGTGCCCTGGTTTTTCTACAGTGAGGCACTAAACTGTATTACAGGCTGCCTTCAGGAGTACAGCTATCTGGTAAAAAAGGTAGTGTTTCAGGTGGAGATTCTGCCCGTGATTAAACTGATTTCCTGTCTTCTGGTTCACGGCTTTTTCCTTCTGATTATGCTGATCATGGCGCTTTGCTTTGGAAAGCTGCCTATGGCAACCTGGATTCAGATTTTGTATTATTCCTTTGCGGCTTCCATGCTGGCTTTGGCTTTTGGCTATCTGACCAGCGCAATTCATGTGTTTTTTAAGGACATGGCTCAGATTGTCAGCATCTGCCTGCAGTTCGGAATGTGGCTGTCACCAATTATGTATCAGGAAACCATGTTTTCTGCGGATTATCCATGGATTGTTACGGTTTTGAAGCTGAATCCTTTCTATTATATAGTTGCCGGATACCGGGACAGCATTCTGACAGGAAACTGGTTCTGGGAGCGTCCAACCCTGACCGTGTATTTCTGGGTGGTAACTCTTGTGATAGGATTTGCAGGTTTGAAGGTGTTTAAACGGCTGCGCCCTCATTTCTCAGACGTTCTGTAGGAGAGAGGCGGATGCCGGAATCAGGATAGAAATGGCGGCGGTGGCCGCCTTTTCTGATCATTCCTTTGCGATTGCTTACTATTTTATAAAGATAGTAGCGGAATCCTATGGAAAATGGTATAATGCAACATGATTATGGAGTTTTCTGCCCTTTCAGGAAACGGGCAGGACAGGAGGAAAAAATGCAGGCGATTTTACTGGCAGGCGGTCTGGGAACGCGGCTTCGCAGCGTAGTAAGCGATCGGCCCAAGCCCATGGCGCTGATTGAAAACAGGCCGTTTATGGAGTATGTAGTCCACGAACTGTCCAGATACGGCGTGACAGATATTATTTTTGCAGTTGGATATAAGGGAACCATGGTAGAGGAGTATTTCCAGGATGGAAGGAATTTTGCGGCGCCGGACGGAACGCCGCTGACGGTTCATTATGCCTACGAGGAGGAGCTGTTAGGGACAGCGGGAGCCATCAAAAATGCAGGCAGATTTGTAACAGAGGATCGGTTTTTTGTTCTCAATGCAGATACCTTTTATCAGATTGATTACAGCCGTTTGACAGCTCTCCAGGAGAAGGAGGAGTTAGACATGGCCCTGGTGCTTCGCCAGGTGCCAGATATTTCCCGGTACGGGGAAGCTGTGCTGACAGAGGGGCGTCTGACTGGCTTTAATGAAAAAACGGCAGAGGCAAGACCCGGCTCTATCAATGGGGGAATTTATCTGATGACAAGAAAGCTGCTTGAGGAGATTCCGGAGGGAAAAGTTTCTCTGGAAAATGAGATGATTCCCCGCTGGCTGAAGGAAAACAGAAAGCTGGGCGGTTTTGTTCACGACGGATATTTTATTGATATCGGGATTCCCGAGGCATACTATCAGTTTATTGAAGATGTCCAGAAAGGAGTTGTTGTATGGTAATCAGAGGACGGGCTCCTTTGCGGGTCAGCTTTGGCGGCGGCGGTACGGACGTGGCGCCTTTCTGTGTGGAACAGGGGGGAGCGATTATCGGAAGTACGATTAATAAGTACGCCTACTGTTCAATTGTTCCCAGGGAGGATGATCAGATTATTGTTCATTCTCTGGATTTTGATATGACGGTAAAGTACAATACCAGAGAAAATTTTGTTTATGACGGCAAGCTGGATCTGGTAAAGGCAGCTTTGAAGGCTATGGAGATTGACCGGGGCTGTGAGGTTTATCTGCAGTGTGATGCTCCTCCCGGATCGGGCCTGGGTACTTCTTCTACGGTGATGGTGGCGCTTCTGATTGCTATGGCCCGGTGGAAGGGCGTGGAAATGGACGGCTATCGTCTGGCAGACCTGGCCTATCAGGTAGAGCGGGAGGATCTGAAGATTGCAGGAGGCTATCAGGATCAGTATGCAGCTACCTTTGGCGGTTTTAATTTTATTGAATTCCATGGGCGGAATAATGTAGTAGTAAATCCTCTGCGCATTAAAAAGGATATTATTCATGAGCTGCAGTATAACCTGCTTCTCTGCTACACGGGAAATATTCATGTGTCAGCGAATATTATCCAGGATCAGGTTCAGAATTATGAGAAAAAGGATGCCTTTGACGCCATGTGTGAGGTAAAAGCCCTGGCCTATGCTATGAAGGACGAGCTTTTAAGGGGAAATCTTCACAGCTTTGGAAAGCTGCTGGATTATGGCTGGCAGAGTAAGAAGCGGATGAGCAGCAAGATCACTAATCCGCAGATTGATGAGCTTTATGAAGAAGCTTTGAAGGCGGGCGCTTTGGGCGGAAAGCTGTTAGGCGCCGGCGGAGGAGGATATTTGCTGATGTACTGCCCCTACAATGTAAAGCATAAGGTGGCAGCGCGGATGGAGCTGGTAGGCGGCCAGCTGACAGACTGGAATTTTGAACTGCGGGGCGCTCAGGCGTGGATCGCAGATGAGAACCGCTGGGATTACAGCAGCGTAAAGGTGCATCTTCCCAATGGAGATTATCATTTTGCACTCTGAGGATGAAAAGACAATGGAAAAAGTAATATTTCTGGATCGGGACGGAACACTGAATGCGGAGGTAAATTACCTTCACAGGCCGGAGGATCTGCAGCTGCTTCCCGGAGTGCCGGAGGCTCTTCGGAGACTGAAAGAGGCTGGCTATAAGCTTGTTGTGGTAACGAACCAGGCGGGGGTGGCTCGCGGATACTATAAAGAAGCGGATGTGGATACTCTTCACCGGTATATGAATGAAATTCTGGCGGCAGATGGGGCGGAAATTGACGCATTTTTTTACTGTCCTCACCATCCGGAGCATGGAATCGGAGATTATAAAAAGAATTGCCTCTGCAGAAAACCGGGAACAGGTATGTTTGAGCAGGCGGAGGCTCTGTTTGATGTAGATCGGAAAAGCTCCTGGATGATTGGAGATAAGCTGATTGACACAGAGGCCGGACGAAATTACGGAGTGAGAACTGTGCTGGTGGGAACCGGATACGGAAGAACTGAGGCAGAGAAAATCCAGGCTCAGAGAGAAAAGCCTTTTGATTTTTATGCAGAGGATCTGGAGACAGCAGTCAAACTGATTTTGGAGGATGCAGATATGATGACAGAACTGACAGAAAAGCAGCAGGAGATTTTTGATGAGCTGTTTTTGCGATACCCCTGTCTGGAAGCTGTCCGCGGGCAGCTTCTTGACGCCTACAGAATGATGGAGGAGTGCTATGCAGGCGGCGGTAAGCTTCTGGTAGGCGGAAACGGCGGAAGCTGCGCAGATGCAGAGCATATTGTAGGAGAGCTGATGAAGGGCTTTATAAAAAGCCGCAGGCTTCCGGAAGAGCTGCGCCGGCGAATGGAGGAAATCGGCGGGGAACAGGGAAGAAAACTGGCAGAAGGTCTCCAGGGAAGTCTTCCGGCGATTGCCCTGACCGGGCATCCGGGACTGTCTACAGCGTTTTTAAATGATGTGGACGGAGAAATGATTCTTGCCCAGCAGCTGTGTGGATACGGTGCGCCAGGAGATGTATTTCTGGGGATATCTACTTCCGGCAATTCCAGCAATGTGGATTACGCGGTGACGGTGGCTAAGGCGAAGGGGCTGAAGGTCATTGGGCTTACGGGAAAAGATGGAGGACGTCTGGGACAGAGGGCCGATGTGGCTGTGATTGTGCCGGAGAGAGAAACCTTTAAGATTCAGGAACTGCATCTGCCTATCTATCATGTTCTTTGCCTGATGCTGGAGGAGCGGTTTTTCTAAACAGAAGCACCGGAACGTTGTTATAAGAAATGCAGCCGTTGGGCCATGGAGTTTCTTGTCTGTATCCAGCGGACGGGAAACATGGCGGAGCTGTTATTTAGAATGAAGGAGTTTTTTATGCTGAGTCACACATATGCGATCTGCGCTTATAAAGATTCTCCCTGGCTGGAGGAGTGTATCAGATCCCTGAAGCGGCAGTCTGTGCCGTCAGAGATTATTCTGTGTACCTCCACGCCAAGCAAATATATTCAGGCTATGGCTGAGATTTTTGGTCTGCCTCTTTATGTGCGGGACGGGGAAAGTGATATTCAGGCAGACTGGAATTTTGCCTACAGCAAGGCAAAAACAAGACTGGTGACGATTGCCCATCAGGATGACTGTTATCATAAGAATTACGGAAAATATGTGCAGGAGTGCTGGGAGCAGTATCCGGATACAACGGTTTTTACAACAGACTGCGGAATTCTCCGTAATTCGGATCCGGTGAATCCGGGGATGGTTCAGTTTGTGAAGCATTTGCTGCGGGTGCCGCTGCGGTTCCATGGTCTGGCAGACAGAACCTGGATAAAGCGTCTGCCTCTAATTCTGGGAAATCCCATTGTCTGCCCGTCCTGTACGTATGATAAGGAGGCCCTGGGGGAACCGCTGTTTGACTCTCCCTATAAATTTGCGCTGGACTGGGATACCATGTGGAAGCTGGCCGAAAGGCCGGGACGTTTTATCTGTGAGGAGAAGCCTTTGATCAGCTATCGGATTCACAGCGGAGCGACAACCAAGGAGTGTATAGAAAATCACAGAAGAGCACAGGAGGAAGAGGCCATGTTCCGGAAAATCTGGCCGGAGCCGGTTGTTCGGGTGATTATGTGGTTTTACAGGAAAGCCTACAGGGCGTACCAGTAACCGGAGTGAAACAGGAAGAAAGAAATTGATACAGGAGATTCAGGAGAACATGGAAAAAAAGTCTGAATATACGAAAATGAAAGGCTCAAAACAGCTGGAATCTGGCTGGATGAGGCGGGCTGCATTCTGGAAAATGGAAGTAATTATTATTCTTATGCTGACCGGCTTTGCTTTTTTTATTAACCGCCACATGAAGCTGGAATGTCTTTATATGGATGACCTTTACCAGTGGTACTGCTACAATGATCAGTCCTTCTGGGATGCAGTATTTACAATGGGAGGCACCCGGTTTCGGGTTTTGTATAACCTGGTTTCCTGGATTGAGATGGCTCTGTTCGGGATTCATATTAACTGGTATGTGCCCTTTAATATTATTTTGAATGTGGGGATCGCCTATACTCTTTACAGAATGTCCCGGCGCTTCAGTCACTCTATCTATGTGGGAGTGCTTTGCGCTGTGATTTTTCTGTCCTCCAGAATGTCTTATTATCAGATTGGACAGATTCTGGGACTGATGGAGTCCATGGCCCTCTGGATGGCTCTGGTGATTTTATATCTGCTCTATGGATATTTGAATGAGGAGGATGGCAGAGAGGAAAAGCGCCTCTACCTGGCAGCAGTTACCTATGTGGCTGTGTGTCTGGTTCATGAACGCTATATGGTTCTGCTTCCGCTGTTTTTCTTTGTACTGCTGTTTAAGAAAACAAAGGACTGGAAGCTGTGGGCAGCTCCTGCCGGGGGATTTCTTCTTGTTCAGCTTCTGCGTTTTATCAGCATTGGAACCATTTCACCGCCGGGAACCGGCGGTACAGATGTGGTGGATACCATGTCCCCTGCTTCTGTGCTTCATTTTGTTCTGAGCCAGATTGCCTATCTGTTTGGAATCAATGCGGGACCGGAGCATTTAAACGGACAGAATTTCCGGGAAGCGCCTATGGGCATTATGATTCTCATTGGCGTAGCGGATTTTATGCTTCTACTTCTGGTGCTGGCTTTTCTGTTAAAGCTGATTCAGCTGAGAAAAAACTGTGTCCGTTATCTGCAGACGGCCTTTCTCTTTGTGGCGTTTATCGGCGCCTGCATTGTCTGCTCCAGCGTAACAATCCGTGTGGAAATGCGGTGGGTATATGTGTCTTACGGCGCTGCCCTGCTGTTTTTATCCTGGATGTACGGTGTTTTGATTGACGGAGAAGCCCAGAGAGGACACTGGATGCAGGGAATTCCCTTCCTGGCTATGTTTACGGCTTATGTAGTACTGATGCTGCCGGTGGAAAATTATTACCGGGGACTGTTCCCGAATCTCTATTACTGGGCAGATCAGGAGCATTACAATTCTCTGGCAGAGGAAACCTACGGCCAGTACGGAGATGAGATTTTCGGGAAAACCCTGTATATCATCGGGGATTATTTTGAAATGGAAGAGTTTACGGAAGAGCATTTCTTCCGTGTGTTTGACCGCCAGCGCCGGAAGGACTGTGTGAAAATCGTCCACATTGACGATGTGCGGGATATTGGTCTGGTAACAGATGACATGCTGGTGATTCAGGAGGATCCGGCCAACAACCGGTATCAGGATATCACCCATGTGGTGAAAACCATGAAGTGCCGTCCTATTTACGGCTTTTACGATGACGGATGGATTGACGAGCGGGCGCAGGTGCAGGTGATGGCCGGAAGCACCGGAGAGATTAACCTGACCTTCCACTATCCCAGAGATCTGACAGAGGATCAGTGGCTGACGGTTTATGTAAATGGAGAAGGCCGGGAATATATTAATTTTGATACCAATACAAAAGAAGTAACCATAAAGGCAGACCCTTATGAGCCGGTAATGCTTCGGTTTGAGACGAATTTTTATGTGCCCAATGCACTGGAAAAAAGAGGAACTACCAGACTGGCGCTGCTGCTGGAGATGAAGGCGGAGTAACGGAGGAGAGAATATGAAGGTTGTAATTCTGGCCGGAGGGCTGGGAACGAGAATCAGCGAGGAAAGCCATTTAAAGCCAAAGCCCATGATTGAGATTGGCGGGCGGCCGATTTTATGGCACATTATGAAATACTATTCTGAGTTCGGATTTCACGAATTTGTGATCTGCCTTGGATATAAGCAGTATGTGGTAAAAGAATATTTTGCAGATTATTTTCTTCACACCTCAGATGTGACCTTTGATTTGGCCAACAACCAGATGGAGGTGCTGAACAATTATTCAGAGCCGTGGAAGGTAACTCTGGTGGATACGGGACTGTATACCATGACAGGAGGAAGGGTGAAGCGGATTCAGCAGTATATCGGAGACGAGCCCTTTATGCTGACCTACGGAGACGGGGTATGTAATGTGGATTTAAACGGTCTGGTGGAGTTTCACAAGAGTCATGGAAAGATTGCGACCATTACCACGGTTAATATCGGACAGCAGAAGGGAGTCCTTGATATTGGCTCTGACAATGTGATTCATGCTTTCCGGGAAAAATCTGCCAATGACGGCGCGGTGATTAACGGCGGCTTTATGGTGCTGAATCCCGAAATTTTTGGATACCTGAAGGACGATACTACTATTTTTGAACAGGGTCCCATGCAGATGCTGGCAGAGGAGGGACAGCTGATGTCCTATTATCATGACGGGTTCTGGCAGTGTATGGATACTCAAAGGGAAATGAAGAAGCTGGAGGCGCTCTGGCAGTCAGGAAATGCGCCCTGGAAAATCTGGAAATAAAAAACGGACGGGAAGAAGGCGAAAAAAAGATGAGGTATAATCTGGAAGAATGCAGAAAGTTTTATGCCGGAAAAAGGGTGCTGGTAACAGGCCATACGGGATTTAAGGGAACATGGCTTTGCAGGATTCTCATGCTGGCTGGGGCGAAGGTTACGGGATATTCCCTGAATCCGCCGACAGAACCGTCAGTGTACGGGCTTCTTGATATGGAGGCATCAGGAATGACATCAGTGATTGGCGATGTACGGGATCTGGCGCAGCTGCGTAAGGTTTTTGAGGAGACAGAGCCGGAGATCGTGCTTCATCTGGCAGCTCAGCCGATTGTGCGAGATTCCTACAAAGAGCCTGTGTATACTTATGAAACCAATGTAATGGGAACAGTGAATCTGCTGGAGTGTGTGCGTCTGACTCCCTCTGTGAAGTCAGTTCTTAACGTAACGACAGATAAGGTTTATGAAAACAGAGAGTGGGAGTATGGCTACCGGGAGTGTGATCCCTTAGACGGATATGATCCCTATTCTAACAGTAAATCCTGCTCGGAGCTGGTGACACACAGCTACCAGAAGTCCTTTTTCCAGGAACGGGACTGCGCCATCTCAACAGCCAGAGCAGGCAATGTGATTGGCGGCGGTGATTTTGCCAATGACCGGATTATTCCGGACTGTGTTCGGGCGATGGAAGCGGGAAAACAGATTGGGGTGCGCAATCCTTATTCTACCCGCCCCTTCCAGCATGTTTTAGAGCCTCTGTTTGTATACCTGCAGATTGCCCAGAAGCAGTATGAGGATCCTGCATTCCAGGGATATTATAATGTGGGGCCGGATGACTGTGACTGTGTGACCACAGGCCAGCTGGTGACTATGTTCTGTGAACTTTGGGGAGACGGGGCAGCGTGGGAGAATCAGTCGGAGAACGGTCCCCACGAAGCGAATTTCCTGAAGCTGGACTGTTCCAAAATCAAACACGTTTTTGGATGGCGGCCCCGGTGGCATATCCGGGAAGCGCTTGATAAGACGGTGGAATGGTCTAAGGCATACCTGGAGGGGCAGGAGCTGCAGAAAGTGACGGATCGACAGATTCTGGAATATTAAAGCTGTCTAAGGGCAGGAAAATTCCTTTACAAGCAAGCTTTACAAGAATTTTTCTGCCAGATCTCCCGCCGTCCTGAATAGTTGCCAGGAATAAAAAAGAAAGTTTATATAGAAACGGAGAAGAAATATGGAAAAATCACAGGAGCAGGACCGTCAGCAGATTCTGGATCTGGTTGCCGATTACTGCAGAAAATATCATTTGGAGAATAAGAAGCCTTATGAGCCGGGAGACAGAATTCCTTATGCATCCCGGGTGTACGATGAAAAAGAAATGGTAAATCTGGTAGACAGTGCCCTGGAATTCTGGCTTACAGCAGGGCGGTACACCGATGAATTTGAAGAGAAGCTGGCAAAATATCTGGGAGTCCGTTATTGTTCTCTGGTCAATTCCGGTTCTTCTGCCAATCTGGTGGCCTTTATGGCTCTGACCTCTCCTCTGCTCAAGGAGCGGCAGGTACGGCCGGGCGATGAGGTGATTACCGTGGCTGCAGGATTTCCCACCACAGTGACGCCTATGATTCAGTATGGGGCAGTGCCGGTATTTGTGGATGTGACTATTCCCCAGTACAATATTGATGTGACCCAGCTGGAGGTAGCTCTTTCAGAAAAGACAAAAGCAGTGATGATTGCCCATACTCTGGGAAATCCCTTTGATTTAAAGGCTGTTAAGGATTTCTGTGACAGACATGGGCTGTGGCTGGTTGAGGATAACTGTGATGCTCTGGGAAGCCGCTATACCATAGACGGAGAAGAGCGGTTTACGGGAACTGTCGGCGACATAGGAACCTCCAGCTTTTATCCGCCTCACCATATGACTATGGGAGAGGGCGGCGCTGTTTATACAGACAATCCGCTGTTAAACAGAATTATCCGCTCTTTCCGTGATTGGGGAAGAGACTGCGTGTGTCCGTCCGGACGGGACAATCTCTGCGGACACCGGTTTGATCGTCAGTACGGAGAGCTGCCTCTTGGGTATGATCACAAATATGTATACTCTCATTTTGGATACAATTTAAAGGCAACCGATCTGCAGGCGGCAGTTGGCTGCGCTCAGCTGGATAAATTCCCGGGCTTTGTAGAGCGCAGACGTCACAATTTTGACCGGCTGAAGGCAGCTCTCACAGGGGCTGAGGACAGACTGATTCTTCCGGATCCATGTGAAAATTCACGGCCCAGCTGGTTCGGATTTTTGATTACCTGCCGGGACGGTGTTGACAGAAACCAGGTGGTTCAGTATCTGGAGGACAAGGGTGTCCAGACGAGAATGCTGTTTGCCGGAAACCTGACCAAGCATCCTTGCTTTGATCAGATGCGGGCAGAAAAGAAGGGATACCGGATTGTGGGAGATCTGCATGTGGCAGATCAGATCATGCAGGATACCTTCTGGGTTGGAGTATATCCGGGTATGAGCGATGAAATGATTGACTATATGGCCAAAACAATTCTTGAGGCGGTAAACCTTTCATAAGGAATCAAACAGGAGCGGTCTGACTGATGATTTAAGGGAAACGGCACGGACGAGTCCGCCGGAGGGCGGTGCGGACGGCGGAAAAGAGGAAAAGAATGGAATACGATCTGACCAGGGTCCATGAGACCAATCTAAAAATATTAAAGGAAATTGACCGGATTTGCCGGAAATATAAAATTCAGTATATGTTAGACGGCGGAACGCTTCTGGGCGCTGTGCGCCACCAGGGCTTTATTCCCTGGGACGATGATGCTGATGTGGCATTTACCAGAAATCATTATGAGGCGTTTTTAAAGGTAGTGCGCCGGGAATTGCCGGATACCATGGAGCTGATCATGCCCTGGAGCTTTCAGAAGGGCCGCGTATTTTTTGATTTTACGGCAAGAATTATTTACAAAAACAGCCGGACCCATGAGAATACAGAGGAGATGGAGTTTTATGAAGGCAAGCTGAATCATCTGTGGGTCGATCTGTTTATTATTGATGAACTGCCTCAGAGTAAGGGAGGAGCGGCGCTGACACTTCTGATGCATAAGGCAGTTTACGCTTTGTCTATGGGGCACAGATATCATCTGGATTATCAGAAATACAGTCCCTTCCATAAGCTGGCGGTAGGGTGCTGTTCTACTGTGGGAAGGCTGATTCCCATGCATTTTTTGTTCCGGCTTCAGCAGCTTGTGGCAAAGAAAGACAAAAAGGGACGCAGCAATCTGCGGTATTACAGTAATTATCAGCCGGATTATCTGTATGTGACTCTGAAAAAGGAGTGGTGCGAGGAGCTGGTAGAGTTGGACTTCTGCGATACAAAGCTTATGGCCTCGAAATACTGGCATGATGTGCTGACCTGGGTTTACGGAGATTACATGACTCTGCCTCCAAAGGAAAAACGGGTGCCCTCCCATTCCACCATTCAGATTCAGGTGTTCGACGAAGAAGTGTAGGCAGGAGTGAAGCTATGAAAAAAGTGCTTTCCGTGGTAGTGTCTGTATATAATGAGGAACAGGCGCTGCCGGCGTTTTATGAGACCACCAGGCCGATTCTGGAAAGTCTGCCCTGGGATTATGAGCTGCTGTTTGTAGATGACGGAAGCAGAGACAGGAGCCTTTCTATTCTGGAAAAAATGGCAGAAGAAAATTCCAGAGTGAAGGTGATTTCTTTTTCCAGAAATTTCGGACATGAGGCAGCCATGATTGCCGGTGTGGATCGGGCATCCGGGGACGGGGTGGTCTGCATGGACGCGGATCTGCAGCATCCGCCGGAGTGTCTGCCAAAGATTGTAGAAAAGCTGGAGCAGGGCTGCGGCGTGATCAGTATGGTAAGAACCAGAAATACGTCTGCGGGGCTTCTGAAGAATATTACATCAGCAGGATTTTATGCCGTCATCAATGCGCTTTCAGATGTGAAATTTGAAGTAAATGCATCGGATTTTTTTGCAGTTTCCAGACAGGCGGCTGATGTGCTGCGGACCAGCTATCGGGAGAAAATCCGGTTTCTCAGAGGATATGTGCAGAACATCGGGTTTCAAAAGGCCCGCATCGAGTATGAGGCTCACGATCGGGTAGCCGGAGAGAGCAAATACAGTATTCAAAAGCTGCTTGCCTTTTCCATTAATACGATTATGTGTTTTTCTAACCTGCCCCTGAAACTGGGAATTTATGCCGGGATTTTTGCGGCCCTCTTAGGGGTGGCAGTCATGATTTACACGCTCTGTACCAGACAGGGGGCTCCCAGCGGCTATGCAACCATTGTAATTCTGATTTGTTTTATGTTTGCTATGCTGTTTGTGATTGTAGGAATCATCGGAGAATATATTGCAATTTTGTTCAGCGAGCTGAAGGATCGACCGGTTTATATTGTGGAAAAAACCTGGAATCTGGAAAGCCAGAGGAGGGAGTAATTCTGCGGGAAGATCAAAGCGAGGGCAGAAGAGAGCTTTGAGAAAAGTTTGATAAAAATCAGGAAAAGTTTACTCAAAAATTACCCAAACGTTTGTGCAAAGCTGTCTTGACGGAAGACACGGTTTCGATTATACTAAAAAAAAGACAGCACAAGCGGTCAGAGGGTGCAGAAGCGCCGGATTATGAAAACTTATTTGAAAGACTTATGATAATAGAAAGCCAGGAAGGTGACAGGTGTTCCCAAGGAGCGCGTTTATCTTTCCTGGCTGTTTTGATTTCATAGGAATAGAAAATTAAAGGAGAAAAGAAGATGAAGAAAAAAATTCCGGTGCTTGCTGTGCTGATGGCAGCGGCAGTGACAACAGGGTGTGGCCAGAAGGAGGCCAATGTTTTACAGGGAGAGAGCGGTCAGGCTGATATTCTTCAGGGAGAAAGCAGTTCGGTTCAGGAAAACCGCGAAGATGTTATTGTAGTGATGGGACCCACCTCAGAGCCAGAGGCAGGCTTTGACCCGGCATATGGATGGGGAGCTGGAGAACATGTCCATGAGCCTCTGATTCAGAGTACGCTGACTGTAACAACCTCAGATTTGAAGATCGATTATGATTTGGCTAAAACCATGGAGGCCAGCGAGGATGGGCTGACTTGGACTGTAGATATTCGTGATGATGTGAAATTTACAGATGGGGAGATGCTGACAGCAGAAGATGTGGCTTTTACCTACAATACACTGAGAGATACCAGCTCCGTCAATGATTTTACGATGCTGAAGGAGGCAGAGGCAGTAGATGGAGACACGGTGGTGTTCCATATGAACCGCCCCTATTCGATCTGGCCTTACACGATGGCGATCGTGGGAATTGTGCCAGAGCATGCCTACGGTCCGGATTATGGGGAAAATCCCATAGGCTCCGGCCGGTATGTGCTGAAGCAGTGGGATAAAGGACAGCAGGTAATTCTGGAAGCCAATCCGGATTATTATGGAGAGGCACCGAAAATGAAAAAGGTGACAATTCTGTTTATGGAGGAGGATGCGGCCTTTGCTGCAGCCCAGTCCGGACAGGTAGATCTGGCTTATACGGCAGCGCCTTATGCAGAACAGAAGATAGATGGCTTTGAGCTTTTAAGCTTTGCAACGGTGGACAATCGTGGCTTCAATCTTCCTGCCATTTCCCGGAAAGAAGGGGCAGAGGTGTCGGGAGAGGACGGACTTCCTATAGGCAATGACTTTACCAGTGATGTGAATGTTCGAAGAGCCATTAATCTTGCCATTGACCGGGATGCAATGATTGAGCATGTACTGAGTGGATATGGAAGTCCGGCTTACAGTGTCTGTGACAAAATGCCCTGGTACAATGGAATGTCTCAGACCGCCTATGATCCAGAAACGGCGGCAGAACTTTTAGATAAGGCAGGATGGAAAACCGGCGCAGACGGGATTCGGGAAAAGAACGGAGTGCGGGCAGCCTTCCCGCTGCTGTATCCGGCCAGTGATTCGGTGCGTCAGGCTTTGGCAGCAGATACAGCAAACCAGTTGAAAGGAATCGGCATTGAAGTAACCATTGAGGGCGTTGGCTGGGATGAGGCCTATGACAGAGCTCAGAGTGAGCCGCTGATGTGGGGCTGGGGAGCGCATACTCCGATGGAGCTTTATAATATTTATCACACAGCTCCGGGAAAGGCGCTGGCAGGATATTCTCCCTATGCCAATGAGAATGTTGATCGTTATATGGATGAGGCTATGAGCTGCAGCGATCTGGAGGAATCCTATGAACTGTGGAAAAAGGCACAGTGGGACGGAAGGACAGGGATTACCCAGGATGGAGATATCCCCTGGATCTGGCTGGTTAATATTGATCATCTTTACTGGGCAAAAGAAAATCTTCAGGTGGCAGAGCAGAAGCTGCATCCCCATGGTCATGGCTGGTCGATTGTAAATAATGTAGATCAGTGGAGCTGGAAAACAGAGTAACTGGAAAACAAAGCTGAGACAGAAAAGAAGCAGAAAGCAGAGAGAAGGAGGAGCATCATATGGAAAGCAGCAAAAAAGGAAGGAGTTTTTTCATTTTTGCAGGAAAAAAATGCATACGTATGGCAGTGCTTCTTTTTCTGGTCAGCGCTGCTACCTTCTGGCTGGTATCCATATCTCCTCTGGATCCTCTTTCAGCCAATATAGGGCAGGCGGCTCTTGGAAGTATGAGCCAGGAACAGATTGCAAAGCTTCAGGAATACTGGGGAGTAGGGACTCCGCCGGTGAAGCGTTTCCTTTCCTGGTTTGGAGATTTGCTTTGCGGCGACTGGGGAATGTCTCTGCTGTACCGCCGTCCGGTGATGGAAGTCATTCAGACAAAGCTGGCAAACTCTCTGTGGCTTATGGCAGCTGCCTGGCTTCTGTCTGGCCTGGTGGGATTTCTTCTGGGAATTGCCGCCGGATTCCGGCGGGGAAGTGCTGCAGACAGGATTATTTCCGGGTATGCCCTTGTAACAGCCAGCACACCGTCCTTTTGGCTGGCTCTGGTATTTTTAATGGTATTTGCTGTGTGGCTGAAATGGCTTCCTATTGGGCTGAGTGTGCCGATTGGCGTGGAGACGGCCGGAGTAACAATCCAGGATCGGCTGGTTCATGCTGTTCTTCCGGTTTTAACTTTGTCAGTTACAGGGATTTCCAATATTGCTCTTCATACAAGAGAAAAAATGATTCAGGTTATGGAGAGCGATTATGTAATGTTTGCAAGAGCGAGAGGAGAGTCAGATTTTCGGATTCTTGTTCAGCACGGAGTTCGAAATATTCTTCTGCCGGCAATGACTCTGCAGTTTGCCTCTATCAGTGAAATATTTGGCGGTTCTGTGCTTGTGGAGCAGGTATTTTCCTATCCAGGGCTGGGACAGGCGGCAGTAACGGCGGGGCTGGGCGGAGATGTTCCGCTGCTGCTGGGAATTACTCTTATCAGTGCGGTGATTGTGTTTGCAGGTAATCTTGCAGCCGATCTGCTGTATGCAGCAGTGGATCCGCGGATGGCGGAAAAAAAATAAAGAGGCAGCGGGGAAGGAAGGACATGAAGAAAACGAAAAAAAGCAGTGTATTATCAGGAAACCGGAGGCAGCTTATGATGATCCTGTCTGCAGTTTGTCTGCTGCTTTTGGGGGGCATAGCCCTGGGGGGCTGGTGTTGGCAGGAGGAAGCTCTGGCAGTGGATTTTTCCAGAAAAAATCTGGCTCCCTGCCTTCAATATCCCTTTGGGACAGACTGGATGGGGCGGGATATGTTTGTAAGAACAATAGCAGGCCTGTCTTTAAGTATCCGCCTCGGGGCGGTAACGGCGGGAATCAGCTCGCTTATAGCCCTGGCCCTGGGACTGGGTGCAGCGGTTCTTGGAAAGGCAGCAGACAGCGTGATTGGCGGACTGATTGATCTGGTTCTGGGAATTCCTCATATTCTTTTGCTGGTGCTGATTTCTTATGGAGCCGGAAAAGGCTTTCGCGGTGTCATTATTGGAATTTCTCTGACGCACTGGACCTCCCTTGCCCGTCTTCTGCGGGCAGAGGCTCTGCAGGTTGTTTCCAGCCAGTATGTACAGATTGCCCGCAGGCTGGGAAAGGGACCTTGGTATCTGGCCGGAAAGCATTTGATGCCCCACCTGATTCCACAGATGCTGGTGGGAACGGTACTTTTATTTCCTCACGCCATTCTTCACGAAGCCAGCATTACCTTTCTGGGCTTTGGTCTTCCTCCAGAACAGCCGGCAATCGGCGTGATTCTCTCGGAAAGCATGAAATATCTGTCTATGGGACGCTGGTGGCTGGCGCTGTTTCCGGGGCTTTTGCTTGTGGCAGTGGTTCTGATGTTTCATGCAGTGGGGCAGGCAGTATCTGGTCTGCTGGATCCGGGACAGGCGCAGAAGTAACGGAGTGATGAGAAGGGAGGAAGGAAAATGATGGAAAACAGGGAAAATGACATGGAGAAGGCAGGGAGCAGTCCTCTGCTGGAGGTGGAACATCTGGAGGTTTCCTTTCTTCAGTATGAACGGGGCTGGCGTCAAAAAAACATCGTGCCGATCCGGGATTTAAGTCTGAGTGTTCATTCTGGAGAAATGGTAGCTGTGGTTGGTTCCAGCGGTTCCGGAAAAAGTCTCCTGGCTCATGCGGTCATGGGGCTTTTGCCTTACAATGGAAGCTGGAAGGGCGATATTCGTTATAGGGGAGAGGCGCTGACGGAAAAGCGTTTGAAAAAGCTGAGGGGCAGGGAGATTGTGCTGGTTCCCCAGAGTGTGTCTTACCTGGATCCTCTGATGAGGGCGGGAGAGCAGGTGAGAAAGGGGAAAAGAGATTCAGAAAGCCGTGAAAAATGTCGTCGTGTGCTGGGACGGTACGGTCTGGGGCCAGAGACAGAGGAGAGATATCCCTTTGAACTGTCCGGAGGAATGACGCGGCGCGTTCTCATTGCCACAGCTGTGCAGGAGGAACCGCGGCTGGTGATTGCAGATGAGCCGACACCAGGGCTCCATATGGATGCAGCGCGGCGGGTTATGGGACATTTTCGGGAAATTGCCGATGGGGGAGCCGGAGTGCTGGTGATTACTCATGATCTGGAGCTGGCGGCAGAGACAGCAGATCGGATTGTAGTATTTTATGCGGGAACGAATCTGGAGGAGGCGACAGCCGGAGATTTTTCGTCAGAGGAATGTTTGCGTCACCCTTACAGCAAGGCACTTTATCGGGCTATGCCAGATCATGGATTTTCTGCTTCTCCAGGAACTCAGCCCTATGTGGAAGCTATGCCGGAGGGCTGTCCCTATGGTCCCAGATGCCCCTGGTTTGAGGAAGCCTGCAGACAGGAGGTGCCTTACCGAAACCTGAGGAAGGGAAAGGTACGGTGTAGGAGGGCTCAGTAAAGGAAGATAAAACCAGAAGGGCGGAGCAGAAAAAAGAGGGGGAAACAGGAAGGCTGAAGAAAAGAGCAGAAGAGAATGGCGAACAGGGAAAAGGAGACAGAGTATGAAGCTGGAGGCCAGCGGTATTTCTTTCCGGTATCAAAAGGGAAACCGGGAAATTTTAAATAATGTGAGTCTGGAAATTGACAGTAAGGAGCGAGTGGGGCTGATTGCTCCCAGCGGTTTTGGAAAGACCACCTTTTGTAAGATTCTGGCAGGATATCAGAGACCGGACCAGGGAAGTGTGTTTTTAGACGGCAGGCCGTTGGAAACCTTTCAGGGCTACTGCCCGGTGCAGATGATCTGGCAGCATCCGGAGCTGTCTGTGAATCCCCGGCTGAAAATGAGAGAGGTTCTTTGTGAAGGGGATCGGATTCCGGAACGGATTGTGGAGGGACTTGGAATTGAACGGGATTGGCTGAACCGATATCCGGCAGAATTGTCCGGCGGAGAGCTGCAGCGATTCTGCATTGCCCGGGCCCTGGGAGAAAAAACGAAATTTCTTCTGGCAGATGAAATCAGTACGATGCTGGATCTGATTACCCAGAGCCAGATATGGAATTTTTTGATAAAAGAGGTTTCAGAGAGGGAAATCGGTCTGCTGGTTGTAAGTCATTCGGAACCTTTACTGGAACGACTGTGCAGCAGAATCATAAACCTATGGGAGGAAGGATAAATGGATGTAGGAGCATTGCTTTTGCAGGTAAAAAACGGACAGATAACAATAGATGAGGCAGAGCGCCTGCTGAAAGATCTGCCTTATGAGGAGCTGGGCTATGCGAAGCTGGATCATCACAGGAAGCTGCGTTCCGGCTTTGGGGAAACAGTATTTTGTCAGGGCAAGCCAGATGCTTATCTGGCGGAAATATTTCGGAAGCTGTGGGAACGGGACGGAGAGGTACTGGGAACCAGGGCAACACCAGAGCAGTATGAGCTGGTTCACAGGATCCTTCCAGAGGTGGTTTATGATCCGATTTCCAGAATTTTAAAGGCAGAGAAAAAAGAAAAGCAGAAGCAGGGACTGATTGCTGTCTGTACTGGGGGAACGGCTGACATTCCGGTAGCAGAAGAGGCAGCTCAGACAGCTGAGTATTTCGGATGTCGGGTAGATCGGATTTATGATGTAGGAGTGGCAGGGATTCATCGGCTTCTTGCGCAGCGCCACAGACTGGAACAGGCCAACTGCATTATTGCAGCAGCTGGAATGGAGGGCGCTTTGGGGACGGTGATTGCAGGACTGGCAGACTGCCCTGTGATAGCAGTTCCCACATCTGTAGGATATGGGGCAAGCTTTCATGGGCTGTCCGCTCTTTTGACTATGATTAATTCCTGTGCAAATGGAATTTCTGTAGTAAACATAGATAATGGATATGGCGCCGGATACCTGGCGACACAAATAAACAGACTGGCGGTGAGATAAAAATGAAAAAAATACTTTATCTGGAATGTAATTCAGGAATCAGCGGCGATATGACGGTAGGAGCTTTGCTGGATCTGGGGGCGGATCAGAAAGAGCTGGAACGGGTGCTTGACAGTATGAAGGTGAATGGATATCATCTGCACTTTGGAAGAAAAGTGACCTGCGGACTGGATGCCTTTGACTTTGATGTGCATCTGGAGCACGAACACAGCCATGATCATGAACATGACCACGATCATGAGCACAGCCACGATCATGAGCACAGCCACGATCATGAGCACGTTCACGATCATACACACAGTCATGCCCACGAGCACAGCCATGCTCATACGCACGGTCATGAACATCGCAATCTGCATGATGTCTATGCCATTATTGATCGACTGGATACCAATGAACATGTAAAAAATCTGGCCAGAAAAATGTTTCTGATTGTTGCGGAGGCAGAGTCTAAGGCTCACGGCCTTCCCATTGAACAGGTGCATTTTCATGAGGTGGGTGCAATTGACTCCATTATCGATATTGTCAGCACTGCTGTCTGTGTAGATAATCTGGGAGTAGATGAGGTTGTTGTATCTCCGCTGGCAGAAGGCCGCGGATATGTACGCTGCCAGCATGGAGTAATTCCAGTACCGGTACCGGCTACGGCCAATATTGCAGCGGCATATGATCTGGAGTTTCGTTTTACGGAAAATGACGGTGAGATGGTAACGCCAACGGGAGCTGCCATTGCAGCAGCCCTGTCAACAGGAAAGAAGCTTCCAACTGGCTGCAGAATCCGCAAAACAGGAATGGGAGCAGGCAATAAGGAGTTTCGTCAGGCAAATGTTCTGCGTGCTATGCTTTTGGAAGAAGAGGAGACACCTGAGCCGAGATTGATAGAGAAGCCGTCCGGAATGTGGGTGCTGGAAACAAATCTGGACGACTGTACAGGGGAAATGCTGGGCTTTGTGATGGAACTTCTGTTTGAGGCAGGAGCGGCAGATGTATGGTATACGCCGATTTATATGAAAAAGAACCGTCCGGCATATATGCTGTCTGTACTGTGTGACAGCCAGAGACGGGAGCAGCTGGAGGAGCTTATTTTTGCCAACACCACAACCATAGGAATTCGACGCAGTCCAGTAGAACGGACTGTTCTGGAGCGGAGAAAAACCACAGTGGATACAAAATTTGGACCAGTAGAAGTAAAACTCTGTACCCACAAGGGAAATACCTATTGCTATCCGGAGTATGAAAGTGTAAAAGCAGTATGCCAGGAAACGGGACAGAATTACCGAAGAGTGTATGGAGAAGCAGAGCAGGCGGCAAGAAAACAAAATAGCCAGGAAGAAGAATGATCGGAAAGAGGACAGCCGGAAAGACGCAATAAAGAACAGCCGGAAAAGGGATAACCGAAAAGAATCCCAAAAAGAAGCAGCAGGAAAAAGGGTAACGGAAAAGAACGATACGGAGAAAGGGCAGAAATGATGAGGGAACAACAAGAGAACATAATGCAGAATCAAATATCAGAGCAGAAAGCCCGCCTGGAAAAGAGAATGAGAGAGCTGGCTGCCGGAGATATCTGTCTGGCCTTTTCCGGAGGAGTAGATTCCAGCCTTCTTTTGAAGGCGGCAGTAGATGCTGTGGCAGAAACAGGAAAAAAGGTTTATGCCGTAACCTTTGACAGCCGCCTTCATCCGGCCTGTGATCTGGAAATTGCAGGTCAGGTGGCAAAAGAGCTGGGCGGAATTCACCAGGTGATTTCGATTGACGAGCTGGAACAGGTGGATATACGGATGAATCCGAAAAACAGATGCTATCTGTGTAAGCGAAGGCTGTTTTCCAGCTTAAAGGAATTTGCAGAGGAAAAGAAAAGCTCCTGTATTCTGGACGGAACCAATGAAGATGATATGCATGTGTATCGGCCGGGGATTCAGGCTCTTGGTGAACTGGGAATTATCAGTCCTCTGGCAGAGCTTCACATAACAAAGGCAGAGGTAAAGGCTCTGGCGTCCCTATACGGAATTTCTGTGGCCTCCAGGCCCTCCACGCCCTGTATGGCTACCAGAATTCCTTACGGAATGGAATTAAACTATGAGATTCTTACCCGGATTGGAGAGGGAGAGGCCTTTTTGCGGGAATTGTTTTCCGGCAATGTCCGGCTTCGTCTTCACGGAAATGTAGCCCGCATAGAGCTGGATCCGGAATGTCTGGAGCAGATGCTGATAAAACGGGAGTTGGTGATTCGCCGGTTAAAGGAACTGGGCTTTCCTTATGTGACTCTGGATTTGGAGGGTTTCCGTTCTGGAAGTATGGATTTGTTTATAGAAAAGCAGACACCCGACAGCTCTGCTGTGTTGTAAGTGGGCAAGAAGAGCCTTGGCTGAACCGTTTCTGATTTTTCCAGCTTTTGAGAATGGGAGTTCACAATCCTTTCGCCTCATGATAAAATAGATGGTAACTATTCAGGACGGCGGGAGAACTGGCAGAAAAATTCTTGTCAAGCTCGCTTGTAAAGGGATTTTCCTGCCAGTTCTCACATGAGAGGAATCTCCGATGCTTCTTGTTTGGCTTTGCCGGACAAGAAGATGCCCCGTCTTGAACAGTTACAGTGGAAATAATAAAAAGTAACAGTTCATGGGAGGGAGGCGGACGCGGTGATAGAATCAGAGTTCCGAAAAAAGGTGATTTGGTTCACATTTTTGTTCAGCCTTCTTGTAGTATGGGTTCATTCTTATAATGCGGAGCTGTTTCTGGGATGGTCAGAGGATGCGGCAGACGTGTACTGGGCAGAGCATCTGATAGGAGATTTTCTGGGGCAGGTTGCAGTACCGGGGTTTTTTATGATTTCCGGGTATCTGTTTTACCGGGGCTTTCGCTGGGAAATGCTGTGGGGCAAATGGAACCGTAGGATTCGCAGTCTTCTTGTGCCGTTTATTTTGTGGAATTTTCTGTATTATATAGGATATGTGATTGGAAGCCGTCTTCCCTGGGTGACAGATGTAGTAGGAAAGGGAATGATACCCTTTACTCTGGGAGCTGCCATAGATGCAGTGATCAATTATACTTATAATTATGTGTTCTGGTATCTTTATCAGCTGATTGCTCTGACACTTCTGGCCCCTGTGCTTTACCCGCTTCTGAAAAGATGGCAGACAAGAATCGGACTTATGGCGGTGTTGTGGTGGATGGCGTGGAAGGACATCCAGCTTCCGGCAGTCAATGTGGATGCTTTGATTTATTATGGGACAGCAGCTTCCCTGGCTATGGTAAAAAACAAAAGGATCTGGAGTCCAGAGGCGTCCTGGAGCCCCTGCAGGGCTTTTGTCGGGGCAGCTTTTGTGCTCTTTTCTGGCTGGGCGTATTTCTGGGGGCTGTCTCGGGCGATCATTCCGGGCTTTGTTCTGTGCCGTCTGCTGGCGGTAGCCGGTCTGTGGCTGATACTGCCGGGAGAAAGACTTCCAAAGCCAAGGGATTTTATGAATTACAGCTTTTTTCTTTATTCTACGCATTTTGCGCTTGTGCGTCTGATCAATAAAACAGCGGCCCGGCTCTGGAATCCGGTTAAATGGGAGCCGTTTGCGCTGTTTCTGGTTATGCCGGTTCTGGTGCTGGCGATCAGCTATTTGGTAGGGAAGTGGCTGCGCCGGTATCTGCCCTCATGCTGGAAACTGCTGAACGGCTTTCGATAGAGCTGCGGAAAAAAGGACAGCTTTAACTGGCAGCGGAACTGTCCTTTTTCAGAAGCTGAAGGGCAGTGCCCAGAACTGCCTGATCGGCAATTTCAGCCAGCTGTTCCCTGGGAAGAGCCTGACCGGAGTCCAGCCAATGCTTCATCAGGCCAATGAGCCCGCAGGTAATAAATTCAAAAAAATAATCTACAACTGCGCCTTCTGTATCAGGAAAAAGCTCCTGAATGATTTCCTGGCCGTTTTCGTGGATTCCCTGGCGAAGGCGGCTGAGAAAATCAATAGCAGCACTGTTTTCGAAAAGGACCCGGCAAATGCCGGCATTCTCGCTGACATAATCAATCAGGGGATTCAGCATGGGCATGAGAGAGCGCTTCTGAGGCGCTTCCCGGTACTGATCCAGCATTTGCTGAAACTCCAGCAGGGTTTCATTTTCAATATCCTGCAGAAGATGGCGGGTGTCCTGATAGTGGAGATAAAAGGTTCCTCTGTTTAAATCGGCTCTCTCTGTCACTTCCCGGACAGAAATATTCATAAATTCTTTTTCCTGCATCAGTTGGATAAGACTTTCTTTCAAAAGTCTGCGAGTCCGGCGGATGCGGCGATCCTGTTTGCTTTCCTGCATAATACTCCTTATCTAAATATGAACGAAATATAAAAAAATGTTGATTAACGAATAATTGTATTATAAAGTACGAATGTTGAGAAGTCAACGCAGTTTCCTTTTTTCAGTGGGTTTCTTTTTGTCAGTAAATATGCTACAATCTTAGCATGGCTTTTGGATTTTGATGCAGAGGCGATATAGCAGGAGGAACAGGATGATAAAAAACATTGTTTTTGATATGGGAAAGGTTCTTGTGGGATATGACGGAATGCGTGTCTGCGAGCATTTCCTGCAGGATCCGTCTGATCAGCAGCAGGTGCATACGGCTGTGTTTGTATCTCCCGAATGGGTTCAGCTGGATATGGGCGTGATTCCTGAGGAACAGGCTCTGGCACAGATGTGTTCCCGGCTTCCTGAAAGGCTTCGGCAGCCGGCGGCCCTCTGTATGGAAAACTGGCACAGATATTGTATGTGGCCCATAGAAGGAGCAGGCGATGTGGTGAGAGAGTACAAGGAAAAGGGCTATGGGATTTATCTTTGCTCCAATGCATCTCTCCGTCTCCTGGACTGCTACCGACAGGTGATTCCGGCCATTGATTGTTTTGACGGAGTGCTGTTTTCTGCAGAGGTAAAATGCATGAAGCCGCAGAAGGAGATGTACCTTCATCTGTTTGAGCGGTTTGGGCTGAGGCCGGAGGAGTGTTATTTTATTGATGATCAGCCGTTGAATATTGAAGGCGCCCGAAACTGCGGAATGGATGGCTTCTGCCACCGTGACGGAAGCGCGGCGACATTGAAAAAAGCCCTGGAGAAGGCTCTTGGGTCTTTCTGAGCAATTACAGGATACCGAAAGGAAAGGATAGAAAGAGGTAGTCAGAATGAAAGAATTTAATTTTGAAAAAACAAATCAGGAGCTGATGGAATTTCTGGACAACAGCCCCAGCAGCTTCCATGCAGTTGCCAATATGAAGGCTATGCTGGAGGAGGCCGGCTGCAGCTGTCTTCTGGAGGGAGAAAAGTGGCAGCTGGAGCCGGGAAAGGGCTACTATGTAACCCGCAATGACTCTGCTCTGATTGCATTCCGGATTCCCAAAAAGGATTTTACCGGATTTCAGGTTATGGCAAGCCACAGCGATTCCCCTGTATTTAAAGTAAAGGCAAATGCAGAGATCGAAGTAGAGAAGCATTATGTAAAGCTGAATGTAGAAAAATACGGCGGCATGATCTGCTCTCCGTGGCTGGATCGCCCCCTTTCTGTGGCAGGACGGATTGTGGTAAAAACAGAGAATGGAGTGGAAACGAGACTGGTGAAGGTGGATCGGGATCTGCTGATTATCCCTAATCTTGCCATTCATATGAACCGGAGCGTAAACGATGGCTATGAGTTTAATGCCCAGAAGGATATGCTTCCTCTGTTCTGCGGCGGCGGACAGGAGAAGGGCTGCTTCCTTGCTATGATTGCTGCAGAGGCAGGTGTTAAGCAGGAAGATATTCTGGATACAGATCTTTTCCTGTACAACCGGGATAAGGGAACCACCTTTGGCTTAAACGGCGAGTATATTGCCAGCCCGCATTTGGATGATCTTCAGTGTGCATTTTCATCCTTAAAGGGATTTCTGGCAGCAGAGCCTAAGGACAGCGTTGCCGTTCACTGTGTTCTGGACAATGAAGAGGTAGGCAGCGGCACCAAGCAGGGAGCGGCATCTACCTTCTTAAAGGATGTGCTTCACCGGATCAACAGCGCTATGGGACGGACCGAGGAGGAATTTTTGACGGCAGTTGCCTCCAGCTTTATGGTTTCTGCAGACAATGCTCATGGAATTCATCCCAATCAGGCAGACAAGGCAGACCCCACCAACCGTCCGTATTTAAATGAGGGTATTGTAATTAAATACAGCGCTAATCAGAAATACACCACAGACGCAATTTCAGGAGCTCTCTTTAAGGCTCTGTGTCAGCAGGCAGAGGTTCCCTTCCAGACCTTCCATAACCGGTCTGATATGCTGGGCGGCTCTACGCTGGGCAACATTTCCGGCAACCAGGTGGCCTTTAACACCGTAGATATCGGTCTGCCCCAGCTGGCTATGCATTCCTGTTTTGAAACTGCGGGAAGCAAGGATACTGCATATCTGGTAGAAGCAGCAAGGGTTCTGTTCTCCTCATCCGTATATGGAACAGGAAATGGCAATTACCGTCTTTCCTTTTAAGTGACAGTGGTATATAATGTTGCCTGAAGAGGTACAAAAAGGGCGAAAGACCAGAGGAAAAGGGTCGAAGCTGCCCATAAGAAGATAAGGAGTGTTTAGACATGACAAAGATTAGAACAAGATACGCACCCAGCCCTACCGGCCGGATGCATGTGGGCAATCTGAGAACAGCGCTGTATGCCTATCTGATTGCCAAGCATGAAGGCGGAGATTTTCTGCTGCGTATTGAGGATACGGATCAGGAGCGCTATGTAGAAGGCGCTACGGAGATTATTTACAGAACTCTGGCTCAGACCGGCCTGATTCATGATGAAGGACCGGATAAGGACGGCGGCTGCGGTCCCTATATTCAGAGTGAGCGGCAGAAAGCGGGAATTTACCTGGAATATGCAAAAAAGCTGATTGAAAAAGGAGAGGCATATTATTGCTTCTGTACTCAGGAGCGTCTGGATTCCCTGAAAACTACAGTCAACGGCGAAGAGATCATGACCTATGATAAGCATTGCCTGCATCTGTCTAAGGAAGAGATAGAAGCCAATCTGGCAGCAGGAATGCCTTATGTAATCCGCCAGAACAATCCGACTGAGGGAACGACTACCTTTAATGATGAGATTTACGGCGATATTACGGTAGACAACTCTGAGCTGGATGATATGGTTCTGATTAAATCCGATGGCTATCCTACCTACAACTTTGCAAATGTAGTGGATGACCATCTGATGGGAATTACCCATGTAGTTCGGGGCAATGAATACTTATCCTCTTCTCCCAAGTACAACCGTCTTTATGACGCTTTTGGCTGGGAGGTTCCGGTTTATGTACACTGCCCGCTGATTACAGATGAGTTCCACAAAAAGCTGTCCAAGAGAAGCGGACATTCTTCCTTTGAGGATCTGATCGAGCAGGGCTTTGTGGCAGAGGCTGTTGTAAATTATGTGGCTCTGCTGGGCTGGTCTCCGGTAGACAATCAGGAGATTTTCTCTCTGGATGAGCTGGTTAAGTCATTTGACTACCGTAATATCAGCAAGTCCCCGGCAGTTTTTGATATTGTCAAATTAAAATGGATGAACGGCGAGTATTTAAAGGCTATGGATTTTGATCGTTTCTATGAGATGGCTGAGCCGTATATCCGTCAGGTGATCAAAAAGGATCTGGATCTGAAAAAGATCGCAGCTATGGTGAAGACAAGAATTGAGATTTTCCCGGATATTGCGGATCACATTGACTTTTTCCAGGAGCTTCCGGAATATGATGTAGCAATGTACACACACAAGAAAATGAAAACCAACGGGGAAAATTCCCTTCAGGTATTGAAGGATGTGCTTCCGATTCTGGAGGCCCAGGAAGACTTTACCAACGATGCTCTTTATGCATCTCTGGCGCAGTATGTATCTGACAATGGATTTAAGACTGGCTTTGTAATGTGGCCTATCCGTACTGCCGTATCCGGAAAGCAGATGACTCCGGCTGGTGCAACAGAGATTATGGAGGTACTGGGCAAGGAGGAATCCCTGGCCAGAATCCGCCGGGGAATTGAGCTTTTAAGCCAATAGAGGAGAGACAGAAGCTTCATGGCATTTCATAAATCACAGCTGCAGGCCATCCGCCATCTGAAGGGGCCCATGATGGTTCTTGCAGGACCGGGCTCCGGAAAAACCACGGTAATCACCCACCGGGTCAGATGTCTGGTGGAGGGCTACGGGGTGGATCCGGAAAGTATCCTGGTTATTACATTTACAAAAGCTGCTGCCTCAGAGATGAGGCAGCGTTTCCAGAAGCTGATGGAGGGACGGAGTCTCCCCGTCAGCTTTGGTACCTTTCACGCGGTATTTTTCAGTATTCTCAAACATGCATACCGCTATGATGCCTCCAACATTGTCCGGGAGGAGCAGCGGATTCAGCTGATGCGGGAGCTGGTGGATCGATACCGGATTGATGTGGAGGATGAGGGTGAATTTATCAGCTCCATTTTATCGGAAATCAGCATGGTCAAAGGCGAGATGATGAGTCTGGAGCACTATTATTCCAAAAACTGTTCAGAAGAAATATTTAAAAAGCTCTACGAGGGCTATAACCGGGGCCTGGAGTCAAAGGGACTTCTTGACTTTGATGATATGCTGGTGATGTGCTACCAGCTGTTTGATCAGAGAAAGGATATTCTGGCGGCATGGCAGCGCAGGTACCGGTTTATTTTGATTGACGAATTTCAGGATATTAACCGGGTTCAGTATGAAATCGTAAAAATGCTGGCTGCACCGGAGAACAATCTGTTCATTGTAGGAGATGATGATCAGTCTATTTACCGGTTCCGGGGAGCAAAACCGGAGATTATGCTGGGCTTTGAAAAGGATTATCCAACAGCAAAGAGAACCCTTTTGGGGATTAACTACCGTTCTTCCTCCTCTATTGTGGATGCGGCGGGCCGTCTGATTCGCCACAATAAAATGCGGTTTGACAAAGAAATCCAGGCGTTTCGGGGAGCGGGCCGGCCTGTGGCTGTTATGGGCTTTGCGGATGCCCATACAGAAACCAGAACGATTGTGGAGGAAATTCAGGATTATGTGCGGATGGGATATCATCTGTCGGATATTGCAGTGCTTTACCGGACCAGCATGGAGCCGCGGCTTTTAATGGAGCGGATGATGGAATGGAACCTTCCCTTCCGGATGAAGGATTCTCTTCCCAACCTGTATGAGCACTGGATTACCCAGGATATCCTGGCTTATATCCGCATAGCAGGCGATGAACTGGCAAAGCACAGACAGGCTCGGAGAGCAGATGTGCTGCGGGTGATCAATCGTCCGAAAAGATTTGTCAGCCGGGATGCTCTGGAGGGACAGATTATCTCCTGGGATAGTCTGAAGTCCTGGTATCAGGACAGAGGATGGATGGTAGAGCGGATTGAACAGCTGGAGTATGACTTAAAGATGATTGGCAGAATGGCTCCCGTGGCGGCGGTGAATTATATCCGCAAGGCAGTAGGCTACGACGACTATCTTCGGGAATACGCTGAGAACAGGAGAATGAAGGCAGAGGATCTGCTGCAGATTGCAGATCAGCTTCAGGAGAGTGCTTCCTCCTACAAAACAATGGATGCGTGGCAGGATCATATGAGGGAATATGGAGAACAGCTCCGACAGCAGCTTGCTAATCGGGACAGCCTGAATACAGACTGTGTTTCTCTGATGACTATGCACAGCTCTAAGGGACTGGAATTTCCGATTGTCTATATTTTAGATGCGAATGAAGGCGTGACCCCTCATCATAAGGCTGTCCTGGAGGCAGATCTGGAAGAAGAACGGCGGATGTTTTATGTGGCCATGACAAGGGCCAAAGATCGGCTTCATGTATATTATGCCAGAGAGCGGTATGGACGTCCTCAGGAAAGATCCCGTTTTATTGATGAATATCTGGAAGCACCTGGCTCTGTGCCGGGAAACGTCAACTGGGAGAAAGGCAGAGGAAAGCAGTGAAACAGCAAAAAGGATATGTTCACATATACTGCGGAGACGGAAAGGGAAAGACCACGGCAGCGGTAGGGCTGGCGGTTCGGGCCGCCGGACGTGGAATGAGAGTTCTGATAGTCCGGTTTCTGAAAACAGAGGATTCCGGAGAGGTTTCCGTTCTGCGCCGGATTCCGGGGATAGAGGTGGTTCCCTGTGAAAAAACTTTCGGCTTTACATTTCGTATGACAGAAGAGGAGCGGCGGGAGGCGTCAGAGTGGTATGGACAGATGCTGGAAACGGCATGTGCCAGGGCAGTGAAGGAAAAATTTGATCTGGTTATTTTTGATGAGATTATGGCCGCCTGCAATACTGGACTGACGAAGGAAGAGAGAGTGGCGGAATTTTTAAAAACCAGGCCGGAGGGAATGGAGGTTGTACTTACCGGGAGAAATCCTTCGGACTGCATGAAAAAAATGGCAGATTATATTTCAGAAATCCACGCGGAAAAGCATCCCTTTGAAAAGGGAATTGGGGCACGAAAGGGAATTGAGTATTAAAAAGCGTCAGGCATGGCGGTGAAAGGCCGGTATGCCTGCGCTTTTTCTTTTTGGTGGAAGAAACATTTTTTTGGAAAAATTGGAAAAATATGTCAAATATACGTCATATAATATCAAAATATTAAATCTATGTTCTGGTTATAAAATCCAATAAGATTAAGACGGACACTGTTAAGGATACAGTACCCGAAAAACAACAGATATATATCAGGCTTGCGCAGATGAGACATACGGATGAGAAGGAGAAAGAACATGGATAACGAGCGGATTCTCAGGAAAATAGAGGAATTAATGGAGCTGAGAGGGATGACCCGGTATCGGCTTTCTAAAATGAGCGGAATCAAGCAGTCTACTTTGACTACGATGTTAAATAAGCGCAGCGTAATCAGTATCAGCAGCCTGGATAAAATATGCAGAGCCTTTGGACTGCAGCTTTCAGAATTTTTTGCTATGATTGAGGAAAACCGCGAACAGGACGGATTGACAGACTTTCCGGTAGCAGAATGGGAACCGCTTCCCTCAGAGCACAAGCAGGTACTGGTGGGAATTATGCAGCTGTTTCGTAATTATCTGAAAAAATCGTAACTGTTCAGGACGGGGCATCTTCTTGTTCGGCAAAGCCGGACAAGAAGCATCGGAGATTCCTCCGATGTGAGAACTGGCAGAAAAATCCCTTTACAAGCGAACTCTACAAGAATTTTTTCTGCCAGTTCTCCCGCCGTCCTGAATAGTTACAAAAAATCTTGATTTCATAGGGAAAGTTTGATAAAGTGTAACTGTGAGACTATGGCGGCAAGCCAGACGAGAAAGAGAGGGACAACTTACATGGCACAGAATCCCAATGAAGAACTGGAACAGGAAGAGATGACTGTCACACTGACTCTGGATGACGGAAGTGAGCTGGAGTGTGTGGTGCTGACGATTTTCGAAGCAGGCGACAGAGATTACATTGCGCTGCTTCCGATGGAAGGCGCTGAGGCTGAAGAGGGCGAGGTATATCTGTATCGTTATACAGAGGATGCAGACGGAAATCCCAGCCTGGACAACATCATGGATGATGATGAGTATGAGATCGTAGCAGACGCATTTGACGAGCTTCTGGATGATCAGGAGTTTGATGAGCTGGTAGGCGAAGAGGATCTGGATTAATGGTATTTGAACGGCGGCAGAGAAAATTCTCTGCCGTTTTTCCATATTATAGGGAAGTGTGTTTTATAATGCAAAATGCTTCGCGAAGAATATGCACTGTGTGCCAGAGAAAAAGGTCTGCTGACGCAGCTGTGCTTTGGTTCGAGAATGTGCCAGGGTACTTTCTTTCCTGGGCTGGTATGGCTGTATGTCGTAACAGAGACAGGGAATTGTAAGGAAAAATTTATTGACAAACAAGACCCCAAAACGTATGATTAATCCATAGAAGAGAAGAAATGAAAAATGAGAAAGAGGTTACAGCGATAACCGCTGTTGGAAAAGGAGATGGATTTGCAATGAAGAAAAATATATTCCGGGTGATGGCCCTGACAGCAGTATTCGCATCACTGTCCACCACGGCAGCCTTTGCGGCACACTGGGGAACCGTTGGAAAAGACTGGTTTTATTATCTGGACGACGGTACGGTGGCAAAAAATATGTGGGTAAACACAACTGCAGAAGATGGAACTGTCACTGCTTCCTACTGGGTCAAGAGTAATGGCAAGATGGCTGTAACTGAGTGGCTCTATGATGGAGAATCCTGGTATTACGTAGACGGCAGCGGTCTGACCATGAAGGATCAGCTTTTAAAGCTGAATTCTGATCTGTACTGGCTGGATCCGGATGGAAAGATGGTTTCTAATGACTGGAGACAGACAGAAGATGGAAAGTGGTATTTTTTCCAGGAAAATGGCGTAGCGCTTAAGAATGGCTGGAAGGTTATTGACGGTGAAGAGTATTATTTCTTAAAGAGCGGTGTTCTGGCTGTGGATGCGCTGGTGCCCGGCGGGTATCGTGTGGATGCTTCCGGTCGGAAGATCATTCATTAAAAGGAGCGGATGGCAAGATGAGAAGAACAGGAACAGCACTGATACTGACAGTACTGATGGTTCTGGCTTCTGCATTTCCCGTACTGGCGCAGACCGGATGGGTGCGCAGCGGAGAATCATGGAATTATTACAAATCAGACGGCACGATGGCTTCCAATCAGTGGATTAAGAGCGGAGATGTTCTGTTCTGGATTCAGGAGGATGGAACCATGGCAGTCAATACCTGGCTGGAGTCGGGAGATGAAAAGTACTGGCTTGATGGAAGCGGCGCGGCAGTGACCGGCTGGCAGGAGATTGATGGAAAGTGGTATTATTTTCAGGAAGATAATACGATGGCTACTGACATGACTATTGACAGCTACTATGTAGGCAAGGATGGAGCATGGGTAGTAGGAAAGTAACCTTTATAATGTGCAGAATGAGGCAGAGAGGCAGCAAAGGCGGTCACTCTGCCTGTTTTTATGTCATAGGAAATTACGTCCTATGACATAAAAACGTTCCGCGGGGATCGCCATGCGGCGGAAGAGAATTTTGTCGCAGAAGCGACCCGCCGCAGGCGG
>UPYT01000018.1 GCA_900538475.1 uncultured Clostridium sp. | reverse complement strand
CGCTTCTGCGACAAAATTCTCTTCCGCCGCATGGCGATCCTCGCAGAGCGTTTTTATGTCATAGGACGCACTTTCCTATGACATAAAGCCCACATTTCTGTGGGCTCCATCCATTTTCCTTACACAGCCCCATCTCTCATAAACACCGCCAGCACCGTCTTCACCAGGATCTTCACATCCAGACCAAAGCTCCAGTTCTCGATGTATTCCCGGTCTAGCTGCACCACTTCCTCAAAATCCGTGATGTCGCTGCGACCACTGACCTGCCACATTCCTGTGATACCCGGCTTGATGGCAAGCCGCGCCCGGTGATGAAGCTCATACAGGCTGACCTCTCCAATCAGCGGCGGTCTGGTTCCTACGATACTCATATCTCCCTTCAGAACATTGAAAAACTGGGGGAATTCGTCCAGACTTGTTTTCCGGATAAAATCTCCGATTCCTGTTTTTTTCGTTCCGTCCGGAAGGATTTTATTGCCGATGACACGGGGGTCGAAGTCCAGCTTGAACATCTTTCCGTCTCCCATTTTGTTTTCCTTCATCAGCTCTGCTTTCCGCTTTTCTGCATCCATATACATGCTTCGGAATTTGTACATTTTAAACCGGCGTCCGTTTTTCCCTACTCGCTCCTGTGAAAAGAAGATAGGGCCAGGGGAACTGATATAAATGACAGGCGCAATAAACACAAAGATGATTCCTGTCAGCAGACAGCCTACCAGACCTCCTGCAATATCCATCATCCGCTTCAGCACCAGCTGACGATCAGTAGCATAGTTAATACTGGTAGTCAGTACGGTATAATTTCCCACCCGCTCGACAAACTGACGCTTTCCTGTTTTGTTGGAAACCTGCGCCAGGTTCATATGTACGATGACTCCCGTTTCTGACAGACGGTCAATCATCTCAGCCGGATAGGGAACTGATTTTGAGGCTACAATCAGCACCTCGTCGATCCATTCCTGACACACATATTCCGGTGCCGTTTCTTCGCTGGCTACTACTGGAATTTCTGCGATAATTTCTCCTGTTCTGTCACGATCCAGGATCACTGCTCCTGCAATCCGGTGTCTTCCGTAGTTGTGATCCTTCATATTCTGAATCACTTCTTCTGCGATATCCAATGTGGTTACAATCAAAAGAGAACCTGTTGTTCCCGTTTCCATCTGTTTTCGAAGCAGCTGCTTCCACAGCTCCCGCACCAGAAAAGTAAGAAAAATATAGAGAACGATAGTAAGTACCAGGGTTAATCTGGAAAAATCCTCTCCCTGCTGAAGCAAAAACAAATACAGAATCGTCAGCGCTCCTACAATGGCGCTGTGCTGAACAGTAATCTTCATATCCTGATATGAGCCCTGCTTCAGCACATTTTTTAAGGTGTCAAACATGAAAATTGTTACCAGATCTGCCAGCTCCAGAAATATGGCGATATTTCTGTAAATCTGAACAGAATAAAGATTTCCTCCGTATCCGGCCAGTGCATAGGCCAGCACATAAGCAATTTGCAGACAAATCATATCCAGTATGATAAAATCCACATGTTTTTCCCATCCCTGTGCTTTTCTGTACATCTTCTCTTTTCCTCCCCTGTACTTGAATCCCTTTTTATATTCCTGATATGTTCCCGTTTTTTATAAAATCATGCTACAGCCTGTTCCCTTTCAGACTCAGCTGGTTATTTCCCAAGTTAAATATTTTTTGCTTCTTTTATTTTTGATAACAGTCCAGCTATGCAAAGATTCAAACAGGAAAAAGCTTTGAAAGTTTATTTTCATAAGCGTTTTCCTGTCGGAACCTTTATAGTGCAGACGCCCCGATGCTTCTTGTCCACTATACGCAGCAGAAAAGATGCGTGGCTGAACGGTTACTGTTTTTGATATACTTTCTCATGTTCAAATACCGGTTCCCCGACTGCATTTCTGCAGCCGGAGTCCCAATGGTTTTTTTGATCCTGAAATCGATTCTTTTATCAAGCTTCGATTACCGGGTCATAATTCTTGCTGTACCGGAACCGTTAACACGAATGTTAATGGTCTGGGTTGCGTAATCAATTGCTACAATTGGTACCAGAATATACTGGCCGGTTGCGTTGTCGTAGTAACCTACCATCAGGTTTTCTGCGTTCATTGCCTGAGTCAGTCCGGTCCACTTAATGGGCACAATCTGAGTTCCGACTACAGCAGCTCCTGTTGCTGTATCGTACACATTCAGGTTAATATTTTCCTGTACGGTATAGCCTGCAGCCTCCGGCAGTACGCCTGCCATGGATTTTGTTGTATCAATGGCCTCAAACTGGCTGATGGTCTGCTGGCTCAGTCCTGCTGTGCTGTTTTTACCGTCAGCAGTTTTTCCTACTACAACGGTAACGGAGCTTCCGGTTGCCTGATCGCGGATAACCGTATTTCCATTTGCATCGCTGGTAACAGCCTGGCCGGCTGCATTCACACCGTTAGACGGTACTGCAATAATGGTTCCGTTTTCGCTGTTTACTACTGTACCTGCACCGGTTGTCTGTACGCCATTTGCATCTACGGTTACCTGAGTCGGCTTCTGGATAACAGAACTACCGCTGCCTGCTACAATGCTTCCGCTGCTGCTGGAGGAACTGCCGCCGCTGGATGAACCGCCGCTGCTTTCCTCTTTAGAACTTGCACCAAAGGTCAGTACCGGCATAGCTGCCAGAGCACATACCAGACCAAATACAGTGAGTGCTTTCCACTTTTTCATGGGATTCTCCTCCTTTCCTGTTTCGGCAGATCTCTCATTACTTCAAAATCTGCCTTATATATTCAATAAACGGCGCCCTGATGAGCTGCCGGTTACTGCATTATGTTTCCCGGTAAAACAAATCCAGGAGAATGGGAACCAGAGCCTCCTGATCCACATAGTATTCATCATAGGTTTCTGTGGCAGTACCTGTTCCTGGAGCCATTTTGAAGCTGGCAGAGGTCAGTCCTTCTCCTTCCAGAGCATTGATGGCAAGCTTTAAATACTCATCCTTTGCCATATCTGTTACCATGTAGTCCTGGCTCATTTCAAACAAATGCTCTGTAATATTGCTCTCTGCCCTGCTTTTTTCTTTCACTGCCTGGAAAAAGCCGCTGATATACAGCTTCTGCTGTTCCATTCGTGATATGGCAGAATTATCCCGCTCTGTATCACGAAAGCGCACAAACCGCTCTGCCTGTTCACCTTTCAGCCGAACCGTCTGTCCAAATACAAATTCTGGATCTGCCTGCTCCATTCCCATCGTGGGAATCGTTACGGTAACTCCTCCTACCTCATCATTTAAGGATGCAATGATCTCCAAATCGGCTGCCATGTAGGAATCGATTTTCAGCCCCATCAGAAGATGGGATACTGCCTGTTTTGTATACTCACAGCTTTTTTCCCGTCCATCTCCATAGGCATAGGAAAGGCTCAAATGATCCACTACCTCTCCCAGCTTTGCGCCGTTTGCCTCTGTCCAGGAGGTATCTGTTTTCGTAATTTCTGTCATAGAATCCCGGGGAATCAAAAGAATTTTCATGCTGTCCCGGGCAGTGTCGTTGGCTAAAAGAAAAATTCCGTCTGCCTGTCCTCCGTCTCCGGAAAGGGTCGTTTCTGTCATGGGACCATCTCGATCCACCCCCATGCAGAGCACTGCTTTTACATAGGTATTTCTCTTATATGTTTTTCCATTCCAGAAAACGGTATTTTCCTCAAACAGCATTTCTTTCCCTGTCTGCGTTCCGCTGTCTGCGCTTTCCTGATCTTCCTTCGCCATTTCCGCCAGAGTCTCTTCCGGATTCTCCTGCTGAGTCTCATAGCGGGCTGCAATCATAGCTTCTTCCGCCTTCCTTTGCTGATACATTCCAACTCCGTACCAGACAGCCAGTCCGGTTCCGATGACAGCCGCAGCAATCCCACAGCTTCGGAGCGCAGTCCTGTTTTTTCTCAGCCAGCCGGAAAATCCGCTGTAGCGTTCATCCCGGTTGTTTCTCATACATTTGCTGCCTCGTTTTCTTTTTCCTCTGCTCCCTGCTTTCTGCTTCTGTGACTTCGGGCGCCAGTCTGATACCCCTGATCCCGGTCTTTCTGATCATAGGCTGCATAGGCATCATACTTTTTATATTTGCCGTATTTTCCATAAGTACCATAGTAGCCCTGGGCCCTTACATCTACCTTATTCAGTACCACTCCCAAAATCCGGCATCCTGATTTCTCCAGCTGGGCCTTTACTCTCTGCTCTACCTTATAGCTGATCGCCCCGCTTTCGATCACCATAACGGCTCCGTCGCACTGCCTTGCTACAATGGCTCCGTCAATCAGATTTGCCATTGGCGGCGTATCGATCATAATATAGTCAAATTCTCCCCTTGCATATTCCAGAAGACTGGTAAACAGCTTTTCCTCCAGAAGCTCTGCCGGATTAGGAGAATAAGGGCCTGCAAAAATCATGCTCATATTTTCTACGCTGGTATCGTAAATCACATCTTCCAAATTTTTCTGCCCACAGAGATACTGAGACAGACCGTTCACCTTTTCCTTCAGCTGATACCGGGTTACCAGTACAGAACGGCGGATATCTCCGTCAATGACCAGGACTTTTTTTCCCAGCTGGGCCATAGACTGGGCTGCAGCCAGCGTGATATCGCTTTTTCCCTCTCCCGGAACAGAGCTGGTAAACATAATTACTCTTACCTTGCTTCCGCAGAAAAGGATATTGGTACGCAGGGTTTTGATCGCCTCGTTATAACCGTAATCATCCTGCATCTCACGGGTTAAGGTCACCATTGTTCTGCTCATGCTTTCTTCCTCCGTTTTCTGGACTTGGTATTTTCGCCATTGCTATTGTGTCCCGGTTTTGTCCGTTCCTCACCTTCCCGCAAAGGCACAGATGCCAGAACACTCAGTCCCAGATACCGCTCTACATCCTCTTCCGTGCGGACGGTATCGTTCATAATTACCTGAATCACAATGACTCCGCAAACCAGAACCATACCAGCCAGGGCTCCCAGCACTGCATTCTTTCCGTTGCTGGGGCTTGTTTTCCTTGTCGCAACTGTTCCGTTTTCAATAATTTTAGGCGGAATCATTTCCATAATCTCTCCGATATAATCGGAAGCTGTCTCTGCCACACAATCCACAATAGCCTTTGCCCGGTAAGGATCCGGATCCGTCACCGTTACAGTCAGAATACGGGTATCGGTCGGATTTCCGATAGAAACCTTAGCCAGAAGCTGTTCATAGCTCATATCAAGTGCCAGGGAATCAATCACCTCGCCCAATACCGGCCGGCTGTTTACGATTACCTTGTAATCTTCTGTCAGCTGGCTTCCTATCTGCAGATCTGCCAGTGATGTCAATGTGGTTTCCTTGGACAGTATGTACATCATACTGGTAGAAGAATACTGAGGCGTAATCAAAAATTTGCTGTATGCTCCTGCCAATCCCCCGCCAATAATCATGGCCGCCAGAATAAACCAGATCTTCTTTTTTAATGCATAAAACAGCTGAAGAAGATCGATTTCCATCTCATCGTTGTCTCTTAAATTTTTTTCATTTTCCATGCGATTCGTTCCTTACTATATTTTTTCATTTTTAATTATGCAGACCGGATTTCTGTGAACCATTTCTTCCAGCGCCTCCGGATTGATATGATGAATAAGCCACTTTACAGCTTCTGTTATGACAGGCGGCCTGAAATCTGTCCGGTGCAGATCCGTTCCCAAAAACTGGATTCTGCCCTCCTCCACCTGTTTGCGGCACCAGCGCACATCCTTCTGATACCAATGCCCCTGCAGGCTTGCAAAATTCATCTGCAGATAGCAGCCCAGGGAGAAAATCTCCTCCAGCCCATGCTCTCTTAGGCAAAAATACCGTTCTATATGGGCCAGAATCGGCCAGTAACCAGCTTCGGACAGTCTGCGGACACCTCGCATCAGCTGTCCGTAGCTTACTGCCGGGTCAAATTCCACCAGAACATAACGGCTTTCCGCCATAGTCAGGGCTTCCCCCTGATCCAGTCGTTCCGTCAGTTCCTCATGATAAAAATTTTCCTGTCCGAGATATAATTGAAAATCGGGATTGTGTTTTTTCACTTCCTCCCGAAGGGTTGATAGTTTCGTCTTTAGTGAAGATACGCTTTGATGTCTAGAAAAATGGGGTGTGGCAATCATGCCCGTAATTCCCTGGGCCGCTGCCTGCTCAATCAGCTGTATGGATTCCTGTATTCCTCTGGCCCCATCGTCTGTTTCCGGAAGAATATGCGTGTGAATATCGATGATTTCACACATTCCATTCTCTCTTTGCGATATTTGCAAAAATATATCATTCCTTTCCATAAATCTATTTTTATGATAAATTTACGCAACGTTTTACATTTTAATACAAATCTCGTTTGTCATTGTATATTATTCCACATTAATTGTCAATGCCCCTTGTCTTGATTTTCGTATGTTTTGAAGCTGATACAATGGCAGTTTATTCCAAATACATTCTATGGAAACAGCCTAAAACAGAGTCTGATTGGATAATCCTGATAAATGAAGAAAAGAAAATAAAGACATTTCTAGTGAACTTTGTATATTCAGTCAAGAAGCATTCCATTTATTGTGCTTCTATTTAAAAATATCGGATTTAATTCCATTTATTTTATCTATATTACTATTCTAATCTCATGAAACGTTTTATATCATAAAATGAGTTTTCCTTATTTAAAATGAAAAAAGCACCTATCGACCCTGATAGATGCTTTACAATAGAATTATCGTTTTCTTACACTATAGAGAGGCAGTGTCCCCTAGAAGCTTCCTCACCACATTTTCATGAATTCCTGTCAGATAGGCAATTTCGTCCATTGTCTTTCCTTTTCTTTTTAAAGAATTCACGATTCTCCTTTGTTCATTTCTTACGCCTTGTTTCTTTCCCCGTTTTTGGCCTATTCTCTCTCCAGCTCTCTCTCCATCCCTGTAAATCTTGTCCATCTCTCTGCACATAAACGTCACTCCTTCCCTGGTCTTTTTAAATTGATAAACCTGTCGGCGCAGCACGGGATTATACATCTCTTCCGGCGCTTTGCAGTGAAAATCATGCATCAGCCTTCCAAGCTCCGTGTCCTCCTGATTTTTTGAATCCACATAAATGATATGAGCGCAGTCTGGAAAATCCTTTCCGTTTTCACGGATTTTTCTGCTGATGTGATAAATCGGCAGATGATCCCCCAGCGCATCTGTTTCCGTAATAAATATGACATAACTGGTTGGAAGCTTCTGATACGCTTCCCCCGCCTCCAGAAGATTCATATCCAGTAATCCGCTGTGATATCTGGCTCGCTTCGGAGATGCCCCTTCCCTTTTTTGCTGAATCTCTACATTATAAAGATTGTGTTCTCTGTCCACAGCCACACAGTCCAGTATCGCCGACCTGCCCTGCAGATTCTTATAATCTGCCTGTAATCTCTGGTCAATGACCTGTAACTGGTTTTTATTCAGAATAATCCGCAGCACCTCCTCTGTACATTTCGGATTTTTCAGTACAGCCCGCATAAAGCTGTCGCTCATCAGCGTAAGATCCTTTAGAATCTCCCGGTACCGTTCATAACGGTCTACCAGCTCCTGAGCCAATTCCTGATTATATTTCTTTGACTGTTTCTGTCTCATTCTTCTCCTCCTGTCTGTTATGGCAGAAAGCAGTTTTTCCGCCTTCTGCATTTGCAGCTGCAGAAGACCATCGAATCTTCGGTCTTCTGCTTCATAAATTGGTGATTGCAAGCATAGACCTTTCAAAAATGATTCCAAGACAGAACCGGACGGGCCATCAGCCCATAGAAACGTTAGAAATGTGATATGCTTTTTCAAAATGATCTTATTCTTCTGTATTACTTTGTTGCATACCGTTCTTCCCCCAGCAGCTTCCTCACCACATTTTCATGAATTCCTGTCAGATATGCAATTTCGTCCATTGTCTTTCCTTTTCGTTTTAAAGAATTTACGATTCTTCTCTGTTCATTCCTTACACCTTGCTTCTTTCCGATTTTCTCTCCGCGCTCCTGTCCTATCTTCTCTCCAGCTCTCTCTCCATCCCTGTAAATCTTGTCCATCTCTCTGCACATAAACGTCACTCCTTCCCTGGTCTTTTTAAATTGATAAACCTGTCGGCGCAGCACGGGATTATACATCTCTTCCGGCGCTTTGCAGTGAAAATCATGCATCAGCCTTCCAAGCTCCGTGTCCTCCTGATTTTTTGAATCCACATAAATGATATGAGCGCAGTCTGGAAAATCCTTTCCGTTTTCACGGATTTTTCTGCTGATGTGATAAATCGGCAGATGATCCCCCAGCGCATCTGTTTCCGTAATAAATATGACATAACTGGTTGGAAGCTTCTGATACGCTTCCCCCGCCTCCAGAAGATTCATATCCAGTAATCCGCTGTGATATCTGGCTCGCTTCGGAGATGCCCCTTCCCTTTTTTGCTGAATCTCTACATTATAAAGATTGTGTTCTCTGTCCACAGCCACACAGTCCAGTATCGCCGACCTGCCCTGCAGATTCTTATAATCTGCCTGTAATCTCTGGTCAATGACCTGTAACTGGTTTTTATTCAGAATAATCCGCAGCACCTCCTCTGTACATTTCGGATTTTTCAGCACAGCCCGCATAAAGCTGTCGCTCATCAGCGTAAGATCCTTTAGAATCTTCCGGTACCGTTCATAACGGTCTACCAGTTCCTGAGCCAATTTCTTATCATATTCCTTTTCCGAAACAGAATATGACATACCGGAAGTTATCCGGGATTCCAATCTGGCTTTCTCGTTTTTTTCGATTGTGTTTGTGGATATTGACAGGCTTTCTGCCTCCCGTTTGACTGCCGGACTGCTCTTTTGATGATGCTTCCGGCTGTTTTCCTTTGACTGTTTCTGTCTCATTCTTCGCCTCCTGTCTGTTATGGCAGAAAGCAGCTTCTCTGCCTTCTGCATTTGTAAGCACTGCAGAAGACAAGCTTTTTCAAGATCTTCTGCTTTATCATATGGGGATTATAAGCATAGACCTTTCTAAATGATTCCAAGACAGAACCGGACGGGCCATAAGCCCATAGAAATATAAGAAATGTAGTATGCTTTTTTTCAGTTTAGCACAAGAATACAGACAGTGCAAGCAGAATGTTCTCTTTCCATTCCAGTGTATAAGCCAGAATGTTCTCTTTTCATCCCAGTGAAATTGGAGTCCTGAAACTTCATCATCTCCTCTCTCAGTGCCTCCTTCCGTGAAATATTCTCTGATACAGGAATCCGGCTCCGCAGCCCAGCCAGCCGCCCAGGGTATTATTGAAAAAATCATCCAGCTCGCTGAACCCGGTTCCCGTTATATACTGAATAACTTCTACCAGCACAGAAAGAAAAAAACACAAAATAACAATTTGAAAGGTTTTCCAGGGTCTGTCTGAAACCGTTTGCCAGAGCAGAAATCCCAGAGGCACAAACAGAAGAATATTTCCCACAATAAAATACCAATACCTCCAGTTTCCTGTAGCAAGAGCCGCCTTCAACGTCCAGAAAAGCTCCAGAGAAAATTCTGGTTTCTGACCGCCGCTCCTTCCCAGAACTGTTGCACATAAAATAGTAAATATATAGAACCAGAGAATTCCTTTCCACAAAAAGATCCCCGGTCTGTAACCCTCATTTCTTCTCAGGTATTTTCCCGCTTTGCTTCCTGAGTAAATATCGTTTTGCCTTCCTGCGCATGGATACACAAAAAGGGCCTTTCGTCTCCGAAAAGCCCCAATTTCCAGGATCACAGCGCCCAGAAGGCAGATGACAGCCACAGCCCCCATCAGGCGGTAATCCACACCCAGGTATGGGTTCCAGTCATCCCATGTCATCTGCATTCCTCCTGCCATTGTCCAATATCCTTTCTGTTCTTTCCTGCTCCTTTACCGTACCACCTTTGCAATATCTACCAGAGTCAGCTCTCTTGCCCTGTTTTCCAAACTGGTTGCCAGAGCAGCAGCCGTATCCAGACTGGTCAGTACATGTACGCCCGTCTCAATGGCATTACGCCGGATAATAAAGCCATCCCTGCTTCTGTCCGCTCCCTGATGAGGAATATCGATGATCAGATCAATCTCATGCCCCAGAATCAGATCCAGAATATTGGGAGATTCCTGCTCCAGCTTCTGCACAGTAAGAGCTTTGATTCCATGATCATTTAAAGCCTTGGAGGTACCACGGGTGGCAAAAATCCGGTAGCCCACATTCTGGAAACGGCGGGCAATCTCTACCACATCCTCTTTTTCCGAATCCCGCACCGTAATAATCATATTTTTATGCTTAGGCAGCTTAATTCCTGCACCTTCAAATGCCTTATAAAGAGCCTCGTTAAAGGTTTTGGCAATTCCCAGACACTCACCGGTAGACTTCATTTCTGGTCCCAGGCTGATATCTGCTCCGCGGATTTTCTCAAAAGAGAATACCGGCATTTTGATTGCGATATACTCTGCCTTCTTCTGCAGCCCCGGCGTGTAGCCCAGCTCCCGCAGACTATGTCCGCAGATGACCTGCGTAGCCAGAGGCACAATGGGGATTCCCGTAACCTTGCTGATATAGGGAACGGTTCTGGAGGAACGGGGATTTACCTCGATGATATAAACCTCTTCTCCTGCTACAATAAACTGAATATTGATCATTCCCTTTACATGAAGAGCCCGTGCCAGCTTTTCTGTATAATCCACCAGCTTTGCTTCCACCTCAGGGGTAATGCTGGGGGCCGGATATACGGAAATACTGTCTCCAGAGTGTACTCCTGTCCGCTCAATGTGCTCCATAATACCAGGAATCAGAATGTCCTGACCGTCGCAGACAGCATCCACTTCAATCTCTTTTCCTATAATATACTTATCTACCAGAATCGGATGATCCTGGGCAATCATATTAATAATACCAATAAACTCATCAATATCATGGTCATTGATGCAGATCTGCATACCCTGTCCGCCCAGCACATAGGAGGGACGCACCAGAACCGGATATCCCAGCTCATTCGCTGCCTTCTTGGCCTCTTCTGCAGTAAATACCGTCTGTCCTGCCGGTCTCGGAATCTGGCACTGCTCCAGAATCTGATCAAACAGTTCTCTGTCCTCTGCCGCATCTACATCCTCTGCCGCTGTTCCCAAAATCGGCACGCCCATTTTCATCAGCGCTTCTGTCAGCTTAATGGCTGTCTGACCTCCAAACTGAACAACAGCGCCATCCGGCTTCTCAATATCAACGATGCTCTCCACATCCTCTGCTGTCAGCGGCTCAAAATATAGCTTATCTGCAATATCAAAATCCGTACTTACCGTCTCCGGGTTATTATTTACAATAATGGTCTCATAGCCTTCTTTTTTAAAGGCCCAGGTACTGTGTACAGAACAGAAGTCAAATTCGATTCCCTGGCCGATCCGGATAGGACCGGAACCGAGCACCAGAACCTTTTTCTTTCTGTTTTCTGACTCATCCGGCTCCACCTCGCTGATTCCGTCAAAGCAGGAATAATAATAAGGAGTTTCTGCTGCAAATTCAGCCGCGCAGGTATCTACCATTTTGTAGGCCGCCCGAATCTGATTTTCATGACGCATTGTCTTGATCTCTGCCTCAGTTTTTCCGGTAAGGCGGGCAATCACATTGTCCGGGAATTCCATCCGCTTCGCTTCCTTTAACAGCTCCGGAGTCAGCGGGCCCTTCTCTAAGGCCTGCTCCATCTCTACCAGAATCGCCAGCTTGTCGATAAACCAGAAATCAATCTTGGTAATGCTGTGAATGATCTCATAAGACATTCCCCGGCGCAGTGCCTCTGCAATCACCCAGATTCTCCGGTCATCCACCTTTCCTAACTGCATCAGAAGCGCATCGTTGTCCAGATGTCTGAAATCATAGGATTTCAGACAGTCTACATGCTGCTCCAGGGAACGAATGGCTTTCATCAGAGCACCTTCAAAATTGGTACAGATGCTCATAACCTCTCCGGTTGCCTTCATCTGAGTTCCCAGAGTACGTTTTGCGCTGATAAATTTATCAAAGGGCAGACGGGGCATTTTTACCACACAGTAGTCCAGCATAGGCTCAAAGCTGGCATAGGTCTTTTTTGTAACAGCGTTCTTAATCTCATCCAGAGTATAGCCCAGAGCAATCTTTGCAGCAACCTTGGCAATGGGATACCCAGTCGCCTTCGATGCCAGTGCAGAGGAACGGCTGACACGGGGATTTACTTCAATTACACAGTATTCAAAGCTGTTGGGATTTAAGGCATACTGAACATTGCACCCTCCGGTGATTCCCAGCTCTGTAATAATATTTAAGGCAGAGCTGCGCAGCATCTGGTATTCCTTATCCCCCAGAGTCTGAGAGGGAGCCACAACAATACTGTCACCTGTATGAACGCCTACGGGATCGATATTTTCCATATTACATACCGTAATCACGTTTCCGGCGCCGTCACGCATTACCTCATATTCAATTTCCTTCCATCCGGCAATGCAGCGTTCAACCAGAACCTGGCCCACACGAGAAAGGCGAAGACCATTTTCCAGAATTTCCCGGCAGGTTTCCCGATCCTCGGCAATTCCGCCGCCGCTGCCGCCCAGGGTGTAGGCGGGACGAAGAACCACCGGATACCCGATTTCTTCTGCAATCCGCAGACCGTCCTCTACATTTTCTACAATATCTGAGGGCGCTACCGGCTCACCGATTTTCTCCATGGTTTCCTTAAACATTTCCCGATCCTCTGCCTTTTTAATGGTCAGAGCCGTAGTTCCAATCAGTCGCACATGGTTTTTCTCTAAAAATCCGGCCTCCTCCAGCTCCATAGCCAGATTCAGTCCAGCCTGACCGCCCAGAGTGGGAAGGATGCTGTCCGGATGCTCCTTTTTAATCAGCTGCTCTACTACCTCTACTGTCAGAGGCTCAATGTACACCCGATCGGCAATATCCTTGTCCGTCATAATGGTTGCCGGATTGGAGTTTAAAAGAACAACCTCAATGCCTTCCTCTTTTAAGGAACGGCAGGCCTGGGTGCCTGCATAGTCAAATTCAGCTGCCTGGCCAATGATAATCGGGCCGGAGCCAAGTACCAGAACTTTTTTAATATCAGGATTCTTCGGCATTATTCATTCCCTCCCATCATCTTCATAAACCGGTCAAACAGATATCCAGAGTCCAATGGTCCGGGGCATGCCTCCGGATGATACTGAACGGTAAAAATATTTTTTCCTGTGTACTTCAGTCCCTCATTGGTTTTGTCATTTACATTGACGAATGCGGGAACTGCCACGGACGGATCCAGGCTTTCCGGATCTACCGCATAGCCGTGGTTCTGAGAAGAAATGTATACTCGTCCGGTTTCCAGATCCTTAACCGGATGATTTCCTCCCCTGTGTCCATATTTCAGTTTGAAGGTGTCTGCTCCTGTTGCCAGCGCCATCAGCTGATGACCAAGACAGATCGCAAAAATCGGTGTATCGGACTCATACAGCTTCCGGATTTCCCGGATAATCTCTGTATTTTCCTTGGGATCTCCCGGTCCATTTGACAGCATAATGCCATCGGGACAGGATGCCAGAATCTCTTCTGCCGGTGTATCACAGGGATAAACCGTTACCTCGCAGCCACGCTCAACCAGAGAGCGGGCAATATTTTTCTTTGCTCCCAGGTCCAGAAGTGCAACCCGGCGTACAGGCTCCTGCAGCTTGCTGTCTTCTGGCTCCAGCACATATTTCTCTTTACAGGAGGTTGCCTTTACAACGCCCTTTACAGAATATGCCTTAATACGGCTGATTGGCTCTTCCAGATCCTCATACTCTCTGGTCGTAATCATACCGTTCATGGTTCCCTTTTCTCTTAATATTTTAGTGAGCGCTCTTGTATCTATTCCGCTGATGCCGGGAATATCATTTTTCTCAAGAAAATTCTGAATAGTATCCTCACACCGGAAATTGCTGGGGAGTCTGGATAATTCACGTACAATAAAACCGTCAGGCCACGGCCGGGCGGATTCCATATCATCATAACAAATGCCATAATTGCCAATCAAGGGATAGGTCATTACAACTGCCTGACCTGCGTAGGATGGGTCAGTCAATACCTCCAGATAACCGGTCATAGATGTGTTAAACACAATCTCGCTGACTGCCTCTCTGGCTGAACCAATGCTGGTTCCTGTAAAAACAGTTCCGTCTTCCAGAATAAGAAATGCTTTCATATGTTGGTACCTTTCCTTTCTGTTCCAGGTTGCGTAGAATATATGTTCTTTTGGGCTGTCTGACTTGTGCCCAAATTGATAAGATTATACATGATTTTATTTGCATTTTCAAGCCATTGTTAAGAAAAAATATATCCATACATTTTTCTTAACCTTTACCGATATACTTTAGAAACAGATTGTGTGAGGATCTTATGAAAATAAATTCCTTTTGGAGAAAGGATATGACGGCAGCCGAAGCTCGAACCGGCCGTGGTTTTCTCCAGGTCAATGTTGTAAACATCGAAAACAATTTTCCTGTTCAAAATGCCAAAATCTCTGTTTCCAGAACTGACGCTCCCCTAAGGCCTCTGGAACAGGCAGATACCGATCGTTCCGGGCAGACACCGGAAATCTCTCTGGAAGCGCCCCCTGTGGAATACAGCCTGGATCCGGAATCCGGTATCCGCCCTTATGCAGAATATAATCTGGAAATTACAGCCCCCGGTTTTAAAACCGTCCGGATTGACGGAACTGAGATTCTGGCAGATTCCGTTGCCATTCAGCCCGTTCGGATGGAGCCGGAAACCGATCCTGCTGCAGTAAAGCCTGTCGTAATTCCGGATCACACCCTTTACGGCTCCTATCCTCCGAAAATTGCAGAGCCGGAGATCCAGCCTGTAGGAGAATCTGGAGAAATTGTTTTAAGCCGCGTTGTAGTTCCCCAGACCATTGTAGTTCATGACGGTGTTCCCACAGATACCTCTGCATCTGATTATTATGTGCCGTACAGAGACTATATTAAAAATGTAGCTTCCAGTGAAATCTACGCCACCTGGCCTCAGGCGACCATTACTGCCAATGTACTGGCTATTATGAGCTTTACCCTGAACCGGGTTTTCACTGAGCATTACCGAAACAGGGGCTATGATTTTACCATTACCTCCTCCACTGCCTTTGATCACAAATGGATTCCCGGAAGAAATATTTATGAGAGCATTTCTGTTATTGTAGATGAAATCTTTGATAACTATCTTTCCCGTCCAGATGTGCGCCAGCCTATTCTGACCCAGTACTGCGATGGGCGCCAGGTTCAGTGTCTGGAACGCGGCTGGATGACCCAGTGGGGCTCCTGCAGCCTTGGCGAGCAGGGCTACAGTCCCATCAGTATTCTCCGCCATTTCTATGGAGACGATATGTACGTCAATACCGCCGAGGAAATCTCCGGAATTCCAGCCTCCTGGCCTGGCTATGATCTGACCTACGGCTCCTCCGGACAGAAGGTAATGCAGGTTCAGGAGCAGCTTGCTGCAATTTCTACTGTTTATACTGCTATCCCCCGCATCACTCCAGACGGCATTTATGGCCCTGCTACTGCAGCAGCAGTCCGGCAGTTCCAGTCTGTGTTTGGCCTTCCTCAGACAGGAGTTATCGATTTTTCCACCTGGTATAAAATATCCCACATCTACGTGGCTGTCTCCGGTATCGGAGAACTATATGGCTGATAACAATTCCTGACTGAAAGAATTATTTTGACTTTTGTAATAAAACTTACCTATTTCTTTAAGGGAAAAGAAATACAGTTATTTTCCATTTCTGGTATGATCTAGATATAAAAAGCAGCAATGAAAAAAGCTGCAATGCCGATTAGGCGAAGGGAGGATAATAATGATTACAAACAGAAAAAAATGGATTCTTACAGCAGGCCTTACTGCCGCCGTTCTGGGTTCTGCCTTGGCTGCCTCCGGATGCGGCGCTGGAACACAGACTGCAGTTCCCTTTCCAGAAACCATCCAGGTTCAAAATGCAGATAATTCGAATACGATTACCGTTACTGGCACAGAGGAGGTCAAAATCACTCCTGATATGGCCCGGATCACCTACTCAATTTATACAAGAGCAGCTACTGCTTCTGCCTGTCAGGAAGCCAACAGCCTGGATCTGAATAAGGCCATTGAAACCCTGAAAGGACTTGGGGTGGAAGAAACCTCTATTAAAACCACCGCCTATGGACTTCAGCCTATTCACAACTGGAATTCTGACAACCGGGAGATCACTGGATACGAGATGACCACCTCTCTTACGGTTTCTGATATTCCTGTGGATCAGGCAGGCGCCATCATTTCTCAGTCTGTGGAAGCTGGAGTTAATGGAATTGAATCGGTTGACTATTTCTCAAGCAATTACGATGCTGCTTATCAGGAAGCTCTGGAAAAGGCGGTCGCTGCCGCCCAGACAAAGGCAGAAACCATTGCCCAGGCAGGAGGAAGAACCTTATCTGGTATTCTTCACGTTGAGGAACAGGGCTACAATCCTGCTGCCCGGTATTCCAATTCCGATACATTGACATACGGAGCAGGCGCTAAAATGGAATCTGCTGCCGATATGGCTGTTATGCCAGGACAGCTTAGCGTCAAGGCCACCGTCACTGTAGATTTTGGAATGAATCCTTAAGCTTTTGATCTACCAGGGCTGGTTCAAAGACCAGCCCTGATGTTGTTTCTTCTATATCCATCATTCCCTTGTTTCCGCAAATTTCCGGATATTCGATGCATTTACAAATTTTTCAATTTTCCCGTCCTTTACAACTACCAGCGTTGGCGCCTGCATCACGCCGAATTTCATGGTAATGTCAGGATTTTCTTCCGCATCAACTGTCTGATAAGGCACATTCCGCAGAAATTCCTTCGCCATTTTACAGTTGGGACATGTTTTTGTTGTAAACAGGTATGCGATCTGCTCCTGCCCGTTTTCTCCTGTGTATTCAAAACCGTTTTCCAATTTGCTTTGTCTCACTGCTTCCTTTACCCGTTCTGAGGCTTCCGGATTCTTCCGCAGCACAGAATGAGCTACATCGTAGGTCGTGCGATTCTTGTACTCCTGAGTTTTTCCTTCATTCCAGTTCTTCACCGGTCGGTAATATCCTGTAATCCTGCTGTACACCTCAGCCTCTCTGCCGCAGATGGGACAGGTCTTGTGCTCCCCAATCAGATAACCATGCTCCTGACAGATGGAATAGGTTGGTGAAATGGTGTAATATGGCAGCTTGTAGTTCTCCGCAATCGTTCGTACCAGGCGAGCTGCTGCCTTCCAGTCAGGAAGCTTCTCTCCCAAAAAAGCGTGGAACACGGTTCCTGAAGTATAAAGAGTCTGCAGCTCGTCCTGAATATCAAGAGCCTCAAAAATATCAGCCGTACAATCCACAGGCAGATGAGAACTGTTGGTATAATAAGGCGTATCCCCCTTGCAGCCTGCAGTCCGGATATCGGGATAACGCTGTACATCGTGCTTGGCAAGGCGGTAGGTAGTGGACTCTGCCGGAGTTGCTTCCAGATTGTACAAATCACCGTATTCTTCCTGGTAAATCACCAACCGATCCCGCATATGGTTCAGTACGTCTTTCGTGAAGACCTGGGTCTTCGGATCTGTCATATCTCGTCCCAGCCAGCTGGCATTGAGCCCCACCTCATTCATTCCAATCAGTCCAATGGTGGAAAAATGACTGTCAAAGGAACCAAGATACCGTCTTGTATAAGGATAAAGACCTCCCTGTAACAGCTTGGTAATTACCTCACGCTTTACCTTCAGAGAGCGGGCTGCAATGTCCATCATGTGATCCAGCCGCTCGTAAAAATCCTCTTCATTTTTTGCAAGATAAGCAATCCTGGGCATATTGATGGTCACAACGCCTACGGATCCGGTACTCTCTCCAGAACCAAAGAAGCCTCCTGTTTTTCTTCGAAGCTCACGCAGATCCAGCCTCAGACGGCAGCACATGCTGCGCACATCGCTGGGCTGCATATCGCTGTTAATATAATTGGAAAAATACGGAGTGCCGTACTTGGCTGTCATCTCAAACAGCAGCCGGTTATTTTCCGTATCCGACCAGTCGAAATCTCTGGTAATAGAATAGGTAGGAATGGGGTACTGGAATCCCCGTCCGTTGGCATCTCCCTCTATCATCGTTTCAATAAAGGCGCGGTTAACCATATCCATTTCCCGCTTACAGTCTTTGTATTTGAAATCCATCTCTTTGCCGCCGACAATCGCAGGAAGCTCTGCCATATCATCCGGAACAGTCCAGTCCAGAGTAATGTTGGAAAACGGCGCCTGGGTTCCCCAGCGGCTGGGCGTATTCACTCCATAAATAAAGGACTCAATGCACTTTTTCACTTCCCGGTAGGACAGATTATCTGCCTTGACAAAGGGAGCCAGGTAGGTATCAAACGAGGAAAAAGCCTGGGCGCCGGCCCATTCATTCTGCATAATTCCCAGAAAGTTTACCATCTGATTGCAGAGAACAGACAAATGCTTCGCCGGAGAAGAGGTAATCTTTCCGGGAATCCCGCCAAGTCCTTCCAGTAAAAGCTGCTTTAAAGACCATCCGGCGCAGTAGCCGGTCAGCATCGACAAATCGTGAATGTGAATGTCCGCATTCCTATGAGCCTGGGCAATCTCCTGATCATAGATCTCTGAAAGCCAGTAATTGGCTGTAATGGCCCCGGAATTACTTAAAATCAGACCGCCTACGGAATAGGTTACGGTTGAATTCTCTTTTACCCGCCAGTCCTCTACCTTTACATAGCTGTTTACTACATCCTTATAATCCAGGATGGTATTTTTCATGTTGCGGATTTTCTCCCGCTGCTTCCGGTAAAGGATATAAGCCTTGGCGACATCCGTGTAGCCGGTCTGCTCCAGCACATGCTCCACACTGTCCTGAATCTGTTCTACAGAAATATTGCCATTCTCCAGTTTACTCTGGAAATCAGAGGTAACGCGAAGAGAAAGAAGCTCTAAAATCTCGTTGTTGTACTCCTTTCCCGTTGCCCGAAAAGCCTTCTTAATTGCTTCTGTTATCTTATTCAGGGAAAATTCTGCTATTTCTCCGTCACGTTTTACCACACTGATCATATAAAAACCCCCTTCTTGCCTTCAAACCATATCCGGTTTCTGACGGCGCTATGGGATTATTATAGCAAATCACAAAACAAAACACAATATCTTGTTTTCTCGTCAAAATAAAAACATAGATATTGTGTTTTATGATATTTTCTAATAAATATATTATGACTGGAAAAAATCTTATTTTTCCATGACTGCTGCAAAAAATTCTGCGGGAACATACGCTTTTACATAGATTCCATCTCCCTGATACTCCTCGGAAATCAGCTCTCCATATTTTCTTATGGTCTGAATCTTTCCTGCTTCACTGTACGAAAACAGGCGTTCCAGATATATTTTCTGACTTCTCAGAACTTTTTCCAGGGTACTTATAAGCTGGTCTAATCCTTCTCCTGTTTTTGCAGAAATCTGAATCTGATAATCTGACTGGAGATCTCTGGGATATTCCCCATCTGTTTTTTTGTCAATCTTGTTAAATACAGTGATAATGGTTTTATCCTCCACCTTCAGCTCCCGTAAGGTTTCATAAACCACATGCATCTGCATATCCATATTGGGATTGGAGCAGTCCACTACATGGAGAATCATATCACTGTAACGCGCCTCCTCCAGAGTACTTTTAAATGCTTCAATCAGGTGATGCGGCAGCTTCCGGATAAAACCTACCGTATCAGTCAGCAAAATCTGCTGCCCGCTCTCTAGCTCCAGTCCCCTGGTCGTCGGATCCAGGGTGGCAAACAGCTTGTCCTCAGCCAGAATTCCCGCATCCGTAAGCTTGTTCAACAAGGTTGATTTTCCTGCATTGGTATAGCCTACAATAGCTGCCACAGGCGTGTGCTGCTTTTCTCTCTGTCTGCGGATCACGTCACGGTGACGCTTCACTGTTTCCAGCTCCGATTTCAGCTGGCTAATCCGCTCATGAATCAGACGGCGGTCCATCTCCAGCTTTTTCTCACCTGGTCCTCTTGTACCGATTCCGCCGCCCAGACGGGAAAGGGAGCTCCGCAGTCCTACCAGACGAGCTGCCCTGTATTTCAGCTGTGCCAGTTCAACCTGAATCTTTCCCTCGCTGGTAGTTGCACGGGAGGCAAAAATATCAAGAATCACCATGGTTCGATCCATCACCTTTGTATCCAGAGCATCCTCCAGGTTTCTCATCTGAGCCGGGGACAGCTCATCGTCACAGACAACGCCTGTAGCTCCCAGTTCCCAGATCAGCTCCTTTACCTCTTCTATCTTTCCTTTTCCCAGATAGGTTCCAGGATGAATCCGCTCTCGATTCTGGATCACTTTTCCTACCGTAAAGGCTCCTGCCGTTTTTACCAGCTCCTCCAGCTCATCTAAGGATGCAGCTGTGTCCTCCTCCTCATTTACACTGACGGCAATCAGGATCACCCGCTCCTCAGCTTCTTTGATCTCAAATAAATCTGCCATTCTATCTCCTTATTCGCTTTACTGACGGGACTTTAAAAAGATAATTTCCCGCTCTGCAGCCTCGTCAGCCCCGTATTTTTCCCGATAGGCCTCAAACAGCTCCAGGGCTGCTGCAAAATCCCCCTGCTTTTCCCGAATCACTGCTTCATTAAAATCCAGATTTCTGGCAGCCGACTGGTCTGGAAGACTTCTTCCCTGAGCGATGGTCTGCATAGCCTCCTCATACTGTCCTGCCTCGATCTGTGCAGCCGCCATCCGGCTGTAAATCTGGCTCTGAAGAACCCCAAGAGTCAAGGCCTGATCCCATTCTCCTGCTTCTGCCAGACAAAGAGCCGCCCCCTGTCTGGCCATTTCATTCTCTGAATCCGCATTTAATATAATCTGATAAGTAGCAAGAGCTGCTGCAAAATCCCCCTGCTTATATTCTGCCTCTGCCCGGTTAAACAATACGTCCTCTTCAAAATTGCCAATTCGTTTTCCAGAGCCTTCCAGGGCCTGATCAAAGACTGTAATTGCTGTCTCGTAATCGCCGACGTTCATAGCCATTACCCCTTGTTCCGCCAGCTCCCTCTTCTTACTGCCTGCCTTCCAGCGAACCAGACCAAATCCTGCGCCTCCTGCCGCCAGAGCAAGGATCAAAAGTCCTGCGCCCCAAAAAGCCCTTCTCTGCCTTTTTTTCTTCCGGCGGACAGCTGCCGCGCGAGCTCTGTTTTTTCCATACTCCTGCTGTTCTTTCGCAGGATGAAATCTGGGACGCTCTCCTGCTGCCGGCCGGGACTGCCTTCCTGAAACGGCTGTACCGGTTCTGCCTGCAGCTCTTCCTGATGACATGCTTCCCTCTGCCCTGCTTTGGGATGTCTGATTTCTTCCAGACGTCTGCCCCCCTCTGCCTGACCGAGATACCCCCGACGACTGCACGGGCTGTGTCTGCCGCACTGGCTGTGCCTGCCGCACGGGCCGAGATAAAGCACCCTGCTGCTGCGGCTGCACGCGGCGGTAATCCTCCCGCTCTGCTGCCGTACTTCTCCCCCCGGTTCGAAGGATTCTCACAGTAGAACCCGGTGCGCTCTCTGCAGCCGCTCTCTGCTGTTCCAGCTGCTCGTACTGAATCTCTCCCCGAAACCTGGGACGGGAAGCAGCTGCCTGCTTTCTTACATCTGTTTCTTTTTCTTTCTTATCCACAGCCTCACTACTTTCTGCCGGTGCTTCCAATTCCGCCCCGGTCTTCATTTTCCAGACTTTCGACCTCTTCAAACCGGATTGCCGGCTGATGCTCCATAATACGGAACTGGCAGATTCGATCCCCGGTCATAATTTTTGTATCTCTTAAAGCATAGGCAGGGAAAAACCACTGATCATTATCTCCGCAGTAGGTTTCATCTACTACACCCATGTGATTTGTCTGAATTACACCGAAATTCTTATAGGTGCTGCTTCTGGGAACAATGTGGGCCTCATAGCCCTTTGGCAGCTCCATGGCAACACCAAGAGGAATCAGCCGGAACTCTCCAGCCTTCAGTTCCACATCCTCTGCCGCCCGCAGATCAATCCAGTCGGACTTTCCTCCAATATAAGTAAGCTTTTCTATTTTATCTGTTAAATATTTGATTTTAATATCAGGCATCTTCTTCCTTATCCTCCCTTAAAATTTCCTGGTTTTCTGCTTCCGCATCCCCCTCAGCCATGTCCTGAGGTCTTTCCTCCGCGTCCTGAGTTTCTTCTTCCATGGCCCGTTCCACTGCTTCCTCCAGATCCAGAGCATCATCCTCGTTCCCGTTTTCCAGTGCGCCCATTTCATTCAGCTTCATCTGAAGTTCTTCCTCTACCTCCTGACGGATCTCCTCCTCCTGTTCCGGATTCATTGTAGGAAGATCCGTTGTAGAACCTACGCCAAACCGGCGCAGGAATTCTTCTGTTGTTGCAAACAGAGCCGGCCGGCCGGGGGCGTCCAGCCTTCCCGCCTCGTATACAAGACCATACTCTACCAGTCGGTTTACAGCATGATCGGAGGATACGCCTCTGATTTTTGAAATTTCCATTTTTGTCACCGGCTGCTTGTAGGCGATAATAGAAAGAGTCTCCAGAACCACATCCGTCAGCACATGCTTTTTGGGAGCGGAAGCCACGCGAATCAGATTCTCATAATATTCTGCTCTGGTACACATCTGATAGGCATTCTCCAGTTCGATAATCTGCATCCCTCTGTTTTCCTTCTGATACCGTTTTTGAAGGCTTGTCACAACCCGGCGGGCCACATTCTCACTTTGATCAATAGCCGCTGCCAGCTGCCGAAGTTCTACGGAATTTCCCATTGTAAACAGCACAGCCTCCACAATCGCTTCCCAGTCACTTTCTGGATATATTCCATCCGGATTTTTCTCGTCCGTGATATTCTGACAGCCTGGAATATCCAACACCAGCTGTCCTTCTCTGGTATCCAGTGCCTCCAGCGCTTCCAGCTCCTCATGGCGTGCCTCTACAGCAGCCAGATCAAATTCCTCGTCGTCATCGTCGTACAGACTTCCCATATTTTCTATCCTTCCAGATCCCCTAAATCTTCCAGCAAAAGTTCTGTTTCTTCGCCCTCTGCTTCCTGAATCTCTATGTACATATCATCAAAGGCATGCTCCTGGGTCAGATGAATCTTTCCAATCTTCATCAGCTCCAGAATAGCCAGAAAGGTCACAACCACCTCCAGCTTGTCAGACTGCCGCTCCAGCAGCTGACGAAAGCTGAAATTTCTGTGCTTTCTTGCATAAGCCATCACATCCAGAATCCGTGTTTCCAGACTGACCGGCTCTTTTTTGATAGTTCCAAACTTGCTGCGGATGGGATCCACCTTATCCTGCTGCCGCTTCATAACAGACTGGAAAATCCGCTGCAGCTTTGCCAGAGTCAGCCCGTCCAACAGCTCATCCAGATCTACCGGCGTCTCATACTTTGCCACCTCTTTTGGAACCGTAGGCTTTTTAAAAAGCAGTCCACCGGCATTCTCCTCCATATCGAGAAGCTCCTGAGCCATTATTTTATACTGCTTATACTCCAGAAGACGGGAAACCAGCTCTGCCCGGGGATCTTCTTCGCCCTCTTCCTCAACCGTCTCTACAGGAAGCAGCATCCGGGATTTAATATCCAGAAGCGTTGCCGCCATAACCAGGAAATCACTGACCAGATTCAGATCCTCTTTTTCCATCTGATTCACATAATCAAGATACTGCTGTGTAATCTCCATAATCGGAATATCATAAATATCTATTTTATTTTTATCAATTAAATGAAGAAGAAGATCCAAAGGACCTTCAAACTTCTCCAGTTTATAAGATATTGCCATTCCAATCCGCCCTTTGCCTTTTGTCACGTATGTATCAGTATAACAAAAAACCCCCGCTCTGTAAATATCGAACAGGGGTATCTATCCTATGGCAGCGGCCTGCTATGATTTTGGCTCCAGCCTTATTACCGCCAGCTGCGGTCTGTTTCCTATACGGATATTAATAGAATGGGTTCCAAGCCCGCGGCTGACAAGCATCCACCGACCGTTTTGCTCAAACACGCCTCCGCAGAAGGGATGGAAAAACTGATACTGAGGAGTCATGACTCCCCCCAGTCCGGGAAGGCGGATGGTTCCGCCGTGAAAATGGCCTGCCAGAGACAAATCCGCTCCCCAACCTGCATACGCATCAAAAAAGAGAGGGGAATGAGCCAGAAGAATCTGAAACCTTTCAGACTCTGCCTTTCCCAGCCGTCTGGCAAGATAAGACGGCACCATAGAATCCGGATGAAAATCCTGATAATACTTCCAGGCTATGTCCACTCCACTGACTGCTATATCGTCCCGCCACTGTACCGTTTTATTCTGTAAATAATTCACCTGATATTCTTCCAGCAGTTTCCGAAATTCATCATACATGGACCCGTAAACTCCCCGATCCCGCTGCATCCTCTGCTCATGATTTCCATTTGCATAAAAAACCGGGCAAGAAAGGCGGGAAATTCCCTGAAGGAGCTCCTTTGTCCTGGAAAGATCCGCACGCCCCGGCTTTGTAACCATCGTATCGCCGCCAATCAAAACCGCATCCGGATGGATTCTTTTTATCTCCTTCAGCAGCTTCTCATTCTTTTCTCCAAATGTATTGTCGTGAAGATCCGATAAAAACACCAGAACAGCCGGCTCTTTAATTTTCGAGGAAGAAAAAACCAACTCCTCTGTCACAAAATGCCCCCGCTCATATTTGCTCCATGCCAGCCCTGCCGCAGCAGCTCCGGCGGCTGCACATAAAGATAACTCTATATTTCCTGCCCTCATATCCTTATCCTGCTCTTTCTGCTTCCAGCATTTCCTTTACCTCCAGAAGGGAACTGCAAACCCGGTATACCCGCTTTTTCAATTCCTCCTCTGGCTGGGTCAGATCCGGAACCATAACGGTGACAAACCCTCCCCGAAGCCCTGCTTCCACTCCATTTAAGCTGTCCTCCAGAACCAGACAATCCTCCGGCTTTTCTCCCAGAAGCTCTGCAGCCTTCCAGAAAATCTCCGGATTCGGTTTTGCATGGCTGACCATATCTCCAGTAACCAGGTGACAAAAATATCTGCGGATTCCTGTTTTTTCCAGATTTCTCTCCGTATATTCCATTCTGCTGGCAGATGCCAAAGCCGCCGGAATCTTCTGCGCCTCCAGATACTCCAAAAGCTCATAAAGTCCCGGCTTTACTGGAATTCCGTCCCTCTCCAAAAGTGCCTCAAAAATCTCCTGTTTTTTTCCTCGAAATGCCATAAAATCCACAGAGTCTCCAAATACCTCTTCAAATCTTATGCGGGCATCCTGGTGATTCATTCCGCGAATAGTCTTCAAAAAACTTTCTTCCAGATGGATTCCCCATTCTTTTTCCGCCTGATGCCAGGCAATTCCTGCGATTCGCTCTGTGTCAAACATCAGACCATCCTGATCAAAAATCACTGCCTTTATCATTTGTCTCTCCTCGCTATCGTTTTTTCTACTGAATATAGGGAGCCAGCTCCATGCGAACAAAATATCCCTGCTCATGGCGGCAAACCGGACAGTGCTCCGGCGCCATGGTTCCCCGATGAATATGACCGCAGTTCAGACACATCCAGCCAGTTTCCACCTCAGATACAAACAGCTGATTTTTCTCCAGATAATCTGCAAACAGCTGGAAACGATCTCCGTGAGTCCGTTCAATTTCTGCAATCATTGAAAAGCTGGTTGCAATCTGGCTAAATCCCTCTTCCTTTGCCGTTTTTGCAAAATTCTGGTAGACATCTTCAAATTCCTCGTATTCATTGTGATGCGCTGCTTTCAGATAATCCAGGCTTTTTTCGTATTGATCCACCGGATAACCGCCGTCAATAAAAATGGTTTCTCCGCCCAGCTCCTTCAGGTAATTATAAAAAATTTCTCCATGCTCCTTTTCCTGATCTGCTGTAAAGGAAAATACCGACTCAATTACAAACAGCCCTTCTTTTCTGGCAATGCCCGCTGCAAACGTGTAACGGTTCCTGGCCTGACTCTCACCGGCAAACGCTCTCATCAGATTTTTTGCTGTCTCACTGTTTTTAAAATCCATCATAGAAACCTCCTAATGTCATATGCATACTTCTGCTTTCCATTAGGATTCCCTGGATAATTCGTAAATATGCTGCCAATCACCGGCTATTTTCTATTCTGAAAGACCGGATCTGCCGGATGTCCTCCGGTCAGCTTCTGCATGGTTCTCTGTACCGCATCTCGCGATTCCTTCCAGTCTGCATCACGGTTTCTGTAATCGTATTTTTCTATCAGCCAGTCAATATCCTCCTGAATCCGATCCAGATTTCGTGAAGTCAGCTCTGTCAGCCTTGGAATCCACACCTCCTGCTCCTGTGCGGTCAGCTTGGCCTGACAAATATCCAGCACATCAGCAAAATGAGGCAGGCAGAACCCCTTGGAGGCCATCAAAAGTTCTCCGAAATCCGTATCATTTTTCAGCATATAAACAAAGGTATCCAACATTCTCTGATAAATGCCGTCCATCCGCTCACAGATATAGCAGTGACTGTTTTCTCCTCTCAGCCAGGCAGAAGCCCCGGACTGTCCTGCTGCCGGGCCGGAAACAGAGGCAGTCTGCTTTCTGCCGGAAAATAAACGTCCCAGAAGAGAGACGCCTTTTTCCACCGCGCCTGCCTGTCCCATCTGCTTTTTAAAGTCCCGGTTGACCTTTTCCATACGGGATTTTAAAATCCAGGCATTGCCCAGAGAATTTCCGTAATCAAACATCATTTTTGTATGATGACGGCAAAATCCCCGCTCACTGGTATTGTCACGAATATCACTCTCCATATAAGAAGATCCCAGGACAAACTCCAGATTTTCCTGCTCCAGCTTTCTCTCCAGCCAGCAAAACAGGCACTCATCTCCCGCTTTCACGGCATCTGTCAGTTCTATGGTATATAACTTTTCTTTCATCTCCGCACCCCTCGTTCTTTCTTTTTCCAGCTTTCTATTCCGCTCTGTCCTTTCACGTTCCTATCAGGCGTCACCTGAGGCAGCTGTGTTTTCACTGCTGCTGCGCTTCTTCCGTCCGCTTCCGTTCTGTCCAGGCAGCCTAAGCACCTGTTTTTTCATCCCAGATACCATATTCATTGACACGATAACCGTCGGGAGTTGTTCCATTGGTCAGAAGCTTTCCGTCTGCACTTAAATAATACCAGGCGCCTCCATCCTGAATCCATCGATCGGATACCATAGCTCCGGTCGCCGGATCAAAATAATAATAAGATCCATCCGTATAATTCCGCCAGCCGGTTGCCATATATCCATTTCCGTCAAACCAGTACCAGGTGCCCTGAAGCTCCAGCCACTGATTGGCTGCGTTGGAACCATTTTCCCCGATATAATACCAGCCGGTCTGATCCTGCTTCCAGCCCTGACTTCCGCCTGAGCCTTCCGGTATTCCAGTCTGGCTTCCCGGTCCTGCTGATCCGCTCTCTCCCGGCACAGACGATGTATTCTGAGATGGAATACCACTTGGACCGGAAGATGTTCCAGGCACCTCCTGGGTTCCCTGGCTGTTCCCATTTCCCGGTATCACTGTTCCGCTCTGATTGCCTGCCCCCGGCGTCACCACTCCACTCTGGCTTCCTGTTCCCGGCGTTGCCGCTCCGTTCTGGCTTCCTGTTCCCGGTGTCACTGTTCCGCTCTGATTGCCTGCCCCCGGCGTCACCACTCCATTCTGGCTTCCTCCTGCCAGCTTTTCATAATTTGCAAAGCCGTAATCCAGCATGGCAATGGTATCTGTATAATGGCTTCCGCTGGCTTTCATGACCACTGCAATCAGACGAACGCCATTTCTTTGGGCCCCTGTTACTAAAGTGTTCCCTGCCTTTGAGGTATATCCCGTTTTCCCTCCGATAATGCCCTCATAATACCGGGAATCTGTGGGATACATCATCTTGTGTCCCATGGTAATCGTTTTAGCAGCCGACTTTTTTGTAGCCGGAAATTCATAGCTTGTTGTAGTATCAATTTTCCGGAAGGTTTCGTTCTGGAGAGCCGCCCGCATGATCAGCGCCATATCGTAAGGCGTTGTTTTATGGGCCGTATCATTCAGCCCGTGAGGATTGGTAAAGTGGGTATTCTTACACCCAAGTTCCCTGGCTCTGGCGTTCATCAGATCTGCAAACGCGCTGACGCTTCCTGCCACATGCTCGGCCAGTCCATTTCCAATCTCATTGGCTGATTTTAAAAGCAGACCGTACAGACACTGCTCCACTGTCAGCTGATCTCCCTCAGATATGCCCAGGGAAACTGCTCCCGATTCCAGATTGGTTGTAGCAGAAGCTGAAAAAGTCACTGTGTCATTCAGGCTGCAGCGTTCAAGCACCAGAAGAGCTGTCATTACCTTGGTAATACTGGCCGGATAAAACTGCATGTCCTGATTCTTTCCGAACAATACTTTTCCTGTTGCTGCATCCATCAAAACAGCGCCTTCTGCCTTCACCTGCGGCAAAGCTGCCTCCTGTGCGTGAGAAGAACTTGACTGACTGCCGCTTTGATTTCCTGATACACCGGGACCACCCTGATTTTCTGAGCTGCTCTGTCCTCCCGCTCCTCCAGGACCGCCCTGATTTTCTGCGCTGTTGTTCTGGCTGCCTGTCACTCCCGGCTGCACTATGCCATTTCCAAGTCCTGTATTTCCTGTCTGACTGCCTCCAATAAAAGGAGGCGGAGGAACCATCACCGTATCTGCATAAGCTGTCTGGCTAAACAGCATAGCCGTTCCAAGTCCCGCTGCCAGTACTTTCTTCCATTTTATCATCATGTCTACTCCTTTAAGCCATTTTTTTGGAACACCTTCCTCCAGTTCCGGTCAAACATCTCTATCCGGATACTGCTTTTTTTAGTATATCATAGATTCTTTCTATAAAATATGACAACTTTCTTAATCTTCCCGCATAGGCTTTAACAATAAGATTCTCCGGAGTCTATCATGAGCCAGAAATTTTTTCTTCATCAATCCAGCCTGTGCAAACGGACTGCTGCTGTCCTGTTTTTTCTGATTTTCTCTTTTCTTGCAGGAAACTGGCTGGGTTATCTTTCCTTCCGCCATGCCTCTGCTCCCACCAGCGCAGGTGCTTCTGCCGAAAACTGGGGACTCAGCTTCCAGCAGGAAGGAAAACCGCCGGTTGCAAATGCAACCTCTGACTATCTAAAACAGTTTCAAGCCCATTACGCGGCAGATACCACAGAAAAAATCATATATCTGACCTTTGATGCCGGCTATGAAAATGGAAACACCGCCGCCATTCTGGATGCTCTGAAAAAGCATCATGCACCAGCTGCCTTTTTCCTTGTGGGAAATTATCTGGAAACCAGTCCTGAACTGGTCAAACGGATGGTAGAGGAAGGTCATACTGTAGGAAACCATACCTATCACCACCCGGATATGTCTAAAATAGCTGCAAAAGAAGATTTTCAGAAAGAGCTGCAGGATCTGGAACAGCTCTACCAGCAGATAACCGGACAACCGCTGAAAAAATATTACCGGCCGCCCCAGGGAAAATACAGCGAATCTAATCTGAAAATGGCAAAAGAAATGGGATACCATACCTTTTTCTGGAGCCTTGCCTATGTAGACTGGTACGAAGACAAACAACCCACTCATGAGGAAGCTTTTCAAAAGCTTCTTGGCCGCATCCATCCAGGAGCCATCGTTCTTCTCCACAGTACCTCCAAAACCAACGGAGAAATTCTGGATGAACTGCTGACAAAATGGGAATCTATGGGCTATCAGTTTCATTCCCTGGATGAACTGGCCGGATAGCCTGGATAACTGCAGCTTTTCCTGATTGCAGCTTTTTCTTGTATCCCTCCAGCAAAACTGTTCCTTTTTGTTGCCGTTTATTATTAAATTTTACTGGAACCCCTTTCTTTTTCATGGTAAAATATCTTCAGAAGAAGAAAGCTCCCATGAATCATAAAATAAAAAAGAAAGGTGGAATTTTCCATGCATTCATTTACATACTACTCCCCTACAGAGGTAATTTTCGGCAGGGATACCCAGCAGAAGACCGGTGCCTGTATCCGCAAATATGGAGGCAGCCGCGTGCTTCTTGTTTACGGAGGAGGTTCTGTTGTACGAAGCGGGCTTTTGGCGCAGGTGCGCCGCTCTGCGGAAGAATCAGGCCTGATTTGTGAGGAATTCGGCGGGGCCAGAGCCAACCCGACGCTTGAACATGCCCGCAAAGGTGTTCAGACAGCCATTACCTTTGGCGCAGACTTTATTTTAGGCATTGGGGGCGGTTCTGCCATTGATACAGCAAAAGCCATTGCCATCGGCGCAGCCAATCCAGATACTGACATCTGGGAATTCTGGAGCCGGAAGAAAAAACCGGAACAGGGACTTCCAACAGGCGCTGTTCTGACTATTCCTGCTGCAGGCAGCGAAACAAGCGCCTCTTCTGTTCTTACAAACCAGGAAACCGGATCTAAGCGCGGGTTGAGCACCCACCTGAACCGGCCTAAATTCGCGATCATGAATCCAGAGCTTGCCTGTACCCTTCCTGTCTATCAGGTGGCCTGCGGCGTTACGGACATTATGATGCATACACTGGATCGCTATTTCAACCCTACAGATAATGAGGTAACAGATGCCCTTGCTGAAGCGCTGCTGCGCACAGTGATTGCAAATGGACGGACTGCTGTTGCCGATCCCCACAACTATGAAGCCATGAGCGAACTGATGTGGGCCGGTTCCCTGTCTCACAACGGACTGACAGGGCTGGGCTGTCAGGAGGATTTTGCAGTACACCAGCTGGGCCATGAGCTCTCTGCCATGTTTGACACTGCCCACGGCGCATCACTTGCTACTGTATGGGATTCCTGGGCGCTGGCTGTTATGGATGCAAAGCCGTCCCGCTTCGCCCGATATGCAAAGAATGTCTGGGGTATTTCCGACTCAGACGAAAAGGAGCTGGCTCTTGCAGGTATCCAGGCAACCAGAGAGTATTTTTCTTCTCTGGGAATGCCCGTGGGATTCCGGGAAAATCAGGATATTGGAGAACAGGAGGATCATGTCATCCGCGAACTGGCCAACCGCTGTTCCTATCAGAAAACACGAACTATCGGAACCTTCCGTCAGCTTGATGAAAATGGAATCTATGAGATTTACAGACAGGCAAACCAGAAATGAGCCTTCGTCTGTACTTCTGAAACAAGTGTTTGAGCTCACTTGAATAAAGAATGTGCCTTGGCACATTCCCGCGACAAAGTGCAGCTGCGCCAGCAACATTTTCGCTAGTGCGCAGCTCACATTTCCGCAAAGCTTTTTATGACATAAGAGAGGTTTTCCTATGAAATAAAAATGGGCGTTGCAAAATTATCAAATTAATAATAATTGCGTAACGCCCCTCGTTTTGTGAGTGCAAAAATCTTAAAAGGTATCAACAGAATGACGGCTTCCATGAAACAGATTCAACCGGAATACTCCAAGAAAATTCAATCCGAAAACAATTACCACAAGACCGGAAACAATCTGAACCGCTGTCTGATACTGTCTCAAAAAACTTCCTATGGTACGTACCGGCCAGCCCTCCAAGCGTTACAAACACCACAGTAAATCCCGTTACAAACCCCAGCGCACCCGTTATTGTTTTTCCAGTAGTCCTCTCTCCACCGCCTGCAAAATAAGAAAGATAAATAGGAAGCATCGGCAGCAGGCAGGGGGAAATAAACGTAATCATTCCTTCTAAAAATGCAATGGTATACTGCATCAAATAAATTCTCCTTCCCGGGTACGCTAAAATTTTATTTCTGCATTCCCTGTTTCTTTATGGATAAAGTATAGCGAAAAAATCCTTCTCTTTCTGTGACAATATCACCATAGGGAAAAGCGCCCCGCTGCAGACAGAAAAATGCACAAAAAAATCCGGAAAGAATCAACAAATTACAAGATTCTTTCCGGATTTCCCCTACAGAATAAAACCCTCACTTTATCCTTTTACTGCTGAATGCCATCAGACAGGCATCCGGCATCAATCATCATAACTCAGTCATCCAGAGACCATGAAGATTGCAGTACGCATAAACTGCAGCTGCCTTATCATCACCCAGACAGAAAGAAACCTCAGGCGCATCACCGGGCTTTAAGGCCTTTCTCTGGCCGCCCTGATCTGTCTGTACATAAACCCACTCAATAAAGTGTTCCGGAAGCATTGGATGATCCACACTTCCCACATGAACACGAAGCACATTTCCATCCATAACAGCCACTGGCAGATGCTTCTCGCCGCTGGCTTCAACTGTGTTAGGAACCAGGGCTTCCATCTTCTCGCCACAGCAAATCATAGGAACGCCTGAATCATGAACCATGCCAACCAGGTTTCCACAGCGGCGACAAATATAAAACTTAGTCTTCATAACCTTCTCCTTTCGTCCTCATTCGCAGCATATCTTTTCAATTTTCAGAAAAATCAGATATATCCTGCGTATTTCCGTGCAAATATTTTTTTTACTTTCTATTTCCAGTATACTTTTCATATAGGAATCTGTCAAGAATGGAATTGACGCATTGATACAAATAACCTATACTAAATAAAAACTATTATGTAAAACAGTTAGGAGGGGAACATGGATTTTCAAGACTACTTTCCCATATGGAACAAGCTGACTGCTCTGCAGCAAAATCGAATACTGGGAAGCCTGATTTCACGAAAAGCAGAAAAAGGCACCATCATCCACAATGGCAGTATGGACTGCACAGGTCTGCTTCTCATAAAGTCCGGTCTTCTTCGGGCATACATTCTGTCCGACGAAGGACGGGAGATCACCATTTACCGTCTGTTTGAACGAGATATGTGTCTCTTCTCTGCCTCCTGCATCATGCGCTCTATTCAGTTTGAGATCACCATTGAAGCGGAAAAAGATACAGAGCTCTGGGTCATTCCTGCAGAAATATATAAAAGCATTATGGAAGAATCTGCGCCTGTGGCAAACTATACCAACGAGCTTATGGCTACTCGCTTTTCTGACGTCATGTGGCTCATCGAGCAGATCCTCTGGAAAAGCCTGGATAAACGCGTAGCCGCTTTTCTTCTGGAAGAATCTGCCATCGAATACTCTAATGAGCTGAAAATTACTCATGAGATCATTGCCAACCACCTGGGTTCCCACCGTGAAGTTATTACCCGGATGCTTCGCTACTTCCAGAGTGAAGGAATGGTTCGCCTTTCCCGCGGAACCATTGTTCTTCTTGATCGAAAAAAAATTAGAGGCACTGCAGCTGAATGCATAGCCTCTAGTCCATCATCCGAAGCACAGCCGGACGCATTTTCATAGCAGTGGCCGCTGCAAGGATGCAAAGCACAAAATCCTCTCCGATTGTAAGCAGACAGCAATTAATCAAAACAGCTTTCCAGCCTATAGGCATAGAAATCACATAATTGCTGATAAAATAAAAATACAGAATCCCGGCTCCATAATACACAGCCAAACCTGCTGCTGCAGGAATCATCATCCGGGTCATTTTCACCGGCTTCATCCATTCACAAATCTTTCCTATGACCCAGGCTGCCAGGAGAAAACCAAGCAAAAAACCAAAGGTGGGACGAAGCAGATACGCCGGCCCGCCTCCTGCAGCAAAAACAGGAACCCCTAACAAACCGATCAAAAGATAAGTTCCTACACTGGCTGCCGCTACTCTGGAGCCCAGCAAAAAACCTGCCATCAGTACAAAGAACCACTGCAGAGTAAAATGCATAGGAAACGGCTGTACCGGTATTGTGATCTTAATAAAGGCCCCCGCTGCAATCAAAGCAGCAAATAGCCCGGAAATCGCCAGTTCACGCCCCATCCCCCTGTCTCGTGTTCTTATTATCTCCTGCTCCATCCAAATCTCCTTTTCATGTGTTTCGCATCTCTAAAGCTGACATTCATTGTACTATTATTTTTTCGTTTTCACAACTCATTTTTCGCAGGAAATATTATCTTTATTTACAGATTTAGGCTTTTCCCCCTCATATAAAGGATTCTCAATGACCATTTACTTCTTTTTTATAAATCTGGATCCTCATCAGAACCGTCGCTCTGCAAAATATCACTCACTGGAAATCAGCAGTTAAAAGACAGAGGAGCATAACCTTTCAGTCATGCCCCTCTGCGACAATCAAATTACTTTTTTCATATGGACTGCCCTTTATCAGGAAATCCTTTCTCGTTTTACTGATTCGCTCCGAAATTCCATTTTAATCACGGAACCCAACGTCCCAGTTCATCCACATGGTATCCGTCAGGAGTTGTCATATTCACATATAACTTTCCTCTTGTTCCATCTGATACCGGATTGAAATAGTAGCAGTATTTCTGTCCGTTATCCTCTGTAATCCAAGACCATTCTTCGCTACAAGAGAACAACTAACTCCTTATGATTTTATTGATTTTCTATTTAAAAAAGCCGATGAACTGTGATTTACCACAAATTCATCGGCTCTGCGTCTATGCGTCTGGCTCTTTGATGACTTTTACATTTAATTCTTCCACTTCTATCAAACCTTCCAATTTGCATTTTGGACAATAAAGTGGAAAGTTCTTTAAAATCGTATCTTGTCGTATTTTAAGTCTTGTTTTATTTCCACAAATCGGACAACTAATCCATTTTCGATTTTCCATCACCATCACTTACACCTTTCCTATTGTTTATATTTTCCTCACTTCACATTATCTCTTACATTAAATCTTTCGTTTCAATGTCAAAGAGATAAAAAGTACTAATCGTAGCAGCACTAATCAAATTAAAAGTAACATTATCTGAAAGGCTAAAATCTCCGATACTACCTTGAAATAGAAAAATCAATAGGAATGACGCAACAATAGTAACTGTGAAGATTTCATTTGGAGTATTCCACTTCAATAAAGGACACTTGATTCATAGTTATCCAGCCTTTCATTTGACACATATATTTTACTGTATTTTTGTCAAAAATTGCTTGAATGAATCAGTTTTTCCCTAATGCCTCCGCTCTATTCTCAACTGTTTTCTTAAAATTCTCTACTTGATGAACATACTCCTCATCCATGAGAGCGGAATGGATTAAGAAATCAGCCGTTGCAATATTATTGGCAATCGGAATATCATATACCTGTGCTATTCGTAAAAGAGCCTTTACATCCGGATCATGTGGCTGTGCAGCCAAAGGATCAGAAAAGAAAATGACTATATCAATACTTCCCTCAACAATTTTAGCACCGATCTGTTGATCCCCGCCTAACGGACCACTGTTATAGCCTTTTACACTCAACCCTACCTGATCTGTAATCATTCTCGCAGTAGTTCCAGTACCAGACAAACGATGTTTCTTTAAAGTTTCTTTATTATTGTGACACCAGCGAATCATATCTTGCTTTTTTCCATCATGAGCTATGAGTGCAATACTTTTTTGTTTATTTATAGTCATTTTTAAAAGTTCAATCATTTTTCTTCTCTCCTTTCCTATTGGCAACTCCTACGATACAAATTCAAAAATTTTATTGTATATCAATCATATCCATCTTCTCCAGCACGTAACTTCATTGCCCTATTGCGGAACTCTCTCGGAGTCATTTTATATCGTTCCCTGAATACTCTATTAAAAGTTCTTTGGCTTTCAAAACCGCAATCCAATGCAATATTTATAATAGATTCCTTTGAATCCTGTAACAAAGCTTGAGCATAATTCAAACGGATGCCATTGACATATTTACTAAAATTACAGTGAAATGTCTTTGCAAACATTCTGGATAATACATATTTGCTCACACACAACTCGTAAGCCATTTTTTCTAATGTAATCTCATCCCTAAAGTTCTTTGCAACATATTCGACAGCATTATAAATAACATCATCTTTTCCGGAAGATTCCCTTGGAATAATTTCCATATCTGTAAAGACATGAGCCAAAATCACTTGCATATATGCCTTTTCCAATCTCCCATTATATTTTTCTTGTTTGATCAGTTGATTGATAACATATTCTATATCAGGAGAAATATTATCTTTTTTTATAATCGGGATTCTCGGACAGTTGCTCTGCAATTCTTCAATATAGGATGAAAAAAATGTAGGGTTTGCGAACAAATAGATTGCTCTGTTTCTTCCACTTCCAAATACCTGATAATGATGAATTACATTTGGAAAAACAATTCCAAAATCTCCCTTTTCCAAATGATATAATTCCTTTCCAACTCCTAGTTCAACACTTCCCTCTGTCACAAAAACCATTTCTATTGCATCATGTAAGTGTGGTGGAACATGGATAGATTTCTTGCGTTCATATGATATTTCCGTATTTCTATTTTCGTATGTTAATATCAATCAAATCACTCCTGTTGCAATTTTTGTCCACATATTATTCTATTATGACACGAATTCCAATTCACTCTTATATATAATGGAAACAGAAAAGGAGGTATATAACCATGAAAAAACTTATCAGTTACTTAAAATATGTTATGTTTTTCTATAAGGACTACTATAAATGCTACCATCCAATGTAGTTATGATGCTAAAGCAGGCATTTCTTTTTTAACAAATCACAAAAGAATATTTTATATCGTCCTCTGCACTAATATGATAAGCCTCTTCCACATCACTGCCCCAACTGTCAATTCCGCCTACACCTCTTACCGCTCCATAAATACAAAGCACAGTTCTTCTTGCCGGCGGAAGTTCTTCATGATGAGTTGCATTTTCAATCTCACTAGCTGTATAAGGCAGACAGGAAAATGCGAACCCTTTGTCTTTCTTCTCTATTCTAAGAATCTGATTGGAATTTCCTTTTCTACAGTTATTAAGGCTTGTATGCCTTGTTACCTCCAGCCACTCTGTACCCATTCTCATTCCACATTCCTGCGGAACAAGATAATTTGTAAGGCTTATATCGTCTATCTCAAAGATTCCCTTCTCAGCTCCCGCCATTCGATCCGGATAAGTTTCTCCAGAAAGTCCTTCATATGTATATTTGTCTGCAAGTGTTGGCATAATGAAACGAAGTCCAAATACCGGAAGCTGCGGCAAGCCCTTTGCTCCTTTATAGGAAACATTTACAGCAATCTTTCCCTTGTTATCCACACTATATACCACCTCAACCGTTGTAGCAGGTGTTGTTATCGTTCCATATACATATTTTACAATTACATTCTCGGCAAATACATCACCGCCATACTTGTTGTTTTCCGGAGCACAGGGCTTTCCCTGAGATTTACCATCGGTAATTACTTCAACATCTTTACATTCAATAAACATATCTGCTGCAAGCCAGCTTCCGCTCTTAATATGGAACTTACTGCCTCTATCATTATCCGTGGTTGCTCTCCAGAAAGTCGGTTTCGGACAGCGATAAAGCCACTCATATCCATTTTTCACAAGGGATTCCAGACCACCCTGTGCATAAGAAAAAATGTAATCAAATCCTTCCCCATGAACACCAAGTGTAAAATCTCCATATACTACTCTCAATGTTTTAAATGTACAACCCATAGTAATACCTCACTTCCTGCATTGCCGGTTTTTCTTTTCTGTCAGCAAATAGAATTCCGTTTCCTGAAAATTCATAGTCTGCCGGTCTGTCATCAAAATCTCCGCCATACCTTAGTACTTCTTTCCCTGTAACCTCATCTTTTACTAAAATTGCCTGGTCAATGAAGTCCCAGATAAAACCACCCTGATACATTTCATATTTATCGATCAGCTCCATATAAGAACCAAGACCACCCATAGAATTTCCCATATCATGCATAAACTCACATAAGATATACGGTTTTTTAGCACTGTTAATCAGGTACTCTTCAACATCAGCCGTTTTTGCATACATACGGCTTTCTATATCAGAAATGGTATCTTCATACGCCCTGTTGTAGTAAGAACTTTCATAGTGAACTAATCTTCCATCCTTCTTATCTTTAAAATATTGATTCATCGCCTCAATATTATCTCCGGCATATGACTCATTTCCCAAAGACCAGAATAAAACCGATGTATGATTTTTAAATGTTTCAAAGTTATTTCTTGCTCTGTCAATAACCGCTTCTTTCCACTGCGGAATAGAACCCGGTACATTACAGGATGGCTCAATGGCTCCCAGTTTTTGAAATGAGCCATGACTTTCAAGATTTGTTTCTGACATTAAATAAATTCCTTCTTCGTCACACATATAGTACCAAGGAATCTGATCCGGATAATGGCATGTCCTCACTGCATTGATATTATTCCGTTTCACACATTTCATATCAGAAATCATCTCGTCCATTCCGATCACCCGTCCGGTTTTCGCATTCCACTCATGCCTGTTCACACCTGTCAGAATCAATCTCTTTCCATTTAAGTACATTACCTTATCAATAATCTCAAGTCTTCTAAACCCAACTCTGTAAAATACAACCTCTGCAATCTGTCCATTCTCATAAACTTCAATAAATGCCTCATAAAGATAAGGGCTACGATTATCCCAAGGAATTACTTTTTCTACTTCTGCCATCATAGAGCCTTGTACCATACCTGCGGTATCTTCTAAAGCGATATCTTTACATAAAAGTTTATTTCCGCTCTTGTCAGCAAGTATAAATTTTGCACTCTTTTCTCCTACCTTTACAGCAGAAATCTTTACATCTACTCTAATTGCACCACTTGTATTATCCTCGTTCAAAGTAGGTTTAATCCACATATCCTGTACATGAACATCCGGAATCGCCTTCAATGTCACATTTCTAAAAATACCAAAGAAGCGGAAGAAATCTTGATCCTCTAAAAAAGCTGCTGTGCTCATCTTGTGAACCTGTACCGCAAGCACATTATTTTTTGCTTTAATATATGGGGTCAAATCAAACTCCGATGGTGTAAAACTGTCCTCTGCATATCCGATAAATTCCCCATTTAACCAGACATACATTGCCTCTTCCACACCTTCAAAGCAAATATGGATTCTTTTACCAACCAGATTCTCATCAAGATCAAAGTGTTTTACATAAGAGCCTACCGGATTATACTCTGCTTTGCTGAACATTCCAGCTCCATCACCAGCACCATCTATGCTATGTGCACCTCTAAGGTATCTTTTCCCCTCCCAAGGATACAGCGTATTGATATACCGAATCTGATCATAACCGGCAAGCTCAATGTGACCGGGAACTAAAATCTTGTCAAAACCACTTCTATCATAATCTGTCTGATAAAAATTCATCGGTCTTTCCATAACATTGATGCTGAATTTAAAATCCCATTCGCCATTTAATGATTGCATCAGTTTATTCTTACCGCTCTTGAACTCCTCATAATTCAGATAATAATTATGATCACTATGAGCCCCTATCTGATTTACACGAAACACTTCCGGATTATCTAACCATTTAATATCTGCCTGCATAATATTCCTCGCTTTCTGAAATAGCCTCTAAAGCTTTTACTCTAGAGGCCATTTTTATTTACTGTCTTTCTGCTTTCAATTTTTCATTAGCCTCTTCCACATTCATAAATGAAAGAATGATTGTAATAACCAAATCAAAAATGAACGGAAGCCAGAGGTACATAAAATACATCATATTAATACAACTGTCTGGCTGTACCGCAGCATCACCATTGATAAATCCACTCATTTCGAGCAGCCAACCTGCAATTGCTGTACCAAGACCACCGCCAAGTTTTACACCTAATGAAGTGCATGAATACATGATTCCATCTACTCTTTTTCCGGTCTTTAAATATGTATGTTCTGAGCAAGATGCAATAACCGCATTCATGTCGCCCTGCCAAGGTCCCTGTCCTAAAGCTGCGATTGCTGTAAAGAGTAACATCAACGGTACACTTCCCATGTATCCTGCTACAACTACCAGCAAACGACCTGCTGTTGCTACCATATAGCTGTACTTATTGAGTTTATACATTCCCTTCCATCTGGAAACCAAATTAGGTGTAAACACCAATGCTATAATTAACGGAATATTTACTGCCCAGGAGAATGCTCCAAACAAATTTTTATTAAGAAGCACATATGTCATAAAATAGATTCCAATGTTAATCATTGCTCCATATAACTGCTGAAGAATATATACCCCACAAATCATTAAGTAATACTTATTGCTGAACAGTAACTTTGCCGACTGAATTAAAGTAAGTTTGTCATCCTTTTTTTCCTCTGCATCTTCACAGTCCTTCAGTTCTTCTTCCGGAAGTTCTTTTACAGAAAATACTGCAAGAGTATTTGTAATAACACCTAAAATACAGTAAATAATAGCTATGTTTCTCCAGCCTACTGCTCCACCACCTAATACATCAACCGCACTTACTGTAATTGTCTGAATAAATAAGCTTGTAGTAAATGCAAAGATGAATCTGAAAGACCCCATCTGCACTCGTTCTTTACTGTTTTTTGTTACAAGTGCTGTAAGTGCCGAATATGCTATATTGTTAGCCGTATAAAACACAGCATTCAATAATGTATACGCAATAAAGAACCAAGCATACTGTGCTGTTTTTCCAATATTAGTAGGGATTGCAAATACTCCGAATAATGTGATTGCACATCCGAAGAAGCCCCAGAACATCCACGGTCTTGCTTTACCCATTTTGCTCTTTGTCTTATCAATCATTGAACCAAAGAATACATCTGAGATTCCATCAAACAGCTTTGATACTGCAATCAATGTTCCTACAATACCCGCATTTAATCCTACCGTGTTTGTCAGATAAATCATTACAAACGATGATAAAAATGCATAAACCACATTACCTGCAATATCACCTGTTCCATATCCGACAATGTTTCGCATTTTTAGGTACCTTTTTTGCTCCATAATAACAATCTCCTTTTCTTTTGATAAATGTGTAACCTCGCCGTTGCAAATCATGTCTTTCTTATGTAAGAAATTATACTAAATCGACTCTGAAAAATACATATCAAGAATTTGACAAAACATGAACAAAATGATACAATTTCTAAAATAACATAAGTTTTATCTGTTTTTTTCATCAAAGTGTACATCAAAAAAATGAACCAAGTCAGAAAAATGGGAGGGATAAAGTAAATATGTACACCAACAATGCCTACCTAAACAATACAACTATGGACATAAAAGATAAATCGAAACCATTAATTGTAACCAGTTGCGGTACCTATCACTTGTTTACCCGCCCTAAATTACCAACCTGGCGACCACGTGGTCGTCGTGACTTTCAGCTACTGTACATTGCATCTGGAAAAGCCCACTTTCATTTCAGCCAAAAAGAAGAGATTGTTACAGCCGGTCATATAGTTCTTTACAGACCAAAAGAGCCGCAAAAGTATGAGTACTATGGCGAAGATCAAACCGAAGTATACTGGGTTCACTTTACAGGAAACGATGTAACGAACATCCTTCGCTATTACGGTTTCACAAAAGGCAAACATGTATATTACTGTGGTAAGAGATTAGAATATCAGAATCACTTTAAAACAATGATTCAAGAACTTCAAATGTGCCGGGAACATTATGATGAAATATTAGAAATGCATTTAAGAGAAATATTTATCATGACACACAGACATTTTCAGACAAGTTCAAAAACGGGTAACAGCCAGATTGCAGAAGACATGGACTCTGCAACACTCTATTTTAACGAACATTATAACCAAGAGATAAACATTGAAAAGTACGCACAAAGCCACAATATGAGTACAAGTTGGTTTATTCGTAACTTCAAGAAATACACAGGATTTACTCCTTTACAATATATATTATCCATTCGAATATATAACGCAGAAGCCCTGTTAAAAAACAATATATATAATATCACAGAAGTAGCCAGTATTGTTGGATATGATAATCCATTATATTTTAGCAGAACATTCAAAAAATTGAAGGGTATTTCTCCTTCTGAGTATCGAAACAGTATTGAATCGTAGCATTACTAAAAAGTCATACCTGCACATATTTCTTTATCTTGCAATTTTTGTCCACTTTTAAAATTAATTTGGCGAGCAATATATCCTATTTGGGGTTATGATTACTTCAGAAAAACAAAAGGAGATGAGAAATATGAAACAGAAAGTAATTAATTTCATTGATGAAGTACTTAATTTTTACGAACCAGTATTTCTTCATCCGACAAGCTATGTGCGGTAACCCGCAGAAAAAACTTTTTTCCTTTTCTTAAATTATTTAACCTCGCCAGTTATTATAAATAAGAAAGAAATATTCTAAATCATTCTGTGTAAACCGCTTAGATTGATGAACAAATATTAGATTTAAGTAAAGAATAAACAGGACTGAACAGCAAATTTCTATATTTTGCTGTTCAGCTCCGCATTTTATCATGTATACCCATAGAAAAAAGAACGACTAATTTTCAATCCCAAAACACACGAAACTTTATTTTTCCTGTATTTTCAAGCTTTTCACACGCAAAATACTCTCAAACCACGTCCAAGAAATTATCATCCTTTTTTAGTACCAAAATCATCAAAAGTCCACTTTTATACGTTGCTGCTAGTCCTGCAATCGCTAAAAATCCACTCAAAAAGTTGTTGAAGTCATATAATCTAAGCCCATTTTCCCAAAAAAGCAAAAAGAGATACCCCATGATTTCTCATTGGATACCTCTTTTTTATTATTTAACGTAGTCTAAAGTTACTGAATGTAGTCACATTCCTTTGGACATGTAATTTACATCTCTGCAATCGCTGCCTGCGCCGTACATACCTTGTGTATATAACGATGTACATTTTGAATTAGAGCTGTCCGGGCAGCTCACCGACGCAGGCTGCCCGGAAAAGGGATGGTGTGCCCCTCCTCATCAGCAAAAGGACCAAAGTGTAATTTACTATCCATAGAGCAGGTCGTGTACTTCCTCTGACCGGCTAAATTCAGAAAGGCAACTGTGGGCTGCGGAGAAAAGTCCAAGCACCAGGCAAAGCGGGAATCAGACAGTGGTGTAACCTGTGAAACAAAGAGATCAATGAAATCCTCGCTTACCAGACCGTCATGCATTTCAACTGCCTCGCACAACGCTGCTTCAATGGCTTCCATATCCAGGCGTCCGGGATTGTAGTCCTCTGAAGCAATTTGAGCTTTGCTCTGACGAAGGGCCTCCATCTGCTGCTGAATTTCTATGGTCCGCTGGAGGAACTTATCCTGCTCAATCTCTCCACGGGCACGGACCACAACCAAGTCATCCAGCTGTTGTTGGAGCAACTGAATAGAATCATCTTTCGCTTTCATCAAATCTGCTCGACGATCTGCGTCTGGCTTGTAGCAAGCATCCAGCATTTTGCAGGTCTGGAGGACGATTTCTCTTTGGTCTCCCCATACCCTCTCAAATATTTTGGAGGCCATCAGTTCCAGTTTGCTTTGTCCAACTGGCTTGATCTCACAGATAGGTGTTGGATTGCCTTGTTCATTCTGAAGGCGGATGCGGGGGGTATCATGGTGTCGCTTGCATTCATATCCATAGATAGGCTTTCCTGCATTATTGGTTCTCCAACGATGTCGAAGCATGGGAGAACCACAACGACACCTCATTTTTCTGCCCCACACATTCTGAGCCTGCTGAATACCAAAACTCCGTGTACGGCCTTTCTCATCAGTCAGCCGTTTGGTCCTACTGCGACGAATGGCGTTACACCGCTCGTACTGTTCCTCCGAGATAATCTGAGGGAAGCCACCTTTTACATAGACAAACTCGCTCTCGTCACGCTTGATTCTCTTTTGCTCCAAATAGTTATTGGAATAGGACTGACAGTAAACTGTGTACCCCAGATAGTTTTTTCGCTTGATGATCTTTGATACTTTTCCGGCATCCCACTTGACCTTACCTACTCCGTTTTTGCGTCCAAGGCGGGTTAGCTCTTTTGCTACTAAGGTTTCTCCCATGCCGGAATCATAGAGGTCAAAAATCATTTTTACAGTTTCCGCCTGATCGGGATCAATTTCAAACTGCTTGGTGAGTTTGTTCCTGGTATATCCGAAAATGTTCCCGTTTCCATAGAGGACTCCTTTTTCGCGGCTGACCCGTTGTCCTGCAAGAGAGCGTTCACTGATTTTGCGGCTCTCTTCCTGTGCCATAGTAGCCATAATGGTCAGCCGCAACTCGCCATCACCGTCAAGAGTCCAAATGTTATCATTCACAAAATAGACTTCAATCCCTATGGCGGCGAGTTGGCGAACACAGACCAATGCATCTACCGTATTTCTGGCAAAGCGGCAGACCTCGCGAGTGACAATCAAATCGAATTTTTGCTGTTTGGCATCCTCCATCATCCGCATAAAGGCATCCCGCTTATAGACCTGAGTTCCGGTAATGCCTTGGTCGATGTAGCGGTTGATAACATTCCATTGAGGATGAAATCGAGCAACATCATCATACCACTGCATCTGATTTTGCAAGGCTTTGACCTGGGCCTCGTGTTCTGTTGAGGCACGGCCATATATGACTGCCCGACAGGGTTTGTCCCGAAAAGATCGAGATAATGAGTACGGAGACATATTGTACATAGCATCTTCCTCCTTTAGTGTTCCTGATTTCTTCTGACAAAACGAGAATACTCAAAAAATCTTTAATCTGCAATGATATGGACACTGGGCTGACATCCTTGACAACCCAGCGCAAAAAAACTACTTGTTCTGATAGGTTCGTTTCACATTAAAATAGGTTGCTTCGTTGATAAGTCCCTTCTTGTAGAGCATATCAATCAGCTTTAAGCACACATAAGTGCGGTCAATAATTGTTTCATTCATGGCTCATATCCTCCGGTAAGTGATGCTGTTGTGGTAATGCTGCAAGCCGGATCTTTTGAAGTGTCAACGCCGTAAGGCTGGATAATGTATAGTATTCGACGGGGCTGAGCGCAGACGCCTTGTTGTCTGCCGCGCGAGCTGCCATTGTATCAATACTGCGGCGAAGTTTAGCCAATTCATCAATCAGAGCTACATAGTCTGCTGGAGGGAGTTCAACAGGACGAACTCCTTTAATTAAACTGCGGATATATGCGCCTCTGGATGACGCACCTACACGACGAACTTGATTATCCAGATCCGCCAAATCATCTTCCGTGAATCGTACATAGGCTATTTGGGTTGCACAGACATCTTTCTTGTTCATAACCTCGCCTCATTTCCTGAATGGTGGCGTGTCGATTTACGAGGAGTAATGATATAGTCATACCCATTGCGGACCCCACAATAAGTACAGGTATCTTTTACAAGTTGATAGCGATCCACACGCTGAATCCTTATGGTTGGCACATTATAAAAAGCATTGGCACAAGTTGCACACAGGCAAATCATCTGCGACCTCTGTTGCCGATTTTCAGTTTCTTGTTTCATGGCCTGTTCGCTCCTATTACTGTTAATTTAGAGACTGAGGGACCCAATGCCCTTCCCTGGCATTTGTGCCTCTCACTTGTAGGCCACGGCAGAGGCCGTTTGTTGCACAGATTACGAAATTTAATTCAAAAAGTAGCATAGCCCTGCCAAAATGGCAGGGCTGTGCTTTCGATGGTTTGTTGCTTAAGGATTATAGTGCATCATGGCATCCTGTATCTTCTTAATTTTTCTGCATATTGAGGACCGATTGACCCCTTGCTTACGAGCAATTTCTGCGGCAGAAAAACCCTCACACAAAAGGCGAGCAATTTGTTCCAGGTCTTTGGGAAGTGAAGTGAGAAAATCTTCTACTTCCAATTCAAGCTGCACGCGTTCCATATCATCACCTGTATAGTACCCTCCCATTCCTTCAGGGTCCTGAGCATCCAAAGAACAGTGACGGCGTGTTTGTGTGTGTTGATTATTGTATTCCAAGCGATCCAGTTCTCGCAATTCGGCAATCCAAGCTCCATTGACACAGGAAGTATCGTCTGCTCCTAAAACCAGCGTAGAACGCGATCCATCTGCAAAGTAGTAGACATAGGTATCGTGTCTTTGGGGAGAGTTCGTATGAACCACATCTTGATTGATAGTTCCTAATTCTTGGCGATGTGTTTTATAACGAGCTTGTGAGCACTCGGCAATAACTCTTTCGTTGTGACCATCAACATTTTCGGTTGTCTCAATAAAAAAGCGCCCAGTAAAGCAACCGTTGCGGCGTGCCTTACTGAACGCTGAAAAACTGATTTCCTCCCATTCCTGTGGGCTGTTATTTTTCCAAATGAATACTCTTGTCATATCCTTTCCTCCGTTCAAATTCTTGGTAGTCAGTGAATTTGAACGGTGTCATGGATATTTTGCTATGTACGCCTCCCAGCGCATACCGGCCTCCTAATACCGGGCAAAGAAAAAGGCCGGAAGTGTTTTCACCTCCAGCCATGTTCCTGCCGCCATATTACAGCAGGAATGAAAAAAGCCCGGTTAATGCCGGGCCTTATGTAGAAAAGTATTCAATTTAGCGCATTCCTGCCACTATACCAAGTATAGCAGGTCGGAAGTCGGAAGGGAGTAGGGATTAGGTCGGGGATTTGTCGGAATTTAGTCGGGATTTAGTCGGGGCAGTTCCTCTAGGACTTCTGGAATAGAATATCCAAACAAGCAAACAGAAAATAAATAGATAGCTTCTCGTTTTCGGTCATAAAAGACACTGCGCTCTATATTTAGTTCTTCCAGCAATTCTTTCTCTGTACTGTTGAACCGATAGATGAATTGCTTAGTCAAAATTTCATAGTAAAGTTCTCCTCGATCCGGATACCGTTTCAGACGAAGGAGCGCACGGTCAATAATATTGACCAGCATTTGATTTTGAACAAGGCAGCACACTTTTTCTTCAAAGGCTTGTAGTTCAATATCTGGTGCAAAATTTTCAAGATAGCAGAGGCCAGACTCTATATCTTGTTCTCCCATAATCCAAGCAGTTTCTTGCAATTCTTCTGCCCGTTCACTCAGAACCCAGACTACATCCCGGTAAATCTTTAGAATCAGCCTGCTTCTATGAAACGCAGCGTCGCTGTTAAGCCCTAAAGCTGTTAGTCTGCTGTTACATTTTTGAATTGTTGTGCTTTCTTTCCTCATAGAATATTCCTCCTTGTTCGCAATATTGCGAACATATTAGGTACAAAATAGCATAGCGGAGGAGATAGAGAGGGGAGAACCTCTCTCTATTCCCACTCTTTGGTTATATCAGGTTCCTGGATTTTAGACGAATCTGCATTGCTTGCTTGGAAACCTCAAAAATGTTTGCCATTTCAGCAATGAGCTGTTCATCTGTCCGACCCATTCTAAGTCGGTAAAAACATTTTTTGATCTGCGGTAAAGGCATCAGCAGAGCAGAAGCCAGAGTATCTGCCTGGCGCTCAATTATGCCATGACTTTCATCGGAAGAAACATTTCCGTTATATGCAGCAACATCTCCTGTACCGGAGTACAACTTCTTATGTAGTACCCAATGAGCCAGCTCATGGGCACAGGTAAAACGGAGCCGCCCTAATTTTGACGGATCACAAAGCCGTTCATCAATTAAGATTGTACCGGCTCTTACTGCAATCATTCGATACTGTCTCTGTATCTGGTCATATAAAACAACGGCACCGTCATCGAAAATTGTTTCCCCTAATATCTTGGGGTTTTTTCTTAGTGTATGAAACTCCAGGATTAGATCAAACTTTGTCTCGATAATGGTTTCGATTGGCACAGGATATGGTTGCCCGGATAGCAGAGAGGGATCATATTCCATCAGGATTTTTCGCCCTACCGCCTCGATTGCTTCTGTACGGATTTGTGGAATTGACAAAGCTATCCCCCCTATCGTTTACGCTCCTTTAGCATTTTCATAAATGTCTGCCATTCTTCATCGGTAGCGTCTACTTCTTTTGCCACACGCAAGGCCGCCCGAACAATATCTTTTTCCATGATATAGTCTGGCAAATCAGCAGATACTGTATTGCGTGATTTTGCGGCCAGATCCAAAAGCAACTCATGTTCTGATTTATCCAAATTCAGAAAGGCAGAGATGCGTTCCACAAAATCTCCAGTGGGAGCAGGACGGCGGCTTTGTTCAATGTCACACAGATAGCCATAAGCAATATTCAAATGCTTGGCTGTATCGCGTAAATTGAATTTATGTGCCTTGCGTTTCTCAGCTATAAATGATCCAAAAGTTATATTGCCCACAGCATTCACCTCTCATTTGTTCGACGAACTGCGAACATCTTGCTTATATTGTATATCGAACATCCGTTCACTTCAAGGACAAAAATTCCATTTGAAAAGAGGTGTTAAAAATCAATAACACCTCTTTTGCACTATATAAATTCCTGAGCGATTTGCTGCATTTCCGTAATGCACTCTTTGGGAGAGAGAATTTTTATTTTCCCTTTGAATTTGAATATCCAGCCATAAAAAGTTCCACTGGGGTTCACTTCAATTTTGGCTGTGAAGTGTGTATCATCATACCTATCAACAGCAGCATCTTCTCCATAATGATCTATAATTACTCTCATCAATTCGTTTTCACATAGAAGGGTTACTTCCTTCGATGACTCCGATGTAAACATATCAACCATTTTATTTGTATAGGAGGCTACATCAAATCCCTCTATCGGCATAAAGTAAGTTTCCAGATTTTCTACACTTGTTAGCCGATCTACACGGAAGTGAGCAATCTTCTGATGCTTCAGAGAAAATCCAATCAAATAGTAATGGTCATTTTTCCATTCAAGCGCATAGGGATTTACGACATAATAATATCCATCGTGCTTTAAGATTTTCTTTTTTTCCTGAGTATATTCATAGTATTGGAACCGAATTTGCTGATGGTTTCCAATCGCTGTTTGGATATTATCAATGATATAGTAAACCTTTTCATTATGCGGTTTGACACGGCTGGATAAAGCAGCAAATTTTTGAAGCTGCTTTGCCTGATGTAGACTGGTCAGACGGCATAATTTCTGCACCAGCTCCTCAGACTTCTTAGCAGAAATGATCTTCGAGGATGCTACTGCGTCTGTCAGCATTTTCAGTTCTGGATACTCAAACAGGCGGCTTCCCATAAAATATTGGTTTTGGGTACTCTTGACCACCACAATATCAATCCCTGCATCGATCAGCGCATTGGTATCTGCGTAAACAGTCTGCCGCACTGCCTGAATTCCTTTTCCATTCAGATGGGAAATGATTTCAGATACTGTGGCGGGATGGTTTTCATCGGTCCGCTCATAGAGAAACCGGAGTAATTCCAGTATCCGCATATTTGTTGAATTCTGCATACTTCACCTCCTCGATTCTTAAAATGGCCTATTTTGTGTGGTGTCCAGCCCCAAAGACCAGGAACAGGGCGACAGCACAGAGAAGTAGGCCAGTCCAATTTCGATCCATAATCAGCTTGATTACCGCCAGAAGCAGCAGTCCGCCCACCAGGAGCACAACGCCGTTCATTCAGCGTCCTCCCGAGGCATAGTTCCCCATGTGGATGTCCAGCACCCCTCTGGGCAGCTGGATTGTTCCTTCTTTTCCGGAAACAGCTTCCAGTTTGATTGCTTCCGCTTCATCTGCGTATCGGTATTTTTGAGAAAAATATTGGATACTTTTCGTGAAATGGTCCTTGTATTGCTGTAGTTCTGCTCTTTGCTGCTTTACTTTAAGTTACGCTTTTTTCTGAGCCAAAAGCTCTTTCCTCTCATGATCCATCATTCATTCCTCCGTTTCAGAGGGCGCAGGAATAGATGCTCATGGCCCCGTAATCGGTGTGCAGGACAAGACCGCTCTTGGTAAAGGCAAAATTCACCTGCCGCACCACAAAGGGGTCATCAATGGTAGCCAGCAGCTGGCCGCTGCCGGTATCCCACAGCTCTATGGGGGAGCTGCCCCGATCCTGCTGAACGGCCATCAGACTGCCCCTTGTCCGCGCCGTGCAGGTATCCGAAAAAACCTGCCGGACAGAAAACGGGAAAGGATTGTCCATCTCCTCTCCGGTCTGGGTCAAATAGAACCTGCCGCCCACCGAGAAGCACTGGTCATCCGGGGAGAAGAAGGGATGCCAGCCCTCATTGGGGATCACTACTTTTTGGGCGGACTTCAGATCCACCAGCACATATTCACCCTCGGTGACGCGGTAGGCCGCTTTGCTCTGCCGGGGAGAGAGCATCCCGAAGCAGTAATAGGCAAAATTCGGGGCTTTTGACTTCTTGCATTTTACCGTTTCCCGCCACACCTCTGTGTTGCTGCCAAAGTCAAAGACGACAATCTCCTCGCCTGTGTACCACAGGGCCTGGTCGCCGCTGGCATCCAGCATGGTCTTCATGCTGTTGTTCTTGTTGGCAAAAGGCGTGATCTCATGGGTGCGGAGTGAGAATTGCTCCAAAAGATAGCTGTTGTTCAGCAGCAGGGTATCATTGGGGCAGAGGACCTGCTCATAGGTCATCCGTTTGGCGCCCAGAGAGATCGTTTCGAGGATCTCCCCATTGCCATCGAAGTGATAGAGGATCTCGTCCTCAAAATCTCCGACCACCCTCGTCAGGAAGAAGTCATCCCGTGTGAGGGCGGTAGCCAGGGGCATAAAACCGTTGCTGTCCTTTCCGACAAACCGATGGCACCGCACCTGCCCAACAGCAGCATCCGGATTCTGATAGACAAATCCTTTCCGCATCTGGCCCATCATGGCGCTGGCCGCCTTGCTCTTGACCTGGTAAGCAGAGTCGCACAGGGTCTCCTTGACCTTCCCGCCATTCAAACAGGTTCGGATGGTATATCCGTCAATTTCAATCCGCCACTGTTTGTTTGTGGCGGGGTTAATAAAGGTTCTTTCTATCATGACTGCTCCTTATAGTCCATGCCCATCAGCGTCCGGTTTCTCCTCGGACGGCGTTTTCAGATTAACAATGCCTACTTCCCGACGGAAGGTGTGGAAGCTGGCCCAGGGGATGTCGCTGCCCTCGAAGAACTCCTTGGCCATCTGGAGCGCCGTAATGTCGCCAACTGCTTATGTTCGTCCTTCGCTTTTCCCAATCGCATCTGCCAATTGACCACTAACAGTATCTATGTAGAGATATACCCCGTCCCGGTCGCAGTGGTACAGGTTGGAATAGCTGGTACTCTCATTGGGGGAGATGGGGTTTGGTTCCACCACCTCGGTAGCTTCCAGCAGGCCGACACCCAGTTCCGCCGCGGCAGTGAGGGCCTTTTTCAGCACTGCAAACTGTCCATCGCGCCAAAGCCCCTCCAGATCCTCCAGCACCTTTGGCATCTGCTCCAGATCCCGGAGAAGCTGCACGACCTGCTTTGGAGACAGGTACACACCGGAGCAGTAATTTTCGATGATCTGATTTTCTGCCGGATTGGGAAAGGCGGTTGGTGCCACCTGTGCCCACGGCGTGAAATACCGGGCATATTCCGGCTTCTCCTCCAACAGGAAGGAAAAGCCGCTTCCCCGGGTGTAATAGTAATCGCGGAAAAATCCCTGGACCACCGCAATGTAAAAGCCGTGGCTTTTGTCAAACAGCTCGTTAGATTCCGTTTCAGCCCCAACGCGCAAGGTATTCAGATATTTTTCGGTATAGAAATCCTCCATTCCATGCTGCGCGGCAAGGGCCAGCACTTTTTCCTCCTGTCCCTGCTGTATCCAGGTTAAGGGAGTAAAATACCATTCCCGCATTTCCTCTGGTGAAATCGGGTGAAAACTCACATCGTATCCCACAAAAATCCTCCTTTCAATCCCACCAGAAGTACCAAACAGTGGACTGTCGCAGCACATCGGCCAGAGCGCCCACGGTGGCGTCCTCCGGCCCCTGGTCAATCACATCGGGGCAGAAGCCGTACAGCTCCACCGCCACATCTATGGCCTCTTTCTCGGAAACAGGAGCCGGGAGCAGGAACTCCAACTCGTCGTGGCTCATGGCAGCGGGCACCGCCCCATGCTGTTCAAACCAGTATTTCGCAACTGCCATTAACTCCGGCGTGTTAGGACATTCATTCCAGCCACCAAAGGGCAGATAGGCAAAAATCTCCCAAGGATTCTTCACGGGGATTTTAGCCAGAATGAGAGGATAGGTCATATTATTATCGGAATTCCAGTAGCTTGAAAAACGACGGTTATCATATCCGCCCTCCATCTCGCCCAGGATCTCCTCATCCCAGTCCATATCGTCATCCTCGGCTTCTTCCTTACGCTGCCCAATCATTTCCTCCAGGACTGCCTTACTGTTCTCGACAGGGGCGGAGAGCATTTTCTTCCGGTATTCGGCAACTTTGTCCGGGTCGAAAGCAAAGTCGTCCTCGCCATCGCTGTCCGGGTCAGAATTCATAATCAGGCATTCCCACAGGATTTCGTCATCCGCCTTAATCAGAACCGGCACAAAGCCCTCTTTGACACTTTCCCGTTTGGCATAGTTGTATGCCGACATGATGGGGTCATCATCCGTCATTGAGGGGAAATAGGTACATTCACAGTCCAGATATTCCATCATGGCTTCCGCAAGGTCTGAAGGCTCCAGAGTGGCCTCATCGAAACTCTGTCCCTGCCAGTTGACGAATCGCTTTTCCATGACCTTTGCCATAGCCTGATAATACTTTTCATCAAATGGGATGAACAGATAGGCTTCATCCTGGAACTTATCGGAATAATATTGCTCTGAACCGAAATACTCCAAAGCATAGTTATCAATGTCGCTGGGGAAGTACGGGCTATCCGCCTCGCCATAGTAATATCCAGCAAAGGCTGCGCCCTCCTTGTTGAACAGCGCCCCAAAGAGCTGTCCTTTCAGCTGGTCCCGGATAAAGCCACGCAGATCGGCGCGGCTTAGATCTGCCATAAACGGCTGCACCTGCTCCCAGTACCGCTCCATGAATTCTGCGCTCATCAGATCATGCTCCATGCACCAGCGCAGATAAATCGCCATGTGGTTGTAGGCATTGATCTCGTCCACCGGCAGGCCCTTTTCCTGAATGGATTCCAGGTGCCATGCGGCATCGTCCATATCGCCGGTGAATTCTTCCTCTGCAAGCGTTCCTCTGGTGATGGCATTCTGGCGGGTGGGATTAACCACAAAACTGATGCCTGCCATTTTTTTAAGCAGAGCGTCCGCATCATGCTCCATCTTATACTCCATCTCATTCCGATAGAGCGGGATCACCTGATAGAAGTTGACCTCCTCGCCGCTCGGCAAAGTGCAGACTTCGCCTCCGTTCCAGACAACATCCTGCGGACCTACCAGAAGTGCGGCGCAGAGTTCCGTATCCTCTGCAAACGGCGATTGCTTATCCATTGTATGGCCAAAGCCCAGCCAGGTATCGTTGGAAATAGGCAGGCGTGCCAACACTTTCAAGAGACCAATCGGCCAGTACCACCGCTCATCCTTCAGGGATTCCTCATCCAGTTTCCAATCCGGTGGCAGAGCGATGGCCAGCTCTGCTCGTTCCAGCTTGTATTCCGCCAGTTCCTCCGGCACATTCATCCGGTGAGCACCCATACCCATCGTCACCAGTGTGTAATAGTCACGCTCCTCAGAGGGAGGAACAACGCAGATGTCCACATGGATGTCAGGAGAAACCAGTTCATGGAACACATTCTCAAACTCACCAAAGGTGTTTTTGATGTGCTGCTCTATCGCAGACATCTCATCTTCCGAATAAACCTCCGGCTCACTGTTTTTTCTTGAGGACCAGAAGGCATCCGCTTTCGTACCGTCTGGATTTAGGAAAATCTGAAAATATTGGTCCTCTCCCGGCTGTTGATAGACAAGCCCCATGCGGCGGATCTGGTCCACAAACACACCTGTTAGAACGCCCTCTGGTTCTCCTTCCGGGGTGTGGGTCAGCCATTCCCCGCTGTCCAGCCGTTCTTTAAGCTGCCGCAGCCAGTCCGTTCCCATCTTAGAGAGTCCGGCTTCGTTCATGCGGAAGGAAAGCTCCACAAGATACTCCTTCACCGGGTATTGAAATTCGCAGCAGGGGGCGTTTTTCTCATAGCCATACTTCTCTGGGCGGAATAGCTCATAAAATGCGGCAAGCCCCGCTTCGTCCACCCGGATACAGGCCAAAGCGCGTTGTTTATCATCTGCATCCTCGTCCAACCCCTGCTGGAGCATCTGGTCGGCGCCGGGATCAATCCAATGGTACTCCATCTGTTCCAGGGTGGCCCCAGCTTTGATCTCTTTTTGCAGGGTCAAAAACTCATGATCACCCGGTTCCAGTTCCAATCCATGCTTGACGGCATCCAGAGCACCTGCTTTATCTCCAAAATGCGCCCGCAACTTTCCCACTTGCAGCCAAACCCAGGGGTAGTCCGGCTCTTGCTGAGCGCCCTGCTCTGCATATTCCAGTGCTTCTTCCAGCCTGCCGCAGTACATCAGCGCCACAGAATACCGATAGTACCAAGTAGCGCAGCCCACGGCATTTTCCTCGGAATCCTTCATCCATTCCACAGTACGGTAGTAGTGGATATAGTCATCCAGATTGTTGCTGGCGAAGGCATACCAGAGGGCAATCTGCAAATCCCGATGAGCCTGCTTTTCGCTGAACCTTCCTTCGTCTACGCCTCTTTTGATAAAATCCTCCAGCCAGTCGAGCATTTTCCCAAAGTAAGCGGCAGTTCCTTCATCAAAGGATTCCAGTGTTTCAATATCCTCTGTCGAGAGCAGGGAGCCAGTTTCCTCATGAATATCAGGCTCCGGTTCTTTCTCGTCCAGTAGCGGCACACCGCCCACATCCCGCCGAAATGCGTGGAAGTGAGCATAGGGCAGGTCGCTTCCCTCAAAGAATGCCTGTGCCGCTGTTAGTACAGCGGGTAGATCCCAGGCGATAAAATCCAGATACCCACAATACAGACCAGTGGCCCCACCTAGGAAGGTCACGGCTTCCTCTCCTGCATCCCGTAGGATGGCATCCCGCAGGTTATCCCGGAAATCCAGAATAGCTTTCACTCGTTCCTCACCGGTAAAACCGGACAGCGGGTACAGGAGGAATCCAGCGGCAATGCCATCCTTGTGGTACTCATCCACCATATCACTGCGGGCAGTCAGGTAGTCGTTGATGAGCACCGGCAGGCGGCAGCTTCCAGTATAAACATCCAGCCGCCAGTCAGCCTCCGGGTCCTCCACCAGTTTCAGTTCATAGGCAAGGTAGCTGTTTTCCAGGTAGTCGCTGCCATCCCGCCAGAGAGAAAGTCCCATGCTTTGCAGCAACTCCGGCAGTTCAGAAAGCAGCTTGGCCGGTTCGTCTTTCGGCTGAGCATAAACATCAAACCCAGCAACAAAGGCGATAGCGGAAACTTCTCCGATAGTTTGATCCACCAGCATAGAGAGTGCCCACCAGACCTTGTCTGTGTCCTCTTTCAAGATCGGGGTCAGCTTTTCACAGTAAAGGACCAGACTTACCTGATGATCCTCTGTTTCCTCTGCCCACATCTGCACATCATCAGCCCGAACTTCGATCTCTCCAGCCCGCAGCTCGAACCCCTCACAGGGCTGGCGGCCTACCCAGATATTCCAATGCTCAAGCACCGATTCCGGGGCCTGCTTCTGGAAGTACACCAACGGGAACAGGCGGGAGCGAAGCCCCTCTGGACTGAGGATCAATTCATGCTTTTCGCCATTGAAGCCCAGTTCAAAGGAAGTATCACGCAGGGCCGTCTTGAGTGCATTCCCACATTTTTCAACCAGTTCTTCGCCGCGCTGATGTGTTTCGTCAGTATCTATGATTTGACGCAGTTCTGCCTCAATTTGAGAAAAGGCTGCCCATGCTTCCTGCGTCCTTTCACGGAAGTTCTTTTCAAAGCGGGGCAGGGACAAACGACGGCGGCAATCGTTTATGTACTCCTGAGTATCTTTGTCTCCGGGGCGGGCTTTCAGAGCCTTTTCAAAGTAACGAAGGGCAGGGCCTTCCTCATCCAGAAAATAATAAGCGGAAGCGATCCGATAATTCCAGCAGTGATCTTCGGCAAAATACTCCTCATGGGGAGCCAGAAGTTCCAGCGCCTTTTCAAAAGGCTCCCGTTCTCCTATATGTGCAACAGCAATATATGCCTTGGCCAATTCGCTGTCCAGTTCTGGGGTGCGCTCCTCGGCAGGAATCGCTTCCAGGGTGTCGATTACCTTCTGCGCTTCATCCTGTTCAAACCATTGCTGGCATTGTTTCAATAAATCCATATCATGACCTCCTTTTTATCTTTGGTTAAGATAATTTGCCAGTTTTTTCTCCAGTAGTTCTATCAAATCATTGCAGAGACGCTTTACCTTGTCCTGTTCATGAGCGTAGTACCAGACGGTTTCCTCTCCAGTGCGGAGCAAGAGCTGGTCGCCGTCCGCTTCTTTCCAGAACTCTCCCAGCACACAATACTTCTCTCCATGGATGGTCAGATCAAACATCCCGGAAAGGGTAAGGATCACGCCCGTGGATACCTGTATGCCAGCGGTCAGCAGGAAGAACTCTCGCACCTGGGACGGGAATGTGAAGTCCAGCTTACTTTCTTGATTCCCGATTTGCTCCTCAGTGGCGGCGGGCTTGATCTCGTCAGAGGGGTCAAGTACCTTTGCCAACGCCTTGGAGAACTTGGGGTATCGGCAAAACAGCTCCGGGTTGTTGGCCTTGAACTCCTTTTGCTTTTCCCGCTGTACTCGCTCCTGCTCCTTGCAGAAAGCGTCCAGCTCGGCCAGATACTGCTCCTGGTAGAGCTTGCTGGCCTCAAATGCTGTGCTGCTCTTTTCCAGAATGGCGATGGCTCCCTTTTGGCTGGTAAGCACCGGAACCCACTGGAAGTCATGCCGACAGGGTTTCAGTTTCAGGAATTCACCTCGATTGAGCAGGGTTTCCAGCTCCGGCTCATGCTCGTCCCACCAGTTTTGCCAGGTTTCGGGTGTTTCTCGTCCCTCAGCCAGATCTATAAGTTTTGCTATCAATGTTTCTTTGTCTATCATGATGTTCATTCCTCACAATCCCACGCGCTGCCAGCCGTCCAGCCGCTCATGTACCGCGTCGATCATCCAAACCTCGCCCACACGCTTCATGAGGAAACGGCGGTCAAAGCCGGTATTTTTCTCTCTGGTGTAGATGTAGAGCTTGTTCTTGGTGATCTGCTCCGCGTCAAAGAATTCTTCCCCCTTGTAGGTGCCCTGGGCACTGTATGAGAGGTCCAGAGGCAGATAGCCCGGACGGGGCTTTTCGCTCACATACTTCTCCCAGATCGCCAGCAGGCGGGGCACAGCCTCGGGATCTTCAAACCCAGCCTGCTCCATGTACTGCTCCCATTCTGTCATCTCGGCAAAGAAGGCAGACAACACCCTGCGGCATTCCGACGCTGCCTGCTCATCCAGCTGGACGGGCTTTTTGGCCTTTTCTCGCTGGAACTGAGAGAAGTGTTCCATTTGCTCCTTGGTGAACTGCACATGGACCACCGGCTTGATGTAGTTGTTGCCGGCGACAGCCAGCAAGCCCTCATAAGTGACAGCAGTATGGTCGATCCAGATATGGGATAGCTTGGGGATGGAAGCCGCCTGGAGCAGACCGGCATCATCCAACCCAGTGTGGTCAAGGGCCAGCAGGTCCAGTTTACAGCTTTGCAGGGCGGACAGGCCGCTTCCGTCGATTCCGGAGTTCCCGGTCAGCAGCAGGATGCGCAGCTTGGACATGGCGGAAAAAACGGGAAAACAGGCGTCGGTAAGGGCGCTGTTCTCCACGCCGAAGTTGACCATACTTTTATGCCCGGCAAAGGGGGCAAGCAGTTCATCCGTCACCGGATACCCTTTCACATGGAATCCCACCAGGGTGTAACCGGCCAGCCGTTCCATGATCTCTGTGGTCAGCTCCGGAATATCAAATTTCTTTTCTTCATCTAAAGTTAGGACACCGTTTTCCCAATCCGCTGTTCGTGCCCGTTTTGGCCATTCCATAGTTTACCTCCTTACTCTTGCGCTCTATCTATTACCATTCTCCACCCGGATGTCTGCACCCGGATAACAGGACGGAAAAAGTCATAGTCATTGTGAATCTCATTATCTTCCCGAACCTCCGGTTTACAATGAGGGGAACAGGGTAAATATCCAAGCAAAGGACCCATGCCTCCGCAGATATTGCAGCCTCCGTCGCCGCCGCAGGTGGTCAATGTTTTCCCGTCTACCAACTCTCGCTTATAGGGGTCGTAGGCAATAGACAGGCCAAAGAAGTTAGCCTGCTCTATGTCGTATGACTTACCCTGTTCTTCCTCTCTTTCAAAGTGGTGTAGTTTCATCTTGTAGTCCAGTCCATCCCCCCAGGGAAACAGGGTTCGGCATCCGCCGCCGCACAGGTAGGCCCACTCATCCGGCGTGGGAAGGCTGGCTGCCAGCTCCCACAACAGGGACCGCTGAAACTCTGGGTAGGTCATTGGATGGCACAGCCACGCTCGCCAGCTATCAGCATTGCGTTCAAAGCGGACCGTTTCGTGTATTTCAAAGCTCTGGCTGTCCTGACCCGCCCACCTCTGCAAGTTCTCCAGCCACTCAGGGTGGGCGGTGATGCGAGGGTCGTTCATGGGTACACTTTCCCAGCCAATCTCCTCCAGTTTTCTGCCCACAAACATGGGGCCAATGGTCATCTGGCGTACTGGGGTCATACCTTGCCGAAGAAATTCCTCCGCAGTGCCCTCATATTCGATTTCCGCAAAAATATCCGCCAGTTCCTCTTGGTTGGCCTTGTCCATTCCTTGGATAAAGCCCTCCCAGCCAAGAATCACGGTATCGCCTGGGACAAAGACAAACTCCCGGCCACCTTTTTCAAACAGGCCGGTAGTGCAGCTCTGTCTCCAGCGGGAAAAGGCGTATAGTTCTTTGAATGTCAAATTATAACGAGTCGCCAGCGTCTGCATCAGCCAGAGCTTATCGGACAGTTTCAATGTATCAAATTGTGGTCTAAATAAATTCTCGTTCATATCAAGTCCTCTTTCAATTTGCTCCGGCAGACTGTGATTCCTTTTCCACAAGGCGAACCGCCTCCGTCAACAGCTTGGGAAGCTGATTCCTTTCTGCTGTTTCATACTGCTGGACTGGATGCGTCCAATCAAAATTTTGAATGATAGAAATGATATATCTGTCCTGATACCAGCCCATATCCAGCAAGAAACTGTTTGGATATTCCACTTGCAGCATATCTTCTTTTCGTGTGTCATCCAGAAAGGTGACCGTTCCGGTACCAAAATCCACCTTTGACCAAACTTGCACGGCAAAATTCCTCCTCACGATTCTCCGAAATGCTCCAGATACAACTCCCGCACGGAATAGGGACCAACAAGGGTCGTTTCCTTTCGGCCATCCCAGGAATACACATGAATTTCGCCTTCATCCCCAATGTACCGCTGCTCCTCAAAGGGTGCGGGAAAGGGGAAGCTTTCTACGATGCTCCAGTCAATCTTGGGCTTCAGCCCATCAAACTCCTCGCGCTTGAGCCTTTTGAAGTTAAACACCAATGCTGCCCCAATCCCATCGAACAGCAAGTCTGCGTATTCTCTGGGGGTGATGCTCTCGCTTACATTGGCGGCTTTGATGTCCACATTCAGGACCTTGTCGCCGCAGTTTGTCCATATTTTATTGGGAGAGAACCAGGTAGTCCGCTCCTTGCCGCCTACAAAATCCTCACGGAAATAGCTTCTGTTTGCGCTGTCCATCTCGACACCTTCCCGAAGCGGCCCGTTGTACGGGGAAAGCGGATAATATCGGTGTTTTGCTGGGTCAAACTGGTCAAACGAAATGTCCAACAGATACCCATGCTTCTCACTGCGCATAAGCTTGTGTGGCTTCACAATGTTTTCTTCGATGAAACTCCAAATGTACTCGTCCACATGAATAGATACACGAGGGCGACTGAATAATGTGATTTTGTAGTGATCCTCTCTGTCCATTCTCTCCGTATTGAACCAAATACGATGAATTTTAACCATAGTTATCCCCTCGCATGATTTCTGCCAACGACACTTCTGTTTCCGCCTAAAAAAGCAGTTCACCGAAAAACAGTCTGAGAACCACGGCAGATAATGATTCAAGCTGTGGCTTGCTGAGAGGAGTGTAGTGAAGGACGATTTCTCCATACAACTCCGTGTTGATGTGGTGTTCTTCCAGATACCGCAGAACTTTTCGGTTGTTCCGCACGATATTTAGACGAAACCTGGTATTATCAAGGGCATATTCAAAACAGTCCGGGTCAATCAACTGACCATTGGCTGGATCATTCATTTCCAAGCGGAGTGTTTCCGCGCCGGTCTTGCGGGAGAGTGTAAAGTAGCCATCCTCCAGTTCAAAGGACAGGCAGGACAGTCCTTCCTCATTGTCCAGCTCCCAAGTCATTCTTTTTGCAAATAATTCCATTGGTTTACCTCATAACTGTTCCAAGGTCATTTCACAAAGAACCAGCTTGTTTTTCTCATCGCTGAGAAATGCCCGGTTTCCCCATACATCCAGCACATGGAAGGAAGCGTATCCACGGGGCATGGCAAGGTCGATCAGCACCAAATCTGAAAGGCGCAGCACCTTTTGTTTACCCTTCCAGTCATCATTCTTAAAAATGGGAGACAGGATCAGGCAAGTCCTGTCACCGGAGAATTTTCCGCGCATCCCGTGTTTTCCGGGCAGGCGGCTTAAATTATCTTTGCCCCACAGTTTCTTTTTGAATAGTCCGTTTTCCTCCAGTTCCAGATACCAATAGTAGCCCATGAGAGAAAGACCTGCCGGATTGATGGTGCTGCTTTCCAAAAAGGCATAAAACTGTCCATTCTGTTCCAGTATAGAGCCAATCATAGGATAGTTGTAGTGAAAGTCTGCCTGGGCAAAATTTCCGCCAGCACGCTCTACTGCCGCCAAATGGGTCTGTCGGGTTCCTGCTTTGCTGTATACACAAGAGCCGCTTTCTGCCCAGTGTGCAGTCATGGTTTCAAGGTCTACCGTCAGGCTGGTAAAACTGTTGGTCGCATCAGCGGAGTTGTCCACTCGGCACACAATAGGGAAAACGCCCTGGCTTCCGGTGACTGCTACCGGCTTGGGAATACCCTGGGCACACCAGTTATCCATGGGGATCGGAATCCACTCTCCATCCATCTGCGGCATCCACCAAAGGGATTTACTGGCCGGGCAAACCAACAGTATTCCTCTGTCGCATGAGAGCAAGACAGGATCTTCCCAAACATCTTGCTGCTCTTTCGGCTCCGGGCTGGGAATCCACCTGGAAACTTCGCCTTTGACCCACAAAACGCCGCTGCACTTTTGCGCGAGATGATAGGTCCAAAACACAATTTCATCCTCGCTGCGGGCCACCATACCTTTGCATCCAGTCGGGCTGTATTTGAAGGAAGTTCCCGTCAGTTCAAATTCCTCGAACTCCCAGTCCTTTATCACTTTTAGTTTCGCTTTCATGCTTTCACCTCACAGCAAGTCTACCTTGATACTGCACCGTTCCAGAACCGGCAGCACCTGTTCCGGCTTGGAGGACATGAGAGTAATATGGTTGAGATTGGGGAACTGGCGCAGTTCCGCCTCCGTAATGGTATTAAGATCAAAGGCTCCATCCTCGCCATCCCAGAACGGACAGAGCTGGGTATAAATCTCGCTACCGCCATCCATCTCAATTTCTGTGACCTCCGGGGCCAGCCGCTCCGGGACAGGGTATTTCTCCAGCCACTTCCGAATCTCTGGGATGGGTTCATACCCTTCCGCGTCAATGTCGATCTTGCGTCGGCTATACTCTCTGGCAAACTCATGTGCATCCAGTTTAGGAGCCAGTAAGCCTTTCTCGTACATCAGGACTTCCATAACCGCCAGCTTGAAGTTGAAGCTGGTAAAGGTGAGCACTGGTTCAGTCGGCTTGGATAACTTGTATTTCTGCGCTTTCGCCGCCTTATTCTCTGGCTCTTTCCAGCTGATCTGTACCATGGCGGAGAGGGCCTCCAGCTTTGCTTTCTGCGCTGATTGCTCCTCTGGAACAGGACCCGGCAAGCGGGTATAAACGGTAAAGCCGCCTAATTTGAGGGTATGGGCAAATCCGGCGAAATCCTTCCAGCTGGCCTCTCGGTAGTCCTTGGACCCGATCCAAACCGCTCCGTCAAATGTCTGCCGGACCGCATACTCTCCCTGTGCCGCTACCCGGACACCAATGGTTTTGATGGTCTGCTCATCTTCGTCCAACCAGCCCTGTAGTCCAAGTTCGTCCCACAAAGCAAGTGCCTGGGTATAGGGACTCTCTCGGCCTGTAATGGGGCTTTTTCGTGTTCCATTTTGCAGGACAATGCGGGCGGGCCCCAGCTTTTCCGAAAGCTGCGAAAGGGTAAACGGCGGCGTAAATACCGACCCCAGGATAGTCAGGCTGTCTTTTTTGAGAATGATTTTTCGCTCCGTGGCCTTGGGCGGTAGAAAGATGGGCAGATTCGGGTACACTTCTTTGTACTCTCGCCATTCCAGCTTTTTGGGCTTGTTTGCCGTCCGCAGGAAGCCCCAGAAGTCGATGGGATAACGAAATACCGGCCCAACCCTATCCCGCCGGGTGACGATGACCACCGTGCCATCGGTGAGTATTCCAATGTGCTGCATGTTCTCCCCGCCGAACATTCCCGGACGGATACGCAGCACTTCACGGGTGTTCCTATTGATGAGCTGGGCAAAGTCATCGGAGAGGATCTCGCCGTTTCCCTGCACCAGCAGCCAGTCCCCGGTAAACCAGCGAAGTTTCAGCCCCTCGCCCATTCCAGGCAGGGGGGCAATTCGGCACCGCCCGGTGTCCATATCCAATTCCAGCAGGCATTCTTCCATCCGCCCCTTGCCACTGACTGCGTGGATCATGGTAATGCGGCCTGTGCCGGGAACGGGAACGGCCTCGGAGAGATGGTCGTATCCATCCAGTGAGAAGGTGTGTTTTGTTACCTTGCCGTTTTCCCAGCGGTAAATCTGCCCCTTGTACCACTCGTTGGAAAAGTAGACCCGGCCCAGACCGTCTGTCGTAATGCCGCAATGGTATTTGGTGCTCCATCCATCTTCCGGCAGAGTCCAGTTTTTCACATCCTGACAGGTGCCCCGGTCTGTCAGTTCAATCCGTGTAGCGTTGGTGGGATCACCCACCCAGAGGGAATGGTCAGCCCAGCACAGGGTCTGGGGTGGACCGTCATATCCAATGGGGGACGGTTCGACCCAGTTAAGCGTGGCTGGATTCTTGCTCAATAATGCTCGGCCAATAGTCCCGCTGCCAGCGGCCCTGGACGCGGCATAGAGTCCATTTTCTGCGGAATAAGTGAGGCACCCAAGGTGCGGCAAGCTGTGGGCGCGGGTCACCTGGGGCGGACGCTGGCGCAGATCGGCCACACAGCCGTTTTTCCATTCTTCTGCATCCTGGTTTTTCCATTCGCCCGCCGCAAAATCACCCGCCAGGGAGTTGAAGAAATAATCGTACTCATCCTGAAGTATGTATTCCTCGCAGGGCATTAGCTTTCCAGGGTCCTGCTCCTTGGCATGGTCGCCCCATTTTCGTCCTTGCTGTTTCATCAGGTGACAATATTGCCCCTGCTTTTTGCAGTAGCGTTCCCATTCGCTGCGTTCTTCCTCTGGGATCAAGGCAAACAGATACTCGTCCTCATCGTCCAGGTTATACAGTGCCCAGCCGAAGGCAGACAGCTCCTGCCCCAACGCCGCCGCCCCTTTTTCATGGGATAGTTTCATATATTGAACGCCAACGGCATCAAAGCGTTCATCCAGCAGCGCCGGGACCTGCGCGCCCCATTTTTCTCGCAGTTCCGCCAGAGTGTCCTGTACGGCTCCGTCAAATTTCAAAATGTCCAGCGCATCATCTATGATTTGTTTGAACTCTGCCATAGGTAGTTTCTCCTTTTCCCATTTCCTACATCATAGCAACAGCCATGTGGTCAAAGCACTGATTTCCTCCCGCAGCAGCGGGGACTTCCCAGCGGCGGCAAAGGCTTTTTGGACACCGCCATAGCGCCGCTCGGAGCGATCCGCCAGCTGGAGCGCGGCTGCCTCCAGATTGGGAATCGCCATCACAGCATCTGCCAGCGCCTGGGCGGAGAGTTTATCCCCGATCAGAGAAGCGACAAAGTAGCGCAAATGGCTGTGAGAGAGGGCGGACAAATCGTTTAGTTTATGCAGCTCATAGAGTTTCAGGGCATAAAGGGAAGGAAGCCCATCCAGAGCCGGTAGTTCCTGCACAGCTGGGAGTGACTGGAGATAGAGTTTCTGAAGCCGGGTCGCTGGAGTCAGGAAAGCGGCAAGATCTTCCGTTTTCCGCATTTCCTCCAAATGGAGATAGGTAATGCTGGTGAGAAGTGGGGTGATGTCGCCATTCTTTTCCCCACGCAGGTGGAGAACACGCAGGCCGGGGAGAGAAACATTGTCCCAGGAAACAGGGGCCGACAGCCATAGGGACAGTGTATGAAGCTGCTTTAGCCCGGAGAGAACTTCTACACCCTCACACTTTTCCATTAGGGTTAGTTCCTCCAGATTGGGATAATCTCGCAGGAAGGACAGATTCACCTTCCGCTCTCCCGTCACAGATAGGCACCGTACCGCATCCGGCTTTCGCCCATTCAGATCAATCTTTTCTCCGCCGCGCCAGAAAACTGCGGTGCAATATGCCTGTTCCATTTTGCTTCTCTCCTTATTCTGCTACCAAAACAGTCCTGTTGTACTCATGCCAGTTCCGCATCCAGAATCTGCACCTGTTGCCCTTTTTCATTCACATAGTAAAGTGCAATGTAGTCGATGCCGTCCCGCTTGACCTGCTCCCAGGGCATCCGCTCACCGTTGATCAGTTCTACGGTATCCGCTTCGTCCACCTCAAAGTCCTCTTTTTCGTTCTCATAGTCGTTGCCGCAGCCCAGCTCCAGCACCAACTTGGAGGCAGGGATTTCATACCGCTTGAGGGGGCGGTGTTCCAGTTCTGCCGGATCATGCTCATCGCAGAACAGGTTGTTATAGCCATGCCGCCCGTTGTCGAAGATGACAAATGTCTCGCCGCTCTCCGGGTCACGGGCTGCCACCAATCCAGGGGCCTCGTCGCCATCTATGATATAGGGTTGGGGCTCTCCCTTCACCGTGAACAACTCTCCGTAATACCAAACCTCCAGCAGTTCATTTCCAGCAGAGGAGCAGAGGGTCACGGTGGGCAGGCGCTTTTGTGCCTGTTCCTTAACATGGCCCTCCAGCCAGGTGGGAATTTGGGGAAGGGACGCCCCTTTCTCCTGGTTGGCGGGCGACGCCTGTGCATCGTTCCACGGCTCCATATCCAGGCTGATGATCCATCCCGTATAATCGCTGTACTCCATTGTGGTGTGCGCCCGGATATAATCCTCGCCCCAGAGGGCCACATCCGCTTTGCTGTACCAGGTAGTCTGGGTTACGCCGTCCTCATTGGTAACATCGCAGCAGAGATAATCTTCCGCTTTTCCGTTTCTCAGTGCTACCATACGGAGGATTCTGGTGTCTTCAGGGGTGATGTCTCGAAAGTTTAATGTTAATGCCATTGGGCAGCCTCCTTGTAGTAAAAGATTTCGCAGATCTCTTTACGCATCCTGTGATCGAAAAATTTCAGAATACCGCTCTTTCAGTTCCTTCGGAGCCGTCTTAATGACCTTGCTGCCGCCGTTTTCAGAGGCTTGCCCCCAGATGGCCCAGAGCAGGCTCTGCCAAGCGATGGCCCGGAATTTCGGGTCTTCGTTTTCTTCCGGCAGGAGATAAGCGGAAAAGCGGCGCTTGACTGCCAGCAGTGCATCCAGGCTTTCCCCATTGGCGATCAGGCTGCGGAATTCTCTGGCAGGCTCCAGCCACTGCATAGATAATGCGCCCCGCACCAATACCCCCAGTGTCCATAATTGAAACCCAAACTTCCGAATCAAGGCATGAAGAAATTTTCCTTGCAGGGAGGAGTGCTCGTCGTCGCAGAGATCCAGATACTCCGTCACCAGCGGCGCCCACGGTTCTCCCTCCAGCCCCAGGGCAAACACGGCGAAGGTGCCGGGCATCGCACAGGCTTCATCCGCAAGGTTTTGATACCACTCAAACTCCCGCATAGCCAAACGAGCGTATCGCTCCATAGCCGGATGAAGATCAGGGTGCTGCACAGCACAGGCAAAGAGCTGATTGACGCCCTTTTTGGGCAAGCCGGGAATGGGCAGATAGAGTTTTTCCTTCCCACGGAACTCCACCGAGTAACTGCGGGGAAATTCCTCCTGTTCCAACACCGCACACAGGTAGTCCAGGATTTCAGCATAGCACTCCTCGGTGGAGTCCCTGGCGGTGATGCGGATGGCAGCAAACGCATCATTGGCCGATGCGGTGAAATGCTCCGTCTTACGCCGCTGGATGTCCTTTGGCAATTTGCCGCTGCCAGCTGTTTTCAGCTGCTTCACCATATCCGGGCGAAGCTGGGAAACCAGATCAAGGTAGTGTTCGGTTATAACCGTATTATCGCTGGCTCCATACACCGTATAGTAGACCGCCACATAGCAGGTAAAGCGCAGTAGGTTCTCGTCCACATCCTCCGGCCGTAGCTCCGGCCATGCGGTACAGAGTGGGAAAGGCGAAAAGTAGTCCTCATTCTCTCTAATCTCAAAAAACCTCTCCTGCACCTGGTGTTTGATGTATTTTCCCAAGGTGTAGCCAATCTCCCTCCAGCCCACCAGCCGCCGTAGGGCATCGCAGAATATAACAGCTTCCTCGTAGGGGAATCCCTTCAAAGGCAGTTTGGACAGATACCGCTCCAGGAGTTGGCTGGGAAGAAAGGGCGTTCCGCTTTGGTTCCGAACGACCACCGGATAGCCGGAATGGTTTTCTTTTGCAGTTCCATCCAACACATCCTGGATGCACTGATCGGCGTGTTCCAGCACTTCGGGATTCGTATCTGGTTTCTGGATCAAATAATAACGACCTTGTACGCCGTCGCGTTTCGGCAAACTCATAGCAGGCCACCACTTCCTTCCAGGTTCTTCGTTATCGGAATAAAAATCTGTCGGTAAAGTTCCTTCAGTTCCTCCGAAGCTGCTTCCACCACTTTCTGACCACCCTTGGCGCTGGCTTTGCCCCAGATCACATAGCAGACCGTTTCCCATGCGTATTGCAGCACTTCCTCCGGGCTGGCTTCTGTTTCTTCTGCGGGTTTCTCGTCCTCGTCATCATCGTCATCCTCGTCATCCTCGTCGGAGGAAAAACCGCTTGGAACGATCTCAGACAGGTGGATTTTTGCCTCCAGCAGAGCGTCCAGGCTTTCTGCGTTTGCCATCCACGCGGCATAGTCCTTGGAATACTTCATGTTCTGCATGGACAGCACCCCACGGACAAATACAGGGACGGTATCGGCGGTAAATCCGAACTGTTTCACATACTCCCGGAGGAATTTTTCCTGTAAGTGGGAGTGCTCATCATCACAGAGATCGAGATAATCCCATACCAGCTGCCGCCACTCTTGCCCCAGCATTCCCAGAGCGAACACGGCAAAACTTCCGGGGAGCGCGCACTGCTCATCGCTGAGATTGGTGTACTGCTCATATTGCCGCATGGCAAGCCGGGCGTACCGTTCCATCAGGGGGTGGAGGCCGGGGTACTGCACGGCACAGGCAAAGAGCTGGTTTACTCCCTTTTTGGGCAGACCTGTGATGGGAAGATACCTCTTTTCCGGTCCTTTGAACTCCACCGCATAGCTGCGGGGAAAATCCTCCTGCTCCAGAAGCTCACACAGGTAGTTCAGCACTTCACGGCAGCATTCCTCCGTATTGTCCCTGGCAGTAATACGGATTGCAGCAAAGGCATCGTTGGCCGATGCGGTGAAGTGCTCTGTTTTCCGCTTTTGCAGGTTGAGCGGCAACCTGCCGGTCCCATGTTCTTTCAGCTTTTTCACCATATCCGGACGGACTTTCTCCACCAATCCAAAGAGGTAATTGGCGTCCAGATACTGAAAGTCCATACCATATACCTTATAGCTCACCGCCACATAGCAGGCGAAACGCAGCAGCGGCTCCGGGACCTGCTCTGCACGGATACCTGGTTTTAGGGAATACTCCCGATCCCAGAAGTGGTCATCTTCATTGCCTGTCACGATAAAATATTTCTCCTGTAGCTCCCGTTGCAGCATATCAAGTAGATGGTGGTCAATTTCACCCCACCGGCTCTGGCGGCGCAGGTTTTCGCTGAAGGCGATGGCCTTTTCCGCGTCAAGGGTCTCGGCCCGCTGCGCTTCGGTCCATGTCCGAAGCAGTTGCCACACCTCAAAGGGCGCGCCTTCGCTGCTGACCACTACCGGCGGCCAGTGGCAATCAAGCCGCGTGATTCTCCCGTCAATGGCATCCTGGATACACTGGTCAAAGAGCGGTTGCAGTTCTTCCTGCACCTCGAGCTTCATCCAGTAACAGCGCCCGTCCGCACTATTTCGTTTTGGTAAATTCATATCAGGCCACCTCTTTCCGAACAATAAAAAATGCCCCACGCCGCACTGTCATAAAGACAGGCTGACGCAGGGCATGAAGAAGCCGCGTTGAAGAAGCCGCATCCACCAGCGGATGTAGTTTCTTCAACAACCAAAATATTTTTTTCGTATCTTAAAGCAGCAAATTGCTGTCCAATATATTTGTTCATAGCGGCACCATTTGTTCTGAGCATAGTTTTATATTTTATTATATCACAGCACTCCTTCAATGAAAATATTTTGTTGGAAATGCCAATGAAAAATTTTTGTGAATTTGTTAAGGCGCAGGGGCTGTTATTTCCATAGTATCTGGATGGATCAGAGTGATTGCTTTTCCGTTTCGTAAGGCATAGTTGACTGTCTGTGCTGTGCCTGAGCGCAGCTTTTTCTGATTATCAAACACACCGATGATGTACTCTGCATGATCGACCATATAATAATTTCTTTTTTTATAACTGGAAACATCCGCAGAATGTGAAATAACAATAGAATCGTTTGCGTTTTGGATCAGCTTTTTCAATCTATGTCTACTCTGATCCGGCCATTTAGAGTCATAGCCGATGAAGGGAATTACAACGATAATTTTAATATCCTCGTATCCTGTTTGTGCTTTCAATGTTAGCAGCTGTTCTCCAGCCCACATATCTACACCAAGAGCACCGCCGACAAAAAAAGTACGGACAAATTTCTCGTCATGGAGTATCCGAAACTGCTCCAGGAGACATTCTTTTAGCTTTTGGCATAGAGGATCTTCCTCATTATATCCAAAGCAAAATCTTGTTGGTCTGTGGCCGGTAATGGCACAGGCATACTGATTCATACAAATCACCCTTGATAACTGCCTTGATTACGCATATAAAGCAAAAATAACGCAAATAATAATGCGTATAAAGGTTATATTACAAAATTATAACACAACACATACGAAGTATCAAGAATTGCTTTCTGCTATGCTAAAAGAGCAAAGAGGTGAGCGTATGGACGAAGAATTTATCCGCAATCGAATCACAGAATTACGATTGAAAAAAGGCGTTTCAGAATATCAGATGAGCATGGAGTTAGGGCAGAACAGAAGCTATATTCAGGCGATTTCTTCCGGGCGTTCTATGCCGTCTATGAAGCAGTTTCTCAACATCTGTGAGTATTTTGAAATCACGCCGCTTCAATTTTTTGATGCACAGGAGAATAACCCTCAGCTTATCAAGAAGGCTTTGGACGGAATGAGAAAGATGTCAGATGACGATCTGATTATGCTGATTGGTTTTATAAGTCGCTTAAACACAGAAAACTAACGATAGGAGGCAGTAAGCGTCCCGTCGTTAGTTTTTTTATTTTATGCGCAGCATATTGTGGCAAGCAATGCTTGTGGCTATCCATTTCGCCACAAACTGCTTGTTGAGGGCAGTGCCCCCAAGCCCCTTTGAACACAGAATTTCATTCTGTGGCTGCGCGTTCTGCGAACGCTTTTGACCAGGACCAGCTTATCGCTGGCCGTGGTCTTTTTCTTTTTCAACATCCTGTTCTACCTCCATTTTCAGCACCCGATCCACATTGGCCTTTGCCGTTAAAAGCTCCCGCATTTCCTCACGGGAACGCCGGTACTCGGCATAGGTCTTTTTCTTTTCTTCCAACAATTTCGCGTACTCTGTCTGCAACTCTTTGACCTTGGGAAGCTTCTTGACCCCCATCTCATCAAAAGCATTCTTAGCAGCCTGGTGGAGCAGGATTTCTTCCTCATGCTCCTCCCGGAATTTCTTAGAGTAACCCGCCTTGCGGTATGCCACATAAACCTCACGGGTCTTGGCATAATTTACGATGTGAGTACGCAGAACAGCGATCTCTGCCATGCGCTTTTCAGCCGCTTTGATCTGCGCCGAAAGCTCATTGTGATGTGCCGTGGCAGCCGCAGCCTTTTCTTCCAAAACCGCATACTCCAGCAGGTTATGCTCTGACAAGTAATTCATGGTCTGTGCCATTTGCTTCAGATTGAAAACTTTAGCCCATCGAGCATAGCCAGCACCTTTTCCTGCCTGCAATTTTGCCTGAATGTCCACCAGCAGATTGACCTTCGGCGGCTCTGCCTTTGTGACTGTTTTCTTTCGTGGGGTATGCGCTTTCTTCCTGGAGAGAACTGCCTGTAAATCTTCCAATCCATATCCTTCGCCCAGGCTGTCCATGCGGGCGGCTTTCTCCCAACCGGGGAGCTTCAGACGATACGATTTTCCGCGCTTTGATACCTCACAGCCGGACTCTTGCAGCAACTTCAGCAGTTCTTCAAAGTCAATAGGACTTTGTGATAATGCGTTGTCAATCGCCACCCGTAGCAGCTCTCGGTGAGAGGGCTTTGCCTGATCGCCCAGCCATTTGTTATAGCTCTTTCCGTGAGGTTTCGGATTCTCCACAATGGACAGTCCGTTTTCGATGCAGATGGTGTCACTTAACTGTCGGACTGCCTTGGTGCTGCCCCAAAAGTTTCGGAATTTCCGATCATATTCTAAGCTGACCGATGACCAGATAATGTGATTATGAATGTGCGACTTGTCTATGTGAGTGCAGACCACAAAGGCATGATTGCCTTTGGTAAAACGCTTGGCAAATTCCACACCCAGCCGGTTTGCTTCTTCCGGAGTGATCTCACCGGGGCGGAAGGACTGGCGCACATGATAGGCAATCACATCATCCGCACCGCGAACTCGTCCGGTAGCGGCAATGTACTGCCGCTTTGCCAGAAGAAACTCTGCATCCGCAGTCCGGCTGTCACACGCATAGCCGGTAATGAGCCTGCCGTTATCTGTTTTCTTTGGATTGGCCACATAGTCGATGATGTCACTGATCGCCCGACTTTCTGTGCGGCCCTTGCCGACATGAAGCGGCATGATTCTTGTGGTTGCCATAGGTCAGACCTCCTTTCCGAAAAGAAAACGGCCTGTCGTAGCAGACCGCGTTCTTTTAACCTTTTTGACTTCCGAAAATATTGCAGTTTCACTTCCGATTTTGTAAAGACAGGATGTTAAATCTGACATCCTGTTTCTTTATCCATACACCTTATCCTGGATCGCAAATTTCAAACTCTGCACCTTGCCCAGCAGCCAGATTGCAGCCAGCGGCAGTCCCATAGGGCTAATCAAAAATGCCATAACCAAAAGGATTACACCATTCTGTGGGGAGTAGGCAATCAGCACAGCCACGCCAAGCAGAGCAATCACAATGCTGAGCAGGCCAAGCACCAGACCGGATATGTAGATCAGCCCCGTGCAGAGCCAGACAAAAAGCGTCAGCACCAAAATGACCGGTGCAGTTACGATCATCAGCAGGCATTTCAAAATCTTCATTCCAGTTCCTCCTTCCAGCGGTCCAGATACCGTTTGCATAGGGCATCCGCTTCCTTTACATCATCTTCCGTAAGCTCCCGTTTGCCTTTGGTCAGTTCAATCTCTACATAAGTCCGGTAATCATCGGCTAAGAGGTCGAACAGTTCCTTGGGAGTATGGCACACCTCGCCGGTGCAATAGTGAAAGTCTTGGCCAAACTCAACCCTTACACATCCGTGACAGCTGATATAAACTTCGATGGTCTCGTCTGCGGCCAGATAGTCCGCAAAAATCTCCAACACTTTTTCAAAGGTCAGCATCTGTTTTCACTCCTTTGCTACACTGCTATTCTATTTCATATTATCCGGTATGGACAGTCAAAAGACAAGGATACCGGCAAAAAGAAAAAGCGGAGGGAGGTGCGGCGAAGAAACGCCTTTCCTCCCTCCGCAAATGGAGTACCTATCCCTGTTATGAAAGTTTGGAAAGTTGGGTAAGGATTTCCTTCACCCCCTCCCATAACTGTTCCTGCCGCTGGGATATATCCTCCAAGTCAGCATCATAAACCCGCCCTGTCTCATGCACTTTACGGGTCAGCTGATTCAAATTGTTGCTGCTTCGGCGCATCAGAGAGACCAGCTCTTTTAATTCCGGCAGTTCCAGCTTGACCACATACCCATCCAGTGCCATTTTTCTTAGATAGGCTTCACGGTTTGAGGTTCCAAGCTGAGACATTTTTTGCTCAATCACAGCAAGCTCCTCCGATGAAACTCTAAAGTTTAATTGCATATCCCTCTTACGCTTTGCCATAGTTATCTCTCCGGGCCCTGTTTCTTCGGGGCGGCAGGCTTATGGACAGGCAGCTCCTGTTTGAGCTTTTGCAGGACAGAGCCTTTTTCTTTCTCCTGAACGGTCTTTCGAGCCTGTCTTGTAAACAGATCCACCAGTCCCGGATTGACTCGATCCACTATCAGATCGGCACATTGCTGGGAAGTGGCACTATCCTCCGGCATTGGAATGGTCTTTGCCCATGCTTTGTTATCACGAGAAATCCGCCCATCTGCATCCTTATGCTGAATGGTATTGGCGAGAATAAAGTTCAGCCGCTCTGCTCCAAATTCCTCCAAAATCTCTTGCACCGCAGAAGCAGTATCCAGCCTATTATCCCTATAATGGGCACTGATCGCCTGCTCAATGGCAACTTTGCAGGAAAAATTCGCCTGGTCAGAAAGCCAGTATGCGTCTGTTTCTCCATGCTTAGTCGCGTATGAAGCAGAATGAAGATAAACTACCATGGGATTAAGTTCTTCGGGTTCTCTGCATACCTCATTGGCTCGGCTTTCAATGCTGTCCCGGATCACATCCATATAGCCGGTCTCCAGCTTTTCAAAATAGCGGTACACATCCGCCA
>UPYT01000017.1 GCA_900538475.1 uncultured Clostridium sp. | reverse complement strand
TGTAGGTGTCGATGGTTTCCTTGCCCAGCACGGCAGCCAGCTCCTTGAGGGTGGTCGGCTCCTTACCGCCCAAGAAAATGGAAGTATCCATGTTGCCGATGATGGTATCTGCATTGTCCTTATAGATCGCCTTGAGCTGACTCTGCGCCTGCAACACCAGACAGGCGGAGATCTCACGGCTTCGGATGGTGGCGACCAGCTTTTCCAGACGAGGAATCTGCCCGATATTGGCGGCTTCATCAATGAGACAGCGCACATGGACCGGGAGCCTGCCGCCATACACATCGTCGGCTTTTTCGCAGAGCAGGTTGAAAAGTTGGGTATAACACATGGAAATAAGGAAGTTGAAGCTATCGTCAGTATCACTCATGATGAGGAACAGGGCAGTTTTCCGGTCTCCCAGAGTGTCCAGCTCCAGCTCATCATAGGCCGTGACCTCACGCAGCTCTGCAATGTCGAATACCGCAAGGCGCGCACCACAGGAAATCAGGATCGACTTGGCTGTTTTTCCGGCAGCCAGCTTGTACTTCTTGTACTGACGGACGGCGAAGTGGTTGGGCTTCTCGGCTTCCAGTGCATCAAACATCAGGTCTACGGGGTTTTTGAACTCCTCGTCATCCTCACGGACTTCCATGGCGTTGATGAACTCGATGAGGGTAGAGAAATTCTGCTCCTCTACCGGGGCCTCATAGTGGATATAGCCAATGAGTGCGCAGTACAGCAAGGTTTCTGCTTTTACCCAAAAATCGTCTCCGGCCTTGCCTTCGCCTTTGGTATTGGCGATCAGCGTCGTGACCAGCTTCAAGATGTCCTTTTCGCTATGGATATAGGCGAAAGGGTTATAGTGCATTGATTTTCGGAAGTTGATGGTATTTAGAACCTTGATGCGGTACGGCTCATAAATGACCTTGCCGTGCTTATCCTTCATGGGCTTTCCGTCCTTCCCCAGTTTGGGTGCGCCCCTTTGGAGCATTTTCCCGCACTCCACCAAAATGGTTCCCTTGGGGTCTGTGACCACATAAGAACTGTGCATCTGCATCAGGTTGGGCTTCAGCCAGAAGCGGGTCTTACCGGAACCGGAGCCGCCGATCACCAGCACATTTTTGTTTCTGGCGGTCTTTGGGTCCTTGGGGCGGCTGTTCATGGTCAGGCTTTCGGTTTTTGTGAGAATGACATTGTTCTGGAACACCGGGTCGATGTAGGGAACAATATCCTCACGGGTTCCCCAACGGGCAGAGCCATACTCCATACCGTGACGGTACTTCTTGGCGTTTTTACTTTTGAGATACACCGCCAGACGCAGGCCAGCACCGCAGCACAGCCCCACCAGCAGATCCAACGGGTGCAGGCTGGGCCAGAAACTTTGCAGCGCCCCAGGCAGGACAGCAAACAGGGAAAGGAATTTCTCTGAAGCATTTGCCCCCTGAGCCAGTCGCCATGCCTCCCCGAAGTTGGTAGCAAACAGCCCCATCAAGAGATAGGGCAGGTTCAGCAAAACGAGCTTTTTGATGTCAAACTGCTTTTTCATCGTTCCAGCTCCTTTCGCTTGGTGCGGTCCACCACGGCATTTTTGACCATCTCTTTGAACTGACTGAGTTTTGCCAGCACAGACGGGCGTTCCGTTTTCTCGGCCTTCTTGACCTTTTTGCTGGTGTACTCGGTAAATGCAGCGGTCAGTGCGTCGGCGTCACGGCCTTTGAAAAAGATCAGATACTTGGGCGGGGAGCTGCTGCGGTCTTTCTTTACCGCATAGTCCACACCATATTTTCGGGCGATCTTCTCAAATTCCTTGATGGAGGGGTCTGTGATCTCAATATTGGAGATCCCCTGATTCTGACCAATGAGCTGCTTGACGGTCTGTTTGCCGTGAGGTGTCACAGGAGCGTCACGGCTTCTCTGCTTTTGCAGCTTCTTTTCCTTGCAGTGGGCCATGTACTTGCTGATGGCAGCTTTGAGCAGCCGACCGGTGAACTTTGTTCCACTGACAACCAGCGTTAAAGTCCTGTTTTCCACTTCTTCCTGCATTTTCATCGCCTCCTTTCCACAAAGTGTGCAGGGGTGGTGCATTTCTTTCTAAGGCGGGACCACCAGCCGCCGGAGAAGATATTTCTTCATCGCTCCATCCCTCGGCTCTTTTTCTTTACCGGCTTCTTATCCGGCAGATTCCACTCTTTCCGAAACTCTGCCACACCTTTGGGGTCAAATGCCTTCAACTTCTCCAGATCAAAGGCAACGGCAGAATATTTTCCATAACCGGACTGCACCTGATAGGGAAGCACCTTCCCCAATTTGTTCTCTTTGATGAATCTCAGCAGGTCCTTGCTGATGTCACCGGAAATAAACGCCTCTCCGGGGTCCAGGGAATACCCCGGAAGGTTCACCGTCATATCTGCAAACGGTTCCGCCCCATCTTCTGTATGGGTAATCATGCCGATATAAAGCCGCTGATTATTCGCATACATCCCAAGTTGCAGCGATATGGTTTCTTCCCCATATTCCCACTTGAAGGGTACTTTCTTTTCCTCATTCATATCGGATTCCTCCTATCGTATCTGTTCTTTGTGGTCATAAAACAAATCTCCATTTCTGACCTTTGCATGGCTGAGAATTTTGATCTGCCCCTTTGCCTGACTGTCCAGCGCTTTTTCATAGCCTATATCTGACAAAAACAGGCGGGTCCGTTCTCCTTTCCAGCCCACCGGGGAGCCATCGGTCAGCACATCAAAAATAACCATGTGCCGGGTATTCTCCGCAAATCGCTGAAGATCCATGTAGTCATGGCCGTGGTAGTTCTGCGCCCCGGCCTTCTGGCGCATTTCCTCCATCAGCTGACCGATTGTTTTGCCTTCCTGCATAAAACTCACTTCCTTTCCGTTCTTATGAGACCAGCAAGATCATCTCCCGAAGCTGGGCAAAATACAGCTTGCCTTGCGGAGTTATCAGCGTATAAGAACCGGTATGACCGTGATTGCGGTAGTCCTTTACACAAAACAGCCCTTCATTGGCTGGCTTTGCATAGGGCAGTACATTGCCGGACGCAGTGCGGTACACAAAACGCTTTTCCAGAAGAAATCGGACAAAGCGGCGTTCCGGGACAGCAAGCTCTTTGGCAGTAGTTCTGAGATTGGTGCTATGCTCCAAAGCAATAAACAGGTCATAGAAAGCGGCTTTACCCTCCAGCTGTGCGTTTGCTATGCGCAGAGATACATTCTCCTCTCGTTCAGCCAGGAGATCTGAGCAGAGCTTGAGCAGTGCCTCCGGTGAAGTGGCTACTTCCCATAGCTTTTCTTTTGTGAGATAGGCCCCATGCTTGCGAATGGTAGGAAGAACCTCGTCAAAGACCCATTTTTCAAATCGTTCTGCCGATGGCAATTTGCTGTGGACAATCAAGCGATACAGGTTTCCTTCGCTGATGAATTTAGCTTTCTGTTTACGCCCCAAATTATCGGTGAGGTGGTAAAACGCCACCCCATCTTCTCTGCAATGTGTCTTTAGGGCATTTACTGTATCTTTGTATCCCAGAGATTTTGCAACATCAGCGCCGCAAAACAGGTATTTCCCATTTTCCTCGATTACTCGAATGCTTCCAAACTCTGGACTATTGAAAATCTCAATCTGATTCATGCTGTGCCTCCTTTGGTGTAATACAAAAGCGGCCGATTACCAGCCGCCTGCGTGCATATCGTGGTTGACCAATGAAGTGAAGTGATTGTTCATGGTGGTAGGCGCATTGAACAGCACCGCAAGCAGGTACTGCTTCATGTTGCGTACCTGGGTGGTGTTCTTTTGCAGACAGTCCATGACAAACTCGATGTGGGAGCTGTCCAGTTTCAAAAAACGGGAACGCACGATCTCGTGAGGGAAGTCTGCCCCAGAGATCCGGGTGGTCTTTCGTTTGGCACAGACCGTTTCTACCAACAGCTCTACGATCTCATTTAGGTCATCCCGGTAGAGCGGATAACGCCGCTTCAGACAGTCATACTCGATATTCTCCAAAATCAACTCCCGATAATTTTCTATCTCTGTGACAGACATCGCATCCCTTCCTTTCCGTTCCGGCGGTATTGCCGCCGCTGTTTCCCGGAAGGGGATGGAATCGGTATTTGATCCATGAGTATTTTGTTTTTTGGTATTTGATTTCTTAGTATTTAATTGTGTTGGATTTTCCGGTAACGGATTTACCGCTGACGGGTTTACCGTTATCGGGTTTTCCGACGACGGCTTATCCAACATCGGTTCTCCCTCGATGGGACGCTCAAAAATGGTATACTCATTGGCTGCGAATTTACCAGAAGCATCAGTTGTCTGTCTGCGCCGAATGTATCCGGCTGTTTCAAGCTCATTGACAGCAGAGCGGATTGCATCTTTGCTTTCTCGATTGATATAGCTGAGTCCTGACAGCGTATAATCCCAGTCATCTGGCAGAGATAACATCTGCGACAAGAGACCCTTTGCCTTCAAAGAAAGCCGTTTATCCTTTAGATGGAAATTGCTCATAACCGTGTAATCGCCAGTGCGTTCTACACGAAAAACAGCCATTTACTTCACTCCTTTCATTTCTCAGGTATGAAAAAAGCCGCAATTCATAAGAGAATTGTGGCAGCGGTTAGGGTCTGTCTGTATCTTTTTTCTTGCGTCGGTAGGGGCGTTTTGGCATTGGTGGTTTATCAAACAGATCCCTTTCCTGAGAAAATGGTAGGGTTTGAAAAACACGGTCAATCTCGGTGGATTCCATATCACGCTGTGAGCGGCAATCTTCTTGAATAGCTTCTCGGATTTCTCTTACAGTACACATATTCATTCCTTTCCTTTCGTTGTATCGGTTATGAACGACGGTGTTTTTTAGGCTTGAAGTCGAGAATATGCCCCTCAATAACATGAGCATATCTCTTAATTTTGATTTCTCGACGCTGCTGGCTTTGCAGAGCTGACTGATACCCGTCCTCTGTGAGAAAAAGCCTCATTTCGTCACCGGGTTCTCCATAAGCAGTAGGGCGCAAGACAGTAAACTCAATCATCCAGCAAGTGCTGTCCCAAAATCGCTCCACTGCAAGAATGTTGTGGCCTTTCAGCTCCCTTGCTGCAATATCTTTCATAGGCTCTCCCTTCATCGTTCCTGATCTCGTTGGCGTTTTTTCTGCCATTGTTCCAGCAGTTTAATAATGGTTTCCTGCATTTTGGCCGGTGTATAGCTTTTGGGGAAATACTTTCGCAAGGTATCGCTGCTCAAGGTCACTTTATCCAGATCACCCTTTTTTTCCTCTGACATGATGGCAAGCATCACATCTTCTGACAATTTCCCATCCTGGCTGAACTTTTTCATTCGCTGAGCCTGAGAGAGAGAAGGGGTAGCCTGCTCATAGTCCATTGTTTCCACCAGCATTTGCTGTTCGTCCGGTTTCAAAAAAGAGAGTTCATAGGCTGGATTAAATGCGATTTTCTTTTCATCCACCATATCCAAAAGCTCTGGAATCAGCTCAGTCAAACGAACATATCGCATTACCTGGATACCGCTTCGTTCACCGGCTTCTTTTGCCACCTGGTCTCTGGCGCTCAACTTCTGTTCAACTTGAACAGAAGTCAGGTCTGTTCTTGCTCCCTGATGTTTAATGGCTTCCAGCTTCATTTTGTAGGCAAAGGCCCTTTCACTGGGGAGCAGATTTTCTCGCTGCAAATTGCTGTCAACCATAATAATTGTGGCAGCATCGTCATCCAAGTCGCGCACAATGACAGGCATGGTTTCTTTTCCGGCCAACTCGCTGGCTCTGCGGCGTCTGTGTCCGGCTACCAGCTCATAACTGCCATCAGGCAGAGGTCTGGCAATCGCAGGAACCAACACGCCATACTTTTTGATGCTGTCTGCGGTTTCTATCATTGCATCATCATCCTTGACCTTGAAGGGGTGATCCTTGAACGGATGCAGTTCAGATAGGGGAATTTCCTGGATTTTTTCCAGTTGCTCGTCTTGCCGACTTTCTTCAGTAGAAAACAGGTCATCTACTGAGGCCAGCTCTATTTTTTTCGCGCTGCTTTTCAAGTTTCATCACCTCCTGGGTCAGATTCTTGTAACCCTCGGCCACTTTGCCCTTGGGGTCATGGGCAAAAATACTCTTGCCCTCGGCACTGATTTCCTTTGCTCGGACAGAATGGGGAATCTCAGTTCCGAACACTTTGATTTTGCTGCCGTAGGTTTCTCGCAGCAGAGCCGCAATCTCCTTGGCAAAGTTGGTGCGGTTGTCCACCATCGTCAGCAGGATACCGTCGATCTGGAGCTTGGGGTTGATCTGCCGTTTCACCTTATTGACCGTCTGGAGCAGCTGTTCCAGGCCCTTGGCGGGCAGATACTCCGCCTGGACGGGGATTATGACCCTGTTGGCAGCCGCCAACGCATTGACCGTAAGCATCCCCAAGGAGGGCTGACAGTCAATCAGGATATGGGAATACTGTCCCTTGAGCGTGTCCAGGTATTGCCGCAAGATGGTCTCACGGCTCATGGCGTTCACCAGGGAGACCTCCATGCCGGAGAGCTGGATGTCGGCAGGCATCAGGTCAACGCCTTCCGGGTGGTGCAGGATGCCCTCGTCGGGGCGCATCGGCTCGTCCATCAGGATACGGCCCATCGCGTCGGACAGAGTAAAGGGCAGCTTGTCCGGCTGGGGATGGCCCAGGCTGATGGTCAGGCTGCCCTGCGGGTCTCCGTCGATCAGCAGAACTTTCTTCCCCGTCTGCGCCAGCCCGATACCCAGATTTGCGCAGGTGGTTGTCTTGCCAACGCCGCCTTTCTGGTTGGCGATGGCGATAATTTGTGTGTTCATTTCAGTTTCCTCCTGTGTCTTGAACAGAAGATGGAATGTAAAGAGGGTAAACTACCCCCTTGGGTTTTCTTAAAATCAAGAACATTTCGGCATCCTTTTGATTTAGGATTCATTTATCACGGTTCTGTACCGGACACTCCCATTGCCTGCGACGCTTTTAACGCTCGGACTGTGGCTGAGTGTAAGTTTTCCCCCTGTCCCTGGATCGTGGCCTCAAGTTATCAAGCTCTTTACCGGCGATAGGGAAGTCGCTCGACCCGTAGGCGTCATGGCGTATCACCGGAGTGGCTCTCCGAGGGGCGGTTGTACCTGATGTTCTTCTGAATTTTCAAGGTCCACGAGATGTAACTCTCACTTGTAGGCCACGGCAGAGGCCGTTTGTTGCGCAAAAAATAAAAAAAGGAGCAGAAAATTTTTCTGCTCCCTGTTGTGACAAGGTATAATGACCTTTTATTGTGTGTAGCCACGCTTTTTACTCCAATTTCTAATCAACAGTAAAATCGTGTTATGCATCTGTTCACTATTGTAATGCGAGGGGAAATACTGCTTGATTTCTTCTTCTTCAACAATCATCGGCTCTCTCTGGTTTGGTTTCTTTTCCGATAAGATACAAACCAAGTAATCTTCTGTAAAGTCTGATTCACTGGCCTTTTCTCGGATGGCTTTTGCCTGAGAAATAGATGGGGTTGCTTTTAGTGCTACCATTACCTTATATAGTAGCTTCTGTTGCTTCTTGTCCAAGTAGGAAATAGATACTGCTGGATTCAATGCCATTTTTCGATTATCAACCATTTCAAGGATTTCTGGTATCAATTCAGTAAGACGGATATAGCGAGAAATTTGGTTGCGACTTTGACCGACTTGTTCAGCAATTAACTCTCTGGATTCTTTTCCGACACACTTCCGCCCAAGTTGGGCGGAAGTAAATCCTTTACGCCCCTGATGGCTCATAGCTACCAACTTCATTTTGTATGCAAAGGCTCTTTCACTTGGGAGAATCGTTTCACGCTGAAGGTTTGCATCTACCATGTTTACAACTGCCTCATCATCCGTCATAGACCGGACTAAAACAGGCATCTCAGAGTAACCCAATACTTCACAAGCCGCTTTGCGTCGATGACCAGAAATTAGTTCATAACAATCCTCACCAATCTGGCGAGCCACCGCTGGATGAATTACACCGTGAATTTCAATGCTCTCAACAAGACGCCGAAATTCCTCATCGTCTCGTACCTGAAAGGGATGATTCTTAAATGGCTTCAGTTGTTCCAAGGGAATGTTTTTTACTGCTTGCCTTTGATCGTCTCGTCTCATAATGGCCTCCTTTACTGAAAGCTGAATTCGTCCAAAATTACGGAACTGGCTACTGTGAAAATAGCAGCGAGCATAGACAAAATGTATTTTTGAAATCAGAATACATTTTTGCGTTCCCGTTTAGATTTGTACAAACAGCCCAAAATAACAACAAAAAACCCCGCACATTGCCCAATTGGGAATGTACGGGGGTTTTAGCGATTAGATATAAACCTCCACGGTCAAATCATGCCATTTTGACGGTTTTATGCCGTATCCATGGGATTTATAGAAGGTTTGCGCTTCATCAAATCCAATGGTGAATGACAGAACTCTTACTTGCGGGGGTTCTTGATAGCAGCCTGTGCTGCTGCCAGTCTTGCAATCGGAACACGGAATGGTGAGCAGGAAACATAGTCCAGACCGATCTTGTGGCAGAACTCTACGGAAGACGGATCTCCGCCGTGCTCGCCGCAGATACCTACATGCAGTTCCGGACGTACCGGCTTACCTAACTCGATAGCCATCTTCATCAGCTTGCCTACACCTACCTGATCCAGCTTTGCGAACGGATCGTTCTCAAAGATCTTAGCATCATAGTAAGCATTCAGGAACTTACCTGCATCATCGCGGGAGAAGCCATAGGTCATCTGAGTCAGGTCGTTGGTACCGAAGCAGAAGAACTCAGCTTCTTTTGCAATATCATCTGCAGTCAGAGCTGCTCTCGGGATCTCGATCATGGTACCAACCTGATATTTCAGCTCAATACCTGCTGCTGCGATCTCATCGTCAGCGGTCTCTACTACAAAGTTCTTTACATACTTTAACTCTTTAATGTCGCCAACCAGCGGAATCATGATCTCCGGCTCTACGGTCCAGTCGGGATGTGCCTTCTGAACGTTGATTGCTGCGCGGATAACAGCCTTGGTCTGCATCTTTGCAATCTCCGGATAGGTAACAGCCAGACGGCATCCACGATGACCCATCATCGGGTTGAACTCGTGCAGAGAAGCGATGATATTCTTAATGGTCTCAACGCTCTTGCCCTGTGCATCAGCCAGTTTCTTAATATCTTCCTCTGTGGTCGGAACGAACTCGTGTAACGGCGGATCCAGGAAACGGATACATACCGGGTTGCCCTCAAGAGCCTCATACAGCTTCTCGAAATCACCCTGCTGCTCCGGAAGAATCTTCTCCAGAGCTGCCTCACGCTCTTCTATAGTCTCAGAACAGATCATCTCACGGAAAGCGTCGATTCTGTTGCCCTCGAAGAACATATGCTCGGTACGGCAAAGACCAATACCCTCAGCGCCCAGCTCTCTTGCTTTTCTTGCATCAGCCGGAGTATCTGCGTTGGTTCTTACTTTCAGTCTTCTGTACTGATCAGCCCATCCCATAATTCTGCCAAACTCACCAGCAATGGTAGCGTCTACAGTCGGGATAATGCCATCGTAAATCTTACCGGTGGAACCATCGATGGACAGAGCATCGCCCTCGTGGAATTCCTTACCAGCCAGAACAAATTTCTTGTTTTCTTCATCCATAGCGATATCGGAGCAGCCAGATACGCAGCAGGTACCCATACCACGTGCAACTACTGCAGCGTGAGAGGTCATACCGCCACGAACAGTCAGGATACCCTGAGCAGCCTTCATACCCTCAATATCTTCCGGAGAGGTCTCCAGACGAACCAGAACTACTTTCTCGCCTCTTGCAGCCCACTCTTTTGCATCTTCTGCAGTGAAGACAATCTTACCGCATGCAGCACCCGGAGAAGCAGCCAGAGCTTTTGCCAGCGGCTCAGCTTTCTTCAGTGCCTCAGCATCAAACTGCGGATGCAGCAGAGTATCCAGGTTACGCGGGTCAATCATGGCAACTGCCTCTTCCGGAGTTCTCATGCCTTCATCTACCAGATCGCAGGCGATCTTTAATGCAGCCTGAGCGGTTCTCTTACCATTTCTGGTCTGCAGCATGTACAGTTTTCCGTGCTCAACGGTAAACTCCATATCCTGCATATCTCTGTAGTGATTCTCCAGAGTCTTGCAAACCTCGTTAAACTGTTTGAATGCCTCCGGGAACTTGTCAGCCATCTCGTTGATATGCATCGGAGTACGAACACCTGCTACAACATCCTCACCCTGTGCATTGGTCAGGAACTCACCGAACAGGCCCTTCTCACCAGTAGCCGGGTCACGGGTAAATGCAACACCAGTACCACAGTCATCACCCATGTTACCGAAAGCCATGGACTGTACGTTTACAGCGGTACCCCAGGAATACGGGATATCGTTGTCGCGGCGGTATACGTTTGCACGGGGGTTGTCCCAGGAACGGAATACTGCCTTGATTGCGCCCATCAGCTGCTCCTTCGGATCATCCGGGAAGTCTGCGCCGATCTTATCCTTGTACTCAGCCTTAAACTGATTTGCCAGTTCTTTTAAGTCGTCAGCATCCAGTTCAACGTCCAGCTTAACGCCCTTTTTCTCCTTCATCTCATCGATGAGGGTCTCGAAATATTTCTTGCCGACCTCCATAACAACGTCGGAATACATCTGAATGAATCTTCTGTAGCAGTCCCATGCCCAGCGTGCATTGCCAGACTTCTCAGCGATTACATTAACAACCTCTTCGTTCAATCCCAGGTTCAGGATGGTGTCCATCATACCCGGCATGGATGCTCTTGCACCAGAACGAACAGATACTAACAGCGGATTCTCATGATCACCGAACTTCTTGCCGGTAATCTCTTCCATCTTGCCGATATATTCATTGATCTGGGCCTGGATCTCCTCGTTGATCTCACGTCCATCTTCATAATACTGTGTGCATGCTTCTGTTGTGATGGTAAAGCCCTGGGGTACCGGAAGACCGATGTTGGTCATCTCAGCCAGGTTTGCTCCCTTACCGCCAAGCAGATTTCTCATGCTGGCATCACCCTCGGTGAATAAATAAACCCACTTATTTGCCATTGGTTTTTCCTCCTCATACGTGTAGATATCCTCTACAGGTTTTTACCGTTCCCGGCTGCTCCTCTTTCGCTTCCCTTTACTTAAGTCCTAAACTACCTTCTCTGTTTTCTGTAAAGCTGCTGCCGCTTTTATGGCGCCGAAAGAAGGCCCTGAAACAGTCCGTACATAGTATACCATATTTTACCGCTGAGTAAAGAAGTTTTCTTTAAAAAAACAGGAAAATTTTGTACAAATTTCTGCAAAATTCGGTGTAAGCACTTCCAATTTCTGTCATTTTCGCATATAGATTTTTCATTCGTATATGCGAACAGTTATTTTCTTATTCATTCTGCTGTTACCCATTTTTGATTTCCTGTCTTTTTTTCTTTCCTCATTTACCTTGCGCCTTCACCGCTCGCGCTTCTGCTTTTTCCTCAGCTTTTCCTTCCAGCCAGATCATACGTCCATCTTAGGCGTACTGAATCGTTTTTTTCAAATCATCTGCCGTTTTTTCATCTATTAAAATCTTTACCAGCTCCAGCCCCAGATCCAGGGCAACGCCAAGTCCCTTTGCAGTTGTAATATTCCCATCTGTTACCACGCCCTGATCAACCACAATTGCTCCGTTTAACTCTTCCTCAAAACCAGGGAAGCAGGTGGCCCGTTTTCCTCTCAGAAGGCCGTGATGTCCCAGAACCACTGCCGGAGCCGCACAGATTGCTGCAATCCGTTTTCCTGCCTGATTCTGAGCCTTCAATGCCTGAATCAAGGGTTCACACTGGGAAAGATGAACGGAGCCTGGCATTCCTCCCGGCAGGAAAATCACATCTGCATCTGAAAAGTCCACCTCACCTACGGCTGCATCCGCCTGAATTCGAATTCCGTGAGAAGTGACAACCTCTCTATCTTCCTTTGCCGCCACTAAAACTGTGTCAATCTTGCTGCGGCGCAGCAAGTCCACCACTGCCAGACACTCCACTTCTTCTGTTCCGTCCGCAATCATTGCATACACTTTTGCCATTTGAATTTCCTCCTTTTGTTTTATCAAATTTTGTTCTGTCAAGTTTTGTAACTCAAAGGGGGCAGGAATTTTTCCTTCTTCCCAAAAACCGGGAATATTTTACTTCTGTCGATATTTCTCTGTCTGTATTACAGCGCTGTATTTCAGCACAGTGAAATACTTCTATACTTTCCCTCAGAATATTCCCGTGGAAAAATAACGCCTCGGATACTTCTATTATACCTTATATTCTTTCCATGGAAAACGAAAACCCAAAATTATTATTTGAAAATGATTATTCCTTTTTTAAAAGAAGCCGATAGGTTCCGTCCATTCCCAGCGCTCCCAGAGGAGCCGTAATCAAAATTGCCAGCACAGCAACCGACAGAACGATTTTTCCGCAGGGAAGTCCCAGCGACATAGGCACTGATCCAATAGCCGCCTGAACCGTAGCCTTAGGCAAATAGGCAATGACGCAAAACAATCGCTCTTTTTGGTTCAGACTTGTACCAGCCATGCAGAGAGCCACACCCACACTGCGGAATACCAGGGCCAGCGCAATCATAAGCCCTGCTGCCAGTCCCGCCTCCAGCGTATAACGGATATCGACTGCAGCTCCAACCAGGACAAAAAGCAGTACCTCTGCCGCCAGCCACAGCTTTCCGAATTTCTCCGACAGGCGCTTCGACACAAAGGCCGTGCTTTTCATTTTCAAAACACAGGCCATGCTGGTCACTGCCAGAAGTCCGGAAACAGAGATAATTCCCTCCAACCACTCCTCTGCCGCCACCAGAAGAAAAGAAGTTCCCAGCACAATAATCACCTTCATGCTGTTGCGCACATAGTGCTTTCTGGCATAAGCTGTTTCAAAAAACAGAGCCAGCAGCCATCCTGTTGCGGCTCCCAGGAGAATTCCCAGAAGAATCGACACTGGAATATTTAAAAAATCGGTTACTCTGGCCTGTCCGCCCTGAGCCATACTGACAAAGGTAGTAAATACGACAATCACAAAAATATCATCGCAGGATGCGCCCGCCAGAATCATCTGCGGAATGCTTTTTTCTGTTCCGTACTTTGACTCCATCAGCTGAACCATTCGGGGCACTACCACAGCCGGAGAAACGGCTGCAAGCACAGCCCCCATCACCGCCGCCTCCATCCGATTCACCGGAAGAAGCGCCGGAGCAAACAGGACAAAGGCCAGAATTTCAAAGCTTGCCGGCACAAAAGCCATCATTACCGCCGGACGTCCTACTTTTTTTAAGTCTGACAGATTCAGGGAAAGACCTGCCTTTAAAAGAATAATAATCAAAGCCATTTTCCGCAGATCCGCAGAAATAGAAAGAATCAGCGGATCCAGAAGATTCAGGACAAAGGGCCCCAGAACAATTCCCGTAGCCAGCATGCCAATGATTCTGGGAAGCCGGATCTGCTGACACAGGGCCGCCATCAGAAGACCGGTAAGAAAAATAAGTGCAAGAGATGTAAGCATGGAAATCTCCTCCTAGTTGTATAACCTAATCTCATTATAGCAAAACTTCTGTTTATATGATACAATTGTTGGAAATTCGTAACCGTTCAGCCATGTATGTTCCTATCTGAAGCTTCGCTGGACTGAACGGTTACCAAAAATTACAGCATAAAGGACAGCGAATCATGAAAAAAATTACTATTATTGACGGACAAGGTGGACGCATGGGAAAAGCCCTGATCGAACATCTCAAACGGGAATTTCCAGAACAGGAGCTGCTTGCCATCGGCACCAACAGCATAGCCACAGCATCCATGCTGAAGGCGGGAGCTGATTATGGCGCAACAGGAGAAAACCCCGTGCTTGTAGCAGCACGGGATTCTGATATTATTATTGGGCCTATTGGAATTGTAATTGCAGATTCACTTTTCGGAGAGGTAACCCCTGCCATGGCGACAGCTATAGGGCGCAGTCAGGCCAGCCAGATTCTCATGCCGGTAAACCGGTGCAATCACCACGTGGCCGGCTGCGAAAATCTGTCTATGAACGAAATCATTCACCGCGTTATCGAGCAGGTTCGGGAGCTGCTTTAAAATACCGAAACCGCTGCAGCACAGATCTCACATCTATGCCGCAGCGGTTCTTTATATTTACATATTCGTAACTGTTCAATTTCATCTTAAAAACGGAACTTATCCTCAAAGTAATTCTTCAGCTCTGCAATCGGAACGCGAACCTGCTCCATGGTATCGCGGTCACGAACAGTTACTGCGCCGTCTGTCTCAGAGTCAAAGTCATAGGTAACACAGAAAGGAGTACCAATCTCATCCTGTCTTCTGTAACGCTTACCGATATTGCCTCTGTCATCGAACTCACAGTTGTAGTATTTGGACAGCTCAGCGTATACCTTCTCAGCGCCCTCATTCAGCTTCTTGGACAGCGGAAGGATACCTACCTTCACCGGTGCCAGAGCCGGATGGAAGTGAAGAACAGTACGAACATCGCCGCCCTCTAACTCTTCCTCATCGTATGCAGCGCACAGGAATGCCAGAGTTACACGGTCTGCGCCCAGAGACGGCTCTACTACATAAGGAATGTATTTTTCCTTTGCCTCATCGTCAAAATAGGACATATCCTCGCCGGAAACGTTCTGATGCTGGGTCAGGTCGTAGTCGGTTCTGTCTGCAATCCCCCACAGCTCGCCCCATCCGAACGGGAATAAGAACTCGATATCCGTTGTTCCCTTACTGTAGAAGCACAGCTCCTCCGGAGAATGATCGCGAAGACGCATCTCGTCTTCCTTAATGCCCAGAGCCAGCAGCCAGTCACGGCAGAAGCCTCTCCAGTACTGGAACCACTCCAGATCAGTGCCCGGCTTACAGAAGAACTCCAGCTCCATCTGCTCAAACTCACGGGTACGGAAGGTAAAGTTTCCGGGAGTAATCTCGTTACGGAAGGATTTACCAATCTGACCGATACCAAAGGGAACTTTCTTTCTGGAGGTACGCTGTACGTTCTTGAAGTTTACAAAAATACCCTGAGCAGTCTCCGGTCTTAAATAAACCGTGTTCTTTGCATCCTCAGTAACGCCCTGGAAGGTCTTGAACATCAGGTTAAACTGACGGATATCTGTGAAATCATGCTTTCCGCAGGTAGGACAGCAGATATTTTTCTCTTCAATAAAGTTCTTCATCTCTTCCTGAGACCAGGCGTCTACAGAACCTTCAATCTCGATATGGTTCTCTGCCAGGTAGTCTTCGATCAGCTTGTCAGCGCGGAAACGCTCCTTACATGCCTTACAGTCCATCAGGGGATCGGAAAAGCCGCCCAGATGACCAGAAGCAACCCAGGTCTGGGAATTCATCAGAATCGCACAGTCAACACCTACGTTGTAGGGGCTTTCCTGAACAAATTTCTGCCACCATGCTTTCTTTACATTGTTTTTCAGCTCTACACCAAGATTACCATAATCCCAGGTGTTGGCAAGACCGCCGTAAATCTCGGAGCCGGGATATACGAAGCCTCTGCTTTTTGCCAGTGCTACAATTTTTTCCATTGTCTTTTCCATCTCAGATATCCTCTCTTTTTATATGATGTTGGGGGCCGAACCAGAATACCGCTCTCCAATAAATCGGAACTCTGTCCTTTGTCCCCTGGTATCTTTCTATTTCCTGAAACCCTTCTACTGAAATACGATGCAGTTGGTTCCCTCAGATGTAATCACCGCATTACTGGCCTTCACCCGAACACCTTCTGTCACAAAGGCAACGCCGCCCTCTACATAAACAGTGCCAGCTCCCTCTACAATCACAGCCTTGTTTTTGCTTTCACCGGTTACAGAAGCAAGTTCTGCATCCTTTCCGGCTGCTGTGAGAAAGGTCATGCCTTCCAGCTCTCCGGCCAGCTCTGCTGCCGTCCCCACGGAAAGACCAGTAATGGAGTGGGTATTATCTCCATTTTCTGTTGAAAAATTTACAAAATCATCTGCAGATGCATACTCAAAAACCAGCTTTCCAGTCTGTCCCTCCAGACTGCAGCTTTTCAGCGCCGCGGGAAGCTTTTCCTGATCCTTTTCATTTTCAAAAGCCGCCGCTCCTCCGTGCTCTGTATTGTAAGAAGTCACAGCCTCCTCCACATAAGAAGACAGCCCCTCCACCGTGTAAAGCTCATTGGGCTTATCGGAAGTATAGACCATGGCGCTTTCCACAGCCAGTTCCTTTGTCACATAGATGCTGTTTTCGTTGGCATTCCAGGTTCCCTCCTGCTTCTGTCCGCATCCGGCCAGAACCGCACAGGAAAGAGCTGCCGCTGTCAGCACAGCACAGTTCTTTTTCATAACTATCCTCCTGAATCCTCCAGCGCTTTCCAGCGCACAGATATTTAGGATTATACCCGTAAATGATAATATTTTCAATACCTGCAGAAAAATTCCTGTGTTTCTCGCCAGTTCTGCGTTACTGTTCACTGGAAAGCCAGTAAACAGTAACGGTTCTGCCCCATCAGTCCGGACAAATCATGCTCCAGGCAGCTGCATTACATCATCTCCAAAATCTCCAGGGAGTGGAAGGAACGGTCAATAAACCGCTTTTTGTTTCTGTCTACGCAGAACTTCAGCTCCTTTTGCACCTCTGGTGTCAGCACAAACGTATAAAGACTTTCCAAAGGGGAGAAAATGATATATTCCCATGCATAGGCCGCGGAATCGCTGACCTGACAGGGCGGATGCTCCGTATACTCGCCGCTTATTGTCATGGCCCGAAGTTCAAAAACCAGCTGAACCAGACTGTTGGGAAGAGACGGCTTTAACAGCGCCCGAAGAGACTGATACAAAAGCAGAAGCAGCTCCCCTGCATCCATATTTTCCCGGCTGTAATAATCGGCAAACTCCAGAAAATAGGAGCCATAACAGGCTGATTCCACATCCTGGGAAAGCTCTGTAAAATAATTGGAAATCTCTGCTCCCTGAAGACTGTAAGCCTCCCGCCCCTCAAACAGGCGGAACTGACCGAAAACAAAGGGACGGCTTACTGCCATCAGCTGGTTCCCCGGCCTTTTCGCGCCTCTGGCAAAGGCTGTGATTTTTCCCCGTTCCCGTGTGAGAATCACCAAACGCCTGTCATATTCTCCAGAAGGAGTGGCCTTTAATACCATTCCGGTCAGATTTGCCGTTTTCCTCACCGTTCTCTACTCCTTTGGATTATATCCGTAGTTTTTCATCAGAATTTCACTGTCCCGCCATTCCTTGCGAACCTTGACCCACAGCTGGAGATTCACCTTTGTTTCCATCATGGCTTCAATTTCTCTCCGGGCTGTGCTGCCGATTTTCTTCAGCATGGCGCCGCCCTTTCCAATGACAATTCCTTTATGAGAATCCCTCTCGCAGACGATGGTGGCATCAATATCAATCATGCCGTTGGGACGCTCGCTCATCCGCTCAATGGTAACTGCAATTCCATGAGGGATTTCCTCATCCAGAAGACGAAGCGCTTTTTCACGGATCAGCTCTGCTGCAATCTGACGCATGGGCTGATCTGTTACTGTATCTTCGTCATAAAACATAGGCCCGTAAGGCAGATATTTAAAAATCAGCTCTGTAAGAAGATCCGTATTCCGCTTTCTCAGAGCAGAAACCGGAACAATCTCCGCAAACTGACATACATCCTTATATGCCTGAATGTAGGTGGCAATTTCCTTTTGATCCTTTAAAGTATCAATCTTATTGATAACCAGAATCACCGGTGTCTTTACCTGATTCAGCTGCTCTGCAATGTGGCGCTCTCCAGCCCCGATAAAGGTCGTGGGCTCTACCAGCCACAAAATCACATCTACCTCCTTCAGGGTATGCTCTGCCACATTGACCATATACTCGCCCAGCTTGTTTTTGGCCTTGTGGATACCGGGTGTGTCCAGAAAAATAATCTGTCCCCTTTCATCCGTATACACAGTCTGAATTCTGTTTCTGGTAGTCTGTGGCTTCTGAGACGTAATGGCGATCTTCTGCCCGATCAGATGGTTCATCAGAGTGGATTTTCCCACATTGGGACGTCCAATCAAGGTCACAAAGCCTGATTTTTTCTGAACCGGAGCCGTGGAAGCCGCCTCTCCGCTGTTTTCCTTTGCTGTCTTTTCCGGATTCAGCTCCGCCATCAGCTTTTCTATATCAAGTGTTCCTGCTTTCTTTGCCATGCGCATTTATCCTCTCGTAAGATTTGAAACCTCACCGAACATTCCGCGGTTTGCTTCTATTTTTTCCTCATTTCCAACCACGCAGAGACTTCCTGTTTCCAGAATTGCCCGTACCTGTCCAGCCAGCGCCCGAATATCATCCCGGTCTGCATCCAGAACCTGATCCCGCTCCTTCTGCATCATTTCCTCTGTCACTCCGGACAGGTAGGCAGAAAGGCCTCTTGCGCCCCGGGCAGAAGGTGTCAGAGGCGTATCCATGCCGCTGATAGTACCAATCACATATTTGGTCATATCCCGCTCATCTGGATCAAAGGCCTCCAGATAAGCCGGAATTCCCTCATATATTTCATTGGTTTCCTTCATGCCAGGATCCCGATAGGAAACAAGGTAGCCCTCGCCGGAACGGCCAAAGCCGCTCATGCAGCCATAAGCGCCGCCCTTGACTCTCAGATTCAGCCACAGATAATCATAGCTTAAAATCACCTGCAGAATCTTCAGAGCACCGGTATATGCAAAGCCCTTACTGCGGAAATTACCGCACCGGGCCACATAATTGACCTGGGAAGAGGTTTTCAGACCCTCGTTTTTATTCTCCACAGGATGAACAAAGGGATAACGCTCTCCGCTTCCCTCAGGCATCTTCTGACTTAACAGTGTCACAGTACGCGGCAGCGCCTCATAGCCTGTATCATCTGCTGTATAGCTGATCATCATATTGGAACGGGTAAACAGCTTTGCAGCTACCTCCTTAAGCTTTGCAGCAACGGCATTTTTCTGGGAATCGTAGTTCTTTTCCAGCTGCTCCAGGAAATGGTAATAAGCCGTTCCTCCGGTCAATTCATTGTAGTAGGCCGTCGGTGAGAAATAAGAGGTTGCCCGGGAAACAGCCGTACTGTGACCGGCATTTTCCAGACGCATCCGCGCCCTGGATCTAGTTTCTCCAATCACCTCACCCAAACGTTTTTCATCTGTAAAAACAGAGTGATTCAAAATTTCTTCTATCATGCCAAATCCAAAATCCAGCCGATCATACAATACCCGGATACTGGCAACAAATGCCCCTGTAAAATGCTCCGGCTCCTCCAGGTTTGCAAAAGAGGTTACTGCAAAATCAAGACCGCCGCTGTTTAAATGAATCTCACTGGTTAAATCGGAATAACCATAGCGCTCCGTATCCACGCTTCCCAGAACGGACTTCAGAAGTCCCACATATGGCAGATCCTCCTGCGGCACAGCATCTGTCCGAAACAGCACCTTCAGATAACCAATTCCTGATGTGAAGAAATTGTGGTGGAGAACCAAAATTCCATCCTCCCTCTTTTCTGTCCAGGAAAAGGTCTCTGCCTTTCTCTCAATGTCCTCCCGGCTTAACAGCGGAATTTTGGCCAGAATCTCCGGAGTGGAAGGCGTATCCTGATAAAGCTTCAGCTCCCTGGTATCCTCCACCAGTTTTCCTAACTGTTCCTGTGTCAGAGAAGCTTTGTATTCCGCCAGCTTTCCTGCCAGCCTTTCATCCTCTTTTGCTGTCAGATTCTTTTCAGGGCTGACAATCACAACAGCCTCAAAGGGATTGTCCAGAAGATACTCCCGGATCAGGTTTTCAAAATATCCCTCCTCCACTGCCTTCTTCAAATAGGTAAAGGTGTCCTCATAAGCCAGGTGCATCATGGGATCTCCGTCATACAGCCAGCTGTCCAGACACTGCAGACCAAACATCAGTCCCTTGGGGGCATTGCCATAATCTGCTTCCCGATATTTGAATTCATAGTAGTTGAGACCAGCTAAAAGGCTTTTTTTGTTGATTCCCTGGTCAGCCAGCTTCCGCAGAGTTCCCTTTACGACAGACAGGAATTCCCCTTTCTGATCCCGTCTGGCATCCTTGGCAATCACACTGAAATAGGGCTGAAGAATTCCGCTTTCGTATCCTCCCAGCACATCCTTTCCAATACCCGCATCAATCAGGGCCTGCTTAATCGGTGCTCCCGGCGCATCCAAAAGCGTATATTCCAGAATCTGAAATGCCAGGTACAGAACCGGATCCAGATCCGTTCCCACAACCGTATTTACGGAAAGGTAGGTGGCGTTTGTATCGTCCTCTCCCTCTGTAATAGAATAATGAAATTCCTTTTCAATCGGCTCTGCAAAGGCCTTCTGCTCCGGGATAGAGGAATCCACCGGGCGCTCCTCATAGTGGCAAAGATATTCCCGATCCAGCCATTCCAGCTTTTCTGCCATATCCATATCTCCGTACAGATAAATATAGCTGTTGGACGGATGATAATAGGTTTTATGGAAATTCAGGAATTTTTCGTAGGTCAGCTGTGGGATAAAGGCCGGATCACCTCCCGAATTCTTTCCGTAGCAGTTGTCTGGAAACAGGGTCTTCTGTGTACAGCTGTCCAGCAGACTTTCCGGAGAGGAATAGGCTCCCTTCATCTCATTGTAAACCACGCCATTGTAAATCAGCGGGCTTTCTTCCGATTCCAGCTCATAATGCCAGCCCTCCTGGCGGAAAATCTTTTCCTCCTTATAGATATTCGGATGGAAAACCGCATCCATATACACATCCATCAAATTCTGAAAATCCTTATCATTACAGCTTGCCACAGGATATACCGTTTTGTCCGGATAGGTCATGGCGTTTAAAAAAGTATTAAGGGAACCCTTGACCAACTCTACAAAGGGATCCTTCAGCGGGAACTTTTCCGAACCGCAGAGAACACTGTGCTCCAGAATATGGGGCAGTCCCGTATCGTCATCCGGCGGTGTCCGAAAGCCGATGCAAAATACCTTGTTTTCATCATCATTGGACAGAAGAAACAGCTTTGCACCTGTCTTTTTATGACGCAGCACAATTCCTTCTGACCGGGTTTCTTTCAGAGTTTTCCACTCCTTTACCTCATAGGCATCCAGCGCCTTCACTTTTTCCAGTTGATTCATTTCTTCATGTCTCCTTTTTCCGTCAATGAAATCTCATTATTTACAGGTTGCCCATTAACCGGTCTTTTAATATGGCCAGACTGTCCCGGAAACAGAAATGGGCAAACAGAATTTTATCCGATTCCGCTGCTATGCCGCGAATATTTTTCATTCCCTGCTTTGCTGCAATCAGGCGGGCCCGCAGCAAATGGAAATTGCTGGTAAGAATTCCCACTTCCTGCTTTCCGTTTTCCGCCTTTTCTTTCAGCAAAAGCCTGCTGTATGCAATATTTTCCGTCGTACTTTGTGACTGCTCCTCCAGAATCATCCGTTCTGGAGAAACACCTTTTTCTGCCAGGTACTGCCTCATGGCAGAGGCCTCTGTACAAGGCTCGTCTGCCCCCTGTCCACCGGACAGAATCAGCATGGTAGACGGATTCTGCTTTGCATATTCCGCAGCCTTATCCAGACGCAGCTTCAAAGTCCTGCTTACTCCCTCCGGCTTCACCGAGGCTCCAAGGACAATGACATAATCCAGATCTGGCTCCGCAGCTGCAGGAATCCGCCCAAAGATCAGAATCAAAACCGTCAGAACCACCAGACCTCCCGACGCACACAGCGTCACCATGGATACGGGAATCCACATAGGCATCCGATCCGGATATTTCTGATAAATTCGGACAGCTGCTGCCGAAACTGCAAAAAAACCGCCGGCCAGCAGCCAGATTGCAGCTGAGACTGTCCCGATCCCTGTGTAAACCACAATGATCCCATAGTAAGCCAGACAGACTGCCGCCGCCACTGCAAGAGTCCATGTCAACATATCCATACCCCGTTATTCGTACAGAAATCCCGCCTCATTGTAAATCAGAGCCATAAATTCCACATCACTGTCGGAATTATTTTCCAGACTGTGGAACTGTCCCACCTGAATGATACAGCAATCTCCAGGTCCTACCTTAGTGACAGTTTTATCATGATCGATAAAATCTGCCTCACCCTTCAGAATGTAGTAGGGCTCTGTATCTCTTACATGCTGATGCCAGCCTACACTGCTTCCCGGAGGAAGCACAACTCTGGCATACAGTCTTCCATGTCCCAGCATCTCCTCTTTCGAAATAATATGGTGAACATAAGCGGTTCCCTTTCCTCCGCCCAGGTTTTCTACTGCCTTCACATCTGCTTTTCGTACCATAAACTTTATTTCTCCTTTCCTGTTTTCAGCCTTCTGTTTTCAGCTTTTACTGTCGCTTCTCCCATTCCAGTCTTTTTCAGCCTTCCGTCTCCGGATCCATCTCGCTTCTGCGCAGAATATCATAGGGAGACAGCTCTGTTCCCAGATCCACATAGAGAATCTGCTTTGGATGGGGAGCGCTCTCCTGGGGGATTCCGTTCTCATCAGTAATTCCCCGGACCGTTACCTCTACATTCCGGCCGTCCGGCTTCATAACCTCAATGGCCTCTCCCACAGAAAACTTGTTTTTCTGCTCAATCCGGCACCATCCGTCCGGACGAACCTCTTCAATCGTACCCAGGTAGGTGTAATTCTTCACATAGGTGTTATTGTCGTAAATCTGGCTTTCTGCATCTGGCTTTCCGAAATAAAAGCCCGTTGTAAATTCCCGGTAAGTACATTTGGCAATCTCCGCCCGGTACCAGTCCAGATTTTTCCGGTAAAGCTCCGGATCCTTTTTGTAATCGTCAATAGCCTTTCGATAGGTTCTGGCCACTGTAGCCACATAAAGCGCCGTCTTCATCCTGCCTTCGATCTTGAAGCTGTCAATTCCCGCCTCAATCAGCTCCGGGATATGCTCAATCATACACAAATCTCTGGAATTGAAAATATAAGTCCCTCTCTCATTTTCAAATACAGGCATATACTCACCCGGTCTGGTTTCCTCCATCAGGGCATACTTCCATCGGCAGGGGTGGGTACAGGCCCCCTGATTTGCATCTCTTCCTGTCAGAAAATTACTGAGCAGGCAGCGGCCGGAATAGGAAATGCACATGGCTCCGTGAATAAAGCTTTCAATTTCCATATCCTCCGGAATCCGATCCCGTATTTCCCGGATCTCCTTTAAGGACAGCTCTCTGGCTGAAACCACCCTCTTAGCCCCCATCTGGTGCCAGAACAGATAGGTTCCATAATTTGTGTTATTTGCCTGGGTGCTGATATGCAGCTCCATGTCCGGCAGCACCCGTCTGGCAATGGCAAAAACTCCCGGGTCTGAAATAATCAGAGCATCCGGATGGATTTCCTTCAGCTCTTCAAAATAAGCCTCTACTCCCGGAAGATCCTCATTGTGGGCCAGAATATTGGCTGTAATATAGACCTTTACACCATGCTCATGGGCAAAGGCGATTCCCTCCCGAATCTCATCATTCGTAAAATTTCTGGCTTTGGCTCGGAGGCTGAAGGCCTCTCCGCCCAGATATACTGCGTCAGCTCCGTAAATTACAGCCGTTTTCAGCACATCCAGACTGCCTGCCGGAATCAGAAGTTCTGTCTCTCTCATGGTTCTCTCCTCAGTATTTTTACACTTAAAGCAACGCCGTCTCCAATGGGAACAATACTGGTTTTCAGCTCCTCCATATGGGTCAGCGTATATAAATAGTCCCGCATCCGGGCATGAATGGTACGGTTGCGGCGCTCCACAGCAAACCGGGATTCTGCCACATCTCCGTCTTGAAGCACATTGTCTGTCACCAGCAGCGCGCCCTCCGCCATCAGCTCCAGAATCCGCGGAAGCCAGTGAATGTACTGGCCCTTAGCCGCATCCATAAAGATAAAGTCAAAGGTTCCGGAAAGCTGTTCCAGAACCTTATCTGCATCTCCCTCCATCAGGGTAATTGCGTCTTCCATCCCTGCCAGCCGGAAATTCTCCTTTGCAGCCACAATCCTGGGCTGATATTTTTCAATGGTGGTAATATGGGCGCCGGACGGCATGGACTGAGCCATCAACAGAGCCGAATAGCCCACTGCCGTTCCCACCTCCAGAATCCGCATGGGCTTTACCGCTGCAGTCAGGGTCTGAAGCAGAGCCCCGGTTTCCCTTCGGATAATGGGAACAGCGGCGGCTCTGGCTTCCTTTGCAATTTTGTCGCACAAAACTCCGTGCCCCTGATCCAGAGAATTAATATAATCCGTAATCCGTTTTTGATCCATCTTGGCTACCTGCTGCTTTCTGTATTTTCCTCTTCCTTTTCTGCCTCAGGTCCTTCGCTTAAAAGTCGCAGAATTTCCTTTGAGGTCATAGAAGTATTCAGGGTATACGTACCCGGAACGGCCTCATATTCATAAAATTTCATCTGGAACCTGGCGGCCAGCTCATTGTCAATCAGCCCCAGATCCTTAAGGGCTGCAGCAATATCCGCTCCAGAATCCTCTGCCGTCACAGTCAGAACCTTGTTGCTGCCCGGAGCCGGCTCCATGGGCGTCTGATAAAAAATAGTGTGGCCAAAGGCATACCCTCTGACAATTCCCTCTGTAAGCAGCAGAAGAATCAATGCATACAAAATCAGCTTTCCCGATACCCCGATGATGGTGCCTGTTATTTTATTGATGTCCTTTGTAATCTGACTCATCGGTCATCACTGCCTTTCTGATGTTGGTTACTCAACCTCCATGATAATAGGAAGGATCATGGGATTGCGCTTCATCCGCTTCCACATAAAGTCACTTAAGCTGTCGCGAATCACATTTTTCATCTTACCCCAGTCGGAAACATGGCGATCCAGACAGTCTGCCACAGCATCATCAACAACCTGACGGGCATCGTCCATCAGATCTTCCGACTCTCTTACATAGACAAAACCACGGGATACAATATCCGGACCTGCCAGAAGCTGGTTGCTGTATTTCTCCAGTGTCAGAACAACAATAATAATACCGTTCTGAGCCAGATTCTGCCGATCTCTAAGAACAATGTTTCCTACATCGCCCACACCAAGTCCGTCTACCAGAATGCCGCTGGCCTGAACATGCTCAGCCACCCTGCAGGAATCCTCACTGATCTCCACCACATCACCGGAGGACATAATCAAAATATTTTCTTTTGGAATTCCCATGGACAGAGCAATGGACCGGTTTGCCACCAGATGGCGGTACTCTCCATGCACGGGAAGAGCAAAACGGGGATGAAGCAGAGAATAAATCAGCTTAATCTCCTCCTGACATGCATGGCCCGATACATGGGTATCCTGGGTAATCACCTCTACGCCCTTCATGGACAGCTCGTTAATTACCTTGGAAACAGCCTTTTCATTGCCCGGAATCGGAGTAGAGCTTAAAATCACCACATCATTCGGCTTAATAGAAACCTTCCGATGCATACCAGAAGCCATTCGGGACAGAGCTGCCATAGACTCACCCTGGCTTCCTGTCGTAATCAATACCGTCTGCTCGTCCGGATAATTCTTCAGCTGATCAATTTCAATCAGAGTGCCGTCGGGAATATTGATGTAACCCAGCTCACTTGCCGTTCCGATGACATTGACCATGCTTCGTCCTTCTACTACAACCTTTCTTCCGTATTTGTAGGCAGAGGAAATAATCTGCTGCACACGGTCTACATTGGAGGCAAAGGTTGCCACAATAATCCTGTTGTTTTTATGCTCTGCAAAAATTGCGTCAAAGGTTTTTCCCACCGTCCGCTCAGAAGCTGTAAAGCCCGGACGGATTGCATTGGTACTGTCGCTTAACAGCGCCAGCACACCTTTTTTGCCCAGCTCTGCAAAACGCTGCAGATCAAAAGCATCTCCAAATACAGGCGTATAGTCTACCTTAAAGTCGCCGGTATGAACAATCACGCCGGCCGGCGTAAAGATCGCCAGGGCTGCCGCATCGGCAATACTGTGGTTAATCTTAATAAATTCTACCCGGAAGCATCCCAGATTGATGGACTGTCCGTGCTTGACCACCTTTCTCTTGGTGCTCTTCATCAGGTTGTGTTCTTTTAATTTATTCTCAATCAATCCGATGGTAAGCTTTGTTCCATACACCGGAACATTGATTTTCTGAAGAATATAGGGGAGGGCGCCGATATGATCCTCGTGTCCGTGGGTAATCACAAAGCCCTTCACCTTATCAATATTTTTTTCCAGATAGGTAACATCGGGAATCACCAGATCAATTCCCAGCATGTCATCTGTGGGAAATGCAAGTCCGCAGTCCACGACTACAATGGTATCCTCATACTCAAATGCAGTAATATTCATGCCGATCTGCTCCAGACCGCCCAGAGGAATAATCTTTACCTTTGGCTTTCCTTCTCCCTTCAGCTCTGCTGCCTTCGCTGTCCGGGACGGCTTTTTCTCTGCTGCCGCTGGTTTCCCTGTCCTTCCTTCCCCTTTTCCTGCTGTGCGGGGAGTCTGTCTTGGCGCCGGTTTTGCGCCTGCTCTGGAGGGTTTTCCACCGTTTTTTCCGCCTGTCCGTCCTCCGGCCCGGCTTCCGGTTTTCTCTGCGCTTTTCTCTTTTTCTGCGGCTTTATCCACGCTCACGTCCATCTGATTTTCCGCATATTCTTCCGGTTTGTCAAGCTGATAATTCTGATTTTCTGTCTTCAATTTTTTTCCTCCAAATTCATTCTGTCATCCTGATCCTTCTGTCTTTTCCGCACGTTTTCGTCCATGTCCGCTACTTTTGCAGTTCTACATCCATGTCCTCCATCAGCTCCGTAAAAATCCGGAACAGATAGTCCATTTCGTCATCATTCTCTACGAACTCATAGACAGCCTCACTGTCCTCCTGTCTGGATACGTCCTTTAAAATATAGCATTCGCCGTCCTCATCCTCATCTTCGGAATCTGTTACCAAAAGATAATTCATTCCGTTGATTCTGGTCTCCTCCAGCACATAAAAATCCACCGCTTCGCCGGTATCTGTCTGTAATGTAATTTTCTCTTCCTGTGCCACGTTCTCACTCCTTCAGAGATCCCAGGTAAGACTGCAAAATCAGGGTAGCTGCAATCTTATCAATCACCTTTTTGCGATCCTCCCGGCGCACTCCGCTTTCTATTAAAATCTCATTTGCCTCTATAGTTGTCAGACGCTCGTCCCACAGAACCACAGGGAGTCCAGTTCTGCGTATCAGCATATCGCGAAATTCTTCCGTTTTCCTTGCACGCTCGCCAATGGTATCATCCATGTTCTTAGGATAACCCAAAACAATGGTTTCAACCCCGTATTCCTTAATCAACGACTCAATCCTTGCCAGAGTTTTCCGAAGCTTGTTCTCCTCCTTACGGGTAATGGTCTCTACTCCCTGGGCTGTAATCCCCAGAGGATCACACACCGCCACTCCCACAGTCTTTGAGCCATAATCCAGTCCTAAAATCCTCATACACTGCCTTTCCAGGATACCGTTTCCCTTCTGTTCGGAAAACCACTCCTTTTTGCCTACAGAAAATAAAGCCAGCCCCATCTACAAAACGCATCCGGCATCCTCCGCAGTGCGTTTTCCGCTGCAGAACACTTATGCTCCGCAGCAGTGTAACAGATATGGCTGGCAGTTTTTTTCACTCTATCTCAGCTTCGTATCAATATAAACAGACATCAACTCTTCCAGAATCTCATCTCGCTCAACTTTCATAATCAGACTTCTGGCGCCCTTATGGCTGGTAATATAGGTGGGATCTCCGGACATAATGTATCCAACAATCTGGTTCACCGGATTGTACCCTTTCTCTCTAAGCGCTGCATAAACCAACTCTAAAACCTGGCTGACATCCATCTTCTTCTCCTGTACTGCCCTGAAAAACTGTGTGTTATGAATTTCGCCCATGTTCCTCACGTCCTTTAACTATTCTTTTCTATTTTATACTACTTTGTCCAATTCGGCAAGGGGAATTTTTCCCGCTGTCTTCTTCTGTCTCTTTTTCCTTACTGCTCACAGCAGCTCATTTTCCTATCAGAAATTTACCGCAGCTCAGGAAAGCAGAAGAATTTCCGGTGTAAGCATTTCTGTCAGAACTCCCTCTGCCATCTGATTTTTCCTGCCTTTTTCCAGGGGAACTACTGCCTTTACATATTCTCTGGTATGTCCAATCATGTAGGCTTTCCCGTCTATCTGTGTTTCTTCCTCCAGAAGAATCTCTGTTTTCCTGCCCAAAAAGCTTCTTCTATACTGTTCTGAAAGGCGTTTTTCCAGCTCCAGCAGTTCGTCGCTTCGCAGCGTTTTTATCTGCTCCGGAATCTGCTCCGGCATCCGATCCGCCCGAGTCCCAGCCCGGCGGGAATACTTGAAAATGTGCATTTCATAGAAGCCGATCTGCTCCAGAAAACGCTTTGTCTCCTGAAATTCTTCCTCTGTCTCCCCAGGAAATCCTACAATCACATCGGTGGTAATAGCCGGCTGTTCAAATGCCTTTCTGAGAATTTCGCATCCGCGGGCATACTCTGCTGCCGTATAATGGCGGTTCATGCGCTTTAAGGTTTCATCACATCCGCTCTGCAGAGAAAGATGGAAATGCGGGCAAAGCTTGGGGAGAGCTGCTAACTCTGATGCAAACTCCTCCGTTACAATCCGAGGCTCTAAAGAACCCAGGCGTATCCGCTCGATTCCCGGAATCCGGTGAATCCGCTGAATCAGCCCCAGGAGATTTTCTTTCTCTTCTGTAAAATCCACACCATAGGAGCTTAAATGGATTCCCGTCAGAACCACCTCCCGGTATCCTTTTTCTGCCAGCGTGCGTACCTCAGACTCAACGTCCTCTGGCCGGCGGCTGCGAACCCGGCCCCTGGTATAGGGAATAATACAATAGCTGCAGAACTGGTTGCATCCGTCCTGTACCTTCAAAAATGCCCGGGTGTGATCCGCGATCCGGCTGATCTTTAATTTCTCGTATTCCTGTGTGTTTCCAATATCGATCACATGCACCTGATGCTTTTCCTGAAAATATTCCTCCAGAATCTCCACCAGATCCTGTTTTTTGTTATTTCCTATAATCACATCTACTGCCAGATCCTTCTTCAGCTCCTCGGAGGCTGACTGTACATAGCACCCTGCAGCCACCACCACCGCATCCGGATTCTGCTTTCTTGCCCTGTGCAGCATCTGTCGGGATTTCCTGTCTGCCATGTTGGTTACAGAGCAGGTATTGATGAGATACACATCTGCCTTTTCATGAAAAGGCACGATCTGATACCCGGCCGCCTCCAGTAACTGCTGCATGGCCTCTGTCTCATAGGAATTCACTTTGCATCCCAGGTTATGTAGGGCTGCTGTCCGCATATTCTTTTCTCCTTTTCCCGAACTCTTTACCGGGTTTTCACCGGATTTTCACCGAAACTCCCTATTGACTTTTCTTCCATATCTGGGTAGTATTTATGTAGGACTGGCAGTTGGGATTCTCCCTGCCGTCACAAAAAAATACTGAAAACCATTAAGGAGGTTTTATACATGAAAACTGTTCGTATTTCTTTAAATTCCATTGATAAAGTAAAGTCTTTCGTAAATGACCTGACCAAGTTCGACGTTGACTTCGATCTGGTATCCGGCAGATACGTAATCGACGCCAAGTCCATTATGGGTATTTTCAGCCTGGATCTGTCCAAGCCCATCGATCTGAATATTCACGCAGAGGCTGGTATCGATGAGATTCTGGAGACCCTGGCTCCCTATATCATTCAGTAAGTTCTTCTGAATATCTGTTTTTAGAGAATGCAAAGGATGCTTCTGTTCGAGAGGCATCCTTTCTCTGTTTTATCTTTAGTCACACCAAACAACCTCTGCGGTCTCCAGGGCTGTCTTTACCATCTCATCAATCTTTTCTTTCAGATTCTGCTCAGATTTGTGAATCATATTCAGATTCGGCTTAATCACCGGATGCTTTGCCACAAAAATAGTGCAGCAGTCTTCATAAGGCTGAATCGAAGTCTCAAAGGTTCCAATCTTCTCAGAAATATCAATAATCTCCTGCTTATCAAAGCCAATCAGCGGGCGGAATACCGGCATTGTGCAGACCTCATTGGTTGCCGCTAAGGACTGAACGGTCTGAGAAGCCACCTGACCAATACTCTCTCCTGTAATCAGGGCCAGAGCGTTATTTTTCCGTGCAATTTCCTCTGCAATCTTCATCATATAACGCCGCATGATGATCGTCAGCTCCTCGTGAGGACACTGCTCGTAAATATACAGCTGAATATCTGTAAAGTTTACGATATGAAGCGGAATCGGGCCGGAATAGCGGGCAACCAGCTTTGCCAGATCAATCACCTTCTGCTTTGCACGGTCACTGGTATAGGGCGGTGCATGGAAATAAACTGCATCAATCTTTACGCCCCGCTTGGCAATCATATAGCCTGCTACCGGGCTGTCGATTCCGCCGGACAAAAGAAGCATGGATTTTCCGTTCGTTCCCACAGGCATACCGCCGGGGCCCGGAATCATCAGGGAGTAAATATTGACTACCTTTCGAATCTCAACCTTCAAAAGAACCTCTGGCTTATGCACATCTACAGAGGTTTCCGGATAGGCGTTTAAAATTACCTCTCCCAGCTGACGGTTCATTTCCTCAGAATGAACCGGATAGTTTTTATCTGCTCTCCGGCTGTCTACCTTAAATGTAAAATGGCGATCCGGATAAGCCTCTCCAATATAATCGATCACGACCTGCTTAATATGCTCAAAATCCTTATCTTCAATCTGAAGCATCGGACAGATCCAGGCAATGCCGAACACATGCTGCAGAGCTTCAATGACCTCATCATAGTCATAATCTCCCTCTGCCTGAACATAAATCCGGCCAGCCTCCTTGGATGCCAGAAATCTTCCCTCTACTCTGCGCAGAGCATTTTTAATCTGCTTAATCAGAGCATCCTCAAACAGATACCGGTTTTTTCCTTTTGTTCCGATCTCTGCGTACTTAATTAAAAATGACTGATATACCATAGTTTGTCCTCTCTTTATCCCCGCTGATACCGGCGAAGCACCGGCAGCAGCTCCTTTAACGTATCAATGCAGTAATCGATCTCTTCCTTTGTGTTAAAAATGCCAAAGCTGATGCGGATAGTCGCATCCAGGTATTTCTGCGCCAATCCGATTCCCTTCAGTGTCCCGCTGATGCCAGGATGATGGGAGGAGCAGGCAGAACCGGAGGAAACGTAAATTTCCTTATCCTCCAGCGCATGAAGAAGCACCTCGCTTCGAACGCCCTCAAAGCTGACGCTGACAATCTGGGGGGCGCTTTCCGTTCCCTTTTTGCTGTTGACCAGCGTGCCCTCAATCTCTCCCAGGCGATCTATCATGTAGTCCTTCAGCTCTGTCAGGCGGCGGATTTTCTCCTCATGATCCGTGTACATTTCTTTTGCAGCAACGCCCAGCCCTGCTGCTCCAGGAACATTTTCCGTGCCGGAACGAAGATTGTTCTGCTGGCCTCCGCCATAAATCAGCGGCTTGATTTTCACGCCGCTTCTGATATAAAGAAATCCCACGCCCTTGGGGCCGTGAATCTTATGTCCGCTGACAGACAGAAGATCGATTCCCTGCTTTTTCGGTCGAATTACATATTTTCCATAAGCCTGGATTGCGTCCACATGGAAAATCACTGACGGATTTTTAGCCTTGATGATCCGGGAAATCTCTTCTATAGGTTCTACTGCGCCCACCTCGTTATTTACATACATCACAGACACCAGAATCGTATCTGGACGAATCGCCTCCTCCAGCTGCTGAAGGCTGATATGGCCGTTATGATCCACAGGCAGAAAGGTTATCTCAAATCCCAGCTCCTCCAGATAGGTCAGCGGATTGTAAACGGAAGGATGCTCCACTGCCGTTGAAATAATATGGCGTCCTGCCCGCTGATTGGCCAGAGCCGTACCGATCAGGGCCATATTGTTGGATTCTGAGCCGCCGGAGGTAAAAAGAATTTCCTTTTCTGCTGCCTTTAAGGTTCCTGCAATAATTCTGCGGGCCTCCCGGATATACTGCTCCGCCTCCATGCCTTTTCTGTGTTTGGCGGCTGCATTGCCGTAATCCTCTGTCATGGTTTTTACTACAATATCCTTTACGCTGTCCAGCACGCGGGTACTGGCGGAATTATCAAAATAGCACTCCATTTTTTTCTCCTTATTCGTTTGTTACTGTTCCAGCTGGAACATGAGAATTGACAGAGCCGCCATTCCTGCTGTCTCTGTTCTCAGGATTCGTCTTCCAAGAGTAATCGGATGGATTTCCTTTTTCACAGCAGCCTCCACCTCTTCCCGGTCAAATCCGCCTTCAGGGCCTATGTAAATTCCTGCCTGCATTCCCGGCTTGATTCTGCCAAGAATCTCCCTGGTTTTTTCCATTCCCTCTTCCAGCTCGTAGGGAATCAGATTGATGTCAAACTTTTCGGAATAGGAAAAGGCCTCCGCAAGCGTCATCACACCCTTCACCTCTGGAATCTGCATCCGGCCGGACTGCTTGGCTGCGCTTTCCGCAATGGCATTCCAGCGGCGGACTTTATTTTCTTCTTTCTTTTTATCCAGCTTTACCACAGAACGCCTGGTTGCAACCGGAATGATTTCACAGGCTCCCAGTTCTACCGCCTTCTGAATAATCAGCTCCATTTTATCTCCCTTGGGAAGTCCCTGGAAGAGATAAAGTCTGGCCGGAAGCTCACTGGAATCCGTTTCCTCAGAAAGAATTCTCGCTCTTACAAACTCCGGCTCCATGGTCTCCAGCTCACAGATATAATTCCGGGAGATGCCGTCCCGTACTCCGATCTTCTCTCCTGCCTTCATCCGCAGTACATTGCGGATATGATTCACATCCTGCCCTGTAATCACAGCATATCCATCTGCAATCTGAGAGGTGGCTACAAAAAAATGATACACGCTCCCGCTCCTTTACTTTCTCCGGGCAGTAATGGATACCCACTCACCCTGGTATGTAGTTTCCAGAATCTCCAGTTCCTCATTGGCTTCCATGGCCTGGCGCACGTCCGCCTCTTTTGTATTGATAATGCCTGAGGTAATAAAAATACCTCCGTGCTTTAAGTGGGCGCAGATCTCTCCCTGCAGCATGATAATAACCGGCGCCAGAATATTGGCAACTGCAATATCATAGCACTCATACCCTGCCTGATCCTGAATGGCCTTATCATCAATAATATTGCCCTGAACCACACAGAAGCGCTCCTGGGAAATATCATTGGATTCCAGATTCTCTCCTACTGCCGTAATGGCATTTTCATCCAGATCTGTGCCAAACACATGATGAGCGCCCAGCTTTAAGGCCGCAATACCGAGAATTCCGCTTCCTGTTCCCACATCCAGAATATCGGAGCTGCTGTTCACATATTTGCGCAGCTGGCGGATACACAGCTGGGTTGTTTCATGCATTCCTGTTCCAAATGCCGTACCTGGATCGATCTGAATCAGCAGCTTGTCTCTGTGCTGAGGGGGAATCTCCTCCCAGGTAGGCTTAATCAGAATGTCATCTACTGTAAAGGGCTTAAAATACTGCTTCCAGTTGTTGATCCAGTCCTTATCCTCTGTCTCGGAAACAGCAATGGTCCGCTCTCCTACATTGACAAACTGGCTCAAATCGTCCAGACCTTCCTCAATCTCCCGCAGAATAGTTTCCAGATTTGATAAATCCTCCAGATAAAAGCTCACCTTTGCTGTTCCGTCATCCGGCGGAAGCTCCGGCAGAATGTCAATAAACATCCCCTTGGTATCTGCCTCTGACAGAGGAATATTGTCCTCGATTTCGATTCCTTCAATGCCGATTTCATCCAGCATGCTGCTGATCAGATCCACTGCCTCAGTTGTGGTCTTCAGGGTAAATTTTGTCCACTTCATAATGAAGTCACACTCCTTTCCTGAACGGTTACAATTTTTCAATATTGTCCCGTTTTTCTTTATGCACCTGCAATAATTTTCACAAATAAAATAGCGAGAACCACCAGAATCACTGGACGCACAATCCTCTGTCCATTATGTACCACCAGACCGGAACCAATATAATGACCGGCAATGCAGAACACGCCTGCTGCCAGCCCCAGTCCGTAAAGGACAGTTCCATTAACCAGGAAGTTCACTAAAGCTGCCACATTGGATGCCAGGTTAATCACCTTCGTCAGGGCTGATGCCTTGCGCACATCCATTCTGGCCGCTCCCGTAAGAATCAGAAGCAGGAAAGTACCGGTTCCCGGTCCGTAAAAGCCGTCATAAGCGCCCACTACCAGCGCTGCCAGCACAGCAATCGCAAAGGCTGCTTTTTCCGGCAGCGGCTCCTTTACTGCCACATCACCCAGATTTTTGTTGCGGAGTACATAGAAAGCTACCACCGGCAAAACAGGAATCATAAGATTTTTCAGCACCTGTTCACTGACCAGCAAAGAAAGGCTGGAGCCGATGGAGGAACCAATGAGGGATGCAATACAGGCTGCCACAGCGATCTGAAGCATCTGCTTTCCTTTCAGATATCCGTTTTTCAGATACCGGCCTGTGGAAATGGTTGTTCCCATAGCTGATGCCAGCTTGTTGGTTCCAATGGCAAAGTGGGCCGGAACTCCTGCAATAATATAGGCAGGGAGGGAAATTAGTCCGCCGCCGCCCGCTATAGCATCCACAAAACCAGCCAGAAATACCAGCGGACATACAATCAAATACTGTATCATTGTTCTTCTCTCTTTCGTATCGTTATTATGTCTGCTTATGCCGGATAAGCCGCTGCTTTCAGACTGGTATCCCTTCCTGAAAAGATTCAGCCCGTTTTCGGCACAAAGCTACAAGCTATCATATCACAGAATCCGCTCCTTTACAACCGGGTGCTTCCGAAAAAACAGAGGGAAAAAAAGCCCCATGGATTCCCTGGGAAATCGTATCCCCCAGCTGCTTTATGGTTTGATCAATATCCGGAGGCGTAACATAAAGGCTTCCAAATTCCGGCTCAAGAAGCTCCCGAATCAAGCTGTACTGCTCTTCTGGCCCCATATCGCGCACAAACTCTCCCATTCCCCTGGTTTCTCTGCTGTCTGCCAAAGCCTGAATCATGGTATTGACTGTATCATGGACAATGGCCGCCGCCCCCACTACTGTAGGTACGCCAATGGCCAGAACAGGAACCCCCAGGCTTTCTTCTGTCAGACTGTGCCTGTGGTTTCCCACTCCGGAGCCTGGATGGATGCCTGTGTCTGTCAGCTGGATTGTGGTTCCCAGACGGCGGATACTTCTGGCTGCCAGAGCGTCAATGGCAATCACAAGCTGCGGTCTTGTTTCCCTGATAATTCCCTTTAAAATTTCTGCCGTTTCCATCCCGGTCTGGGCCATGACACCAGGTACAATTCCACTGAGAACAGGAAGACCGCGCTCACTGCAAAATCCTGGCCCCATCTGGCTTTCCAGATGCCTGGTCATCTGAAGGTTTCCTATAGTTTCTGGTCCGAGACTGTCCGGCGTCACCAGATGATTTCCCAGACCAACTGCAAGAATCCGAATGCCTGCTTCCGCCTCATTCCCCTCCCTGCCTGTCAGGTGATGTTTCAAAAGTGAAGCCGACAGCCGCTGTATCTGTATAGCCAGCTCCCGGGAAACCGCCTCCTGACATTCTTCTCCCCTCTTTGCCAGCTGAGGCGCCTCCAAAGTCAGGTAGGTTCCCTGGGGCTTTCCCATGGCTTCCGCCCCACGGCCGTCAAGAATCCTTACCTCCGACAGCTTGACCAGAGACTGCTCCCCTGTCCATTCCCGCAGAGACACGCCTGCTATTTCGCCGCCGTCCCCTGGAACGCATTCCCGCTGTTCCAGAGCCAGGTCTGTACGAACCTGAAATTCTCTTTTTTCCGTTTTTATTCCTGAATTTTTCATTTTTCACTCTCCAATCATCTGCTTCCCGCAGATCTGCTCTTCAAATACGTCATTTTCCTGAACAGTTCCTATTTTTTCTCAAAAAACTGCCTTTTATGTATTGACTTTTCCTGATGGATTGGTTAGAATACAAAAGTATGTTTACATTGAACTGTCCGTGTCCAGACTTTGATGCAAACCAAAGACTATGAATAAAATTTATAATTGGAGGTGCCCAGATTGGCTAACATTAAATCTGCTAAAAAAAGAATTTTAGTAAACGAAACCAAAGCTGCTAGAAACAAAGCAATCAGATCCAAAGTAAAAACTGCTTGCAAGAAGGTTGACGCTGCTGTAACTGCCGGAGACAAGGCTGCTGCTCAGGTAGTTTTAAACGCTGCTATTTCCGAAATCGAGAAAGCAACCAGTAAGGGTGTTTACCATCAGAACACAGCTTCCAGAAAGGTTTCTCGTCTTTCTAAAGCTGTCAACGCTATGGCTTAATCATTGGCTGGAAGATCGATATGATATAAAAAATCCGATTCTCAGGTGTGGAGAATCGGATTTTTTGTTTCCTCTTACAAAAGACCGTGGCGATAAAGAGCCCGGACAACACCGTTTTCATCTACGCTTTCTGTTACCTCATCTGCTATGGCCTTTACCTGCGTGTCTGCATTTCCCATGGCAATTCCAGTTCCGGCAAATTTCAGCATATCCATGTCATTCTCTCCATCACCAAATGCCATAATTTCCTCCTGACTTATAGAACAATCCTCCAGAAAACGCCGGATTCCCGCAACCTTCCCGCCTTTTTCCGGAATCACATCCACAGCCCTTTCATGCCACCGGATCATGCGGCTCTGGTTTAATGTTCTCACCAGCTCATCTGCCTCCCAGCCTCTGTCATAGAGAATAAACTGATAGATTTCCTCACCCGTATACACGCCCGTCTCCGGCACCGGCGTAGAAATATCTGCCTGGGCCCGCCGGACCGCATCATTGACAAAATTCAGATACATCCTGTCTTTTTCCACAATCATAACCGGCATTTCTCTTCTTTCAAACACCAAAATCAGACGCTTGGCATCCTCCGGTGCAATCGGATTTCCATAAAAAAGCTTTCTATTTCTATCCAGACAAAGCTGACCATTTAAGGTCACATATCCATCAAACTCCAGATGATTGACCGGGAGATCAGAAAACTCCAAAATATGGCGTCCTGTTGCGGCAAGCAGAAGAATTCCCTTTCTCCGAAGAAGGGCCAGAGCCTCTGCTGCTTCTGCCGAAACCCTCCCTGTTGTATGAGAAAGAAGGGTTCCGTCTATGTCAAAAAATATAGCCTTTATCATAGTCTGATTCCTTTCTGACGTATCATATTGTCCAGTTATGGATAATATACATAACTGGATTGTGCTGTTTAAATAAAACCAGAGGTGATTTCATGATTTTATACAACCAGCTCTGGGAAACAATGAAAAGAAGGGGCATTACCCAGTACCGTCTGATTAAATACTACGGTATCAGCGCCGGTCAAATCAACCGGCTGAAAAAGAATTCCTATGTATCAACTCACACCATTGATGTGCTGTGTACCATTTTAAATTGCTCTGTGGAGGATATTATGGAATTCCGCATGAATTCGGCGCCTACGCCGGAGCTGGGAATTGATCCGGCTGTAGCTCTTCCGGCAGACAATCAAATGCCGGAGAAAGATCTGCGCTCTCCCTCCATCGCTTCTCTTTATGATGCAGACAAGGAAGAGCAATAATTACGTAACAGTTCAGCCTTGCGGGGATTCAGTCAGAAAAACTCGTTGAAAGTTTGCTTTCATAAGAATTTTTCTGACTGAATCCACATAAGGCGGACGCCTAAAGCTTCTTGTCCGCTGTAAGCGGGCAAGAAGATGCACGACTGAACTGTTATATAATTACAGCCATTCAGTATTCCCGGGCAATCAAAAGTTCTACCGCCAGCCTGTCCTGAAGACGTCCGCTTTTTACCGCCTCCTCCGCTTCCACACACAGCTTCACGCATTCAAGAATCTGTTCTCTGGAAAACTGGCGGGCCTGAGGCATGGTTTTTCCTACCACAAAGGGCTGCATCTTCAGGCGGGAGGCAATGCTTCCCTTATCCATTCCCTTTGCCATCAGCTCCTTAACCTGAAGGATCTGATTAAACTGGCGGGCAATGAGAAACAATATGCGCATAGGCGGCTCCTTCAAAGTAAGAAGATCCTCATACAGATCCATAGCCTTTCTTGTCTGCCTGTTTACAATGGCAGATACCATATCAAAAATCCGGTTAGTCACCTGAACAGTGCAGACTGCCTTCACATCATCGTCTGTAATAACCACTTTTCCCATAGTATAGCTGATGAGCTTTTCCAGCTCCATCCGGATATTTTCCATATCCTCTCCCGTCATGCTTAAAAACAGTTCCATTGTGCGGCCTGTAATTTTCCGCTCTTCTCTGGCAAGAATTCCACCGGCCCAACGGGCAAGCTGAGCCGCATCCTGACGCTGCATTTCCGCTGCGTATCCCAGCTCCTTTACCTTTTTGTACAGTCTGTTGCGCTTATCAACCTGACTCTCAGCAAAAATAATACAGGTGGTATCCGGCATAGAGGGCAGATAAGAGGCCAGTTCCTCAGAAGAGGCTTTAAAAAAGCCGCTGTCTTCTACCAGAATCAGCCTTTTTTCTGCAAAAAACGGCATGGTATCTGCCTGACGGATCAGTTCGCCGACATCAATTCCCTTTCCCTCATATCGGGAAAAATTCATGGTATCATCGCCCAGAACCGCTTCCTTTAAGCGGTTTTTATAGCTGTTTACCAGAAAGGTTTCCTCTCCGTAAAGCAGATAAACCGGACGAAAACTGCGCTCCTTGATATCTTGATTTAATGTCTGCATGGTATCCTCCTGACTGTGCTTTTCCGGCACACTTCTGTTTCATTATACAGGATTATTACAAAAAAAGGAACTATTTCAGCCAGGTTTCCCAGCGCATCCTTTTTCCATCTGTGTAAAGCTCTACTGCCCCACAGCGTCTTGTCTCGTAAACCGTAATCCCCCGTTTCCTTAGTCGCTCCAGTACCTCTGCATGGGGATGGCCATACCTGTTTTTCTCCCCGCAGGAAATCACAGCCTGACCAGGCGAAAGAGCGTCCAGCCATTCTTCAGAGGAGGAAAAACGTGAACCGTGATGCGCCGCTTTCAGAACCTCTGCCTGCTCCCTCACCCCTCTGTTTTCCAGAATTGCCTGCTCCCCCTTCTGACTCATGTCTCCGGTAAGAACCATATCAAAGGAACCATAATCCAGCCAGAGAACCAAAGAATGCTCATTTCTGTCTGTCTCCGGAGGCGCCCCTGCCTCCAAGCCATCCGGGTACAGACAGGTCAGACTTAAATTTCCCATCCGCAGGCAGTCTCCTCTCCCCATCCAGAGCACCTGACACCCGCGCAAAGCCGCCTGTTTGGCCAGTCTGACACAGGCTTCATCCTCCTTGCCTGCTGCCGGCAAAACCAGCTTTCGAATAAAAACCCCGTCTTCCTGTTCCAGAAGCCAGGAAATTCCGCTGATATGATCCTGATCCCCATGACTGACAATGGCATAATCCACCGCCCCAATTCCTCTGCTTTTCAAAAATGGCTCCAGACAGTATTCCCCCAGATTCTTCTGATCACTGCTTCCGCAGTCGGAAAGAATCACTCCCTGTCTGGTCTGCAGACAGATTCCGTCCCCCTGTCCCACATCAAGAAAAGTTACGGTCAGCCCCCTTGCCGGAAAGGGAAATAAAAGAAATACAGCCGCAGCCGGAAGCATTTTCTGAACCATACTTTTTTTCTTTCCATTTCTTTTCTTTCCCATCCAGAGACAGGCGCTGAGAATTCCATAATACAGGCCAAGCTGCCAGAAAGATGGACGTCCCAGAATCAGGCTGCTTCCAGGAAGCTGCTCAAATAAGCGGCAGCACCAGGCATACCAGTCTAGAATCAGTCTCCCACCTCCAGCCGCAAAGCGGGGAAGAGCTGCTCCTCCTTCTCCTGGCACAAGACCAAACAAAATCGCAGTTCCACCGGAAGCAACTACAAGTCCCATAAGAGGAACGGTTATAAGGTTCAGAAAAATTCCGTACAGAGGATACTGGAAAAAATGAAACAGAATTACAGGAAGAGTCACCAGCTGCATTCCGCCGCTGATGCACAGACCAGAAACGTTTTCCTGGCTGTCACCCTGCTCTCCTTTCCAGAGCGCCGCCAGCCCTGGGGCCGCCGCACCAATTCCCAAAAGCGCCCCAAAGGACAGCTGAACGCCAGCCTGACATACCAGAAAGGGACTGTCCCAAAACAGCCACAAAGCTGCCAGAGCCAAGGATGTAAGCAGATCCGGAGTTCGCCCCAGAAAGGCAGCGCCATAACCGCAAAGGGCCATAATCAGCGCCCGGACAATAGAAGAAGAACCTCCTGCCAGAATTCCATAGCTGACCAAAACACCTGTTCCGCATATTCCAGCCAGGCCAAAGCCTGCTCCAGACTTTCTGAGCAGGCCGTAAACAGCCATACTGACCAGTGATAGATGAAGTCCGCTGATTGCCAGAAGATGGGCAATCCCATTTTTCTGATACAGGCTTCTTACTTCCTCTGGAAGACTGCTTTTATCTCCCAGAAGCAGCGCCCGGAAAATTCCTCCGTCTTCTCCTGCTGCCTGGTCAAGCACTTCTCCTGCCTTCTCTGACAAGTAAAACAGGCTCTGACGGTACCAGTCTGTCCTTCCTCCGGTCACGCTCCAGTTCTCTGCGAATATCCGGTAAGAGAGCTTTAAGGAGCAGTAATACAGCTGATAATCAAACTCCCCTGGATTCCGGGAACGGTCAAAGGCCGAACAGTCTCCTGACACCAGAATCATCTGCCCTGCCTTCGGCGTCTTCTGGTTTTTCCTTTGTTCCAGATATACCTGGAGCCGTTTCAGAATCTTTCCCTGCGCCCTTTCCGGCCCCTTTTTCACAGCCGCCTCCCCCAACTCCAAAACCAGCCATTCCTCTTTCGGCACTATTTTTTCTACCCTTCCCTCCACCGTAATCCGTTCTCCATCCAGGTTCAGTGAAATCTCCTTCTGAAAGGCACTCTGCCCCTGCCAGGCCCGGAAACCTCCTGCCAAAAGAAAAACAGGCAGAAGCCATAACCACATGCTCCTGCCTGATATTTGCAGACTTCCCAGAAAGCCCGCTTTGGGCTCTCTGCTTTTTCCAAACAAAATCAAAACTGCTGCAGCGGCCGGCAGTCCTGCTGCCAGCATCTGAAGCGCCGCGCCCCGTTGCAGGATCAATACCTCTCCAAGTACGAATCCTCCTGTCAAAAAAAGCAGCGGTCGTTTAATTTTCTGTTCCTCCTACATAATCAAGATTTCTTTCAAACATGGTATTCAGGGAAATCGTATCCCGAAACATCACATCCTGGGATCCATTTACAGAAATCTGCACCCGGTTTACCGAAGGCTGGGTTGCCAGAGAATTGACAATGGAATAGATAGGAATATAATCCTTTACCTCCAGGGAATTATTCAAAAAACTGCTGTCCACATTGATGTAGCACACATTTTCATTCACTGACACATTGAGAATCTTTGTACCGCTCTCCAGAGTTGGCCGCAGCCAGGGCGTGGACGGCCCGCCAAGCAGCTCCTCCAGAATCATTTTCTCAACGGAGGTATTGATATTGTGCATCACACTTCGCTGCTCCGGATACAGCTTTTCTCCAAATTCATCTGTAAAATACAGAGTCAGCTCCGTCTTTTCATAAGTATTGACGTCGGAAATGCTGTCTGCAAAATCAGAATCCGAAAGCATTCCCACAGGCATTCCTGTGCTGTCCAGCAGCGGCTGTTCTCCAGAATAAATACTGATGTAGTCAATGCCGTCTACCTGAGTCAGTGTTTTTGTCAGAGCCGCCCTGCAGAGAATTTCCCGTCCAGGGCTCATGCTGGTGTAATTGTTGTCAAAAAACAGATACAGCACCATGCCTTCCTGCCTTGCCCCCTGGCAGGCCACCTTTTCGGAAATCGGCACCTGGGCATCCAGATCAGCCGGAACATTCATCAGAGCATCCAGAAGCTCCTGAACCAGAGTATCTGAATCCACGGTCATCGTCCGGTATTCTCTGGTCACCATGCGGGTCGCAGAAGGATTCAGATAATAGATCTGATAGCTTCTCTCCCCTTCTCTTAACGGCTCCTGCTTCTTTCCGCAGCCGGAAGCCCAGACAGCCAGCAGAAGCAGAACGAAAATCAGCTTCCTTTTCTGTAATTGTCTCATGTCCGCCTCCTGCTATACAATATATTTCAGGGGAATCCGCACGGTAAAGATGCTTCCTTCCCCCTCTTTGCTGGTCAGCTTGATTGCACCCTTGTGCATAAGAACTACATTCCGCGTAATGGCAAGCCCCAGTCCGCTTCCGCCGGTTTCTCTGGAACGGGCCTTGTCCACCCGGAAAAAGCGGTCAAAAATCTGATCCTGCATCTCCTCCGGAATTCCAATACCAGAATCCGCCACCTTCAGATAAAAGAACTTATGATCCGCATCCACTGTAACCCGGACCCAGCCCTCCTCTATGTTATATTTCATGGCATTTTCCACCAGATTGGTGATCACCAGAGACAGCTTTGTCTCATCCACATCTGCCGTTACCTGCCGGATACTTTCGTAGATCAACTCCACCTTCCTCCGGTTGGCGATGGGACGAAGACGCTTTAATACCTGCTCTACCAGCTGATTAATATCCACATGAGCAATATTCAGCTCTGCCTCTGATTTGTCCATCTTCACCAGAGACAGCAGATCGTCAATAATCTTGCCTTCCCGGTCAATCTCATCAGAAATATCCTCCATAAATTCCCGGTACAGCTCTACAGGAACCTCTCCCATGCCCATCAGAGAATCTGCCAGAACCCGAATCGAGGTAATCGGCGTTTTCAGCTCATGGGACACATTAGAAACAAACTCCTGACGGGACTGATCCACAGCCCGCAGCTTCGACAGTGTCTGTCCTACCGTCTCGGAAATTTTGCGGGTTTCCAGATAAACATCTGCCGTAATGTCCGTATCCAACTCTCCCTGGTCTACCAGCTTTAGTTTTTCCAAAAAATCCCGGAAGGGACGAACCAGACAGATGGACAGAGCTGCTGCCAGAATCAAAAGAATTAAAAATACAATGATCTGAAACAGAAGGGTCTTATCCCCAACTCCCTCTGACAGAGAAATAATCGGTTCCGTAGATGCGCTGATCACCAAAACTCCGTTTACATTCTTATCTGAGGAAGCTGCATATATGGGGATTGTCTGCACAAAATAATGTTTATCCTTGTTGTAAATGCTGCTGCTCTCTCCCTGGAAGCAGCGAAGAACCTCCTCTGCCACATTCAGCCGTTTCTCTGCAATATGAAAGGTGTCCGTCACAATCCGAAAATCCTGGTTTACCACCACAATCCGGCCGTGATATACATCTGCCAGGGTCTCAATTTCACTGTCCATACCTCCACGCATTTCTCCTGTCAGATACCCCATCCGCGCCATTTTACTGGCAAGAATACGGCAGTGGTTCTGTACCTCTGTCATACGGGAGTCAATCTGACTCTGGCGCATGGAATTCAACATAGTCTGAGTTCCCAAAACCATGGGAATCATTCCAAAGGCCACCAGAAGCACGGCAATTACCACCTTCAGACTGACCGTTTTCCGAAACCTCTCAAAAAAGTATCGTTTTTTTCCTCTTTCCTCATTTTCCATAATGGCTTCGCTCTGCCTCAGCATCAATTTTCTTTGTAACAGCTACAGCCAGCGCTCCTGGTCCGATATGGCAGGCAACACTCAGGGACAAGGGATCCATATGAATCTCCTGTACCTGCGGAAACTGCTGACGGATTTCCTGCTGGAACTCCTCCGCCATCTCCTTCTCACAGGTATAAGCCACCTCCAGCCAGCATTTCTCCGCTTTCGGATCATCAAACCGCTCTTCCAGATCCTTTGCAACAGCGGAAAGCATCGTTGTCTTTGCCTGCTTTACCGTTCTTGCCTTGGAAAAAGAATCCAACTTTCCTCCCTGAATCTGCAGAACGGGCTTAATTCTGAGAAGCGTTCCCAAAGCTGCCGCAGCCGGGGTGATTCTTCCGCCCTTTTTCAGATATTTCAGAGTATCTACCATAATATAAATACTGGACTCCCGGGCTTCTCTTTCCAGAATCTCCTTAATCTGAGCTCCGGTCAGCCCAGCCTGAGCCAGCTTTAAAGCATCCAGAGTAGACTGATACTGAGTAACGGAAATTCTCTGATTATCCACCACAAATACACGTCCCTCAAAATCCTCTGCAAGCATCATCGCTGTCTGGCAGGAGCTGGACAGGGCACTTGACATGGGGATGTGAACAATTTCATCATAGGACTGCAAAAGCTCACTCCAAAGGTTCATAACTATCTCTGGAGATGGCTGAGAAGTGGAGATCTCTGCGCCCTCCACCATTTTCTCATAAAACTGCTCCTGAGTCAGGTTAATATCTTCCTCAAAAGTCTCCCCATTGATCATAAACGGCATGGGAATCACAGAAATTCCAATTTCTTTTGCTTTTGACTGGGTAATTCCGCTATTGCTGTCCGTTACAACTGCAACCTTCATCTCACTTCTCCTTCCGGCAGGTCCTCTGAGGTCTTGTCCTGCACTGACATATATAATTGATAATACATTCCCTGTTTTTCCAAAAGCTCTTCGTGGCTTCCTTCTTCCATGATTTTTCCATCAGACAGCACCAGAATCCGGTCTGCATTCTGAATTGTAGTCAGCCGATGGGCAATGGTTACTGTCGTTCTTCCCTGGGCCAGACGCTCCAGAGACTGATTTACCAGATGCTCGCTTTCATTGTCCAGAGCTGAAGTTGCCTCATCCAGAATCAGAATTGGCGGATTCTTCAGAAATACTCTGGCAATGCTGATGCGCTGCTTCTGCCCTCCCGACAGCTTCACGCCGCGCTCGCCTACATAGGTATCATAGCCATCCTTCAGTTCAGAGATAAACTCATGGGCGCCTGCCAGCTTTGCAGCTGCAATAACGTCCTCCCGATTTGCCTCTGGCTTTCCATATGCAATATTGTCATACACGGTACCGGAAAACAGGTACACATCCTGCTGCACAATTCCGATTCCGGAGCGAAGGCTCTGCAGAGTAATTCCTCTCAGATCCCGTCCGTCAATTCGAATGGTTCCCCCCGTTGTGTCGTAAAATCTGGGAATCAAATTACATAAAGTGGTCTTTCCACCGCCGGATGGACCTACCAGAGCAATCTTCTCTCCTGGCCGGATATCCAGATTAATATCATCCAGAACCGGATTGTGATCATCCGGATACTCAAAGCTTACATGCTCAAACTGGATTCCTCCCTTGACCTGATCCATGGGCTCTGCTCCTGGCTCGTCCAGAATCTCCACCGTAGAGTCCATAATCTCCACAAATCGCTCAATTCCTGTCATGCCTCGCTGAAACTGCTCCGCAAACTCAATAATTCTGCGGATGGTCGCAAGCAGAGTTGTCACATACATGGTGTATGCCACCAGATCACCTGGGCTAATCAGGCCCTTTACCATGAAAATGCCTCCGGCAAGAATCACCACCGTGTACATCAGTCCGTCAAACATACGGACTGTATTCTGGAACGCAGCCATATACTTGTAGGTTTCCCGCTTAATATCCAGAAATGCCTGGTTATCTTCCCGGAATTTTTCAATTTCAATATCCTGATTCGCAAAAGCACGGACAACTCGGTTTCCCAGAAGGTTATCCTCGATTTTGGCATTCAGCTCACCAATCTGGTATCTCTGACGCTTAAATGCAGCCCGCACCTTCAGATTAAAATAGGTGCAGGATACTGCCATAACCGGGATAAAGGCAAAAATAATCACAGTCAGCGGAAGATTGATCCCTGCCAGAACGGCAAAGGATACTATCGTCTTAATTCCTGCGATAAAAAACTCCTCCGGACAGTGATGGGCAAATTCTGTCACATCAAACAGATCGCTAGTGATCCGGGCCATAATCTGACCCACCTTTGTATTATTAAAATAACTGTCCGACAGCTTCTGCAGATGCTCAAAGGCATCCTGCCGCATATCTGTCTCAATTCTGGCTCCCATGACATGTCCCGTATAAGCCATATAAAACGCCGCCATACCGTCAATGATCCGCAGACCAAAATAAACCAGGGCAATTCTGATAATCATGCCTGATGTAATGGAGGCAAGATCCCGCATTCCCTCATTGGTAATAAATCGGAGAATCATAGGCAGAACCAGCTCGCAGATCGTCGTCAGCGATGCGCAGAACAGGTCAAAAACCATGACTCTCCAATACTTTCCATAGTAGGGAACAAACCGCTTCATCAATTCTGAAGTTTTCATTCCTTTTTCCTCTGTTTTCTTTCCTGTATAGATTTTAGATATAACTAGATGTACTCTTCATTGTAGCCTATTTTTCCAGGAAAGGGAAGCGGTATTTTTATAATTTTAATCACGTCCAAGCTTTTCTCTAACAAATGTTTGGCTGGACGAACCTGAAAAACTGCACTATAATTAAGAAATAATACAAATGAAAAAGCAACACAGGGAGGAATTTATTATGCCTTATTGCCCCAAATGTGATATGGAATTTGTTGACGGAATGACCGTGTGCACTGACTGCGGCGGACCGCTTGTAAGCTCTAAGGAGGAAGCCCAGGCCATAGCCTGCAAAGAGGCCGAACAGCTCCGGCGCGAGCAGGAAGCCCAGCTGGCTGCCCGTATGGAAGAAGCTGCTCTGGAAGAGGAGCTTTTGAGGGCGGCTGAACAGGAGACCTCCTCTGAACAGAAAAACCGCAGGGAGCCTGCCCGCGTCTATGTTAAAAAGGCTCAGCGCTATGAAGATCTCCAGTCCTCTTCCTCCGCATTTCTGCTGGTAGGAAGCATTATGCTTGCAAGTGGGGTTCTCTTCTGGCTGGGTGTCATTCCCATGCCTATAGCCGGTTTTTCCGGAATCATTACCAAAACTCTTCTCGTTGTCATGGGCGCTGCCGCTCTTTATGTGGCCTTCACCTCGTCAAAAGATGCCAAAAAGCTCAGCGGCCAGATTGCCCAGGAAGAGGAAACTACAAAGCAGCTGATCTCCTGGTTTGTTTCCGAATATACAGGAGAACAGCTGGATCAGAAAATTCTTTCGGAATTCGGTGAACTGAGCCCAGAGGAACTGAGCCTGAAGCGATTTGAACTGATTCAGGATCTGCTTGTTACCAACCACGATCTTCCGGATCCCTCCTATGTGGATCTGCTTTCTGAGGAAATCTACGGAAAACTTTATGAGGACTAACAAAAAGGCGCTGCAGACAGATAAATCATTCACTGTCTGCAGCGCCCTGCTTTTTGCCTTGTCAGGCGATTTTTCTTTTTTCAAATTCCGCTGAACGGATTATTTTACCAGAAGAGATTTTCCGGTCATTTCCTTCGGCTGCTCCATGCCCATCAGCTCAATCAGAGTCGGAGCAATATCAGCCAGACATCCGCCCTCTCTCAGCTTGTAAGCCGGATCTGCATTCACCAGAATAAAGGGAACCGGATTGGTGGTATGTGCAGTAAATGGCTCACCAGTTTCATAATCAACCAGCTGCTCTGCATTACCATGATCTGCACAGATGAACATTACACCGTCCATCTCCTTGACTGCATCTACTGCTCTTCCAACGCACTCATCCACTGCCTCAATTGCCTTAATTGCTGCTGCTTCAACACCAGTATGGCCTACCATATCCGGATTTGCAAAGTTGATGATAATTACATCATAGGCTCCGGACTTAATGCACTCAACCAGCTTGTCGCATACAGCAGGCGCACTCATTTCCGGCTTCAAATCGTAGGTTGCAACTTCCTTGGGAGAAGGAACCAGGATACGATCCTCTCCCTCATTTGGCTCCTCCACGCCGCCGTTAAAGAAGAAGGTTACATGTGCATATTTCTCTGTCTCAGCAATCCGGGCCTGTTTCAGGCCGTGAGCAGCCAAAAACTCACCAAAGGTATTGGTAATAGACTCTTTTTCAAATGCAACCAGCTTATTTCCAATGGTTTCATCGTAATCGGTAAAGCATACAAAGGTAGTCTTCACTCTCTCACCGCGATCAAAGCCTGTAAACTCATCATCACAGAAAATGCGGGTCATCTCTCTTGCCCGGTCGGGACGGAAATTGTAGAAAATAACAGAATCTCCGTCTTTGATGGTTGCTACCGGGGCACCGTTTTCCATCACTACCATAGGCATAACAAACTCATCAGTCTTGCCGTTATCATAGGAAGCCTGAATTCCTGCAACAGCGCTCTCTGCCTGAACGCCCTCGCCCTTTGTCAGTGCCTTATAGGCAATCTCCTCACGATCCCAGTTCTTATCGCGATCCATTGCATAGTAGCGGCCTGCTACAGTTGCTACCTTACCAACGCCCAGCTCAGCCATCTTGGCCTCCAGAGCTGCTACATAATCTTTTCCAGATGCTGGAGGAGTATCACGGCCATCCAGGAAGCAGTGTACATAGACCTTGCTCAGGCCATTGCGCTTTGCCAGCTCCAGCAGACCATAAATATGAGTAATATGGCTGTGAACGCCGCCGTCAGAAACCAGTCCGAACATATGCAGAGCAGAATCGTTCTTTTTGCAGTTTTCTACTGCTGCCATAAATGCCTTGTTTTCAAAAAAATCACCATCCTGAATGGATTTGGTAATACGGGTCAGCTCCTGATAAACAATACGTCCTGCACCCATGTTCAGGTGTCCTACCTCAGAGTTTCCCATCTGTCCTTCCGGAAGACCAACTGCCATTCCGCTGGCCTGTCCTTTTACGAAAGGACACTGACTCATCAGCTGATCCATCACTGGGGTTTTTCCTTCACAGACAGCATTGGCCTCGCACTTGTCGTTTAAGCCGTATCCGTCAAGAATCATTAATACCACCGGTTTTTTGCTCATTGTGAATTCTCCTCTTATTTATTTGTAACGATTCAGGATGGCCTTGCCGGACAAAAAGATGCCCTGTCCTGAATTGCTACTATTTTATGATCGGTTTCCCGATCCGCTTCCATAGTTGCTGCCATCAGTGTTTGTCTAAAAACTGACGATCCGCGTCTATTGTACTTCATTTAAAATATTTTTGCAAGCAGGAGAAGAAAAAAAGAGCAGGTGATTGCTTCGTATTCCGAAATTCTTTCACCTGCCTGGTTCTCTTTTCTTTTTACTGAATCACTCCCATTTTCTTCAGCTCCTCTTTCAGATACCGAAGCTGTCCGCCGCAGAGAATTACCTCCAGTTCGCTGTCGGACAAATCTAAAACAGCCTCAAAAGAAAATCCTTTTGTTTTATCCATTACCAGAACTCTTCTCTCTGCTATCTGATCCCGAAGACCGTCAATTTCCAGCTCATCCATCTGATCAAGCCGGTCATAATCTGCCGGATCCGCAAACAGCATGGGAATAATTCCGTGGTTTACCAGATTTCCCTTGTGAATCCGCGCCATACTCTTTGCAATAACAGCTTTTACCCCCAGGTACATGGGATTGATTGCCGCATGCTCACGGGAAGAACCCTGTCCATAATTTTCGCCTCCGATAATAATACTCTTGCCCAGTTCTTTTGCCCGTGCTGCAAAAGCAGGATCGTAGCGGTGATAACAATATTGACTCATTAACGGAATATTGGAACGCATACTGGAAAATTCAGCGCTTGCCGGAGTAATATCATCTGTTGTAATGTTATCCACAGTTTTTAAGCTGACCTTACATTCCAGGTGATGCTCCGGAGCATCTGGAATGGGAAGGGGCGCAATCCCAGGCCCACGGATAATCTCAACCTTCGCTGCATCCTCCTGAGGAAGGGGAGGAATCAGTTGGGAATCATCAATCGGATACTCCTCCGGTTCCCGAATCGTTTCCAGAATTCTAACACTCTCTCCCAGAATTTCCTCTGCTGTAGAGAATGTTCCTGTAATAGCACAGGCTGCAGCGCTCTCCGGGCTTACCAGATACACCTTTGCCGTCGGGTTTCCGGCCCTTCCCTTAAAGTTCCGGTTAGTTGTGCGCACTGCCACACCATCCGTTGCCGGTGACTGTCCAATGGCACAGCATGGTCCGCATGCCAGCTCCAGCATACGTACACCTGCATCCATCAGCATTTCTACATATCCATCTCGCATAAGCTGCTTGTAAATCTGCTTGGAGGAAACTGCGCAGGTACAGCTGACATCCTCATGAACGTGATGTCCCTTTAAAACTAAAGCTGCCTTTGCAATATCCTTGTAGCTTCCGTTGGTACAGCCTCCGATTAAAACCTGCTGTACCTTCTTTTTCTCCACCTGTCTGATGGTTGTTACATTGTCCGGCTGATGGGGACAAGCAATCAATGGTTCAAGGCTGCTAAGATCAATGGTAATCTCTCCGTCATATTCACAGCCCTCATCTGCCTCCATAGGAACAAACTCATCCTCTCTTCCCTGAGCCTTCATAAATCTGCTCACCAGATCATCTGCCGGGAAAATAGAACTGGTCGCACCAAGCTCTGCCCCCATATTGGCAATCGTTACTCTGTCCTCTACCTCCAGCTCCAGTGTACCAGGACCTGTGTATTCATAAATTTTTCCCAGTCCGCCTTTCACCGTATTGCGGCGCAGCATTTCCAAAATCACATCCTTGGCACTGCACCCCGCCTTCAGCTTTCCAATGAGATTTACACGAATAATCTGCGGCATTTTCAGCCGCATCGGCACCCCCGTCATAGCTGTTGCAACATCCATTCCACCTACACCAATACACATCATTCCAATGGAACCGCCGTGAGGCGTGTGGCTGTCGCCACCCATAGACAGCTTTCCGGGAGCGCCAAACCGTGCAACATGTACAGCATGACAGATGCCATTTCCCGGTCTGGATACATAAACTCCGTATTTTTTTGCAACAGACTGCAGATAAATATGATCATCCGGTGTTTTATAATCCAGGTACAACAGATTGTGATCCAGGTAACTCACGCTTGTTTCTACCTGTGTCCGATCCAGGCCAATCTGCTCAAAGGCCAGATACGTCATAACTGCGTTAATATCATGGGTTAATGTCTGATCCACCTTCAAGTATATTTCCTCTCCCGGAATCATTTCCGAGGGCTTTGCCAGGTGGGCTTCCAGAATTTTTCGTGATAAATTTTTTGCCATATTCCTTTTCTCCTTTTCACTTTTTAACCTTTTATCTATTCCCTTTTGATGCAGAATCCTCTTGAAAAATTTTTCTTTTGCATCCTTTTTTGTAATAATGAATCAGCTCTCCAACAGATACTTTTCGGAAATTTTTGGAATCACCTTTCCCGTTTTTTCATCTGCTTTATCAGAAGTTCCTGAAGCCTGTGCTTGCTTTCAGCTCGCTCCATAATCTCCTCCGCATCCTCCGGAGGAATCACAACCACGCCGTTTCTGTCTCCTACGATCAAATCGCCCGGACGCACCAAAATCCCACCGCAGCTTACCTCTGACTGAATGGTTCCCTGCCCGCTTTTTGCCGCTGTACGGCAGGTCAGTCCTTTCGCAAAAACAGGAAATCCTGCCTTTTCACATCCCTCTGCATCGCGGAATCCTCCGTCAATTACTACTGCCTCCGCTCTCTTCATAGAAGCGCAGATGCTGCGATGATCCCCCCAGTAAGAGCAATCACATCTGCCCTTCCCTGCAATCACCAGCACATCCCCCTTTTTCAGATGAAGAATCGCCTCTGCTGCCAGCGCTCCTTCTCCCGACGGAAGATCCACGGTTACTGCCGGACCGCAGATTTTATTTTGTGTCTATATTTATTATAGTTAATTTATTATCAACAGTAAAATACATATATTAGCATGATTATTATATATATTTATCTATACTTTTCTTGAATTTCAGCAAATACTCTGATATATTGCTCTGTATAGCAATATGCCAAGGCAAGGCATTGTTCTTGATTATAATAGTAGAAAGAAGGGAATTTCATGGATTTTCGTGATTTGCAGTATGTGATAGCTGTAGCAGACTGCGGAAGCATTACCGAAGCTGCAAAAAAGCTTTATATCTCTCAGCCGTCTCTCAGCTATATTATTTCAAAGATAGAACAGGATATCGGTGTACAACTGTTTTACCGGAAAAATTATCCCCTGACTCTCACCTACGCAGGAGAAAAATATGTAGATACTGCCCGGACAATTCTGCGTCTCAATGACAATCTGCGCCGGGAATTAGTGGATATCGGTCTTGGAGAAAAAGGACGGATCATTTTGGGGCTTCCCACAGAACGGGCTGGATATATGCTTCCCAGAGTCATCCCGCTCTATAAAAAAATGTTCCCTCAGGTAGAAGTTCAGATTTATGAAGCCATGTCTGACGATCTTTTGTCAGCACTTTTAAAAGATGAAATTAACTTTTACATTATTCCGCGAGATTTAAAGGATCTTCCCAGCGGTCTGCAGACAGAGTGTATTTACCGGGAAAATCTATATCTTATTGCTGCTCCCGGTGTTGTAAAGGAAGAGGATCTGGCAGATCCGATTCACAATATTGTTCGTGATGCATTTCTTCGAAGCCAGCCCTTTATTCCCATAAAAAAAGGACATGCCATTCGCAAAAAAACGGATGAAATTTTCCGAAAAAAGAAAATATCCCCCATGGTTTCCATGGAGGTTTCCAGTTGTATTTCTGCTGTTCAGCTTGCCCATTCCGGCCTTGGAATCACCATAGTCCCCAGCCGGGCTCTGGAGGCTTTAGGTGGAATAGACTGCTTCTGCCGCTATCAATACGGGGAAATTCCCGATGCCTGGGATGTAAATGTGGTCTACAAAAAAGATTCCTATCTGGATCGGACAGAACGAGGCTTTATCGAGCTTTTAAAATCCGTATTTCCCTGAAACAGCCCGGGAAAACAGAATTCCCCGAGCCATTTTCCAGACTTAATCTTTCCCCAGCCGTACCTTTTCCAGATACTCAGCCAGTTCTTTATCTACATCCTGAAAAAGATAGTTCTTGCCTGGTCTTGGAAGACGTCCCTGTTCTTCCTCGATCTGGCGGCCTATCCGTTCAATGTCCTCCCGCAGATCTGCAGCAGACATCAGAATACAGCCCTGCCCCCGGATAATTAACTGTTCCAGACCGTCAGAAGTAGCTACTGTTACCCGGTATCTCCGCCCCATTTCGTGGGCAAATTTCTCAATATACTGATCTGCCGTCTCAGCTTCCTTTGTGTAAACCACATGAATATTGTGATAATCCTGAGCGCTTCCAACACCGCCGGGAACCTTATAAGCATCAAACACCACGATCAAACGGCACTTCCGATATCCCTGATAATTGCAAAGAATATCCATTAACCGATGTCTGGCACCATCCAGAGTTACCTGCATCAGCTCCCGCATATCCTCCCAGGCATAAAGAATATTATAGCCATCTACCAGAAGATATTCCTCCTCTGGCTCCTGCTGTTTCTTCATATATCCGGGATTCCCGTGACTTCGGATTCGGTCTGGCCCATAGGAAGCTTCGCCCTGTTTTTTCGGATCAAAGGTTACCAGTCTGGGACCGCTTTCCCCCGGAAGTCTCCGGCGTTTTTCTCCATAGGTACGGGTAAAAATTGCCTCCAGTTCCTTTTCATCTGCGCCAAAGCTTCGTGAAGCCCCCCCTGAATTTCTGGCGGGAGCCATGCCTGCGCCTGCCCCCAGAGGCTTACGGCTGTTTTCCTTGTTTTCCCCGGCTTCCAGCCCCTTTTCTGATACTTTCAGCGGACTTTCCACCTGCATATAATCCTTGACCTCATTCCAGGGAACCACAAAGCCTGCACCATGGGCACAGAACACAGAACCGGTAGGATTTTCCAGATCCGCCTCTGGATCATATCCGCAATCTGCCACAACCTCTTCTTCATTGTGGCAGGGAAAATATCCCTTTAAGGTACACAAAAGACGGCCCCGGCCTCTGGTATAGGAAATCACTTCCTTCTGATAATCGCGCATCAAAGCAACCGGCGCTGATCCGGAAAGAATCATTCGCTCTCCTTCCTGGACAGGAGGCTCAAAAGTTCCCTGCATCCGATCCAGATCTGCCATGGCACGGCCTGTATTTTCCTGGGGAACCTCCAACCGGAAATCATAATAGGGCTCCAGAAGGCGGCATCCTGCCTCCCTCAATCCCTGACGAACTGCCCGGTAGGTTGCCTGCCTGAAATCTCCGCCCTCTGTATGCTTTTGATGGGCGCGGCCTGCAATCAGGGTAATCCGCATATCTGTAATTTCGCCTCCGCATAAAACACCTACATGGCGTTTTTCTTCCAGATGCGTAAGAATCAGCCTCTGCCAGTTTCTGTCCAGTACATCCTCACTGCAGCTGGTTCCAAACTGCAGACCGCTTCCCGGCTCAGCCGGCTCCAGGAGAAGATGTACCTCTGCATAATGGCGCAAAGGCTCAAAATGTCCAACTCCTTCCACAGGACCTGCAATGGTTTCCTTGTATACAATATTTCCTGCATCAAAAGAAATATCTACACCAAATCGTTCTTCCGCCAGACTTTTCAATACCTCCATCTGCACCTGTCCCATAACCTGCACATGGATTTCTCCCAGAGTTTCGTTCCAGACAATATGGAGCTGCGGCTCCTCCTCCTCCAGCTGACGCAGGCACTGAAGCATTTTATGAACATCACAGTCCTCCGGAAGCTTTACCCGATAGGTCAAAACAGGCTCAAGAAGAGGCAGCTCTGACTCTGATTCCGCCCCCAGTCCCTGCCCTGGCTTTGTCTCTGTCAATCCAGTCACTGCACAGATCATTCCGGCCTCTGCCTCTGAAACCATCTCCGCCTTTGCCCCGGAATAAACTCGGATCTGGTTAACCTTTTCTCCCTCTTCCATTCCCGGAACCGCAATCACATCCTTTACCTTCAATGTACCTCCGGTAATTTTTAAATGGGTCAGCCGGTTTCCCTGCTCATCCCGGGAAATTTTGTAAACCTTTGCCCCGAATTCCTTTCCGTAAACCGGCGGCGTCATCCAGCGCTCCAATCCCTTCAGCAGCTCTTCCACTCCCTGCAGCTTCAGCGCAGAACCGAAATAGCAGGGAAATACCTTTCTTTCCCTGACCATCCGACAGATTTCCCTTTCCGGAATCCGGCCAGTTTCCAGATATTCCTCCAGCACCTGTTCATCGCACATAGCCAGATTCTCCAGAATCTCTCCCCCCTCATCCATAAGAGAAAAATCCATACAGTTTTCATCCAAATGAGAACGGATATCTTCCAGAAGAAGCTGCCTGTCCGTTCCTGACTGATCCATTTTATTCACAAATAAAAAAGTGGGAATCTCATACCTCCTGAGTAACCTCCACAGGGTTTCTGTATGACCCTGTACTCCGTCCGCGCCGCTGACAACAAGAATCGCGCAGTCCAGAACCTGCAGTGTCCGTTCCATCTCTGCCGAAAAATCCACATGTCCCGGCGTATCAAGAAGCGTCACCTCCAAATCGCCTAAAGTCAGCTGCGCCTGTTTGGAAAATATCGTAATTCCCCTTGCCCGTTCCAGCGCATAGGTGTCCAGATAGGCATCTCTGTTATCCACTCTTCCCAGCTTACGAATGGTTCCTGTCTGATACAAAATCCCTTCAGAAAGTGTAGTTTTTCCTGCATCTACATGGGCCAACAGACCAGCACATATATGTTTTTTCGTTTTTTCAGGCTTCTGTTCGCCCATAAAAACGCCTCCCTTCGCAACTGCATAATGCTGAATTATACCACAAAAGAAGGCGATAGTCGAGATGCCATACATTGTCATTTCACCTTTTCTTACTTTATCTGTTTGATTGTTCCTCTCATTCCCTCTCGCCTCTGGTATAATATTCCTGGATAAATCATTCAGAAAGGACTGAAATTATGAACGACAAACTAAATAAAATACAGCAGGAAAAAAGAACTGCCCAAATTATGGTTGCCATCTGCGCCGCTGGACTAATAGTCAGCCTGATTCTTACTCTGAGACACTCTCCCCTCTCCTTCCTTCTTTACGGACTGGTTTTCCTCTTTTACCTGTTTGTTTTCCGTAAGCAGTCCAAACGATATCAAAAGGCTGTAAAAACAGCTGCTCTGGAAGAATGTCTGAGGCCATTCCTTAAAAATATCTCTTATCAGGAAAAAGATGGCCTGGATCCGAAAGCAATCTTAAATTCATTCTGCAGACAGCAGCCAGAGCGCAGAGCTTCGAAACCGCATTTATACCTATACAAAAGCCGGCTCTGAAATCGTAATTCCAGAAAAGCTGGTCAAAGCCCTTCTGAAGCTGGCAGATTTTACTCCCGGCAGAATTGCTGTTCAGCTTGACGGACAGCATTTCCGCATTTTTATCAGAAACCGCTTTCTGTACACAAAAAACGTATCACCCAAAATTGAAATTACTCCCCAGATTCTGCAGCATAATCAGTATCCGGAAATCAGCTATATTCTCCGGGCTGCAGATGCCCGCATCAGAGCCTGTAAGCTGTCTGTTCCTTTTTTATCTGCTCTGTAGGCGAAAAAATACTCCCTTCCAGGAGACAGGCTTTATTTCTCTGCCTCTCTCCTGAAAGGGAGCTATATTTTTATATCACAGGAAAGTACGTTTATTCTTCATTACCACTTCAAAACAGTCATATCCTCTTCTTCATCCTCTGCAGCCATCACCCGGCCCAGGCCAAACCTTCCCTCTGCGCCGATATACTCGCAACTGGCTCCAGCCTCCACATGGGCATTTACTACCAGCCAGGTGTGACCCTGAGCCTGAATTCGTACTCCATCTGCCTCATGGCTGCTTAAAGGCTTTCCAGCCATTGCAGACATAACAGGAACTGCCTCTGCCCAGGCTCCCGTCTCATTTTCATTCAGAGCACTGCAGACAATCACAGTCATCATTCCAAACACGCCGTTTCCCTGTTTTTTGCAGGAAACCATCGTTCCATTTTCTATCTGATTGTAATGGAGAGATACGGGGAAGGCCTCCTCCTCCAATACAATGCTTCCCTCCTGCCCGGAAATACAGAAGAATTCTGCGCGGCTCTTTTCTCCCTCCAGGATAAAACCATTCTCCCGGACAGTCACTTTCTGATTCAAAGCCGGATGGAAATGCTGGGTCAGTGTGTGATCTCCATTTCCATAGCAGGTATCCATAACCACATAAATCCTTGTTCCTACAGCCAGTACCCGGCGTTCCACATAGACGCCCCGGTCAATATACCCCAGATGGCCGCATTCTGCAAATCCATACTTTCCTTTTCTGCTCATGGCTCCGCCTACAGCAGGCCAGAGTCCCTTCACACCCCAGGAATCAACACAGTGAGTATATTCCTCGCTGTCTACTGTCACAGTATTGTGAGCCTTTGTACTTTTTAACATCCGTCTTTCCGTTCCGTCTACATAAGTATACCGACCCGGATCTACCAGCACATCCTCTCCCCCAATTACCAGATCCAGATGTCCCTTGTCAAAATGTCCGTGTCCTCCGCCCAGACTTCCACACCGCATATGAAGATAATCGGCATCCTCCTGCCAGGAAGAACGCAGATACCAGTTTCCGCTGTCGGAAAGCCAGCAATCCAGACCCTCCGGTTCGCAGGAGGCAAGGGCTTCATACCGCACCTGCGCGCAGATTCCATAATTCCAGATTCCCTCATAATCCATCCGATCATATCCGCCGGATTTCAGAACCGGATCCTCAAACCAGAATGCACCTGCTGTAAGAAGATCTCTCAGATCTGTCACATCACTGTCACCGCCAGAGGGCTGGCTTTTATCCGGCTTCTGCCAGATCCGATCTGCAAACACCATGGATTTTACCTTGTCCTGGAATTCCTGCGGGAATTCATCATCATAAAATGCCGCTGTCTGCAGCGCCTCTAAGAAGCATTTGAGAACCTCATTATGATACATGGGGGACATTTCCCACTGCACTCCATCATCAAGAATCTGAACCCAATTCTGACGAATCAGACGTTTCTTCGCCAGCTTGATCCACGCTCCGGCCTCCGGGCAGTCTCCGGTTTCCTGTAAAAGATGAGCAATTGCAAACAGTCCGTTATTTTCCAGGACACCCCAGTTGCTCTTTGTGGAAAACGGACGCTCACAGGCAGCCAGATAAACGCCGTGCTCCTTCATACATGACAAAAACTGTTCAAATACCTCGTCTGTTACTGCAGGACTGTCCACAAAGTATCCCATTGCCCGAAGCCAGTTAATTCCCCGGATTCCCGCCTCAATGGTTCTCCAGGTGGTTCCCTTTGTTTCCTCTGTCAGAGGATTCTTCTTGATCCAGTGAACCAGCTGAGATGCGAAGCACTCTGCATAGGCTTCATCCCCAGTCATGGCATACGCCTGTCCCAGACAGATCCAGTACTGATGACGGTTCATCTGGAAAATAAATTCCGGATCCGGTCCGGGCTGATAGGACCAGTCAATCTCCCCCTCAAAGGTCACCGGCTCTGCCGTCTGCTCCATATCCCAGGGAAGATCAAATAAAAAGAGCTGATTTCTGACCTCGTCGGCAATTCTCATTCGATGAGAAGTCTCCTTGGGCCACCACCTTTTTGCATATTCACTGCAGCGGAGCGTCTCCTCCTGGCTCCGGCCATATTTTTCTTTTAATTTTGCCTTCTTTTCTGCTGTTGTGTTCATGTTCCCTCCCGAATACACTTCTGAAAAGCGCCCTAGATACACAAATTCTGTCTGCAGTTTTCTGTCATTCAGAATTCCTATATCCAGGACGCCGACATTCTAAACCTCTCTCATTATACAATGGTTTTGTCTCAAAGTCTACACAAGGAAAGAGGGCTGCTCCTGTTTCATCATTCCTGTTTCGCCTTTCCTCTTGTCAGGAGCAAACCTGCTGCTGCCGCTGTAAATGGAGCAACTGTAACCAGGCCAAAGCTTCCTACCACAGTATCCAGAATTTCTGATGCCACATATTTATAATTCAAGATATGATCCACCGGTGTTCCCTGAGCCATAAAAACCATAAGGAGTGCTATATATCCTCCGGAATATGCAAGAAGAAGCGTAGTTGTCATCGTTCCCATTGCCGCTCTTCCTACTCGAATTCCGGAAAGCATGGCTTCTTTTGCAGAAATATCCGGTTTTTTCTCTACGACTTCCCAAACTGCAGAAGTAATATCCACGGCCAAATCCATCATAGCACCCGAAGCTCCAATAAAAATACTGCTCATAAAAATCGATGTCAAATCCAGATCCTGATAACCACTATAGAGAAGGGACTCTGCATTTGGCATCACCGCACCATGTATCCGGAATAAATCCGTAAAAAGAATTCCAAGCACACAGGTAACTGCTACTCCAAGAAGAGAGCCAGCCGACGCTGTAACGGTTCGAATATCTGCACCATACACAAAAAAGATAATCATAACCGTCAAAATAACCGTAATAAGGATTCCAGTCCAGACAGGTGAATATCCCTTTAAATAGCAGGGAACCAAAATTTTCCAGATAACAAGTACTGTAATTCCAAAAGAAAGTACAGCCTGAATTCCGTTTTTTCCTGCAAATGCAATCAAAAACACAGCAAAAACCAACAGCAGGATTATTTCCTTATCCAACCGGTAGTGATCCGATAAAACAACGGATTTTATCGTATCCTCCTGACAGCTGATAGTCAAAAGTGCACGATCTCCTTCTTTAAATATTTTGTCCTTTTCCAGAGAACCACTCAGAAAATTGACTCCTGTCAAAGTCTGTCCCTTAAATTTTCCGTTTTCAATTTCAATGGTACACATCTGCTCTCCGGACTGAATCAGTCCAGATGGAATAATGGCAGAATTATCTGTGGCAACAACCGTTCCTACAGCCCGCTCCGTCCCTTTGTAAATCAAAGCATCCTCATAGCCTGTTGGCAGGGCTATGAGGACCGCTATGAAAATCAGACCGATTAAGGTTGTTAAAATCACACTTTTCTGCCGGGAGAAAAGCTGTTTGATCATATTATTGTACTCCTAACAGGGATGCCATTTTTTTATAAATATCTGTGTTATCATAGTATCCGTCAAAGACCTCTGCGCCAGCACCCTCTGCCAATACCTCAACAGGAAGACCTGTGTGAGCATAAGAACCGAAATTAACACCACTCTTATTATTTAAAATGTGGGTAATCGTCACAGTCAGCGGCTCATAGCTTCCGTACTTAATGTACTCCTCCTGACCAAATTCAGACTCCTCCCCGGTACGGGTCATGGTTGTTTCATAAGCTTCCTTTAAGAGACCATACTCATACTCTGTCATTTCCAGAGCGCCGCTGTTATTGGATTCCGGATGGAAATCTGCGCTGTCTTTCTGCTCTCCCTCTCCAGAAGGTGCCAAAAGTCCAAACAGCTGTTCCACATCCTTCATAACCGTTTCAAAATCTGTTTTATTCTCCTTATATGCTTTCACATAATCAGAATCATATTTCGCATAAGAAATTTTCTGATTCTCAAAATTGGTCAGGAAGGTATCATAATCCGTTCCTGCAAATCCAATCGTCAGACCTCCTGTCTCGTGATCGCCCGTTACCAGGATCAGGGTCTCTTCTGGATGCTCTTCATAGAACTCTACCGCTTTTTCAACCGCATCGTCCAGGGCAATGGTATCTGCAATGGTAGATGCTGCATCGTTCGCATGGCAGGCCCAGTCAATCTTTCCGCCCTCTACCATCATGAAAAATCCGTTTTCATTGTCCAGCATCGCGATTCCCTTATCCACATAATCTGCCAGAGACCACTGCTCTTCCGTGCGATCCAGCTCATATGCCATAGCATCGCTGTCAGCCAGATGCTCATCAATCACGATTACCTTTCCATCCTCCGGCTTCAATGCCTCTGCCTCTGCCTGTGTCTTTACAACCCGGTATCCCGCCTTTTCTGCCAGTGTGTACAGGTCCTCCTGATTCTTTTCAGATCCGGTTGGTTTTAATAATCCACCGCCTGCAAAGTAATCAAATCCACTTTCAATCAATTCCAGTCCAATATCATAGTAACTGCTTCTGGATGCCTGATGTGCGTAAAATGCTGCTGGTGTAGCATGATTTAAGTTAACACTGGAAAGAATTCCAATTTTATAACCCTTCTGCGCCTTGAGCTTTTCTGCAATTGTTTCATATTCCTTGGAAAAATCCTCGCTGACATTGATGCTTCCGCTCCATGTTTTATTTCCTGTAGCAATAGATGTTGCTGTTGATGCAGAATCAGGGGCAAATGATGTACTGTCATATGTCTGGGCTGAACCAGACACTGTGAAATCCATCATAGCTAAATTGTTTTTGCTGTCCAGAATCGTTTTCTCCTCATCCTTGACCACAGCCGTTCCCCTGTTCAGATTTTCTGAGGCGCTGACAAAATAATTGGTCAACTGAATCTGAGGATAGCTCATTCCGTCACCAATAAACAAAAATACATATTTGGGGAACTTTTCTTCTTCGGAATTTTCTGCCTGTGCTTCTGTAGGCGGAACGCTTTGAGTCTCAGCAGGCTGTGTGCTCGGTGCCGGCTCTGTCTGCACTGTCTGACTCCCGCATCCACTCAGAACGGAAGAAGCCATCAGACCTGTCATCATTACTGCTGCTAATCTTTTTTTCATATTTTTCTCATTATATGCTTTCGTCACTTTGCGATCTGCATGCAAGGAGCAGTATAAATTCCGATTGTAAAATTCTTTCCCAGAAAAATGTTAAAAATCTGAAAAGCTTTCCTTTTCCCTGTCTCTCTGAATCATCAGCTTCAGTGCCTCGATTCCCACCAGAACAGCTGATGAGGTGTCCTCACTCATATTCTGATCCAGCCCCGCCTTCTCTCTCTCCTGATTCCAGATGACATGGAAACAGGAACCGCAGCGGCAGCCCAGAGCATCCGCCACCACAAACAGAGCTGCTGACTCCATTTCACTTGCTTTTACTCCCAGCCGCTTCCAGGCCTCCCATTTTTGCAGCAGCTCCCAGGAAACCGGCATTTTTTCCGGGGAATGCTGCCCGTAAAAAGCGTCTTTGCACTGAACAACACCTACATGGTACCGTTTCTGAAGCTGTCTGGAAGCATCTGCCAGAGCAGTCAGTACTTCAAAATCCGGGACTGCCGGATACTCGATAGGCGCATATTCCCTGCTGGTATGTTCATAGCGGATCGCACCGGAAGCAATGACAATATCGCCGGACTGAACCTTCAAATCAATGCCTCCGCAGGTTCCCACACGAATAAAGGTATCTGCCCCGATATTGTGAAGCTCCTCCATGGCAATGGAGGCAGAGGGTCCTCCGATTCCAGTGGAACAGACGCTGACCTTTTCCCCTAAAAGAGTTCCTGTATACACGGTATATTCCCGATTCTGGGAAATCAGAACGGGATTGTCAAAATATGCGGCAATATCTCCGCACCGGCCCGGATCTCCGGGAAGAATGCAATAACGTCCCACATCTCCTTCCTGGCAATGAATATGGAATTGTTTTTCCAGCTTCTGCATATTTTTCCTCCTGTCTGGCATCCAACTGCCTGTTTTTTCACTTCCGGTTTCCAACACAATCCGGCTTTCTGTGTTTCTATCATACTTCCCTCCCACTTCCTCTGTCAAGCCATGGTTCCCTGGCCGCAGGCCGGTTTCGATAATGCTTTCCTTTCCCTGAAAAATATGCTAACATAGAGATAGCAAAAAGGAGGTTTTTACCCATGGGATATATCCAACACAAATCCGAAGAATCAGTGGAAGATTATCTGGAAACAATACTGGTTCTTTCCAAACAGCTGCCAGTGGTTCGCTCCATCGACATTGCCAACGAGCTGGAATATTCAAAGCCCAGTGTCAGCGTTGCAATGAAAAATTTAAGAGGCAAGGGCTATATTACTGTCAGCAGTGAGGGATACATTGTTCTTACAGAAGAAGGAAAAAAGCTGGCATCTGATACCTATGAGCGTCACACACTGATCAGCCAGTGGCTTGTGGAACTGGGAGTTTCTCCGGAAACTGCCTCCGCAGACGCCTGCCGGATTGAACATGATTTAAGCCAGGAAAGCTTTGATGCCCTGAAGCGCCATATCCGCGGATAGTATTTGGCATCTCTTCCTGTTTTTCGAAAAGCTTTCTACCCGTATCTTGACAAACTTTGATTTCCAGATATAATAGCAATAGGTCTTTGTATCTGCTTTTTGGCAGCATCGGTGTGAGGGGGAGCGCCCTGGCACTGTGTACGAAGAGATTAGCGATGGGAGTCCGTGTTTCGGATTGAGAGGATGCAATTGGAGCATCGACCGACATTACAAGCTGCGTAAGCCGGCACCATCGCTGTATCTATATTTTCTGATCCATTGCGGCGTGCCCTCTGCGGCACGCTGTTTTTGTATCATAGGACGTATTTTCCTGCAATACAAAACGCTCCGCAGGGATCACCGTGCGGCAGAAGAAAATGGCGCCCCTTTTCCGCAGCAGAAAAGAGGAAAAAGATGAACAAAAACAAACATGTAACCCGACTGGTATTTCTCTCTATGATGGTCGCTCTGGGCGTTGTCATTTCTCCCATTCTCCGGGTAGAAGGTATGTGTCCCATGGCCCATCTAATCAACGTCACCTGTGCCGTTATGCTGGGGCCCTGGTATGCTCTGGCCTGCGCTTTTACCATCGGTATTATCCGCATGGTCTGCATGGGAATCCCTCCTCTGGCTCTGACCGGAGCTGTTTTTGGAGCCTTCCTTTCCGGTATGCTTTACCGCCTTTCCCGCGGAAAACTGGTATGGGCCTTTCTTGGTGAAGTAATAGGAACGGGAATCATCGGAGCCATCCTTTCCTATCCTGTTATGACCTGGATATGGGGAAAAACCGGACTGACCTGGTTTTTCTATGTGCCCTCCTTTATTGCCGGGACCCTTATTGGAGGAAGTCTTGCCTTTCTGCTGTTAAAACATCTTCAGAAAACAAAAATGCTTTCTGTTTTTCAGGAAGCCCTGGGTTCCCGCGCATATGAAGGCGGAAACACCGTTGCCAACGATGCTATAGGCATTGCCTTTCTGGGACTGATCGCCGCACTGGCCGTTTCTGTTGCTGTAAAGCAGCTTGTAAAAGCTCCAGGAATCCTGGCGTCAAATTTAAAATATCTGGTACTGGCGGCATTTGTGGCTGCTGCCGGAATTTACTGGATAAAAAAACAGAAAAAAACAGGAGAATATTCATGATACTACATAGCTCTTCCGCTCCGGACAAGACTTTTTGTCCGGATTTTTTCCATGAATCAACCCGTCTGGCCCCGGATTTTTCCCTGGCCAGATCCCGGGTACTTCAGACAGAACCACTGATCCACTGCATTACACACCCCATTGTTATCAATGACTGCGCCAATGCCGTTCTTGCTCTGGGCGCCCGCCCCATTATGGCAGAGCATCCCCGGGAGGTATCCCGGATCGCTGCCATGGCCTCTGCTCTTACTGTCAGCCTGGGAAATATTACAGATGCCCGTGCTGAATCCATTATGCTGGCCGGAAAAGAACGGGCCGCAGTCCTTGATCTGGTCGGCATTACCTGCAGTCCCTTCCGCATGGAGCTGGCAAAAACCTTCATCCGGGACTGCCATCCGGCCATCATCAAAGGAAATGCTTCGGAAATACGTGCCATTGCCGGTTCCGGTTTTCACGACTCAGGCATTGATGTAAGCGCCGCCGATGCTGTAACCAGAGACAATCTTCCGGCTCAGCGGCAGATGTCAGAAATTCTTCTTCAGTGCGCCCGCCAAAACCATGCTGTTGTTCTGGCTACCGGCGAGGTGGACATGATTGCAGACTGGGAAAGCAGCGCAGTTTACCTGGTTGAAAACGGCTCTCCCCTTATGGCAAGAATCACCGGAACAGGCTGTATGCTTACCTGTATCGCCGGCGTTTATCTGGCTGTTACCCAACCTCTGACTGCTGCCCTTCTGGCAGCTGCTTCCCTGGGAATCGCAGGAGAACTGGCAGCTGCCCCGACTGGCGCAGAAACTCCTGCTGCTTCCCGGGAAAGAATTGGGCTTGGCACCTATCACATCCGGCTTCTGGATGAATTGTCTCTTTTAACTGATGAACTTCTTTTAAAACGAATGAAGATTCGCCAGATAGACTTTCCGGAATTCTGACAGGATCCGAAACTCTTTTTTTACACACTTATTTTTCGCAGATAGGGAGGAATTAATTGCTATGGTTGTTCTGATTAAAAATGCAGAAGTTTACGAACCCCGTTTCCTGGGGAAACAGGATATTTTGATTCTTGGAGACAAGATTGCTGCTATAGGAAAAAATCTCCAGGCAGAGTTTAACGGCGCTGTCCATGTGGAAACCATCGACGGTACTGATTTTGCCGCAGTTCCCGGCTTTATTGACAGCCATGAACACATTATGGGCGGCGGAGGCGAAGGCGGATTTCATACAAGAACCCCGGAAGCAATACTCTCCGGACTGACCTGCTGCGGAATCACAACAGTAGTAGGCTGTATCGGCACAGATGGGATTTCCAGGGATATGACCGGTCTTCTTGCCAAAGCTCATGGCCTAGAAAACGAAGGCATTACTGCCTACTGTTATACAGGCTCCTACCAAATTCCTCCCCACACACTTACAGGAAGTGTTATGAAGGATCTGATGATGCTTGACAAGGTCATCGGCGTCGGGGAAATCGCTATTTCTGATCACCGCTCCTCTCAGCCATCTTATGAAGAATTTGTCCGTCTGGCTGCAGATGCCAGAGTCGGGGGCATGCTGTCCGGAAAAGCCGGAATTTTAAATATTCACCTGGGCGACGGCGCCCGTCATCTTGATCTGATCGAGCGGGTTGTCCATGAGACAGAAATTCCTGTTACCCAGTTTCTTCCGACTCATATTAACCGCAACTCCCATCTGTTTGAGGCTGCTGTAAGCTTTGCCAGAGAAGGCGGATGTGTAGATTTTACTGGCAATGAGGACATCGATTCCTGGGAAAAAATCACCGATGAGGTTCGCGTCTGCACCGGAATCCGACGTCTTCTGGATGCAGGTATTTCTGAAAATAACTTTACCATATCCTCTGACGGTCAGGGCAGTCTTCCCCGTTTCAGTCCCTCCGGCCAATATGAAGGACTCGGCATTGGAAAAGCCTCCTCCCTCTTAAAAGAAGTAAGAGAATGCGTCATGCGGGAACACCTTCCCCTGGAGCTGGCCCTCCGGGCCGTTACATCAAACCCTGCCCGGATTCTGAAGCTGAATACCAAGGGCCATATTGCTCCCGGCTATGACGGCGATATTTGTCTGCTTCACAAAGACAGCCTTCTGCTTCATACCGTGATTGCCAAAGGAAGGGTCATGGTACGAAACAGCGTGCCTGAGGTCAGGGGAACCTTTGAATAATTTCGCCTGCCGCTACTTCTATGCTTCTTTTTCTCCCTGGAGTTTTAAAAATCCGGACATCATACAGCCTCCGGAAGCCCCTGCCAAAAGAAGCTGTTCCATGCGTTCAGGAGTAATTCCACCGATTCCATACACAGGGATGGAGACCTGTTTGCAGACTTCCTGCAGGAACGAAAGACCTCTTCCCGGAAGTCCTTTTTTACAATCAGTTTCAAATATATTTCCGGCAAATAAATAGTCTGCACCAAGAGCCTCTGCCTCTCTGGCCTCCGCCAGAGAATGAACGGAGGTTCCTTTTTTTTCAAAAAAATCAAGAGACGGAAGCTCCCGAAAAAGTCTCAATGGCAGATGGATTTTCCGCCAGGAAAGAGCCCTTGCTTCATCAGGAAAACCGTGAAGGATGCATTCTGTTCCCGCAGCCTCACACAAAGCTGTTACATCTTTTGCAAGCTGCCTGTAAACCTCCGGTTCCAGATCCTTTTCCCGCAAAACAAGCGCTTTGGGAGAAAGAGAAAGCACCTGCTCTGCCTGCTTTAGATACCGGTTCCATAAACGGGTTCCAGGAAGAAAAGCCTCCGACACCTCCTCGTCTTCTTTCCCATCCCGGCATCTGTTTTTTTCTGCTGCCTGAAGATACAGCTGCCTGTTTGTCACTGCAATCATGTTCTCGTACATTGTATTTTCTCTCATGGTTTTACCCTCATTTTTTGTCATCTTCCTGTTTTTATTGTTTTCCCTTTATTCTTCTTTTCTCTTTTTTCTTTTCCGCTTTTTCATACCTTCTGCCTCTTTCCATCATCTCTTTTTATTGTCCAAGTTTCCTTCTGCTGACAGGAGAAACTGCCTTCCCGCTGCAGATCGAATTCCTCAAAATCCTGCCCAGCCAGCTTTCCAATCAAAGAAATCACCAGCTCCTCCCCATAATCTTTGCTTTCCTGAAAAGCGTAACAGCTGCCGTAAACCCGATAAGTAATCAGCGTATGAAAAACCGGATTGTCTGCATACTGCGGATACTGCCTGAGAATCAGCTCCCGAATCCCTTCCGCAATTTTTTCTGTCAGCACACTGCTCCGGCTTCCGGAAAACAGAATATGAAACAGCCGTTCATGTGCATAGAAGGCCTGAAACAGTTCCCGAACAAAGCCTTCTGTATTGCAAAGAACATATTCCGGGTGAGGAATATTCAGATAGGATTGGAGAACCTCCTGTTCCACCTCCTCTGACAGCTGATAAATATCCTGATAATGGGCATAAAATGTTGATTTGTTAATTTCAGCAATCCGGCACAGCTCATTTATCCTGATTTTTTCCAGCGGCATTTTCGACCGCAGCTCTAAAAATGCATTAATAATACTCCGTTTTGTTTTCTTCACCCGCATATCCATCATAAAAAACCAACCTTTTCCGTAAAACGTTGTTTATCATACTTTTTTTCAATATCGATTATGGAAATTTTCTTCTCCCCATCTTATACTCATTATACTCAGAAAAATACAGGAACTCAAGATTCTTGATGGATAAGTCAGACAGGAGGATATTATGGATTTTTACGGATTTTATATGGGGGAAGAATTTGAAGCATGGAGGTATCTAGGCGCACAGGTTTCCAGCCATGGAACCACCTTCCGCACCTTTGCTCCTAACGCTTTGCGGATTTCTCTGATTGGCGATTTTAATCAGTGGCAGGAAACTCCCATGGAGAAAATCTATGACGGGAATTTCTGGGAGGTTACTGTCCCGGAGGCCAAAGAATCCATGCGATACAAATACCGGATTTATCGCCAGGACGGCTCTTTTCTGGATCACTGCGATCCCTATGGGCTTTCCTCTGAGCTTCGTCCTCACAATGCCTCTGTTATCTGCAGCCTGAAGCACCACACTTTCCGGGATCAGGAATGGATGGCAGGACGCGGCGCTGCCTTTCGTCAGGCAGTCAATATTTATGAGCTTCATGCCGGTTCCTGGAGAAAAAAAGGCGATGGTTCAGAGGACTGGTACAGCTATGAGGAGCTGGCAAAGCTGCTGATTCCATGGCTGAAAAAAAACGGATACAACTACGTAGAGCTGATGCCTCTTTCTGAGCATCCCTCCGATGAATCCTGGGGGTATCAAAACACAGGCTTTTTCGCTCCTACCTCCCGGTACGGCACGCCCAGGCAGCTTCAGAAATTTGTGGATCTCTGCCATCAAAACCAGATAGGAGTCCTTCTTGATTTTGTTCCCGTCCATTTTGCCGTTGATGATTATGCTCTGTGGAATTACGATGGAACCGCCCTCTACGAATACCCTCATCGTGATGTAGGAAGAAGTGAATGGGGAAGCTGCAACTTTATGCACTCCCGCGGAGAGGTACGCAGCTTTCTCCAGTCTGCTGCCTGTTACTGGCTGGAGGAATACCATTTTGACGGTCTGAGAATGGATGCTGTGCGAAATCTGATTTACTGGCAGGGTCAGCCAGAGCGGGGAGAAAATCATCCCTCTCTGCAATTTCTTCGCACCATGAACGAAGGTCTGAAAAAACGCTTTCCCGATGCCATGCTCATAGCCGAAGACTCCACAAACTATCCAGGTGTAACAAAACCTGTCAGTGAAGGCGGACTGGGCTTTGACTATAAATGGGATCTGGGCTGGATGCACGATACTCTCTGTTATTTTCAGACAGAACCCCGGCTGCGTCCAGAGCATTACCATGAGCTGACCTTTTCCATGCAGTATTACTACCAGGAACGATATCTTCTTCCTCTTTCCCACGATGAAGTCGTTCACGGAAAAGCCACGATTCTTCAGAAAATGTACGGAGCTTACGAGGGGAAATTCCCTCAGGGACGAGCCTTCTATCTATACATGATGGCCCACCCAGGCAAAAAGCTGAATTTTATGGGAAATGAAATAGGGCAGCTTCGTGAATGGGATGAAAAACGGGAACAGGACTGGTGCCTTCTGGATTTCCCGATTCATAATGCCTTTCTCCGGTTTATGCGGGAAATCAACATCCTGTATCTGAATACGCCTGCCCTTTACCAGGAAGACTACAGCCCCTCCGGTTTTCAATGGCTGAAATCTGACCAGGACGGCTCCTGCTGCTACATCTTTGAACGGCGCTGTCAAAAACAGAGAATCCTGTTCCTTTTCCAGTTTTCCGATCAGCCCTATTCTGTTTCCGGCCTTTCCCTTCCTGGAAACGTCCGCTGGCTGGAACCGCTGATCAATACAGACTGGCAGGAGTACGGTGGGCAGACAAAGAAATCAAAAGCAAAACACTGCCCGGGAAAGAACGGATTCCAGATTACCCTGGCGCCCTTCTCCGGACAGTGCTTCAAAATCACAGAAAATGAATCATAACTATATGATCCAATATTTTATCAGCTGCTTTGTCTCTTGCCCCGCTTTTTCATCAGGATTCCAAGAATCAAGGCTAAAAGCTCAGCCACAGGCATAGCAGCCCAGATTCCCTCTACTCCCACAAGAAGGGGCAGCAGATAAACAAGAATTCCTGAAAAAATTACGCCGCGGCAAAGGGAAAGAATCAGGGCACAGGCCGGCATCAAAACTGACTGAAAATACGTAGCCAGAAGAAGATTGATTCCCGTTGCTAAAAATGCCAGAAAATAAATCCGCACTGCCGGAACAGCCATTGCGAGGATTTCCGGCGTAGGAGAAACAAATACCCGCACTACAAGGGCCGGAGCCAGAAGGCCCAGGGCAGTAAAGAGAATTCCCGTTCCCACAGAAAATCTCCTGGCCAGCCGAAAGGTCTGATTTACCCGTTCCAAAAGACCGGCGCCATTGTTTACTGCCATCAGCGGCTGAGATGCCTGACTGATACCATTGCTGATGGAATTAACCACCAGAACACTGTTGGAAACAATGCCGTAAACCATTACGCCCATATCGCCAATCCAGTACAGAAGCTGACGGTTAAACAGAAGAATCACCACGCCGCTGGAAAGATCCAGAATAAAGCTGGAAAGGCCGTTGAGAGCCACCTCCCCAATGGTTTTCCAGTGAAAATGTCTGGTAAATTTCAGGGTATTGCTGCTGCTGAAAAAATGGCTTAGTAAAATCACCACAGTAATAACAGAACCCAGCACCGTTGCCAGCGCTCCTCCGGCCATTCCCATTTTCATGGGAAACATAAAAATATAATCCAGAATCACATTGCTGACTCCGCCTGCGATCACTGCTGCCATCGCCACCCTCGGCGCCCTGTCATTTCTCACAAATGCCTGAAGAAACGATGACAGCAGGAACACTGGGCAGCCTGCCGTGAGAATCCGTCCATAACTTCTTACCATCTCATCCATTGCCTCATTTCTTCCAAGAAATGCGGTAATGGGATCAAAATACAATCCACACACAATTTCATAAAAAACTGCCATCAATATCGTGCCTGCCAGGGCTGCAGAAAAATGCTCTCTTGCTGCTGTCTCATCTTTTCGTCCTTTATCAAAGGAAAACAAAACGCTTCCACCTACTCCAAACAGCATTCCTGTGGCAAAAAACAGAGAAAACACCGGAAGCAGCAAATTCAGGGCCGCAATTCCCATGCTTCCTACTCCCCGTCCCACCAATATGGTATCTCCAAGAATATAGATAGAATTCACCAGCGTTGCTCCGATGGACGGGATCAGAAATTGAAAAAATACAGAGTTTACCGAATCTCTGCATAAATCAAGATGTTTTTCTTTCATAATATCCTCCTTACTGCCTATGCCAAAACAGCGTCCTACTATCATAGGATTTTTCAGGATATTTGTCAAGCAAACCATTTTCCCATTGGTATTCCCATCTAAAAATGGTATAATGGTCTCATTAGGAGGTGAGGCCATGAAACACATCGACCGCCATGAACTTTTTCCATCCCCAATCTGATGGGATATTTTCGAATCCTGATGATTCCTGTCTTCTGCTTTCTCTACCTTACAGCAGAGACGAAACAGGATATCTGGAAAGCCGCAGCTGTAGTTTTGATTTCCATCCTGACTGATACGCTGGACGTGCTTTTGATAAAAGAAGGCTATATGGCTGTGATGGGCCTGATTCTCCTGATGATGACTGTTATGGCAGTAACCCTGGTTTTGTATATTCCTGTTTTTGAAAAAATGAGGAGAGGCTGAATCAAAACAGCCTCCCCTCATTTCTTCCACATTCATTGTTGGTCACTTAAAACCTGTGTATGCAATATCCTTTTCTCTGGACTTTGCATACTTAAAAAGCTCTTCATTGGCCTTCTCCAGACTTCCAAATTGTGTTTTACAGCAAATAACTCGTTTGCAGCAATCTATCCGCTGCTTTGCCCTCTGAATGGTTTCTTCCCCAATCGGTTCTAGTCCCTTTATTTCAATCACCTCGGATGCCAGGGCTGACGCCACCGGATAATCCACATCATTGTCAAATAAAATTCCTGTAATAAACGGAATCCCCTTTCTCTGAAGCTCCCGGAAAACGCCTCTCCCTGTACCGCAGCCTGCTATTACAAACACCTCCGGCTGTCCGGAGGGCGCCTGCAGCTCCATACTGGTATTTTCCTCATCAAAGCTTCCGGCTTCTATTGCAAAAAGACTCCGGATATATCCCGTCTGAAAAATCTCCTCTGCCCTTCCAAACCGATCTACAAAATCCCCCCGGATGCAGAGAATTTTATCCGAAACCCGCTCTGCCAGCTCCAGCTCATGGAGGGACATAATCACTGTCAGCCCTCTTTTTAACCGCAGCTCCTGAAGCACTGACAAAAATTCCAGCTTGTATTTTACATCCAGAAATGAGGTGGGCTCATCTAAAATAACAATCTCCGGTTCCTGACAAATCGCTCTTGCAAGCATGACCCTCTGCCTCTGCCCATCGCTGATTTTTGCAAAATCCTGATCCCGGATTTCCGTTACATGAACCAGCTCCATAGCCTCCTTCACTGCTTCCCTGTCCTTCTTCGTCAGAATGCCGAAATGGCCTGTGTAGGGATATCTTCCCGTAGCCACTACATCCTCGCAGGTCATCAGCTCTGTTTTCAGTCTTTCTGTAAATACCACTGCCATTTTTCTGGCCAGCTCCGCCCCCGACATAGCTCCCAGTTCCCGTCCGTCCAGATAAGCAGATCCTCCAATTACCCCAAGCTGCCCTGCAATGCTTTTTAAAATTGTAGATTTTCCGGCTCCGTTCGGTCCGATCAGAGTCAGAATTTCTCCTTTCTGTATTCCAATTTCAATCTGACGAATCAGGGGTTTTCCGTCATATCCTACCGAATACCCTTCTGTCTGAAAATAATAGTCCATTACAGCCCTCTGTCCTTTCTCTGCTTTGCCATAACCCATAATACTACCGGCGCTCCGAAAATTGCTGTCACCGTGCTGATATTCAGTTCTGTCGGCGCAAACAGATTTCTTGCCAGCAAATCACAGAACAGGCAGAATACACTTCCTCCCAGAAAACATGCCGGAATCATTAGCAGCGGCCTGGAAGAGCCAAAAAGGCGTTTCACCAGATGGGGAGTCGCAATACCTACAAAAGAAATCGGCCCTGCAAAGGACACAATACATGCCGACAGTATGCTGGAAAGGAGAACCAGCCATATCCGCAAAGCCCTGATGTTTACCCCCATGTTCTGGGCATAAGACTCCCCCAGCTGATAAGCCCCCAATGGCTTAGACAGGGAAAAAGTAATAAGAAAGGTTACCAGAATTACTGCTGCTATCAGCTCTGTCTGCTCCCATGTGATTCCGGAAAAGCTTCCCTGAGCCCAGTTGTGGAGATTCACAATATCTGAATCCTCGGCAAAGGTAACAATCAGCTCCGTAATTGCGGAACAAATATATCCAATCATAACTCCGCTGATAACCAGCTGGGACATACCTGCCATCCGTCGGGATACCAGAAGCACAAAGCCCATAGAAAGAAGAGCTCCAAGAAATGCAGACAGAATCATATCTGCAGAAGTGACGCGCACTGAGTGCCCCATCAACACTACCATAACCAGAGCCACCGCCATTTTGGCTCCTGAGGAAATTCCAAGAACAAAAGGACCAGCAATGGGGTTATGGAAAAAGGTCTGCAGAAGATAACCGGCAAGGGCCAAAGCACCGCCAAGGAGAATTGCCGCTATGGTTCTGGGCATCCGAATATCCAGAAGAATCCTGGCAGATACCATCTCTCCTCCTTTCCCTGTCAGAATGCGCCAGACCTCCTCCACAGGAATACGAACGCTTCCCATACACACATTCAGAATCAATCCAGCTGCCACACCGGCAAAAAGGAACAAAAATCCCCATGTGTACCGATATATTCTTTGTTTCTCCATCTGAATCAACCTTTCTTTACTGAACCTCAAAAAGATAGTGCATGGGAGATGTGTCATCTCCCTGAAGCATTCTGTGCATATCCTCCATTAGATAACCAATGGACAGAGACTGCTGATACATATCATTGGAGGTGCACCATACATTTCCTTCCTTCACTGCCTGAAAATCCTCCAGAAACTCACATTTATCCAGCAGCTCTTTCATTGTAGAGATTCCTCCGTCAATAGAGCTGTTGTATATAAGAAAATCTGCATTGCGGGCTTTGTGATAAAACTCCTCTGCCTGCATATTCATCGTAGCTTTCCTGCTTTCCGGATCTCCCAGATTCTCAAAAACATACCGTCCTCCAGCCAGCTCAATCATCCTGGGAATATAATCGGAGGACTGCCTTACCTGTACCATTCCATTGGAGGAAACAAAGAAAAACGCAACTGTTTTTTCAGAAGGCTGATCCTCAGAAATTCTGTTTAAAATATCCGCCTGCTCCTGAAAAATCCGCTCCGCCGCCTCTTCCTTTCCCAGCAAAGCTCCAAACAGCTTGATCCACTCCACTCTTCCCAGAGGATGCGCTTCATAGCTGGATGCCTCCATAAGCACCGGGATTCCAAAATCCTCCAGCTTTTCCACAACCTCCGGCGCATGGGCGATCATGCCGTTTTCAATGGCAAGTCTGCAGCCTCTTGACACAAGCTGTTCGTAATCCGGCCTGTTGTACTTCCCTGCATAGCGAAGCCTCCCTTCTGCCATTGCATTTTTTGCATCCTTAATATACCAGTTTTCCTGCTTCTGTCCGGAAAAGCTTATGGCATCCAGCCCATCCAGCTGACAGAACATATCCATCACCGCCGATGCCACCAAATAAATATCCTGTATCGGCTGCTTTAAAATCACAATATCCTCTTCCACCCCCTCCGGGGTTTCTGCCTGCTCCGGAACAATCAGGAACCTGCTGCCGTCCCGCTTTGTAGTTATCATGGAATACCCGCCGGCATAATAATCAATCGAAAAATTTTCTGCATACTGCAGCCTTAAACTGTCCTCGTAGACCAGAGGAAGTTCCTGCTCTGCAGCAGAAGAATTTCTACTGCAGCCGGAAAGCCCAAAGATTCCGGCAATCAAAAGAGCTGCAATCATCCCGTTTCTTATTGTCCTTATCATAAAACGCTTCCTTTAGCTTTCTGGTTTAATCGTATCCGAATAAAAGGTCAGCGTATATTCGATTTCATGCGGTTTACTCATCGCTACCGTATCTCCAATTACATCCACAGGAACATCAAACGTCTCTGCCGGTATTTCAAAAACAGAATTTCCCTCTGTATTTACCGGATAAAAGGTTTCCCCGTCCACAATCATGTAATCATAGTTGGGACTGTTCCACTGAATCTGCGCAGTAATCTGATCCTCCGAAACCTGGAGAAGTGCCGGAGACAAAATCTCTGCCTTTCCGCTTCCGCCCTCCATCATTACCTCTATCGTATAGATACCTTCCTCAAGCTCCACCTTTTTCTCTGCTTCTGCCGTTTTTTCCGCTTCTCCTGAGGCTGCTTCTTCCGCTGCTCCTGTCTCTTCTCCTGGCGTTTTTGTCGCTTTCTCTCCCTGTTCCGTCATCTTCTCCGGACTGGAAACTGACACCCTGTGATCATACCATTTTCCCTTTTTCCCAATCAAAGCCAGATCAAATTCCTCATCAAGAGCAGGAACCGGAACATCAAATCCGTGCACTGTCTCTGTGGTTCCGTCACTGTAGGTAACCGTATCCTCTGTAGGCATCAAAAGCTCTGCCCCCTCCTTCTGTGCATCCTCAGCAAGCCCTGGATACAGATTGAGAATATTTTTTGAAGTAAGGGAAATATGAATGGTCATTTTTCCATCTGCCACTGTCAAAGTTCCTTTTCCGTCACAGGCCTCATTGACATGAAACATACTGCTGTCTGTATCAAATTCTGCCTGATAAACTCCGTCTGAAAGAGCGATTTCTTCGAAGACGATCTCTGTCTGCGCAGGCGCCGCCTTTTCCGAAACAGAACCAGCGCATCCGCCTAAAACTGCACAGACCAGAGCACCAATCACTGCTCCAGCAGCCCTTCTCTGTCTTTTTCTCATTTTCCACACTCCTCGTTTTTTATTGCTTCATAGCTGCAGCTGTATGATCGATATAAAGCTGCTGAATTGCCGGGATAGAACCAAGACCGGAAATCTGTGTCTCTATCTCTTCAAACTTTCCGGATGCCTGGAACATACTCAGCCAGGAATCCTCGTCCTCTCCTGCCATGTCGTTGTTGGCATGATCCCCCGCTACTACCATCAGCGGGCGAAGAATCACCTTCTGATACCCAGCCTGGGATACTGCCTCAATCACCTGGCCACACTCTGTCTCCTCCGGTTCCCCTTCCACAGTTCCAATCCATACATTGTCATATCCCAGGGCTTTCATCTGCGTCTGCATCTGGCTGTAAGAAACCTTTGCCGTATGAGATGTACCGTGGCCCAGAAATACGAAAGCCGTTCCATCTGCCTTTGCTCCGTCCAGATCTTCATAGCCTGCATCGAATGCTGCCTCTGCTGCAATCGCTTCTGCAACTGCCTTTTTATCCTCATTCACCACAGAAGCATCGCTGCCAACCTCTCCCAAAAGAGGCTCTGCCACAGTCACAGACTCAAACTGCTCCTGATATGCCTCCACAGACTCCAGCAGCTCATCGTATTCTGCCCCGTGCATCAGATGTGTCGGCTGAACTACAAGCTGCTTCACTCCGTTTTTCACAGCCCGCTCCAATGCCTGATCCACATTGTCGATTTTCTCCCCGTCTCTGGCCTGAACATGGTTAATAATAATCTGAGCTGTAAAGGCCCGTCTGACGGACCATTCCGGATATGCCTCCTGGAGAGCATCCTCGATTCCCTTAATATCTGCTGTACGGCTGTCATTAAAGGAAGTTCCAAAGCTAACCACAAGAATCTCCTTTTCCCCAATCTCATCCTGATTGCGCGGATCATCTGCAGAAGCATCTCCTGTATCTCTTCCAAAATAATCCGGATCTGCATTTTCTCCGGAAACCAACATTTTCTGTTCTTCCGTTAAAGCATCCCAGCCTGCCTTTGCAGCTTCACACTGTTTATCCGTATCATCCGTTCTCTTCTGTACATAAATCGCATCGATCATGGCTGCAACCTGGTCTGCTGCCTTCTGATCCGCAGACAAAGCTTCTTCCTGAGATTCTTCAGAAGTTTCTGGCATACCTTCTTCCGACGTTGTCACAGTTTCTGCCCTGCTTTCCGCCGGGCTGCTCTGCGCCTGATTCTGTGTTCCTGCACACCCGGTGATTCCTGCTGCTCCCATCCAGACTGCCATAAAAACTGCTGCGTTTCTCTTCTTCATAAAATCCCTCTTTCTGCAGTATCCCTGCCTTGTATTTTCTTAATAATTCAGTCCTGCATTTTCTTGTCCGATTCCAGCGGACAAAAGCAATCCTGTATCAAAGTCAGAAACAAAGCCTCCGGCAGAAAATAACAGAGAGATCCTATCTCTATAATAAGAAAGAGGCTCTCTCGCGAGCTTCTCCGCCTGCGGCGGGTCGCTTCTGCGACAAAATTCTCTTCTGCCGCATGGCGATCCTCGCGGAGCGTTTTTATGTCATAGGACACGCTTTCCTATGACATAAAAATTCCCCTGCTCACAAAGAAAAGGGGAACACAAAAATCAGGAAAGCTCTGACAAAGGGGCATTCCTGTATTTTTCTGTACAACCAGTTACTCGTGGCCTGAAACTATTGTTTCTGTACACAGTCAGGCAGGTCTCCCGACTCAGAAATCAACACATCCGCCATCTTCCCAGTTTCCCAGTGATTTACCGGCGTCTGCTCCCTCATTACGGTGACGAGTTCGCACAGGATTTTCACCTGTTTCCCTTTTCACCCGGACATGGACAAAGCCCTGTCCGGACACCTGACTGCTCATATTTTATTGAACAAAGTATATCATACTTTTTCTTCTGGATCAATTTCTTTTCTTTTTCACCTGCGCCTTTACCAAAAGCATTATGGGGCGGCGCAATTCATCCTTCATTCCCGGAATCTCCATCATTTCCTCCGACGGCTGTGCCTCCTCCACTGCCTTCAGCTCAAATTCCTGTTTCAGCAATCCCATAGGAATCTGGGTCAGGGTATGGTGCTGTTTTGTTACGCTGCATCCTAAAAAATTCGTAGTTTTCTCTCCCGGCACACCTTATTTTTCCTCTTCCACACAGGCAGCCGCCCGCACAGGCGCGCCGTCACTGTTTCTGATTTTCATGGGAAAACAGAAAAACCTGAACAAATCATGGCCGCACAGACCCAGGTTTTTCAGATTCTCAATGTTCACCATATTCCGCCCCTGAAACAATTTTTTATGACGGGGCAGATTTTCATCCCGGATCGGATCCAGTCCCATTACATCAAATCCAATGCCCTTGTACCGCCCTTGTATGATAAAATCCAGAACCTCATCATCCACGCAGGGGTACTCTCCAAAATAACGACTGGTTCCCCAGTACTGATCCCATCCGGAATAAAACAAAAGAAAATCCGCCTCTTCTGCTTTCTCTCCATACCGCAGGATCTGTTTCATAGAGATAGCTTCCCCCTCCTTTAAATCTCTGCAGTCAATCACAAGGGCTCTCCCCATAAACTGATCTGCCGGAAATTGATCCAATGTGATCCCATCCGGAAAAATATGAGCAGGCGAATCCATATGAGTTCCTGTATGAGTAGTCAGTTTCAGAAGTATTTCTCGAAATCCATCCTCTTCACAGCTGGCTGCCTGCATCAGAGCCGGAGGCTCTGTCCCCGGAAAAACCGGCATTTCTTCCTGAATCGTATGCGTTAAATCAATGACCTTCATTACAACAATCCCCCTTCTTTTCACAGCTGATTTTGCATTAAGAAAGAACCGGCTGCATGTTCCCGCGAAAAAACAGCTTATGCTCTGTGAACTACCCATTGTCTAAAGCCAATGGGCTTCCTGCTTCCCAGACCTCGTAAC
>UPYT01000016.1 GCA_900538475.1 uncultured Clostridium sp. | reverse complement strand
TAATGACATATCTTATATCAGTTTTTTGAGTTTACACAAAACTTGAAACGGTCTCTAACTGGTATAAGCGTAAAAATACAAAAACCAATTAAATTTGGAAGGATAAAGGAATACGCGACTACAGTTTTATTTTTGAAAAATGATTTTTTCTTTTTATTACCCATAACTTCTCCTTTCCAAGTTTTCTATCTACATTGCAGAATAACTCGGATTACTGTGCCTCTGCGATTCTATCAAGCATTTTCTGAAGTCCTTCTTCCACGGATATGCTTTTTGTCATAATTGCTCCATGCTCTTCTTTTAAAATGGTATCAATGCGTTTGGAATCTTTTCCCATCGGTGTCTCTGCAAGATATTTCGGAACATCAATATACTGTGAAAGTTTTTCCGGAGCATTCGGGCACTTCTCAGGAATAGCATCAAATACTGCATTAATCGCATCAGAACTATAACCAGGAACAATACCCGATTCTGCTAAAACCTTTGCCCCTTCTTCCCCACAAATATAAGTAATTAAATCCCATGCTTCCTGTGGATGTTTGCTATAGGCACCAATAGAAACAGGAGTAACTCCGCCAACTGCAGAAATGTTTCCTTCTCCTTCAAAGTTTGGCATACTGCATACACCCCAGTTGAAGTCTTTGACATTTTCCATTAGGTTATTGATAAACCAAGATCCCATAGTAACCATAGCTGCCTGCTGGTTATAAAATACACCTGAGTAATGGATATTTGAAGATTTTAATACACCATAATCCATAAGAAGTCCCTCATCCTGCATCTTAAGGACTATATTATAGTAATCAACTAAATTTTTGTAACTCTCGCTATCTGTCTGACTAAACTTGTCCAAGCGTCTCGGGAAATTGTAAACACAACTCGGCCAGGTATGAAGATGTGTACCATAAACCTTTTCATTTCCGCTTCCACTTGTCATTTTCTTTGCAAGCTCATAATACTCTTCCATTGTCATTCCATCATGAGGATACTCAACGCCGGCTGCATCAAATAAATCTTTATTGTAGAACAACATAGTATTATCTTTTCTAAATGGAACAGAGTAAGATTTTCCATCCATCTGAAGCTGTTCCATGAGACCGAGGTAATTTGCGCTATCAAAAGACTCATCTGCTGCAATCATATCATCAAGAGCAATTACATGCCCCTGGGCAATCAATGCACTCAATGCTGGTGTACTTTTTGTAAAGACAACATCAAAATCCTGCTTTCCACCAAGCTGTGTTGTTACAGTGTTATCATACTCATCTGCTGCAAACTCAATTGGCTCAATCATAATATTGGGATTTTCTTTCGTATAAGCATCAAACATCGTCTTAAAATACTGAAGATTAGAATAATCCCATAATGCTACTTTTAACGTAATTTTTCCATCTTCTTTAGTTTCCTCTGAAGAATTACCGCATCCTGTCAATACACTTGCAGCCATAGTCACTGCCATCAAACCTGCTACACCTTTTTTCATTTCACTTTCCTCCTACCAAATAAATATTTCTTTATCGCTCAATTTTAATAGCGCTTCAACAAAATAATAATCTCCATAAATGATAGAAAATTCATGTTCATCAGCATGATAAGCTGCTGTACATTTTTCAAGAATTCCGTCTTTTTCTAAATCCCAACAACATCTTTGCTCGTCTAACGTTCTCAGAAGTTCCAATGCTGTTTTTATATATAGCTTACTATCTCGTTCTTCTGTATATTTAGAAAGTTCCAACAAACCACAGGCAAATATTGCAGATGCTGTAGAATCCTCCCAAACACAATCAAAAGGCTGACGGAAATCTACCGGAATTAATTTGTTATCCGGAATATTTGCAATCACATAATTTGCAACACGCTTTGCTGTATTTAAATAATGTTCATCTTTTGTATGAATATAGCTAATAACAAATCCATACAATGCCCATGCCTGACCTCTTGTCCAGGAAGAACCTTCCGCGTATCCCTGACCTCCATAAGTCTTTTTCATTTCTCCGGTAAATGGATCAAACTCTACGATATGATTTACAGAACCATCCTCTCGAACAAAATACTTTTGAGCTGTATTTGCATGTGCAATTGCCATTTGCCTAAATCGTGGATCCGTTGTTACATCACTAGCCCAATACAATAGAGGCAGATTCATCATGCAATCAATAATTGCCCACCCTCTTCTGTCTATATTCGCTCTATCATTCCATGCACGGAAAAAACCTCCTGCAAGGTTAAATCTTCCCGCAAAGTTATTCGCTGCAAGAATCGCTCGATTATAAGACTCTTCAGAATTTGTTATCTTATAATTCACAACAGCTGTCGGAAGCCATTTGAACCCATTGTCATGATCCAAACCATTTGCATTCATCAAAACTTTATCCAATTTTTCCTCTACAAATATTGCTTCCTGTTTGTAAATTTCTTCTTCTGTAAGATTATAGAGCTGCCACATGAGACCTCCCCAAAAACCGTTGGTCCACCAATCAATCATATCATCTCCAGAGCGATCATCAAAAATTCCATTGACCGTTGTATAAGGAATTTTTCCTCGATTTCGTTCCGTGACTAATTTCATTTTTTTCTTAACACGCTCTAAAACCTCGAAAACCCATGTCAATTCCCGTTCTGATAACTTCATTTTCCTCCTCCTTTCTTTTTTATAATTTAAATTTTTACTTCTAACTTTTCATTATTCCATATTACAAAGACCTTTTCACGTTCCACAATAACCTCTGGCTTGTTTTCCATTAATATTTCTGCATCCGTAGAATTGTCAGCGAAAATACTATTTACAAAAATATGATTTCCTGGCTCAAATGACGCTTTGATAGTTGGAATAACTGTTAAATTAAATAACAAATTTGTATTCGGCATTGCTGTAATTAATTCTGGTGTACTTCCCGTCTCTGCAACTGCCCCACTAATTCCCCATGCAAAACGTGCAAATACAGAATTCTCCGTTATTTCTACCTGTTCCTTTCTGTATTTTCCAGATTCTTTGCCGTATTTTATTGTAAAACACGGCTCCTGAGCAATAGAAAAGCCTCCATCTGCTACATCAACAGCAATTTCATTACACAAACGATATACCCTAATATGCCATGCACCACAAGGAATCACTGCACTGTGAATTACAACTCCCTTTATAGGTGAATAAATTGTGCAAACCTGACTATCATTTCCCCAAAATTCAGTACAGCCATTTTTCATGCAATATCGATTTTCACCTTTAACTGATACAGCTAATGTATTATCAAAAGCACCTGTTTCTAATGTTGTGCCGCGTGAAACACTAAAGCCAAATTCATTAGAATAGACGGATTTCTCATATTTCGCCTGACACTGTCCATGTTCACTTTTTGAATGCTGTCCCACAACGTAGGCTTTTACATGATCATGTTTATCATGAGTAATCAACATATGTGGATGCTTAAAATATTTTTGAGGTTCATAAACATATGATTTCATTTCAGACTTCCAAAATGGATGATTTTCATTCAGTGCTAAAATAATAAACGCCTTATTACTCCAATAAGGTGAACCAGAGCTATTGTAATGTTCACTCATCAGTAAGTTAGCATAATTATAGCCAATGGATAAAATACCGGCTTGATCAAAAATCGGATGCTCCATCCAGCTTTCTAAATTTTTCAGTACCAGATTTTTTAATACACCATAGTCTACCGGGAGTTCAGCATAAGCCATTGCACCAAAAGGCGCAGAATGTGCATAACGGTATGTTAAACTTCTTCCAAAGGGAATTTCTTTTCCATTATTTGCAAACCAGTATACAAAATCTCCGTAAAACTCTGTACTCCGTTCCTTCAAAGTCCTACACCATTCAGGTTCCTGATGCTTCATCAAATGTGCATAAATCAATGAATAATAATGGATTGCAAAAGCTACATAATAGTCAATCTGACCTGGATTGCCATCATAATACCAACCGTCTCCAACATAACTACTTTCAATAATATTAAAATCTTCCTGCATTTTTTCTTCTGACCACGGTAATTCTAATAATCGAAATGTCATATTCGTTAAAATGCGAAAAAATCTCCAGTTATTTTGCGGCATATCATAAAAATTAATCTGATTCAACCATTCATACAGATTTTGTTTTTCTTGAAAAGAAAAATTGTTCCACAGCTTATCTTGGTTAATGGAAATAGAAAATACCAATGCAGCTATTTCTACCATCTTTTGATCTTTATCGCATAGATCTCCCCAATATTCTTCATGATTCGGATTTGTTCCATTCCGAATTCCTTCCTGATATTGCTTCAGCCATTCCTCGATCTCCGCTTTTTGTTCTTGTGGAAGATTCTCATTATTTCCCGACCATAATGGTCCCAATCCCCAAAGCAGCCTAGCCATTCCTTCCATTCTAGCTGCCTTCTCTCCATAGTGAACACCAGTATTTCCCAGTTTCAGAAAACTTTTTCCGTCGCTAAAAAACTGTTTTAAAGGTCTTATCGTATCTAGGAACAGACTTACCACATCCCCCCGGGTCTGAAGTTTCACACTCATACAATTCCTCCCTTCTTGTTTGTGTGAAACAAATTTTTGTGTAGTTTTCCTCCTTTTTTCTTATCATAGCATTGTTTTTCTTTATTTATCTTGCGATTTGTGCTATACTTATGTCGTATTGTGCTGTTTTAATTAGATTATTGTTGTTATTTTGTACAATTTTTTCAGAATGCAGGAGATGTTTTATGAACAATATTGAAATTGAATCCATTCAAGAATTACATGCCGTGTATAAAACTACATGTAAAAAAGCAGCTCGACATCTTCACATGCACAATAACGCATATGAAGTTACACTTTTCAAAAAAGGTAATATCGACTATTTTATTAATGATACAACCTACTCACTGCAACCGGGGGATCTGATTTTTATCCGTCCTTTTGATATTCATGGCCTTTTTATCAAGGATAACTCTCCTTACGAACGATTCAGTCTTCATATCAATGAACAAATTGCTGAAAAACTTTCCACGGAAAAAACAAATTTACTCCGATGTTTTCAGAACCTGGAAGAAAACCAGGTTCGTCATTTACGTGGTGCTGATTGCGAACAGTTTGAATTCTATATGCATACTTTGATCAAATATTTAAAAAATGATGAATACGGAGCCGATATTCGAGTCCACTCCTATTTATCACTCCTGATGGTACTGATTAACACCACTATACAATCAGACAATCAAATCAACCTTCCAGATATTTCGCCTGCTCTTATTAAAGATGCTTTATCCTATATCAGCGAAAACCTCACAAACGATATTTCTGTGCAAGCCATTGCAGATTATTTAAATATCAGCCGTTCCAGACTTAGCCATGTATTTAAAGATTATACTGGTATCTCGCTCTGGAACTACATTATTGCCAGACGTATCCAATATTCTCAGACTCTTTTAAAGCAGGGACATTCTATAACAAACGCCTGTTATGAATGCGGATTTCAAGACTATGCTCATTTTATCAAGGTTTTCACCCGGCTAAATGGTATCTCACCAGGAAAATATGCCCGAAGCAGTTCCATGACAAAATAAAAAAGATGATTGGCAGCTTTAACAATTAAAGTCGTCAATCATCTTTTTTAATATATCTTTTTAATCTTTTTTAACCGATTTTCCTCCCTCAAGCATTCTCGTAATAAATTCCACAGACCCATCGATACCGTAGGCTGCACTATTGACACACAGATCGTAATTCACCGCATTTCCCCATTTGCGGCCCGTATAAAACCTGTAATATTGCATATGCTGTCGATCTACTCGCTTTAACAGCCGTCTGGCTTTTTTTTCATCCAGTTTGTTTATCTCCATAATTCGGTGCAGACGCTGCTCAAAAGGCGCCGTAATAAAGATACTGATATGTGGGATTCGATTGTTTGTTAAAATCACATCAGCACACCGCCCCATAACAATAAAGCTTTCTTTTTTTGCCATATCACAAATCAAATCGCTCTGATTAAAAAAAACAGCATCCCGCTTGGACAAGCCATGATATCGGCTGAACTCTCGCATACACTCGCGGGCAGTTCTTTTTCCTGGCTTAGAAAAAGCCTGATCCATCTCCTTTTGCTCAGGTCCAAAACGATATCCGGCCTGGTCCTCTACTATGTCCTTTTCTGCTTCCAGACGTTTCAACACTGCAGAAAATATTTCTGCATCATAAAAATTAATTTTCAGAGCATCCGCCAGAGTAAATCCTATCTCATTTCCTCCGCTTCCATAGGTTCTTCCAATACAGATAATCAGCTTATCGCTGCCTTTAAATCTATTTTTCAAATTGAAAGCATTTAAGCTTGCCAGATTCTGATCCACCACATCTCCCTCGCCAAAGCTGGTGGGTAAAGAGATCACTTCCTGAAGGATCCTGTCATATTCAGACATAATCATCCGGCGCAGTTCTTTATCCTGAATCGTTCTTGCCATATTGCTGATCAGGGCCAATTCACTGCGCAGCTGATGTCCCTGCTTTCTCGAACTCATCAGTTCTACCATGTCACGGACACACCCTTCTCTGTCTCGACTGAACACCCGCCCCAGAGAAGAACCCAACTGTGCATAGACCTCCGCATCCAAATCATAAATGCGCTCCGCCAGTTCCCGAAGCATTTCCTGTGTATATTCCATGTTTCCGCTCCTTTCCTATAAGAAAAATACCAGCATATCCATCAGGAATACAGGTACTAAAAAGATGAGTGACCAGAGCATATAACCAAAGAATGACGGCATGCAGATACCATTCTCATCTGAAATGGATTTTACCATAAAGTTAGGGGCATTTCCAATATAGGTATTCGCTCCCATAAATACTGCACCGCAGGAAATCGCTTCCAGCATAGCCACCGGCACCTGTCCAAGGGTTGTTGCAATTCCGCTGGAAAATCCCAGAGAACCTGCTGTTGTCAAAAATACCAGATAAGTCGGTGTATTATCCAAGAAACTTGACAGCGCACCTGTTACCCAGAACATCTGATACGGCTCTGTAATTCCAAGCTCTGCACCTTTTGCTTTCAAAATCATCAGAGCAGGCTGCATGGTAATAAAAATACCGATAAATAAAACAGCCACCTCCTGAATTGCACCCCAGGTAAAATGGTTTTTTCTCCGAATTTCTGAATTTGTTGTCTTAAAGGACAGCCATGCAGCAAAAAGGATCATTGCAATCTCAATCAGCGCCGGATAGGACAGCTTTACTTCTCCGTACAGCCGTATCCCTCTCACCTGTCCTGCCTCATTCTGAAATGCTACCATTCCCGGCAAAACTCCGCTTAATATAACAGCTGCCACAATCATAACCAGGAAAATAAGATTGTGGAGTCCCAGTATCCTGATCTCTGTTCCCGGCTTGCTGATATCTGGCTTGCATCCTTCTGCAATGTCCTTTCGGTAAGCACGCCGATCCAGCCAGTAAAAAACAAACAGAAGCACTGCAACATTCAAAGCCATAACCGGCATCAGATGCAGGCTCCAGAAGAAGGGAACCCCTCGCATAAATCCCATCAGCAACGGCGGATCTCCAATCGGAGAAAGACATCCTCCAATGTTGGAAATCAGAAAAATGAAAAAAATCATAATATGACTTTTCCGTCTTCTCCAATAATTCATTTTAATTACTGGACGAACCATAAGCATGCTTGCTCCAGTTGTCCCAATCCAGCTAGACAGACAGGTTCCCAGCATCAGAAGTCCCACATTGATTCTGGGGGAACCGGCCAAATCCCCTTCCATTCCAATATTTCCGGACACACAGAACAGCCCGAACAGCAGTACAATAAAGGTTAGATAATCACCCACCAGACATTCCAACACCGTTTCCAGCGCTGTCCCGGAGCCATATCTGACTGCAAAGGGAACGATAAACAAAAGAGACCAGAGCACCACTGCATGAATCTGGTGTTTTTCCCACCACTCTGCTTTAACCAGCGGAAGCACTGCAATACACAGCAAAAGTCCTACAAAGGGAATACACAAAGCAAGCGGAACTGCCCCTGCCGCTTCACTTCCTGCTTCTGCTGCCAGAACCTGAAACGGCATTCCGGCGCAAAATACGGCTGCACTTCCCAAAAGCAAAAGAATTTTCTTCATAAATGTCTTCATCATCCTGTCTTCCTTCTACTATTTATTTCCAGCAGCCGGAAACAGCTGTCTTTTCTGCTGTTCCCGGCTATTGCATGTTTCACGAAAACGCATTATAGCACTTTGTAACAAAAAATCAACAAATGATATTTTTATAACAGGTATTTTAAAAAAAGAACAGGGAGCATATCCGTTTCTTGCAGAAACGGATATGCTCCCTGTTCTTTTTTCCTGTGCTTCTTGTACCGCAATCCATCCATATTTCTTCTCATGGAGAACTGCCGGCTGCTTTTTATTATTTGTCTTCTGCCATATTGACTCCGGCAATCTTCACATTCACATCCAGAACCGTAAGACCTGTCATATTTTCAATCGCAGATTTTACCCGCTCTTGTACTCTTTCGCTTACTTCCGGAATGTTATAGCCATACTTAATATTCAGAGACAGATCCACAGATACATGCTCTTCTGTCACATCAACCTTCACACCCTTTGACAGAATCTTCATGCCCAGCTTTCCAACAAGCTCATTGGTAATATTTCCGGCCATGGAATCCACTCCGTCTACCTCTGTTGCCGCCAATCCTGCAATAATCGCAACGACCTCATCTGCAATCCGTACTTCTCCAATTGTATCATTTTCATATACCTTATGGGTATTTCTTGTTTCCTGTTCTGCCACGGTAATCCCTCCTGTATCATTCAGATTCACTGCTGCTTACAGTATAACAAATCCCGTCCGATTTGCAAAGGGGTATTTCCCGTCAGTCTTCCAGATTCAACAGGGTAATGACAATATTTTCTGCCCCCACCTCCGTCTTTCGCTTCACAATGTCCTCAATCTGAGCTCTCTGCTGATCTGTAATGCTGGCCGCATTGATCACAACGTCAACCTTTCCATTCGTCAGACTGACTACCGGATCCAAAAAGCCCTTTGCCTGTAGAAGTGTCTCTGCCGCATTTTCCTTTTCCGCCACTGCTGTCATGGCGATCATATTCTGAATGGCCTCCTGCTTGGCAGCCTCCTCTATATTGGTATTATTAATAATATTGTTCAATGTTTCTCTATTTTTTGCCCGAATCTGCTCTCTGTTCAGCTGCACGCCCGCTATGTAGTCCGATACCGTCAGACCGCTGGTCAAAACTGCCTCTCCGGGATTCTCCATTCCTGTTTCCTCATCCCAGCTGTCTATTTCTGCAAGCTGTGTTCCTGCCGGTTCTAACTGTTTTGCCTGTTCTCCCCCATCAGCCAGCGCTGGTGGATTTTCCACATCTGATGAAGCTGATAGCTCTGCTCCTGTCTGTATGCTGTTTTCTTCATTCTGTGGCTGAGCCTCCTCTATTTCGCCAGAGAACTGATATCCTGCTGCCTGATTCTCTGCCAGAATATCCTCGTCTGAAATCTCCAGAGCTCCCGCCGGAAGGATTCCCCCTTCTGCTCCAGCCTCCAGCTCCTGCTTGCCCGCATAATTCAAATATCCTGCTGCCGCAATCATAATCGCCAGAGTAGTAATTATGATCTGATTTCTTCGAAACAGCTTTTTCATATTCACATCCTTCAAATGCTTTTCTGCCTTCTTGAATTTCATACCCTGCACTCCTTTATTCCACCCGCATTCATACTTTATCCTATGCGTTCCACGGAAATTTATGCACCTACGGATTTCTTTTTAACACCTTAATTTTATGTGCCGGAAGTCCGAATAGCGCCTCCATTGCAGAAGCAATCTCCGCTTTTACAGAAGGACTTCCGCCCCCCTCAGCGCTGATAATAATACCTGAAATTTCCGGATACAGTTCTTTTTCCACAATGGGCTGGTTCTGGCTGTTTCCAGAAACCAGAACCGTAGTGCTTTCCTGTTCCCGGCTTTCTAATTTTCTGGTGCCGCCTCCGCTGTCCTTCTCCTCTGTAAAGGAACGGGAGCCATTTTCATCTACATGAATAATTTTTTCCGATGAAGCCTTTAGCACAATCATCACCTCCAGTTCCCCTACCCCTTCAACATTTTTCAGGATAGAGCGTACTCTCTGCTCCAGAAGCTGTTCATAGGTAGCTGCTCCACTTTGTCCTGAAGCAGCCTCCCAGAAGGTATCCGACTTTCCTTCTTCCGATCCATTCAGATAAGAGCTTTCTCCACTCCTGTAATTTTTCTGAGTTCTTCCGGCTTCCAGTTCTGCCCTCCCGCTATCCGAGTTCTCCGTCCTATCTAACACACTCCCTCTTCCTTTCTCAGATAAGGATTTCCTCTGTCCTGCAGGAAAAGCCAGAATACATAAAATCACACCGACTGCCACCAAAAACAGCCATGGTTCACGCCCCTGGGGCCATTTGAATTTCCACATTGCTTTCCTCCAGATGATAATAAGCCTCCAACTTCTCCCTCAGCTGTTTCTCCTTCTGTCCCATTTCCCCCAGAATTTTCCCGGATAACACCGGCTCCGTTTTTTCTGTCTTTTGAGGTTCCTCCAGCTCCCTCACCTCTGTACGCCCCGTCACCTTCACTTCCACCGGCATTACCGGTCTTACAGGTTCCACAGCTTCTGTTGTTTTTTCTTCTTCCTGTTCTCCTGCTAAAGGCTTCTGCGCCTCTGCTCCTTCCTTCTCTTTCACAATCAGACGGATCGAGCAGATGGTACCAAATGCTGGATTGTCCTCTCTGGCCTCTATGGTTACACTACATTGTGCTGCCTGGATTCCCATTTCCTCTGCTAACTGAATCACATCTTCCTCAACAGCCTCCTCATACCGGCGGATCACACTGGAAAGCCTCTGTTTTTCCATCCCAATCATATTCTGCTTCAAATCCTCCGCCTGCTCCTGAAAAAGAAAGCTCTCATAATATCCGGCAATGGTATCCTCCAGATGCAGCCCCTCTGTGAATGGATGCAGCACAATAAAAACCAGAACCATTCCTGAAAACAGACGAAGATACTTCCCATACTGTTTTCCAGGAAGAAGACGTTCGGCTACTGACAGAAAAAGGAAAAATCCAGTCAGATTCTGGATCCACTGATATAATTCCTTCATTCCATCCTCCTCTTTTCCAGATTTTCTGCGGCCTGCCCTTTTTCTTTGCTAAAAAAAGAAGCTTGCTCGCGAGTTTCTCCTATGCCAGATATGCAGCATTGGTTCCCACACAAATCAAAGCAATGGTAATAGCAAATAAAACCAGTCCCGACACTGCCGCGTGAAGAAGCATTTTCTGCCCCTCTGCCACGCCGCTGATGCATCCCACCAGGCGTTTATCAGCTACCGGTTCCAGAATGGCTGCCACAATCCGGTAAAGCATGAAAAAAAACCACAGCTTTACCAGAGGCGCAAGACTAAGAAGTACCAGGATCACCACTGCCGCTGCTCCCATGGTATTCTTAATCAGAACCCCGGAGCCTAAAACCAGCTTTGTCACAGCTCCCGCTCCTGCTCCGATTCCGGGAATCGCCTGCAGGAGTTTTTCCATCCCTGAGGTTTTTATTGCGTCTGCATAGGGGAGCACCATCCCCTGTACCAGATGAAAACCGGCAACCAGACCTAAAAGCCAGCGAAGTCCCCAGAAAATTCCCGTTTTCAAAAGCTCCGTCATTTTGGAAAGCATGTCTTCTTTCATCACATTTCCCACCAGAACAAGCATCACATATATCTGAATCAGAGGAAGAACCAGACGGACGTACATTCCCTGCACCATACTAATCAAAAATAAAACCAGCTCATACCAGGCCACGGAGGCTGCCGCAGCTCCTGCCCATACTACAGCTGCAAAATAAGACGGCATCAGTGCCTTCATAAACAGGATCTGTTTTTCCAACACCTGAACGGCCGTATCTGCACTTTCCAGAAAAAAAGCCGCCATCACAGTGAATGTCATCAGATAGATCACAAAAAATCCGGCTTCCGACATCTGATCTCCGGAAAAAATCTCTGAAAATCCGGAAAAAACTGCCCCCAGAAGTCCCAGCGTCAAAAGCTGGACTGCCATAGCGCCGCCATTTTCCATCTCGCCCAGAAAGCTCTCCCTCAGACCGTCCAGGATCATCCGCCCTGCATCCTTTCCTCTTCCTTCTATGAGAGCCTGTACCAGCTCCGTAAAGGAAAGCTCTTTTCCGGTTCCTGCCGCCTCTTCCTTCAGGAATTGTTCCAGCTCACTCCAATCCAAGCCTCCTTCTTCCATTTCCCATATAGACTGCCCATCGCCTTTCTCCCATAAAGGCTCCTCTCGGCTTTGTCCCCATACCTTCTCCCTCCCGGATCCTATGAGAACCGCAGACACTGCCAAAATCAGAATCAGTCTCCTTCTCCCCCTCATCCCAAAAATCCCTGCAGAGTTTCCATAAGGGCAAGAACCACAGGCATACTGACCGCAAGAATTGACAGTTTCCCAAAAATCTCAATCTGCGTACCTACCGCTCCATATCCGGCATCCCGGCAGATACCGGAGGAAAACTCTGTAATATAAGTAATGCCTGTCATTTTCACCAGAGTATTTAAAAACACTGGTCTGATTTTTACATAATCCTGCAGGCGTCTCATTCCTTCCACAATGCTTTCCAGACGGGCAGCGCCATAAAAAAACATAAAACAGCCTGCTGCCATGACCAGATAAATTCCATACTCACTTTTTGTTCCCTTCAGCTGAACTGCCAGAAGAACAGATGTAATTCCGACAATTCCAATTATCACAATTGACATACCGCGTCCCTTACAATGCAAACAGATTTTTAATGGTTTCAAACAGCTCATAAATATAAGGCACCATCCAGAACAGTACCAAAAGCAGACCTGCCAGACTGGTTAAAAAGGCCTGCTCCTCCCTCCCGCTGTGCTTCAGGACCTGGCAAATCACAGAAACAAGGATTCCTACTGCAGCAATTTTAAAAATCAGATTAACCCCCATGGTCCTCTCCTTTTCCTCAGATCAGCAGTATCGTCAGAAACAGGCCGCTCATAATTCCCAAGCTGGAATACAGGCGGCACCGTTCCTGCCTGTGCTCTCTCAGCAGCTGAATCTGCACATCCAGCTGTTCCAGATACAGAAGCAGCGTCCTCTCCTGCATATCACGATCCAGATATCCCAGATGCTTTCCCAGCTCAGCCAGATACTGCCTGTCCTGCTTTGTCAGAGCCATGCCTAAAATCTTCCCTACCTCCTCCTCCCAGATCTGGCAGAAGGTCTCACCTCCCTGCTGTTCAATTTTTCCGGCTGCCCCGGTAAATAATTCGGACAGGCCTTTCTCAAACCGCTTTCCCACAGCCTCCAGCGCCTCAGAAAGCGGTGCATTAGCATAAAGAATCTGTCCCTTCAGCATATAAATCATCTGTCTCAGCTGCAAAAGCTGTTCCAGGCGCCTTCTGTATTCTCCCGCCATCCAGAATCCAAACCCGGAAGCGCCGGATACAATACATACCGCCCCTGCTGCCTGCATCCATATCTGCATCCCCGATCATATCTCCCTTCCCGCTTCCCCGCTGTTCTTTTTATACAACACATTTCCCCTGCTGTCACAAATGCTTTCCACATGTCCCGCCCTTCCCTGGCTTCCCAAAAGAATATAACGGTCAAACCAGCTCTCCTCTACCATTTTTCCAAGAACGGGCTTCGTCCGCACATCCGCCAGGGATGTTCCGTGAACAGTCGCCATCACCCGGCATCCGCAGTTCATCACATATTCCAGCGCCTCCAAATCCTCTCTGCTTCCGACCTCGTCCACAGCAACTACCTGCGGTGACATACTGCGAATCAGCATCATCATTCCCTGAGCCTTCGGACAGCAGTCCAGAATATCGGTATGACTTCCCAGATCATTCTGGGGAACTCCCTGAAAACAGGCGCCAATCTCAGAACGCTCATCCACCACGCCAACGGTCATCGGCTGCATCCACCTGCTGCCTTCTCTATCTCCAGCTGCCCTCCATCCATCTGACACCTGCCGGATCAGATCCCGCAGCAGTGTTGTTTTCCCGCACCTGGGAGGCGATACAATGAGAACATTTTCCAGCTGTCCATCCCGGTATATACAGGGCATAACCGGATCCGCGCAGCCTCTGATCTGATGGGAGAGACGCACGTTCATGCAGGAAATAAATTTCATACCTCGTATTCCACTTCCCTCTACAATGGTTTTTCCTGCTACGCCAACACGGTGTCCCCCCTGAATCGTCAGATATCCCTGGCGAAGCTCCTCTTCAAAGGCATACAAAGAGTAGCTGCTGACATACTCCAGGGTTTCCTTTAAATCTGCCCTGGTTACCTCATAAGCCCGTTTCCTGTTTTCCGCTGTAGCCTCTGTTTTCTTTCCTTCTGTTGTAAGATAATACTCCTGATTGCTGCAGATGATAAGAAGTGGAGACTGAATCCGAAGCCGGACTTCCTGTACCTGTCCGAAATCCACCTCTGCCTGCTTTAGAATACTTCTGATATCTTTAGAAAATATACGAATAATCTCTTCCCGCTGTTCCAAAATCACCCCTCCCCATACAGTAATATCTCAGATAGAAAGAAGCTCGCGCGCTTCTCCGCCTGCGGCGGGTCGTCTCATCAGCCAATTCTCTTCCAACCCATGGCGTTCCCCGCGGAGCGTTTTTATGTCATAGGATGCAATTTCCTATGACAAGAAAGAAGCTCACTTGCGAGCTTCTCCGCCTGCGGCGGGTCGCTTCTGCGATAAAATTCTCTTCCGACGCATGGCGATCCTCGCGGAGCGTTTTTATGTCATAGGATGCAATTTCCTATGACATAAAAACATTCTTTGATATTAAATATATGACAGGAAGGGTGATTTATTCTTGTACTTTATCTAAATACCGGAAATCTTATGATTGCTGAAGGGCTCCGGAGCTGTCAAAATGATAAAGGACTCCATCGATGGTCTGATCCCCTGTCACCATAGAACCTGAAGGCTGACAGTAATACTTCACACCGTTTTCCTCAATCCAGCCAGTTTTCATATATCCCTCTGCATCGAAATAATACCAAATTTCCGTTCCCGGTTCTCTCCACCAGCCACCAGCCGGATAACTTCCATCAGAATTGCGGTACCACCAGCGGCCGTCTGCCGTGGGAATCCACTCAGCTTTGTACACTACACTGATCGTGTCTGTCTCTTTTACCTCCGCTGAGCTGTCTCCGGAAACTCCCGGTCCGGAATGATCCGTATCGATCTCACCGCCATTTTTCAGAAGCTCTGCATAATCCTCGCTGATATAGCAGGTATCAGACTCCTCAGACCAGTAGCCGTCCCGATAATTTTTAGAACGATTCTTTGCAAGGGCGCGAACTTTGAAAGTATAGTCGCCCTCTGCAGTCATTTTTTTCTTAAAATTATAATAGTCCTTTTTCGTCTTGATTGAAGAAGTTTTCTGCTCGTTGCGGTACAGATAAACCTCATATTCATAGGCATTCTCCACCTCATCCCACCGGGCTATGGTATCATCCTCCTCATCCCAGTAGGTATTCTCCACTGTATCCAAGCGCTCTGCTGCCGCCCATACGCTCATAACAGAGGCTGCTGACAGAGCTGCCGCTGCCACCGCCACAACCAGTTTTTTCCAAATTCCGCTCTTTTTCATGGTAAAACCTCCTTTAAAAACTATTGGTTCCACATTGTCATTTATATGTATTATACAAAAACACCTGGAAAACCGCAATGGCTCTACCCTCCCGGAAATCTTTCAGTTTTATTAAATTTCCGGAAACTTCTCAAATCATTTATTGTCTGCAGAAAAAAGGGAGAACAGCCCCTTAGTTGAACACCGATAAGGAAGTATCAAGAGCTAATTGAACTTAACGGCTGACAAACAGGTACTGCTAAAAGAACGCTCATGATTCTCAATTGTAGAATCATGAGCGTTCTTCTTATTTTTTCTGGCCTTCTTTTATAGCCATAGCGATTTTTCGTTTATGATGCTTTATTAAGGCATTTGCTTCTTGATCATTAAGTTTCAATATTCCTTTTGCCTTTCTTGCATAGTCAATAAACGTTTGTTTTTCATCATTACGAGAATAAATACTATATAGTTCTTTTGCTGATATACGCCTGCCTTTAGATGATGTCCAATTACTGAGTCCAATGGTATTAGCTTTTCGACGCATCCTGTAATAATATTTTGTTATCGCACGTGGCCTTATTCTAATGTTTTTGCCATCAAATAGAAATCCTAAGTAATTTATGCTAGATGGCTGATCACCCTCGTAGATTACTTCGTCCTTATAAGTATAGCAAGAAGTCTTTTCCTTTTGTAAATCAATAAGTCCTTTCATTGATTCTACATAGGAAAAAATGTAGCTTGTAAAATCCGCGATTTCGGCATCTCTCTCGTATGGCAAGACAATGATAAAATCGTCTGAATAGCGCATATAAATCCCGCCTTTGCTGGTTACATAACGCTTAATGTCTTTATCAAACTTTATCATGTAAATGTTGGATAGTACAGCGCTAATTGGGGAACCTTGCGGAACGCCCACCCCAGAAATATTCTTTTTTATATCTTTTTTGTTTTTCTGAAATTGTTCTTTAGTCAGCACTGTCTCTTTACTATTGATTTTTTTGCGAACACCTCTTTCTGCAATGTTTTCGCCAGCTGCCTTTACAATGTCTTTCCAGTCCCAGTTTGAAAAACGGGTGATGTTTTTGAAAACAGAAAAGTAATCTTGAGGCAAACGCTCAACACCAAGCACTTCGCACATCATTTTCTTGAGATATTGATGTTCCAAGTTGTCGAAGAAATTAGTAAAATCACCTACTAAAATGAAGCACTGAGGAAAGCTGCGTATTGCATCAAAAGCATCCTTGGCAAAATCAATATTGTTTTTCCCTAAGTTATCTCGATATGCAATTGCAACGTCATCTATGTTATTTTCACAAGCCCAAATATTATACTGGTAGTTCAATAAAAATGCATATCGCTGATATACACACCTATCTAAATGTGAGCAGTAGTATAGCTCTCGTGGCTTTTTAGGCCCTTTCTTTCCATAACGAGAGTTTTTCTTCTCAAAGTGGATAAAAGGATAAAAACTGTGTGTAACTATTTTAGTCCGATCCATTACGTATTTTCTAATTGAAGGCATGGATAACGACACGCGCAGATCAAAATGTGCATAAGGCTTAATATCATTGTGGTGTTTAACAAAGTCAACCCATGCTTGACATATCTGGTTTGAACTACAATTATGACAAGATATAGATTGTTGACATTGATTATATTCTTTTTGAGTTTTCATAATTCCCCCCTAAAATGCATCATGCCTGCTAACATGGGGGACAACATCCCTAAGTTAGCAGGCAGGTACATGAACATTATTGTCCTGGGTGCATCTGATAGCGTTCCGTAGTATAATCATACTGGAAAGGAGTATCATGTTCAACGAACCCAACCTAGAATTGGTGGTTCTATGTGTAACGTTACTCATAGAAACATCAATTCGGCCAGACTTGACAGAAATGCTCCGCCCTTACAGCCAAACGTGTAAGGTAATATTATTTTATACCTAAATACGCACAAAGTCAAACCATTCTACGCATTTCAAACTGCATTTACAGGGGTAAGAATGGTATGGTACTTCCAGCAGCCCAACCACACCAGAAACGCCCAGTAGTATCGGGCCTTTCTACCCTCTAAATGCGTAGGCACAAACGTCATAATAGCACCGGGCGCAAGCGAATTTCTGCTTGCGCCCGCTTGGTTACCACACAGCAAAGACAAAGGAAGCCATCAAAGGCGCGGAGTGTTCATCTCGACCCTTGACGGCTTCCTTTGTCTTTGCTATTTCTTGTTTACGATGACTTCCGTGAGCTTTGCCTGCAAGCGGTCTTTCATAATCGGTGTCAGAAGATTATTGAATTCATGAGCAATTCCTCCTGTCATGGTTCCCATAATCTGAAGACGCTGCTGGTGGGCAATTGTCTCCTCACTGCGATGCATATCCTCCAGAATCCGATTCAGCTCCGTCAGATAAGCAATCTGCCGGGTATCCTGTTTTCTCTGCCAGACCATTTGAAGCATCGACATAGCCATCACTGCCAGCATAGAAAAAATAAAGAAACAAAAACCAAACAGTTTCAGAGCACCAGATGCAATGGGATGATAAATATCGTCATAATCAATCACCTCACTGACAATCAGAAAATCTTCGCCTATCCAAGCAGGTGCATAGGCACAGATTTTTTTTACCCTGGGATATCCCTCTTTGGTCCACCAGTAAGAATAATACTCCTCTGTTCCCTCCTGTCCCTGCTTTTGATGGTCAATCATCTGAGACAGACTGTCCAGATTCAGCTCCGGATACATAGACATTCGTCCTTCAATTACATCGATTCCCCATTGCTGCTGTTCCGGATGCATAAGAATAATCCCCGAAGAATCCTTTACTACAACGTATCCGCTTGTTCCAATCCGAAGATTTTCTATCATTGCCTGGTAATATTCCTCCAGACGAATCACCATAGAAAGGCTGTTCCCATTTTCCAGAACCGCACGAAGAACCAGATACATTTTTCCATCATTCAGCTGAGCCAGCATTAAATTCTTTGTTTCGTCAATTCTACTGTCAGAATATACCTTCTCAATCTTGCTTCCCCTGGTACTATACAAGAGCTGATCCGATTCCTCTAAACAAACATCATAAACAAAACGGCTGTGAGACCCAACATAATCCTCCAGGAGTTCCTGATTTTCCTCTCTCTGAGCAGAACTAAGCCGGTGAAGCCCATCCAAATCTGCAATGCATTCAGAAATAAAGAGACGCAGATTGTCCCGAAGGCTCCTTACATTCAGATACATCTGCTCCTTCTGCTGGCTGATAATGGAATCTCGATACTCCTTCCAAATCCTGCTTCCCATGTATACTGAAATTAACGCCGCAAATAATACCATCCATATTCGCAGGCGGTATACCAGCTCCCGAATCCGTTTTCCCTGATTGTCATCCTTTTCCTTTGATTGATGTCCTGCCCCATCCTCTATTGTTTTTTCTTTTCTTCTTTCTGCTTTCATTTTATCTGTCTTCTGTCTTGAAGCCTTTCTGTCTGCTTCACTTTCTCCTTCCCATTTCTTCCTTGAATTTTTATTGACTTCTTCTATCCTGTACTATATAGTTCTACTATATAACATCGTGAAATCTGTGTATATATCAATTTTTCGTAATATGCAATGTGCAGAGGGAGATAAATTAGCTATGAAAGATCGAGTGCTGATTGTAGATGATGATCCATTTATTGTAAAACTTCTGGAAAAGGTTATGAGAAGCAATGATCTGGAGACTGTTTCTGCTGGAAGCGGACAAGAGGCCCTGGACATTCTTGCAGCCCAGTCCTTTGATGTGATTCTGATGGATGTGATGCTGGGTGATATGGAAGGTTTTGATGTCATCAAGCATCTTCGAAATAAGGGAATTAAAACCCCGGTCATGATCGTCAGCGGAAGAAATGAAGACTACGATTCTCTTTACGGACTTTCTGTAGGCACTGATGATTATATTACCAAGCCCTTCCGCCCCCTGGTTCTGGGAGCCAAAGTCAAGGCACTGATCCGCCGCAACAAGGACAGAATCCTTGACCATGCTTCCCGGCTGGAATGCGGACCATTTTCCTATCAATATACAACTATGCGCTTTTTCAAACAGGGACAGGAACTTGATTTTTCCTCTCGTGAATCTGCTCTCTTTCTTCTGTTTCTCCAGAATCCGGGACAGATTTTTACAAAAGATATGATTTATGAAGCTGTCTGGGGCAATTCTGTCGCCGTAGATGACAATGCCATCATGGTCTATATCAATCGCCTCCGAAGCAAGATTGAAGATGACCGTCAGAAGCCTGCTCATATTCTTACGGTTCGGGGACTGGGATACCGGTTTGTCCCCTAGGACCGTTTCGAGTTATTATTTGTGATACGGTTCTCCGCTGATAATTCGATAACTGCGGTAAATCTGCTCCAGCAAAATCACCCGCATCAGCTGATGAGGAAAGGTCATGGGAGAAAAGCTCAGATGATAATCTGCCCGTTTCAGAACCTCATCAGAAAGCCCCAGAGAGCCTCCGATAATCAGAACAATCTGGCTCTGACCATCTACCCCCAGCTTATTCAGCTTACTGGCCAGCTGTTCAGAACTCAGCATGGTTCCCTGCACAGCCAGGGCGATCACATAAGCGCCGTCCTTAATCTGTGCCAGAATCCGGCTCCCCTCTTTTTCTTTAATCTGCCGTTCCTGAGCCTCACTGGCTCCATCCGGCGTTTTTTCATCTGCCACCTGAATCACTTCCAACCGGCAATAACGGCTCAGCCGTTTGCTGTATTCTGCAATGGCATCTGTATAAAATTTTTCTTTAATTTTCCCAACTGCAATTACTGTAATCTTCACTATACCTGTCTCTCCCGCATTTTTCCCGACTTCCGTTTCCTTCTCCTTCCGGATTTTACTACCCGAACCGGACGTCCTTCTCTTTTTTGTTCTATTCCATAGATAATTTCCAGAAAACGGCTGACCTCATCCCATGCTTCCCGGCTTTCTGGAATCAGGCGCATAGCCATCTGGAATACATGAAACATTCCGTCATACACCGACAGCCGTACCTTTCTGTGGGCTCTCTTCAGCTTTCCGGCCACAGTCAAAGTATCCGAAAGAAGCACTTCCTCACTTCCCACCTGCAAAAGCACCGGAGGAAATCCCTCGTAGGTTCCGAAAGCAGGCGAAATATAAGGATTCTTCGGATCCGCATCTCCAATATAAGGACTGTTATAAAGCATATTTTCTCTGGTCCCTCCAAACTGAGGATCCCGCTCAAAATTATAAGTATGGGATTCTCCGCTGCAGGTCAGATCAGTCCACGGAGACATCAAAACCATTCCACCTGGCATGGGAAGTCCGTGATCCCGAAGGTACAAAACAAGCGCCAGAGCCAGACCGCCCCCTGCAGAATCGCCTGCCACAATGATTTTCTCTGCAGCATAATGGCGTTCCTCTAAAAGCCAGCCATAAGCAGCCACCGCATCTCCCAAAGCCGCCGGAAAAGGAAACCTGGGCGCAACCCGGTAGTCCACCGTCAGCACATCGCCTCCCAGACTCCGCTTGGAATACTGCATGGCAAAATCCCGATACGTGTTTTTCATGGGACCAATATAGCCTCCCCCATGAAGCTGCAGAATCACTCTGCCTGTAAAAACACCGGAGGGCCGAAGATATTCCATCTTACAGTCCCCCAGCTCAATAATCTCATAATCGTAATCTGCCGGGCAGATCCAGGCAGGCTCCACCGGATTTGCCCGGTATTCTCCTGTCTGAAACTTATGTCCCATGGCCGAGTCCATCATATTTTTCATCATGTCCCGCACCACCTTGCCCCGCAAACTGACTTTTTCTTTTCTCATCCGTTCACCTGCTGCCTGTCATACTTATTCTGTCCTTCTCTGCAATCCCTATGATGCATTCTGTTTATACATGAAATCTGCGCTTCAGTTCATCCTCCCAGCTTCTCCGCCCGCTTGCATATTCAAAAATGCCTCTGGCCGCCGTTCCTCCGGTGCGTCCTACTTTCCGGGCCAAACGGGCCGCCTTCTCCTCTCCACCCTTCTGAAGAATCAGAATCTTGCGGATTCGCGGATACATATCCCGCTTTCTGGCTGCACACAGCTCATTTCCCTCCAAACGCACAGAGATTCCGTCCTGTCTCAGCTTTCTGAAAAATCTCTTCTGCAGACGGCTGTCTGCAAAAACAGATGTAAAAGTGACAACCACCTCTTCTCCCCAGGCGCAGACTGCACATTTCACCGGCTGTTTTCTGGAAACGCCGATCATCATATGAAACCGCTTAATATCCTCTTTGTACTGCGGATCCATCGATATGGGGCCAATATTGGAAAGAGTCATGGTATAGGCCCGATCCTTCATTCCGAAAATCATCCGAAGAACCGGAGCTTTGATAAACAGGGGAATTGCCCTTAAATACCATTTTTTCTCATTTGACACATTATAGGAAATATTCTGCTCCAGCTTTTCCTTGTCAATTTTCCGATCCATCTGCCGGCTGATTTTTCCAAGAAGCGTATCAAAATCCATGTGAGGATCTGAAAAAAGCTGTCCAATCATCGTTACCGCGAAAAAATTCGCCATCGTCTCAGAACCGAAAAAGGCCCTCAAATTAATGGGGAGATTCAAAACCACAGGAAGCTTTCCTGCTCCTCCGCGAAGATACTCCTGCCAGATGGACCAGATCAGAACAGCTGCCAGATACTTTGTCACACTGACCTTGTGACTTTTGCACACCTGCTTCAGCTGCGCCAGATTCACATAGCCGTGAAGCACCTGACCAGTTCCCAGAGGCAGATACGCCCCCTCCAGGCGATAGGCAGGACGCGAGCTGTAGCTTTTATGCTTCATTTCCCGATAATTTTCCAGATAACTGTCCTCTGTATGAAAACGAAGCTGTGCCTCGTCCCGATCATCCTCCGAGGTCCATTCATCAGAAACCTCTCCTCGTTTCAGATTCAGATACTGGGCAGTCAGACTTTTCAGAAAATTCGCAGCCCCCAGGCCATCTGTCAGCGCATGAAACACCTCCAGATTAATCCGGTTCCCATAATAGGAAACCCGGAAAAGAAAACGCTGGCTTCCATGAGGATCCAGATACCGGCAGGGATAGGTATTCTCCCGCTGTACCCTGGGGATCCTGGTATTCTCCTCAAAGTAATACCAGAACAGGCCCCGGCGCAGCTTCACCCGAAAATTCCTGATATGGGGCAGAATATCCTCCAGCGCCTGCTGCAGAATGTCCGGATCCACCGGCTCCTTCAGAGTCACAGAAATGCGAAATACCTGGCTCATCTGCTCATTGGCAATAACCGGGAAAATTTTCGCCGTATTATCCAGTCTCCTCCAACGTTTTCTCCATTTTTTTCTTTCCATGAGATCCCTCACTTTTCTCTGGGAAATTCCAGAATCATATCATACCAGACTGCTCCGCCGTGAACCGACTGGGACAGTCCCAGATTTTTGTAGCCAAATCTCTCATAAAAGCCAATCAAACGATCCTTGCAGGTCAAAATCAGACCCTCTCTGCCCTTTTCCTGAGCGTCTGCAATCAGATGCTCCATCAGACGGGAAGCCAGTCCCTGATGCTGATATTCCGGAATCACATCCAGGCCGAAAATACTCTGATAAATCCCGTCCTCCTTGTGATATGATGCGTCCTCAAACATTTCGTCAAAGATTACCCGGCTGTCGGTTACACATCCGTTGATAAATCCGATGATTTCTCCGTCCTTTTCCGCTACAAAAAAACTGTCCGGAAATGTGGAAATCCGCTGTAAAAAGGATTCCCTGGGCGCCGCTTCTGCTTTCGGAAAGCAAACCGCCTCCACCTGAGTTACTGCATCAAGATCCTCCAGCTTAACTTTTCTAATTAAAATTTCCATCCTGCATATCCTCTGTCTCTTTCCTGATAGTCTCTCATATTCTTCAAAAACGATTCCTATGCGCGGAAATAATACCCTACGCCCCATTTGGTATGCACATATTTGGGATCGCTGGGACTTGGCTCAATCTTTTCTCTCAGGCGGCGCACATGTACATCCACCGTCCGCACATCACCAGACTCAGATGCCTTATTTCCCCATACAAAGCTAAGAAGGCTTTCCCGGCTGTAAACCTTATTGGGATTGCATACCAGAAGTTCCAGAAGGTCAAACTCCTTCGCTGTAAGATTGATTTCCTTTTCTCCGATAAAAACTCTTCTGCCCTCCCGATCCAGCTTCAAATCTCCTGCTGTAATCATCTTTGTCTCTGCCTGACCGCCTCCGCGCGACTTTTTCGAGCTGCGGCGCATAATTGCCTTGATACGCGCCTTCACCTCAAGGATATTGAAGGGTTTTGTAATATAATCATCTGCACCGTATTCCAGTCCCAGAATCTTATCCATGTCTCCGCCCTTGGCCGTCAGCATAATTACCGGCATTTCTGAAAACTCACGAATTGCCTGACACACCTCAAACCCATCATATTTAGGCAGCATCACATCCAGAAGTACTACATCATACTCCGTCTGCTTTGCCAGATTAATTGCTTCTTCGCCGTCATAGGCGCAATCTACTTCCATTCCATCCTGCTCCAGGCTGAAACGAATCCCCTTTACAATCAGTTTTTCATCATCTACCACCAGAATCTTTGCCATTACTCTCTCTCCTGCCAAACGCTCTATTTATACCTCAATCTGATCCTTCAGTTTTCGGAAAGAAGCCTCCTTGATTCCAGGAACATTCATAATATCCTCAATCCTTGAAAAAGCCCCCTGTTCTGTCCGGTAGCGGATGATATCCGCTGCCCTGGACTCTCCAATCCCTGTCAGTGTCATAAGTTCTTCTTTGGAAGCTGAATTAATATTTACTTTTTTCATCGGAACAGCCCCTCTGTCCTGGCTGTATGCATCTGCCGCTCCAAAGCCGCTTCCGCCAGTTCCCGGAACCGTACCCGAACTCCCGATTTGTCCGTTCCAGGAAGGATTCGATGCCTGCGACTCGTCCGGGACAAGAATCTTCATCCCGTCAAAAACCGGCTCTGCCAGATTCAGATATTCTGGCCTTGCTTCTCCGGTGAAACCGCCAGCCAGCTCCACAGCCTCAAAAATCCGCTGTCCTTCCTCCAGCTTATAAACGCCGGGACTTGTCACCTGGCCGCAGACATAAACATAACAGAAGGTATCCCCACTGTCAGAATCCTTTCCGCCTGTCTCTCTTCGTTCCGTCAGACCTTCTCCTGAAACCGCCTCTGCAGTTCCCAGCTTTTTTTCTTCGGAAGCTCCATCGGCAGCTGCCTCCTGCTTTTCTTCAGAAAGTCCATCTGAAACTTTCGCCTGTTTTTCTTCGGCTGCTTTGTCTGTGCCGCCTTCACTTTCTGTAAATGCCTCTTCCTCCGGGAAACCCTCTGCATGAGAAAATCGTTCTTCTGCCACAGGAGAGTCCTTTGTTCTGCAGCTGTAACAGCATCCTCCTACTGCAAACACCAATCCCAGCGCCAGCCATCTGACCGCTTTCACCCAGGTTCTGCTTTCCGATAAGTTTTGATTCATAGTTTTCCCTCCGTTCCGGAGAGAATCCCAATTCAGCCTGACTCTATTCTACCGAAATCCCCCTGCAAATACAAGCGGTATTTTCGAGTAACCGTTCCGCCCGGCTTGACAATCCTTTTCCTCTAGAGTATACTTTTTTCATAAACGGCGGTTTTAATAGCTGCCATCATATTCTATACAACACGCTAGGGGTGCCTTTACTGGCTGAGAATGGCGGCATTCGCCTGACCCTCATCACTTGATCCGGATCATACCGGCGTAAGGAAGCATAATACTTACCGCAAAGTCCCCCTGTGCTGTTATTCACAAAGGAGGCTTTTTTTATGTCAATTGTTACTGTTGACGGCGGCCTGACCGCCCTTGGCTATGGACTCAGCATTCTGGCTGCTGCTCTTTTCTTTTTTATTGCCGGCATGATCTCCCGGAATCAAAAAACAAAAATCTCTGCCAGACAGCTGGTTTTCTGCGGAACTGCCATGGCCCTTGCCTACATTGCTTCTTACATCCGCCTGATTCCCAAAATGCCCTATGGCGGTTCCGTCACACTGTTCAGTATGCTTTTTATCTGTCTGATTGGTTACTGGTACGGAGTTCGAGCCGGAATCATGACCGGCCTGGCCTATGGCATTCTTCAGTTTATTCAGGAACCCTATGTTCTTTCCCTGTTCCAGGTATGCTGTGACTATGTTCTGGCCTTTGCCGGACTGGGGCTTGCCGGACTGTTCTCCAAATCAAAAAACGGTCTGGTCAAAGGCTATCTCCTGGGAATTCTGGTTCGCGGCCTGTTTCACGTCATTGGCGGCTATCTCTACTGGATGGACTATATGCCGGAGAATTTCCCCCAGCAACTGGCTATGCTTTACCCGATTGTCTATAACTATTCCTATATTTTGGCAGAAGGCGTCCTGACGCTTATCGTCATCTCTCTTCCGCCAGTAAAAAAAGGCCTGACACAGATCAAGGCACTGGCGCAGGAGTAGGAAAAACTCCTGTTTCTTATAACAATACCCTCATCCGAAATGGAAAAACAGCAGACCGGTATCATTTTTATACCAGAACTGCTGTTTTTTCACATTCTGTAATTGTTCAGAACGGGGCATCCTCTTGTCCGGCAAAGCCGAACAGAAAACATCAAAGATTCCTTCGCTGACAACTCTTTGTCACGGAATCCACATACCGTTTTCTGCAAAAGAATACATCACATCACCAATCTGACAGCTTTCATTTACAGCCATTTTTCCATCTTCCTTTAGATAATACCAGTTTTCTCCCAGCTGAAGCCAGCCTGTTTTCTTCTGGTAATTCTCATAGTAGTACCAGCTTCCGTTAATCGGTCTCCATCCAGTTCCCGGAAATAACTGAGTGTAATCGGCAAAGGCAATTTCAATGCAGACCTTCCCTGTGATTCCCGCAACCGTTCCGTCCTTGGTGTACTGCCAGATTGTGCGGTTGGGATATTCGTTCACCGATGTTTCATATCGGGCATACCAGATATCATAGGGAATCTGGGATGTATCCATATGTCTGGTCAGCCACTCATTATTTGCATACACAACCGGTCTGTAACCGGCTTCTGCAATCACCTGGCAGAATGCATTCACCTGACTGGTAATCTCCTGAGGCGTTTTTCCCATATCCAGCAGATACTGAGACTCCACATCATAGGCCACCGGATAGGAAACGGGATAATCCTTAATCTGCTCCAGAACAAACCGGGCTTCCTGCCTTGCTGTCTCCTCATCTAACGCCTGGGTATAGAAAAAGACGCCAGTTCGGATTCCGTGGGCTGACGCAGCCTGCATATTTGCTGCAAAATACGGATCCAGATCATTGAGATAGCCCAGCCGAACCATCGCAAAGGTTACGCCGTCCCCGCGAACCTGATTCCAGTCAATCTCCCCTGCTTTATTCTGATACTTTGAAATCGTAACGCCCTTTGCCAGCGCCCCCTCCACAGCTGTTCCATTGGCCCGGATAAACTGTCCGTTCGTCACAGTCAGCTGTTCAGGAAGCTCCGCACGGGCAGTCATTACCGGCGTCTGCAGCGCCATAAGGGCACAAAGTCCCGCTGCTGCAGCCCTCCGCAGTCTCCCTCTCTTTCTGAACATATGCCTTCATCCTTTCCTAATTGACAAATTGTATCTGTTCAGGACGGCGGGAGATCTGGCAGAAAAATTCGTGTCAAGCTTGCTTGCAAGCGGGTTTTCCTGCCAGCTCTCACATCGGAGGAATCTCCGATGCTTCTTGTTCGGCTTTGCCGGACAAGAAGATGCCCCGTCCTGAACAGTTACATTGATTTCAATATAGGACACTTTCTGATAAAAAACAATGAAATGTTCATTACATTTTTATTACAATTATACTGTGACAGAAAAGCTGTCTATTCTTGTTTTTCCTGATTACCAAACAATGCTTCTGCATATGCCACCGAGGCCATCGCATCCCGGCAATATCGATCCGCCCCCATAGTATCTGCATATTCCTGGGTCAAAACAGCTCCTCCCACCATAACGCGAGCCCAGGGAGCCTTTTCCCTCAGCTGTCTTATGGTTTCCTCCATGCTGGGAACCGTTGTTGTCATCAAAGCGCTCAACCCCACCAGGCGAACCTGATTTTTTACTGCTTCTTCCACAATTCGTTCCGGCGGCACGTCCTTTCCCAGATCCAATACCTCATAACTGTAATTTTCCAACAGCACCTTCACAATATTTTTTCCAATATCGTGAATATCACCCTTCACTGTTGCCAGAATAATAGCTCCCTTGCTTTCCTGCTTCACTCCGCTTGCAGCCATTTTTTCTTTGATAATGTCAAAGGCAGCTCTGGCTGCTTCCGCGCTCATCAGCAGCTGCGGTAAAAACAGAGTTCCCTGCTCAAAGCCTTTTCCCACCCGATCTAGGGCTGGAATCATGTGACTGTTAATGATTTCCAGAGCATCCTTCTCTTTCAAAAGCTCACCTACTGCAGCCGATGCCTGTTCCCGCAGTCCTTTCTCAATTCCTGTCTCCAGGGCTTCTGCTGGACCGCCTCCATTAGCCGCCGCTTCCACAGAAGCTCCTTCTGGAGACGACGGGGATTTTGAAAACTGACTGCCTGTCTGTGTTCCGGCTCTGTTCTGCTGTCCATATTTCTGAATATACTCCCCGCACTGAGGATCCAGATCCATCAGCGCCCGGAAGCTGTAATATGCCCGCATCATAGCTTCTGAATTGGGATTTATAATCGCAGCATTCAGTCCGCACTCCATAGCCATTGTAAAGAAAGCACTATTGATAATCTCTCTCTGAGGCAGGCCAAAGGAAATATTAGAAACACCCAGAATGGTTTTTCCTCCCAGTTCATCCCGGACACGGCGCAGGGTTTCCAGAGTTGTCAAGGCTCCCTTACTGTCAGAGCTTACTGTCAGGCAGAGCGCGTCAATCAGAATATTTTCCGGTCCAATTCCATACTCCTCCGCTCTGCGGAAAATCTTCCGGGCTATTTCAAGTCTCCCTTCTGCTGTTTCCGGAATTCCGTTTTCATCCAGACAGAGAGCCACAACCACGCCGCCGTACTTCTTAACCAGAGGAAATACAGCCTTCATAGACTCCTCTTTTCCATTGACAGAATTAATCAGCGGCTTTCCATTATAGACCCGCATGGCCCGTTCCATAGCAATCGGATCCGAGGTGTCCAGCTGCAGGGGCAAATCCAGAATGCTCTGCAGCTCCCGCACCACCTCTTCCATCATAGACGGCTCGTCAATTTCCGGAAGCCCTACATTTACATCCAGCACATGAGCGCCATTCTCCTGCTGGGTCACACCCTCCTGAAGAATGTATTCCAGATTGTGTTCCCGAAGAGCCTGTTTAAATTTCGATTTTCCCGTAGGGTTAATCCGCTCCCCGATAATTACTGGGGTTTTTCCGATTTCTACTGCCTGGGCAAAGGAGGATACCACCGTTCGCCTTTTCTTAATAACAGGAACCGGTGTTTTCGCCCTGCAGCGTTCATACACCTTTCGAATATGCTCTGGCGTCGTACCGCAGCAGCCTCCTGCAATCCGCGCTCCCATATCCACAATTTCTTCCATGATAGCCGCAAATTCTTCTGCGTCAATATCATACACCGTTTTCCCGTTTTCACTGCGGGGAAGGCCTGCATTGGGATTGACCATAACGGGAATAGAGGAAACCGCCAGAAGCTCCTGCAAAATCTCCCGCATCTGTGCCGGTCCCAGACCGCAGTTCATTCCCAAAACATCAACGCCAAGACCTTCCAGCATGGCTGCCACAGAAGCCGGACTTCCTCCAGTGAGCAGTTTTCCTCTCTCATCAAAGGTTACTGTCACAAATACAGGAAGACTGCAGGCCTCCTTTGCCGCCAGCACTGCTGCCTTTGTCTCGTAAGTATCGCTCATGGTTTCGATCAAAATCAGATCTGCGCCTGCCTCCACCCCTGCTTCTACCACCTCCCGGTACAAGCTGATCGCATCCTCAAACTCCAGATCCCCCAGAGGCTTCAGCAGCTTTCCTGTCGGGCCCATATCCAGAGCCACATATGCCTTTTTCCCAGAAAGAGCAATGGCCTCTCTGGCATTTTTCACCGCAGCCTCAACCACCGGCTTTAATGGATACTTCGTATGTTCATTATATTTCAGCCGATCCACCCCAAATGTATTGGTGGTCACAATATCTGCCCCTGCCTCCAGATAATCCCGGTGAATCTGCACCAGCACCTCTGGATGGGTCATATTCCAGACACCGGGCAGTTCTCCCGGCTTAAGCCCTGCCTGCTGCAGAAGGCTTCCCATTCCGCCGTCACAAAACAGGATTCTCTTTTCTAATTCCTGTAAAATACTCATATTTTCCCTTCCGCGGTTTTCCTCCCCGCATCTCTCTTTCTTATCTCCGGTATGCACAGTCTTTTTTCTGGCAGATTTCACAGCCCTGAATTCTGCAGCTTACAGGAATATCACTGATACCAATAACCGCTGTTATGGATTTGGATGGCGCCATCAAAAGACTATCTGTCAGGGTCACGCCGATTCTCCTTCCCAAATCAAGAGCAGGTACCAGCTGTCTCTGACATTCCAGAGAAAAATCCCCATAACCGGGACTGAATCTCGGGCGCAGGTATCGCCCCTGTTTTTGATATTCCTCTTTCAGCTCCCTGTTTTTTTCATCACAGAATTCCTCCAGAAAGGCGACTGAGACTGCCTGAAATACCACGGCCTTGCTCATCTGCAGTTTTCCGTACCGATGCAGCATGATATCCACCTGACTGCCAAGAGTCGCTGCAAACAGCAAAGCCCCTGTACAGTCTTTCAGATTCCGCCCCAGACTGCGGCTTCTTGCTGTGATGGCTCCTATCCGTATTTCATCCCCCTCCAGCTCCAGCGGAAATTCCCGCCAGACTGCCCGGGGTGCGGCACACTGCTCCAGCTCCCGCTTGCATTCTTCAATCAGAAACTCTACATTCTCTGGAACCGGCTGTCCCTTGCAGCCAAGATAACGTAAAATCTCTGCCTGGTTCCATTTCCAAACACCCTCATTCATATTCCTGTCCTGCCTTTTTCTGCTGCTTTATCCGCAATCTCGCCTCAGTATTTCCCGGCTGTCTTTTCTGCGTCTCTCCTAGCATTTTCCGGCTGCCCTATCCAAAGTTCCTTCCGGACTTGCCTGCTTTTGCCCTTACTGCATCCTTTACCGCACAATCTCAGAAAGGCTGTTCTTAATCTGTGCCGCCACATCCGGCTTATTCATAGAATATACATGAATTCCGTTTACATGATTCGCTATCAAATCGATAATCTGCTCTGTAGCATAGGCAATGCCAGCCTGCTTCATAGCCGCCGGATTGTCTCCAAACCTGTCTACAATTGCCTTAAACCGGGAGGGAAGATATGTTCCTGACATGGAGCATATCCGCTTAATCTGAGCAGAATTTGTCACTGGCATAATTCCTGCAATCACCGGCACCATAATTCCCTTTTCCCGGATTCTGTATAAATAATTGTATAAAATATTATTATCAAAAAACATCTGCGTCGTCACAAAATCACAGCCGGCCTCCACCTTTTCCTTCAGATGCTGAATGTCCGCTGTTTTATTCACAGACTCCACATGACCCTCCGGATAACAGGCTGCACCAATGCAGAAATCTCCTGCTGCCTTAATCTCCGCAATCAGCTGAGACGCATACTGGTAATCCTTTTCCACCTTTCCATCTGCAGGAATATCTCCCCGCAGCGCCAGAATATTTTCAATTCCCCGATCCTTCAGTTCCTCAAGTACGCCATGAACCTTTTCTTTAGTAGAGGATACGCAGGTCAGATGTGCCAGAGGCGTTACTCCGTGATTCATAATAGAAGAAGCAATATCCACCGTATACCGGCTGGTTCCCCCTCCCGCTCCATAAGTAACGCTCATAAATGCCGGATGCAGTCCGGCAATCTCCAGCGCCGCTGCCTCCACTGATTCCAGTTTGTCCTCCGTTTTTGGAGGAAATACTTCAAAAGAAAGCGTCGGCTCTCCCTTTGCCAGTAAGTCTTTGATTTTCATTTTCTGCTCCTCTCTTTCTGCTGTCCCCCGCCCCATAATTAGAACAAGTATAGCATAAGAGATTCCGATTTTCCATGGCGTAGTTTGTTAATTTATTAACTTTTTCCACGATTTATTTGCATTTTTTTCATTTTATGGTAAGATAACTTTCAACTGCTTTGACTTGGGAAGTCAAATGTGTGCCTTTATGTCCCACAATACCATACAAAGGAGATTTTATTATGGAACAGACAGGCGTAAAAGCATTTCTGAAACGGAAAAACGTCAACATTACTGTCAAAACCTATCTCATTGATGCCATGGGAGCAATGGCTTTTGGTCTCTTTGCATCCCTGCTCATCGGAACCATTTTCGGAACCCTTGGGGATAAAACCCAGGTGGCTTTGTTCCAGACCATTGCAGAATACTGCAAAAGTGCAACCGGCGCTGCTTTAGGTGTCTCTATTGCCTACGCCCTTCATGCGCCCCAGCTGGTTCTTTTCTCTGCTGCCACTGTAGGAATTGCAGGAAATGCTCTGGGCGGCCCTGTAGGCGCTCTGTTAGCCACAATCGTTGCCACTGAGCTGGGAAAAATCGTTTCCAAGGAAACACGGGTAGACATTCTCGTTACCCCCGGCGTTACCATTATTTCCGGTGTGCTGGTTGCTCAGTTTGTAGGCCCTGGAGTTTCTGCCTTTATGACTGCCTTCGGCAATCTGGTAAAAACCACAACTGAGATGCAGCCGTTCTTTATGGGAATGCTGGTTTCTGCTCTTATTGGAATTGCGCTGACCCTTCCAATCAGCAGCGCAGCCATTTGTATCATGCTGAGTCTGGACGGTCTGGCCGGCGGCGCCGCCACGGCCGGATGCTGCGCACAGATGATTGGCTTTGCTGTATTGAGCTTCCGTGAAAACGGTATGGGCGGACTTTTAGCCCAGGGTCTTGGCACATCTATGCTGCAGATGGGAAATATTGTTAAGAACCCCAGGATCTGGATAGCCCCCACACTGGCCTCCATGGTTACAGGCCCTATTGCTACATGCCTGTTCCGCCTGGAAAATATTGCTGCCGGATCCGGTATGGGAACCTGCGGGCTGGTTGGCCCCATCGGAATTTACACTGCCATGGGCGGCGGCATAAATATGTGGCTGGGAATTCTTCTGGTATGCTTCCTTCTTCCAGCTGTCCTGACTCTGATTTTCGGCGCAGTACTCCGAAAAATCGGCTGGATCAAGGTGGGAGATTTGAAGCTGGATCTGTAATGAAAAAAACGCGTTCTGCATTCCGGTTTTTCCGGCTGCAAAACGCGTTTTCTTTTTTTCTATTATTTTAAAATTCCTACTGTTTTAAAACCTCAATCGCTTTCTGTACCTGATTGTCCCGATCCAGAGGAACATCGTACTGTCCAATCAGATCCTCATCCAGCTCCAGTTCAATCTCCACATCTGGCTCCAAACCTTTTTTGTGGATATCATGACCAGACGGAGTATAATAGTGAGCTATGGTTACCTTCACAGCAGAACCGTCATCCAGAGGAAGGAGCGCCTGCACAATACCTTTTCCAAAGGAGGTTGTTCCCACCAGAGTTGCCATGCCGTAATCCCGCAGGGCGCCTGCAAATACCTCAGAAGCACTGGCTGACATTCCATTTATTAAAACTGCAATCGGCATATCCAGCTCATGTCCGTCATCCATGGGATATTCTGGATTGGATCCGCTTCCCTCAAACAGAAGCTTTCCGCCCTGACAATAATACCGATCGCCCTTTCCGTTTTTATCAGCAGTACTGAGAATGGTTCCCTCATACTGATCCTCCGGCAAAAGATAGGCTGCCATTTTCACACAGGCATCCACCACACCTCCGGGATTATCCCGCAAATCAATCACCAGACGCTCCATTCCCTGCTTTTCCAGAGAATCAACCGCGGAAATGAACTGATCTGCTGTTACCAGATCAAACTGTGTTACCATCACATAACCTGTTTTATCCGGCAAAAGCTGAGCCTCCACTGTCACGCTCTCCACCATCCGGCGTTCCACGGTAGCAGAAATCTCCTCGCCGTCTCTTAAAACCGTCAGATCCACAAAGGTACCTTCCTCACCGCGGATATACTGAGAAACCAGAGTATCCAGTTCCTGATCATACACATCCAGCGCCCCTACCTTATAGAGAATATCTCCTTTCTTCAATCCGGCCTCTTCTGCCGGAGAACCGGGAAACACTCTCAAAATGGTAATAATTCCAGTCTCCAGATTCTGACTGACCTGAACGCCGATTCCGCAGTAAACGCCTTCTGTTTCCTCTGTCATGGCCCGGTATTCTTCTGCTGTATAGTAAGTAGTGTAGGGATCCTCCAGACCTGCCAGCATTCCCTTATAAATACCGGCTTCCATCTGCTCTGTATCCACATCCTCCTCAAACAGAAAATAGTCATCCACCACCTGCTCCAGTAAATCCAGTTTATTGCCGATTCGCTGAAGATTCAGGGCTTCCTCCTCCGGATTTCCGGAGCTCTCGATGATTCCAGCCATGCTCTGTCCATCCATCACTGTATGGCCAATAATGGAAATTCCCGCTGCAATTCCCACGATTACCAGGCCTGCAAAAGCAGTTACCAGCGCTCCTACCAGAACACCTTTCCAGAATCTGTTTTTATTTTTCTTTTCGTTTTCCAAATATGTCACCTGTCTTTCTGGCCACTCCTGTCTGATTTTCCGCAGGAAAAGAGCGCCGTTATTTCCGTCACGGACTTACATACGTCTGAGGATTTACATAACGCCCGCCATGGCGGATACCAAAATGAAGGTGGGGTCCCGTAGAGTATCCGGTAGAACCAACCTTGGCAATCGTCTGTCCCTGACTGACCTGCTGCCCCTCAGAAACCAGCAACTGAGAACAATGCATATACACAGTATAAACACCGCCTCCGTGATTCAGCATAATATAATTTCCAGCTGAATAGCTGTATGTAGACACCACCACCGTCCCGGCTGCCGCTGCCACAATGGCAGAGCCGCTGCTGGCGCCGATATCAATTCCCTGATGATTGGTAGATGCCCCTTCCGTAGGCGAGCTTCTCCCGCCAAAGCCGGAAGTAATACGGCTGCTGGAAGGACAGGGCCATATAAATTTAATATCTCCCAGATTTACGGTTTTATACGATTTTCCAGCTGCCTCAGCTGCTTTTCTCGCCTCTTCTTCCTTCCGCTTAATCTCTGCTTCCAGTTGTTTGATTTTATTCTCCTGAGCAGCCAGATCCTTTTCATATTCCTCAATCTGACCTTCTGCTGCGGAAATCTGATTTTCCACCCCCTGAAGCTCCCTGCTCTTCTCGGAGAGGAGGGTTTCCACCGACTGATGCTTTGCCTGAGTCTGCTCCTGCAGGCTGAGAAGCTCTGCATGCTCCTCCTGCAGCTTCACCTCATGGGCAGCAATGGTTTCTCTGGTTGCCTCATATTCATCCATCTTTTTCCTGTCATAATCAGAAATTTTCTGGATATACTCGGCCCGGTTCATAAACTGAGCCATATCATCTGACTGGAGCAGCATATCCATGTAGCTGGTGTCGCCCCGCTCATACATATATTTGATCCGAAGCTTCATATCTGCATACTGCTTTGCCTCAGTCTCCCTTGCCGCCTCCAGCTCCTGTCCAGTCCGGGCAATATCCTCTTCCTTTCCGGCAATATCTCCGGAAAGCTGCTCCAACTCCTGGTCCAGACGCATCAAATCGCCATCCAGCTGTTTCACATAAGCAGCGGTATCGTGCTTTAATCCCTCCAGATTTTTCAGAGCCGCTTCAACCTTCTTTTTTTCCTCTTCCATAGAGCTGACCTTTTTCTTCGCAGCCTCCACATCCTTTTTCGTTGCGTAGGAAGGGAAAAGACCTGTGGTAAAAATTGCCGCCAGGCTAACCCAGAGAAGCCCCCATTTTTTCCATGCTTTCATTTTGTCACCTACACTTTCAGGGATCTGCGAATGGTGAAAAAGCTTCCGAAAAAGCCGATTCCAACACCAAGCGCCATAGACACTGCCACCATAACAGGATAAATATTTCCGATGGGAATAAAATACAGCATATTAGACAGAATATGAAACCGCTCCATCAGATATACCACCATTCTCGTGTAGAGCACGTACATCCCTGCCAGAGGTATCACGGCGCCTATCAGACCGATTACCACACCTTCCACAATAAACGGCGCCCGAATCATAAAATTCGTAGCTCCTATGAGCCGCATGATCTGGCTTTCTCTCCGGCGAAAAGCCGCTGCCACAGAAATCGTGTTGCTGATCAGAAAAACCGCTACTGCCAGAAGCACTCCAATAATCACAAGAGATAAAAGTCCCAGCATTTTGTTAAAGCTGGAAAATCCCGCTGCTGTGGTACTGGAATAATTCACCTGACGCACTCCGGTAATCCCCTGAAGATAAGCTACAAAATTTTCCTGCTCACTGATGTCATTTAAAAAGATCACATAGGATGCAGAACCTGCCAGCGGATTATCCTCCGCAAAGCCCTCCGCCAGCTCCTCATGTCCGGCAAAATACTCCGCCTTAAAGCTGTCCCAGGCCTCCTGGGCAGATACATACTTCATCTCCCGGATTTCCGGCCGTTTGCCAATCTCATCTCCCAGAGCCAGAATCTGTTCCTCCGTCAGACTCTCATCAAAAAGAACTGTAATACCCACCGTGCTTTCTACATGGTGTACCATAAACCGAATATTTGCAACTATCGAGAAAAATAAACAAAATAAAAAAATACACGCAGAAATCGTTGCCACCGATGCCAGCGAAAACCAGATATTTCTGCATATATTTTTCAGTCCCTGTTTCAGGCAATACCAACATGTACTAAAGCTCATCCGTATGACCACCTCTCACTTCATCGCTGACAAGCCTTCCGCGATCCAGAGTAATCACACGTCCGCCTATCTCATCTACCAGTTCCTGGCTGTGGGTTACCACAACCACGGTTGTTCCCCTCCGGTTAATCCGTTTCAGAAGCTTCATAATCTCTATGGCATTCTGATAATCCAGATTGCCCGTAGGCTCATCTGCCAGAAGCACCTCCGGACGGTTAATCAGAGCGCGGGCAATCGCCACCCGCTGCTGCTCCCCTCCGGAAAGCTTCTGGGGCTCCATCTTGTATTTTGATGAAAGCCCCACCAGCTTTAACATTCTTGGAACAGATTCTCGGATACTTCTGGAAGAGGCCCCCACCACCCGCTGGGCAAAGGCCACATTCTCAAATACATTCCGATCCTGCAGAAGCCGGAAATCCTGAAACACAACTCCCAGTTTCCGGCGAAACTTCGGCACGTACCGCCGCGGCATTTTCTGCAGATCCATATCATTGATCACAATCCGACCTGACGTCGGCTCTGCCTCCTTCAGCATCAGCTTCAAAAGGGTGGATTTGCCGGAGCCGCTTCGCCCCATAATAAATACAAATTCCCCATCCTCAATGGTAATATTAATGTCCCGCAAAGCCTTGCCGCCGTTTTCATAGGTCTTGCTGATATTGGATATTTCAATCATATTAGTAATCCAGGCTCTCCATATACTTCATGTACTTCACAACCATCAGAGCAATCTTAAAGGTAATGGCATCCTCAAATACTCTCAGATCCAGTCCTGTACTCTTCTGCAGCTTATCCAGACGGTATACCAGAGTATTCCGATGGATATAAAGCTGACGGGAAGTCTCGGAAACATTCAGGCTGTTCTCGAAAAACTTGTTGATGGTAGTCAGAGTCTCCTCGTCAAACTCATCCGGAGACTTTCCTTCAAAAATCTCCCGGATAAACATCCGGCACAGTGGAAGGGGGAGCTGATAAATCAGACGTCCAATTCCCAGATTGCTGTATGCCACTACATTCTTGCCATTGTAGAAAATCTTTCCTACATCCAGAGCCATCTTCGCTTCCTTGTAGGATCTGGAAACCTCCTTAATATCCCCTACAATGGTACCGTAAGCCACATGAACCTTGGTCATAGCCTCTGTATTGAGCATATCGAGAATCATGTTGGCTGTTTTCTCCAGCTCGCCGTAATCCTCTCCGGTCTTTACTTCTTTTACCAGAATAATATTCTTTTCATCTACTGCAGTAATAAAGTCCTTGGTCTTGGATGCAAACAGACTGCGCACCGTCTCCAATGCATTCACATCCTTTTCATGCTTGGTTTCAATCAGGAATACCACGCGCTTTACGTTGGTTTCGATATGAAGCTTTTTCGCACGGTTGTAAATGTCCACCAGAAGCAAGTTGTCCAGCAGCAGGTTCTTGATGAAATTGTCCTTGTCAAACCTCTCCTTGTATGCTACCAGAAGATTCTGAATCTGGAAAGCTGCCAGCTTTCCTACCATATACACATCGTCACTGCCGCCCTTGGCCAGCAAAATATACTCCAGCTGATGCTCGTCAAATACCTTAAAAAACTGATATCCAGAAATCACCTGGCTGTCCGCCGGAGAATCCACAAAAGATAAAATGGAGCTTTCATACTCCTCTGCATCTGGAAATGTAGAGGCCAGTACCTTTCCCTCCGTGTCGCAGATACACAGATCAATTCTGGTAATTCCCTTCAAGCCGTCAATGGTTGTCTGAAGAATCTGATTTGAAATCATAACGCACGCTCCTTATAGTGAATTTGTTGATAATCTCGATGATCCGTAAAAACTGTCAAACTTAATACGATCCTATCTTATATCTTAATGCAAAATAAAAAAAAAAGCAAGCGAGTAATGATACTCGCCTGCTTAATTTTATACAATGCAACAGATATCTTAGTTCACGATTACCTGCTCGGTATCCTTGTCGAATACGTGAATCTTGCTCAGATCCAGAGCCAGCTTTACAGTATCGCCAGGTCTTGCAGAGGTTCTCGGATTTACACGAGCGGTGCAGTTTGCTTCGTTTACATCGAAGTACAGATAAACTTCAGCACCAAGCATCTCGTATACACGGATGGTTGCGTCAATTACGCTCTTCGGAGATGCTGCCAGATAAGCCTCGTCATCATGCAGATCCTCCGGACGGATACCCAGGGTAACGGTCTTGCCGTTGTAGCCCTTCTCCTCCAGTACTTTGCCTTTTTCTGCCGGCAGAGCGATGGTGTGACCGTCAAAGGTCAGAGTAACTTCAGAACCGCTCTTTCCAACAACAGCATCAATCAGGTTCATCTGCGGAGCGCCGATAAATCCAGCAACGAACTTGTTGCAGGGCTTGTCATACAGATTCTGCGGAGAGTCAACCTGCTGAACTACGCCGTCCTTCATAACTACGATTCTGGTACCCAGAGTCATAGCCTCGGTCTGGTCATGAGTTACGTAGATGATGGTTGCGTTCAGTCTCTGATGCAGCTTGGAAATCTCAATACGCATCTGACCTCTCAGCTTAGCATCCAGGTTGGACAGCGGCTCATCCATCAGGAATACCTTCGGATTACGAACGATTGCACGACCCATAGCTACACGCTGTCTCTGACCACCGGACAGAGCCTTCGGCTTACGATCTAACAGATGGGACAGGTCAAGGATTCTTGCTGCTTCCTGAACCAGCTTATCAATCTCCTCCTTCGGGGTCTTTCTCAGCTTCAGACCGAATGCCATGTTGTCATAAACACTCATATGCGGATACAGAGCATAGTTCTGGAATACCATTGCAATATCTCTGTCCTTCGGTTCTACATCGTTTACCAGCTTGCCATCGATGTACAGCTCACCGGAAGAAATATCTTCCAGACCTGCGATCATACGAAGGGTTGTGGACTTACCACATCCAGACGGTCCTACGAAGATGATGAATTCCTTATCAGCAATTTCAAGGTTAAAATCTTTTACTGCAACAAACCCGTTCGGGTAAGCTTTGGTTACATTTCTCAATGATAAACTGGCCATACTTTCTCCTCCTGATTGATGCTGTTTCGCATCTCTTTTTTCTGTATTAATGATACAATATAAAAATTTTTTCCGCCATATTGCAAATGCCCAAATTCATTTTCCCCTTTTTGGCACATTTGCTTAACTGAAAAAAAAACTGCTGAAAACATCAAATTCGGCTAAGGAAATCCCGTCCTTTACTGTCTAAATTCGATAAAACCTTCCCCTAAAACCTCTCTGGCATCACTGACAATCACAAAAGCTTGTGAATCATGCCCAACAACCAGCTCTTTTAATTGTACAATTTCTTTCTTTGATACCACACAAAAGAGAATTTCCTTTTGATTTCCGGAATACATGCCTCTGGCAGAAATCCCCGTAGCCCCCCGCTTCATCTCTTTCATAATCCGCTCTGCCAGTTCCTCGCTTTTATCTGAGATAATAAAGGCCACCTTGGAGAACTTCATACCTTCAATAATTCCGTCCGAAATCTTTGCCATGGCAAAAATGGCAATCAGAGCGTAAAGAGCATAGGTGATACCAAAAACAGAGGCGCCGACAAATACCACCATAGCATCCAGCACCTGCATAATCTGAGCAATGGTATAATGAGGCAGCTTTCTCTGAATCAGGGCCGCCAGCATATCCGTTCCTCCCGTCGTTGCCTGACACAGGAATACCAGTCCGGCCCCTACTCCCGTAAGCAGACCACCAAACAGAGCTGTCAGCAGCAAATCATCCATAAGAAATGGAATTTCCGGAATCAGATACAGAGAAATGGAAAGAGCCACAGTTGCAGTCAGTGTCCGCTTGATAAACTGCCAGCCTTTCAGGCGGATCGCCGCCAAAAACAGGGGAATATTCACTGCTGTATTGGTGATCCACAGATCGATCCCAAACTTTTCCTTGACAATAATGGCAACACCGGCTGCCCCTCCTGTAACAAGGCCAATCGGATCATAAATATTTTTAATGGCAAAGCCCATGATACATGCGCCAAGCAGAATCAGCGCATAATCACGGGCCGCAGATTTGTGTCTGAAATTCATACCTTCTCCCTTTCTGAGGAACCGGTCAGGATATCTTCTTTGCCAGGACATGGATCAGATGCTCGTCCTCATCATGTCCATTTCCATCTGTCACCCAGATCTTCTGGATCTCCAGGCGGCCGGTTTCTTTCAGAAGCCGTTCCAGCTTTTCCTGTGTATACTGGCAGAAGTATCGACCGTTCTGAATTCCCTCAAAATCTCCCTCCTGGAAAGAAAGGTAGAGAATTCCGCCCTGACAGAGTGCTTCAATCACCCTCTCCATTACACTGTCGATCTCATCCTCCGGCACATGGATCAGCGCTTCATTGCCCCAGACTCCGTCAAAAACCTCATCGAACTCCATATCCTCGTAGGCCATATTCAAGACCTCCAGGCCTGTATGAATCTCTGCCAGCTTGCACATTTCCTCAGAGGCATCCAGAGGGGTCACATCGAAGCCCTGTTCATAAAAGGCCAGGCTGTCACGTCCAGAGCCGCACCCAAGATCCAGAATCGTATCGCCCTCTTCCAGATACTCCGTAAAGGTTTTCCTCTGCTCCTCCATATCCTGCTCCACTGTCTGTTCAAAAATTGCGGATGCATATTTATTGTAGTATCCTATCGTGTCCAATTGGCTCCTCCTATATTCTCTCAATGGTTTTTTCCGTAATCCGGATTTTATTTTCTTTCAACAGGCGTCCTACCGCCCGCTTAAATGCATTCTTGCTCATCTGAAACTCTCTCTGAATGGTTTCTGGTCTTGCCTTGTCATTGAATGGAAGAACTCCGTCAAATTCATCAATCACCTTCAAAACCAGCTGCGCATCCTCATCCATCTGCATATAGGCCTTCTGACGGGGAGACAAATCCAGCTTTCCATCCTCTCTGACCTTCATAACCCGGGCTTCCACCAAATCTCCAGGATGATAATTGCCATAAAGCTCCTTCTTGGGAATCAGACCGTAGTACCGATTATCCACAGCTACAAAGGCGCCCAGGGTTTCGCTGATTTCATAAATCACACCCTTTACCCAGTCATCCTTCTGATAAGGAGACTCTGCGCTCATATAGGAATATACATTCATGGTAGCAGCCAGACGTCCGCTCTTATCAATATAGAGAGCCACAAGACATTCCTCTCCGGGACGTACCCTATGATTCTGCTCCTTAAAAGGAAGCAAAAGATCCTTTTCCAGTCCCATATCCAGGAAAGCGCCGATCTTTACTACATCTTTAACAGTCAGCACTGCCGTCTCTCCTACCTGAAGCTTGGGCTTTCCGGAAGTGGCAATCAGGCGATCCTCGGAATCCTTGTAGACAAATACCTCCAGGCTGTCTCCTACCTTTGTTCCTTCGGGAACCTGTTTCCGGGGAAGAAGAACTGCACGCTTTTCATCTCCCGGCTCTCCCATATATACACCGAAGTCTTTCTCTCTCTGTACTGTCAGGGTCTGAACTTTTCCTAATTCTATCATATATACTCTCTTTCTGGCTGTTCCTTCACAACCGTGGTCCTTCGCTTTCGGCCTTCATCCAGACAACTGCATAGGCCGTTCCTTCTCTGTCACAGAGGGCTACCGTATAATCGCTTCCCTCTCGGCTGATACAGGGAATCATCTCATCTCCCTGCACTGCTGCCTTCTTATACTCTACCCGCAGCTCCCGGATACGAATATCCTCCGGAAGCGCCTCCCTGGCAATGGCCACATATTGGGCATTGTTTACATGGCGGTTCGTGTCAATGTGGTGGGGCAGCACTGTAATCACCGGCATCTTCACCGCATTTTCCGGAATAAGGATTCTCCTGGGCGCATAGTCCATCTCCAACCGCTTTTCCTCCCCGCTTCCATAGCCTCGGATATCACTCTCCTGAGCGCGAACCGGACGTCCTGCTTCTGTATCAAAGAAAAACCAGATGGAATTGGCCTTAACCAGATAATTTCCCTTTTTATCGCAAATGGTAAAATTGCGGTATCCATAAATCCCTTTAAAATCATAAGGCCAGGTACTGACAACAATCTCCTCTCCCAGTCTTGGATACCTCTCTATCACAATCTGCCAGGAAGACAGCCACCATGCGCGGTGATGCTCCTGGAGATATGTAATGCCAAGATTCAGGTCTTCTGACTGAAAGGTAGAGCAGTCCTGCAGGTAGTTGATAATCCCTGTTACAGACAGCTCCTGATTCTGATCCACCTCACTGTAGCGGATCCTGCTTTCAAACGAATACATGATTTCTCCTGTGTTATTAACTCATTTCCTGCTATTATCTCATATTCCTTGCGGAATCACAACTGTTTTTTATCTGTACGGCCTGATTTTATATAACAATTCAGCCATGCAGCTTCCTGCTTTCACCATTTTTTCCTGTCTGGCTCTTTGTACAGCGGGACGGTTATGATTTTACAGGCAGAAAATAAGCGAGGAGCCGGAAAAATTCCGGCTCCTATTTAAAATTGTCTGATTTGTTTTACTTTTCGCAAATTTTAACAACTACTTTTTTAATCGGAGAAGGCTCGCCTGCTGCTGCTTTGGGCTTATGGCCGTCCCAGGGATTGAAAATCATATACTCGCCGGCTTTTACAACCACCTTCAGACCAGGATTGCTGTTGTCGAAAATCACAACATCCTTTTCCGGATTGTACGGAGTCTTCACTGTCAGATCCTCAACCGGAGCGTAGGTCATGGTTTCCTGACCCTCGATAATGTACTGAATATCTGTATAATTCTCATGAGCCTCAAACTTTGCTTCCTCCCACGGAATTGTTGTGTAGCTCATAACATTGGCATAAACCATCTTGCCGTCAATTTCATATTTGCCGTTTTCCAGAGAAGCCAGATCCTGACTCTTCAGCCAGTCCACTGCCTTTGCATAACGTCCTTCAATTCCCAGATTGCGATAAAAATCCAAATTCTTTGCCTGATCAAAAATCATGATAGCATCCTCCTCTGTTTCATATTCCTGTGTCAGCCTCTTCGTCTGGCACTGTATATTTCTGATGAACTGCTCTTATCTCAGCTCAGTGGTCGGAATCACATCCATGTCGTCGAATTCCTGATTCTCGCCGCCCATAGCCCAGATGAAAGTATAGTTGCTGGTACCTGCGCCGGAATGAATACTCCAGGACGGGCTGATAACAGCCTGCTCATTCTGCATTACAATGTGGCGGGTCTCATTTCCCTCACCCATCATATGGAATACTACGTTGTTCTCCGGAATCTCAAAGTACATATAGATCTCCATTCTTCTCTCATGGGTGTGAGACGGCATGGTGTTCCATACACTGCCTGGCTCCAGCACAGTCATACCCATAGACAGCTGGCAGGTCTCCAGTACAGACGGATGAATAAACTGGTTGATGGTTCTCTTATTGGAGGTCTCCATAGCGCCTAATGGCTTCTTTGCTGCATCATTAATAGAGATAAAGGTGGTCTTGCATGCCTTGTGAGCCGGAGCACTTACCATGTAAAACTTAGCCGGATTTGCTGCGTCATCACTGGCAAAGGTAACCTCCTTGGTTCCCTTGGTAATGTACAGACAGTCCTTATATCCCATCTTGAAGGTCTCGCCGTCTGCTACGATGGTTCCTGCACCGCCGATGTTGAAAATACCGATCTCTCTTCTCTCCAGCAGGTAGTGCGTTCCGAAATTTTTCCATACATCAATACCCTTATCAATGGAAACAGTCTCGGTGGTAGGCATACAGCCCAAAGTTACCATACGATCAACGTGAGAGTATACTGCTACTATTTCATTCGCAACATAAAGATTTTCAATCAGGAATTCTTTTCTGGTTTCCTCTGTAGTATAGCGCTTAAAATCTTTCTGATTTGCGGAATAACGAATATCCATGTGTATCAATCCTCCATACATTTCATTTTCTGACAAGATCAAACAGTCCTATCTGTTTACCATTATAAGTGATTTCAGAAAATATGCAATAGAACAATTTCCCGAAAAAAGGAGGCAGATTCTGAACATTCTGGCTAAAACCTGCGAAGTGTTTTTATGTCACGGGAAATTACGTCCTATGACAAAAAAACAGCCCGGAATCTCTAACAGAAACCGGACTGTACAGAAGCTGGGCTACAAGGATTCGAACCTTGAAATGACGGAGTCAGAGTCCGTTGCCTTACCATTTGGCGATAGCCCAATACCATATAAAATTGTAAAACCTGTATCCGAAAACCGGATAAGCTGGGCTACAAGGATTCGAACCTTGAAATGACGGAGTCAGAGTCCGTTGCCTTACCATTTGGCGATAGCCCATCACTGCAACGAAAGTCATTATACATGAAATATTCGTTGCGGTCAAGTACTTTTTTACTTTTTTATATTTTCGCAAAATTCATGGAACATCTGGCAAATTTTCCAACTTTTATTCAGAAGTTCCCTCCTGCCAGATTAAATCCTGCGCTCTTCTGATACTTCCTTCTGCTGCCCGGAAACCTTACCCTTTTCTTCAAAGGCTTCTTCCAACTCCTCAAAAGCTCCTTCCGTTTCCCCTGAAGTCTCGCTTCCCTCTCCAGATGTTTCCTCCTCTTCCCCAGAAGTGCTTTCGCCTTCTTCAGAAGATTCTTCTGTTTCCTCAGGAAGGGTTTCCTCTTCTCCCAAGGCTTCTTCCGTCTCCTCTGAAGACGTTTCCTCTTCCTGGGATTCCTCCGGCTCCTCCTCTTCCAGCTGTTCAGAAATCTCCGGAACCTTAAAATATCCGGTTACAGAGGAGGCACGGTTTTCTCCGCGGGGCGTCAGCCCTCCCAGCACAAAGGTGTAATTCTTTCCGCCTTCCAGACCTTCTGCAAAAATCACACACTCATCCTTCGCTGTTTCTTCTACCAACGCCGCATACCGGCTGCCATCCTCATCCTTTACCAGAACCGTAGGATTTTTCCAGTCTACATAGGTTACAAAATATACGAAAATCCGGTTATCTTCATAATCAACATAATCGATCTCCACCAGATCCTCTTCCACTTTTTCTTCTGACGGAGATGGGGCCGCAATCACATTCTGATCTTCTGTCACAGACTCCTTCTCTTCCCCGCCCGATGTCTGGGTCTGTTCTGGTAACTCTGCTTCCGGCGTTTCCGGTACCAAGGTCTCCGTTTCCGATTCGGCAGATGTCTCCGTTTCCCTGCTTACCTCCGTTTCTTCCACAGAAGCCGGGAAGTCTTTCCCGATCCATTCTGCCAGCTCCTCCATCGTTATGGCAGACAGCCACTCCATATCCTTCATAGCCAAATCTGGATTTGACTCAATCAGTTCCTTGAGAAAATATGCCTTACCATAAGAAATCTTATACTGCTTTGCCAGATCCTCGATCTCATCATTCTCTACCGCCTGCTGATCATAGACAACAGCCTGAACCTGATTTTCCTCCAGGGTTTTTTCAATGTTTCCCACCACACTGCTGCGCAGAGCTGAGGCCCTGGTCATGCTGTCATTGCTCACTGTCACTAAAATCGCATTGTCCAGATCATCCAGGTAGCCGTGAGTTACCATAGAGCCTACAACTGCATTCACAGCCACATTCAAATCTACTCCCTTCAGTTCCATATCTGACAGAATCTGATTTCCATCTTCATTCAGGGCCTCTGCCTTCAATACCCGCTCTCTCCTGTTAATCGAAAGCTCCACACTGGGGTTGACATCAATTCCAATCACTGAGTCTATCTGACGGTTCTCATACTGATAATACCAGACTCCGCCTCCTGTCATCAAAAGACAAAGACTGGCCGCAGCTCCCAGAGCCGCGCCTCTCATCTGGCTCAGAAACAAAATAGCGCCGCCTTTTTTAGTCTCCTGCCTTTCTTTTACTGCTTCCTCATTTTCCTGCGGAACAGACAAATCCAACTTCTCAAAAATATCCGGAGTAAGTGTATCCACAGCTGATTTCAGATGAATTTCTATCTGCTCTTTATTCCATTGATCCTGATCCGATCTCTGCTTCATCTGCAGTCACTCCTCCCTTAAATTCTGTTTCAGTTTTTTGATTGACCGGTTGTATTTGGAAAGCACAGTGGCCAGAGGCATACCAAGAGATGCCGCAATCTCCCTGTGTTTTAGACCTGCTGAGGCATGGAGAAGCACAATCTGCCGCTCATCCTCCTTTAAAAGCTCCAGAGCTGCCCGCAGAGCCATGGCATCTGCCAGGTTTTCCAGAGGAAGGCAGAGTTCACCGGTTTCTTCCCCGGTCAGCTCCTCCAGCCCCATATCTGCCCTATGCTTCTGGTCACGAAACTTCATATAGCAAAGATTTCTTGCTATGGTAAATATCCAGGCCAGAGGCTTGCCCTGGGACTGATAAGAAGATGCAGAAGTCCATATTTTCATATAGGTCTCCTGCATCACTTCTTCCGCATCCTGGGGATTCTTCATTATTGACAATATAAAACTGTATACGGTTCTGTCCGTGTTCTGGTAGAGAAGCAAAAATGCCTCCCTGTCCCCCAAACTGACACGCCTTAAAAGCTCTTCGTTGCTCAATCGAATTCCCTTTCTGATCGTTTAATGCAAAAATTCTCGTTCTTATTGCATGAAACTGGTACATTTATTTTGTAACTGTTCCGCTTTGCAGCTTCTTGCCCACTTACAGCGGACAAGAAGTTTTCGGCGTCCGCCTTATGTGGATTCTGTTCCTTTATTTTACCGGTTTTTCCTGCTGGAAGGAGCATTCCGCAGTAATCACACAAAAATACCGGCTGTCCTGCTCCCTTATTCTCTGATAGATCTTCTGTTTTAATTCATCCTGCCTTGCTTTTGTATATTCCCGGGGCACTACCAGATCAAAAATAATATTAATCTGGTTTCCTGCATCTACAATCCGGAAATCATGAAGACTCAGGCGCTCATCCAGTCCGGCAAGGATCTCCTCAACCATTTTCTTTAACTCTGCTGTCATGGGATTATCCGCATCTACCGGATCCATGTGAATCACAAGAAATATCCCCAGCTTTTTCTGGGCATCCCGCTCAATCTGATCCACAACTGCGTGGGATTTTCCAATTTCCACATTGCTGGGAACCTCTGCGTGAATAGAAGCCATGCTCCTGCCCGGACCATAATTGTGTACAATCAGATCGTGACTTCCAATAATGCCATCATACTGCTCCACAAACCCCGTAATTTTCTGGTAGATTTCCGGATCAATAGCTTCCCCGATCAAAGGAGCCAGCGTATCCTTTGCAATGTTAATCCCGGCAATCATAACCAGAATCGATACAGCAATGCCCACAAGTCCATCAATATTCACATGCCAGACGCCATACACTACAATGGAAAAAATTGTTGCCGCTGTTGCCCCGGTATCTCCCAGAGAATCCGCTGCCGTTGCCAGCATGACAGAAGACTGAATCCGTTTTCCCAGTTTGCGGTTAAACAGGCACATCCACAGCTTCACCGCCACTGTCAGCCCCAGAATTCCTACTGAAATCAGGCTAAAACTCAGCTCCTCCGGGTGAAACAGCTTTCCCAGAGAAGATTTAAACAAAGAAAATCCCACCTGGATAACCAGAAAGGCCACAATAAAGGCGGATATATATTCAATCCGCCCATGTCCAAAAGGATGCTCCTTATCTGCCGGCTTCTCAGACATCTTCACACCCACAAAGCTGATAATGGAGGAAGCCGCATCTGAAAGGTTGTTAAAAGCATCTGCCATAACAGAAATGCTGTTAATCATCATTCCTGTAAAAAGCTTTGCCAAAAATAGGAGCACATTACAGCAGATTCCCACCATGCCGGACAAAAGCCCGTAGCGGGTGCGTACCTGCAGATTCTCCGTCTGTTCATAATCTTTTACAAATAATTTTACCAGTAAATCTGTCATTTCATTTCCTCATAAATTACCTGGACCAGACACAGCCCCTCTGCCGGAGCTGTAAATCCTGCAGCCTGACGATCCTTTGCACGCAAAATATCGTCCACAGTTCTCCAGTCTCTCTCTCCCAGTCCGATTTCTATTAATGTTCCAGTCAGAATCCGTACCATATTCTGCAGAAAACCGTTTCCCGTAAAGGAAAGCGTCACCAGGCTGCTGCCTGGTTTCTGACAGATATCTACCGAATACAAGGTACGAACCGTAGATTTTTTCATTTTCCTGTTTCCGCAGAAGCTTCGGAAATCATGAGTGCCGCAAAGCCTCTCTGCTGCCAGTCTCATAACCTCTGTATCCAGTGAACGTCCCAGATGATAACTGAGCCGCCGCTGAAACACATCCTGCTTCTCTCCTGTTTCAATCTGATAGCAGTAGGTTTTCCTTTCGGCACTGAGACGGCTGTGAAACCACTCCGGCACCTCTTCTACTGACAGCACGCCAATATCATCCGGCAGATAGCGGTTCAGATAAGACTTCAGATAGGCTTCCTCCTGCCTAAAAAGCCCTCTGCTGCGGAAGAATTCCTCAGAGATCCGGAAATTGGCAGTCTGCCCTGCCGCATGTACGCCTGCATCTGTGCGTCCGGAGCCCTGCACCTCCACCGGCTCTCCTGCCATTCGTTCCAGAATCTGCTCCAGCTTTCCCTGAATGGTGTCTGAAGTATTGCCCTGCTTCTGCCATCCATTGTATCTGGTTCCCTCATATTGAAGCACCATTTTAAAATTACGGTTCATTTTCCTTGATCCTTTCCGGAATATCCGAAACATTTTTATCATCCGCAATCGACAGCTCATGCCTCCGGATTGTTTCTTTTGCGCCCGGACGGCCAGACTCCAGAAGAAGATATAAAATCTCCGCAACCATAGTGGCCGGAACCCGGGAAAAACAGAAATCCTCTAACAACAGCTTTTCTCTCGTTGCTGTAATCAGAACATAATCTGCTTCCTTGGCTACAGGCGAATCTCCGTTGTTGGTAATGGCAATCACCTGGCAGCCATTCTCCCTGGCCCCTTTTGCCAGAGTCACCAAACGCCTTGATGTGCCGGAATTGGAAATCAGAATCACCACATCATTCTTTGTCAATGTCAGAGTATAGGCCATCTGGGTTTCCCAAATAGTTCCTGAAACTGCGCGAATGCCCAGCTGGTTCAGCTTAAATGTAAAATCCAAGGCTACCGGCACCGTATTTCCCACCGCTGCCACCTGAACCGTAGAAGCCCGCTCAATCAGACGGAGAATCTTTTCCAGACTTTTGGCATCCATCATGGAAACCGTCTGGGTCAGCTCGGCAATTTTGTTAGCAAGAATATTCTGCAGAGACTGGCTGATATCATCCCGGCTGATATCGTTGGATACCTGAACTCCGTTATTTTTTTCCTCCATCACTTCCCGGGCCAGAGACATCTTCAGGTGATGAAAGCCTTTAAATCCACACCTTCTGCAGAAACGGGAGACTGTGGCATCACTGGTTTTGCTGGCTCTGGCCAGCTCCGCCACTGTCATATCCACAACCTCCTCTTTTCGCTCAATAATGCAGTCTGCTATTTTCTTTTCTGCTTCAAAATAAGAATCGTAGGAGGAACAGATCGCTCCTACAACACTTTGATTCCCATTCATTTCTCACAACTCCATTTTTATGTAATATTATTTCATTATACTATTCCTTCTTATCAAGGGCAAGCAGAAAAATCGTTGAAATAATACAGGCAAAGCCAATCAGATCCATCAAGCCAAAGCTGACATGCATCCAGATAACAGAAAATACCGTAGCTGAAACCGGCTCCACAGACGCATAGAGGCTTCCTTTTTTTGCTCCTACACAGCGGATTCCTTCCATGTAACAGGAAAAAGCAATTACTGTTCCCACAAGAATAATCACAGCCATGCCCAGCACCACCTGGCTGTCCGTCTCCACAGGAATGGTCCAGGGGTGGAAAATACAGCAGAGCATAATGCCTCCAATCAGCATTCCCCAGGCCGTTACCACAGCAGAACCGTATTCATTCAGCAGACGTCCCGGCTGTACGGTATAGACAGCCAGCGCTACTGCCGATAACAGTCCCCAAAACAAAGCTGTTCTCGAAAGAACCATACTTCCCGGACGGCCATGGGTAGCCAGAAGAAAGGTTCCTGCAACCGCCAGAATAATCGCCAGAAGCTCCACCGGACGAGGCGGCTTTCTGTTCCTCAAAGACAGATAAATCAAAATCAGAACCGGCCCGATATACTGAAGAACCGTTGCCGTCCCTGCATTGGAGGCGCCAATCGCCGTAAAATAGGTATACTGGCACATGCTCATACCGAGAATTCCAAAAATCAGAATAGAAGCCGCATCCTGAATCCAGATCCGAAAAATCCCTCTTCCATCTTTGAGCCAGCAGATAAACAAAAGCAAAGCACCAGCCAGAAGCAGGCGGATAGGCACCAGCCAGTTGGAGGTCACTCCCTTGGTCTGCATCAGGAACTGACCGCAGGTGCCGGAAAATCCCCACAAGGTTCCACCCACCAGCGTCAGAAACATTCCTCTGACTGCATTATCTTTTTTTCTGTTGTTACTGTTCATTTTTTCTCTCCCATACTCTTTTTTGGTTCCTTCCGGAAAACCTCAATACGGCATATTCTAGCATACTTTATAAAAAAAGTCTCCCTTTACTTTTTATCTGGTCTAGGGTATAGTAACTATTCAGAACCCCCATGTTCTCAATACGTTTTTGAAAGGAAATCATATGCTTACTGTTGGATGTCACCTGTCCTCCTCCAAGGGCTATCTTGCTATGGGAAAGGACGCTGTAAAAATAAATGCCAATACCTTTCAGTTTTTCACCCGCAATCCCAGGGGAGGAAATGCCAAAGCCATTGTTCCCTCTGATGTGGGGGCTTATCTTGCCTTTGCGGCTGAACACAACATTACCCGGATTCTGGCCCATGCCCCCTATACGCTCAATGCCTGTTCCGCAGACGAACATCTGCGGGAATTCGCCCGCGCCACTATGGCCGACGATCTGGCCCGCATGGAATACACTCCCGGAAACTGTTACAACTTCCATCCCGGCAGTCATGTAAAGCAGGGCGTAGAAATCGGAATTACCTATATTTCCGATATGCTGAATGCAATTTTAAAGCCTGACCAGACCACTACTGTGTTGCTGGAAACCATGGCTGGAAAAGGCAGCGAAATCGGCCGCTCCTTTGAAGAGCTTCGAGAAATCCTTGATCGGGTCACTCTGTCTGATCATATGGGTGTCTGTCTGGATACCTGTCATGTATGGGACGGCGGCTATGATATTGTAAATCATCTTGATGAGGTTCTTACCGAATTTGACCGAGTTATCGGCCTCTCTCGCCTGAAAGCCATTCATCTAAACGACAGCCTGAATCCGTTGGGCGCTCACAAGGATCGTCACGCCCGTATCGGAGAAGGATATATCGGAAAAGAAGCTCTGATTCGCATCATTAATCATCCGGCCCTGCGAAAGCTTCCCTTTTACCTGGAAACCCCCAATGAACTGGACGGATATGCCGCTGAAATTGCCCTTCTGCGGGAAAACTATCAATAAAAAATGAAAATATAAGCTCTGTTTCTTTAATGTCCTTGGCAAGGGGCACTTTTCTGCTGAAAAGGCTGCTGCCCCACAAATGATTACTCATCTATAGAGCAGCAGCCTTAACACCAAAAATATTCCCTTTATTTTTCCATCATCATCACACTTTCAGCAATAATATCCACACACCGCTCGATTCCCAGCTTTCCGCTGTTCAGACTCAGATGGTAGTTACGGGGATTTCCCCACTCATTGCCGCTGTAATATTGATAATAATCTCTTCTCTTCCGGTCAATCTCCCGCATCCGGGATTCCAGCTTCTTAACGGTCTCATCCGACTCCAGACGCTGCATCCGCTCAATCCGTTTTTTCATTCCTGCACAGATAAACACATGGAAACCATTTTCCACAATAATATCAGAGCAGCGACCAATAATCACACAGGGGCCTGCCCACTCCAATTTCCGAATCATCTGTGACTGAGCCAGAAATACCTGATCCGACACAGGAATCTCATACAGTGGGGAAAAAGGATTCACTGACACATAATCATGGTTAATCCGTTCTTTTCTGCCGATGACCTCGTCATTGGCCCGGAACGCCTCTTCCGCAATATTGCTGTCCTCAGCTGCCATGGAAATAATCTCTTTGTCATAAAAAGGAATTCCCAGCTTCTGTGCCAGACGGAATCCGACCTCACGGCCTCCGCTTCCAAATTCACGGCTGATTGTAATTACCTTGTTCATAATTGCCCTGCCTCCTCTCACGTAAGACACACGCAGCTTATCCGTGTGACTACCATCTTACCATGTTTGAGACAATATTTCTACAAAAGTTATGAATTTTTCACAACTTTCTCATAAGCAATTCGCTCATCTCCGTTAGAAAGGTGAATAATCCCGCACTGGACAAAGCCGTTTTTCTCCAGCAGCTTCTGCATGGGGATATTATCCCGGTGAGTATCAATCCGCAGATCCCCGCCGCTTTCCTTCAGGCACCACTCAATACAAAGGCTGGCTGTTCCTTTTTTCCGTCCGGGAGCCGCTACCCGGTGCATAACCCCATAGGCCCCCGTTCCCTGCCATTCTCCCTCATAAATCCTTCCGTAATCCAGATCTGCTTCCACAGCAAAATAGAAGGTGCCAAGAAGACTTCCTCCCTCCTCGCAGACATAGCTTTTCCCAGTCCGAATATCCTGCTCCACGATTTCACGAGGAGGATAAAACTGTCCCCACTGATGGGGATTTCCATGATCCTGCATAAACTGCCGCGCCTCCTGATACAAGAGAAGCACCTGTTCCAAATCCTCCATGGATGTTTTTCTGATAACCATAATTACCCCTTTCTCTCCCTGTTCCTTTCTATCATGTCTTCTTCCCGATTCCTTGTTAAAATTTATTCTGACTCCTCTCCGCTGCTGGGTTCTCTGCCAACCATCCACTCTGACTCCTCTCCGCCGCCAAAGTCATCATCAATATCTAATCTGGCTGCGCCCTGTTGCCGGATTCATCATCAAAATCTGATCTGCTACCCGATCAGCAAACTCTGCATCATGCTCTACAAATACCATAGTAGGCTGAAATTTTAAAATCAGCTCCTGAATCTGTATCCTGGAATACACATCCACATAATTCAGCGGTTCATCCCATAGATACAGATGAGCCTGTTCACAGAGACTCCGTGCAATCAAAACCTTTTTCTTCTGCCCCTGACTTAAAGCTTCCAGCGGCTTTTCCAGCTGCTCCCTGGAAAAATCCAGCTTTCTCAGCAGAGCACAAATCAAATGCTCCTCCACCTGAAACGCTCTGGCATACTCTCTCAGACTTCCCCGAAGATGAGAGGTATCCTGAGAAACATAAGAAATTTTCAGGCCCGATCCCCTCCATATCTTTCCTGCTGCCTCTGTTTGTTCTCCCAGAATCAACCGAAAAAGACTGGACTTACCGCATCCATTTTTTCCCCGGAGGCAAATCCTATCCCCATTTCTGATTTCCATAGTGACCGGTTCGCTGACTGGTATCGGAGGATTTCCATAACAGGCAGAAACCTGTTCCAAAACCACAAGCCGCTGACTGTGATAGGAAAGAGGAAACAGCTTCAAACTCTCCACTGTCTCCACATTTTTCAGAAGTTCCTTTTTCTCCTGAATAGCTCGTGCCTGACGGCGCTCCATATTTTTTCTCTGCTGCTGCATTCTCCGGGATTTTTCACCCAGATAGGCTCTTGTTCCAATAAAGGTTTCCTGCTTTTTGGGATTTCTTCCGATTTTTGAAGCCTCCGCCTGATCAGCCCATTTTCCAGACTGACGCGCCCCTTCCTCCAGCCGCCGGATATCCCGTTTCAGGCGGTTGTTTTCCGCCTGCTCAAAGGCATCCTGGCGTTTTCTGTTTTCATACCAGGAAGAAAAATTCCCCTGCTGAAGCTCAATATCCTGTCGGTTCAAAGCCAGAATATGATCTACACATCCATCCAGAAATGCCCGATCATGGGACACAAGAATAAAGCCCTCTCGTTTGCTTAAATACCGGCTTACCGCCGTTCGCGCCTCCTGATCCAGATGATTGGTCGGCTCATCAATCAGAAGGAAATGTCCCTGCCGCAAAAACAAAGCCGCCAAAAGCGCCTTCGTCTGTTCTCCTTTAGAAAGCGTCTGAAAGGGCCTGTATAAAATCTCTTCCTCTGCCTGAAGCTGAGATAATTCCCTTTGAATCTCCCATAGCTGCGCCTCTCCATCTGTCACCTGATCCAGAATCTGCCAGGTATCCAGCTCCGGATGGGGAACAGAAAACGGAAAATAATCGCATACAGCCTGTGTCTGAATGGCTCCATTGTGATCCAGCTCTCCGGACAACAGCTTTAAAAAAGTCGTTTTTCCCTTTCCGTTTCGCCCTGTAACCCCTAATCTCCATCTGGTATCCAGATGAAAGGATACCCGGTCAAACACCGGTTCACTGCTTCCTTCATAAGAAAAACTAAGATTCTGTACCTGTATCAATGACATTCCTATCATACCTCCCTGCTAGACCAGACCTTTATCCACCGTCTGGCTGAAAAAACATGCAGGAATCCACAAAATCATCGTTTTCTCCACTATCTGTCCCCACTATCCCCATATGTGACACAGAACCTTTTCTTCTTTGATATCCCAATCAAATACCGCCAAAGCCGCTCAGGCCTCAGCACGCACTTTCCGTCAAAAATCCGGGCAAAAAACCATCCAGCCAGAAATCCGGGCATCAAAAAAAGAGGGAGAGAATGAAATCATGTTCCTGCAAAACAAGCACAGCAAAAGCAGCGGTCAATGCCGCCTGTTGCTTTTTTTGTGCAGCTGCCTGTGCAGAAATCATAACTTCATCCTCTCACCCCTTTCCTATTTTATCTGTCAGTCAATGTATCACACTTTTCTTTCCCTGTCAACCCATTCACTTCTGCCTATGTATCCCGTTTTTTACCGAATAAAGCTGGTCTTTACCTTGGCCTCTCCTTCCGGATAAGAAATACCGGCTGCCTTTCCTGCCTCAATACATTTGATCATCCAGGCCATATTCTGACCAATTCCCCGCATAATCTGCAGACCCTCCAGATCCTGTCTGACCTCCTCCGGTTTGTTTCCGTGAACCATGTGCCAGTAATTCGAAGAAACCACCGGCATTTTTGCAAAGACAAAATATTTGCTCAGGGCATCGAGAGAGGCTGTTGTTCCCGCTCTTCTTGCAGAGGCCACCACTGCTCCTGGTTTAAATGCAAATGCCTTACTCCCGGAATAAAACAGGCGATCTAAGAAGGACAAAATCCGTCCGCTGGGATGTCCATAATATACCGGTGTTCCAAACACAAATCCATCTGCCTCCTCCGCTTTTTTGCGCACTTCATTTACCATGTCATCATCAAACACACAGTGACCCAGCTTTCCGCAGCTGCCGCAGCCAATACAGTCCCGGATTGCTTCTTTTCCCAGCTGGATAATTTCAGCCTCAATCCCTTCCTTTTTCAAAGCCCCTGCCACCTCGCAGAGAGCTGTATAAGTACATCCTTCTTCATTGCTGCTTCCATTAATTAATAATACCTTTGCCATTTTATATTCCCCTTCCTGTTTCCTGCGCTTATTCACATGATTCTTTTCTGCCCTGAACTCTCCTCAGAACTTCCGCCCTGCAGCACCTCAGGACTGCATAATAGCCGCCCGTACCAGATGCTCTGCCAGCACTGCCGTTGTAACAGCTCCTACTCCTCCGGGAACCGGCGTTGCCATCGATGCCTGCTCCGAAATAGAATCCAGTTCCACATCTCCGCAAAGCTTTCCGTTTTCATCCACATTGATTCCCACATCAATCACAACCGCATCCTGCCCCACATACTTCTGATTCAGCATACGGGCCTTTCCGGCTGCTGCTACCAGAATTTCACCATTTTGGCAGGTCTTAGGCAAATCTCTCGTTCTGGTGTGACAGATTGTTACTGTGGCATTTTCCTTAACCAGCAGCATCGACAAGGGACGTCCGACTACCATACTGCGTCCGACTATCGTCACCCTTTTTCCCTCTATAGGAATCTGATAATGCCTCAAAACCTGAACCACCGCCTCTGCCGTACAGGGAGCAAATCCACTGTCATCTCCTGCAAATACCTTTGCAATATTTATCGGAGAAATCCCATCCAAATCCTTCTCAGGAGAAATCATATTCTCAATATCCTTCTCCCGAATCTGACGGGGAAGAGGACGAAGAAGCAAAATCCCTGTCACATCCCTGTCTCCATTGATTTTGAAAAATTCTTCCTGAAACTCCTCATTGCTGATATCTTCAGGATAGTGAAAGCACTGTACCTGAAGGCCGAAGGCTTCCATCTTTTTCACAGCTCCCCGCTCATAAGAAATATCATCTGGCCGTTCTCCCACCCGGACAATCGCCAGCCTGGGTATACCGGCTTTCAGACCGGCCAACTGTTCCTGTACCCGTTCCTTTATCGCAGAGGATACCTCTGCTCCTTTTAGAATCTGCATATCTTCTGCTGCTCCTCTCTGGATTTGTTTCCCGGATTTTTCCTGCTTCTCCCGTTCCTTTCGCACGCTCTTTCGCTTGGTCTTCCGAACTATCCTCCAGCATCCTTTACCCTCTCAGCTTGTTCAAAACCCGACTGTAAATTTCATCTGCCTGCTTTGTTCCTGCCTCAATCAGCTTTTCTGCCTTGTCATTGAGTTCTTCTGCCTTGTCTCGATTTTTCATAGATTTTGTATTAATGTAAACATTCATGACTGCTCCGTTTAAAGCTGCCCTGGCCATCTGAGCCGCAACGCCCACATCAGAAACTGCCATTTTGCTTCCTTTTTCCTCCAGAAGCCCCAGAATATCCAGCACTGCCGATGTTTTTTCCATCATCTGAAGGGGAACCAGACTGGCCGCCAAAAGCCGCTCCTCCATTACCCCCTGTTTCTCTTCCTGCTCCTCTTTTGTAGAGGAAGGCATACCGTAAGCAGCCGCCAGCGGAGCAAAAACCTCTGCATCCTTATCTGCCAAAGCTGTCAGCTCCAGCTGGAGAATATTCAGAGCAAAGAGACTCTGCTGCATCTCCTCCTCTACATCTTCATACCGTTTTTTTCCCACTGTGAGATTGGCCACCATCTGTCCCAAGGCTGCCGCCAGACTGCCGCAAAGAGCAGATGCGCCGCCGCCTCCCGGCACCGGCGCCTTCGATGCCAGAGCATCTCCCCAGCCTCCGATTGTCTGTTTTTCTATCATTTTTTCTTTTCCTTTCCTGATTTCTCTCCCTTTTTCTTTCAGTTCCGGAAAGCTTTTTCCGTCTTCCAGATACTTCTGCTTTTTATTGTAACACATTCTGAATTTTATGGAAACAGAAATTAGCAGACACCCGCAGATCCCCGACAGCCCTTGCTGCCGCGAACCTGCGGGTGCATAATAGTTTTGTAACTATTCAGGACGGCGGGAGATCCCTCCGATGCTTCTTGTTCGGCTTTGCCGGACAAGAAGATGCCCGTCCTGAACAGTTACATAGCTTTTATTTTTTATCCAATATCAGGCCTCTGCCACAGAGCGTACAACCGATTTTACCGCTCTTTCCAGACGGACAATCATTTCGTCCACATCCTCTTTTTCAATGACTAAAGGGGGTACAAAACGGATAACCTGACTTCCTGCACTGATCAGAACCAGATGCTCCTCTAAGAGCGCCGTTTTCACCACCGGGCCTACTGGCATAGAAAGCTCCAATCCCTGCATAAGCCCCTTTCCTCTGTGTGCAGCAACACAGTCCAAACGCCCTGCCAGGGCCTCCAGCTCTTCCCACAGATACTGTCCGATTTCCTGGACATGAGCCACAAGATTCTTCTCCTCAAACAGCTCCAGCACCTTGTCAGCTGCCGCGCAGACAAGAGGATTTCCTCCGTAGGTTGTACCGTGATCTCCCGGCTCCATAACCTTTGCCGCCCCCTTGCAGGCCAAAAATGCACCGATGGGAAGCCCGTTTCCCAGCGCTTTTGCTACAGTCATAACATCTGGCTTCACACCATATTCCTGCCATGCAAACATAGAGCCGCTCCGCCCCATTCCGCACTGAATTTCATCCAGAATCAGCAGGGCATCATGCTCATCACAGAGACTGCGGACTCCCTTTAAAAACTCCTCTGAAGCCGGATAAATACCACCCTCGCCCTGGATCGTTTCCATAATAACTCCGCAGGTTTTCTCGCTAAACAAAGCCTTTACACTGTCCAGGTTATTGAATTCTGCAAACCGGATTCCCGGAATCAGCGGAGCAAACGGCTCCTGATAATGGTCATTTCCCGTAACAGAAAGAGAGCCCAGACTCCGTCCATGGAAGGAATGCTTCATGGCAATAATCTCATAATCCTGCCCCATTCCTTTATTGAAAGCATGGCGCTTTGCCACCTTTAAGGCCCCCTCAACCGCCTCAGTTCCGCTGTTGGTAAAAAACACTTTATCCATTCCGGAAACCTTCAAAAGCTTTTCTGCTGCACCGATCGACGGAGCATTATAAAACAGGTTTGAAGTGTGGCATAATTTATCTACCTGATCCTTGACTGCCTCCTGAAACTCTCTGCAGCCATAGCCCAGTGCCATAACGGCAATTCCAGCTCCGAAATCCAGATATTCTGTTCCGTCCGTATCATAAAGATACACGCCCTCTCCCCGGTCAAACACCACCGGAAACCGGTTGTAAATCTTATACAGAGCATGCTCTGCCCGATCCATGTACTGCTCTTTTCCCATAATGCACCTCCTTACTGCATTTCATGAAAATACCGTTCTGCTCCATTGGCAAACAGCGCCGTCCCGATTCCCTGGTTGGTGAAAATCTCCAGAAGCAGACAGTGGGGAATCCGTCCATCCAGAATATGAACCCGGGAAACGCCGTTTTCAATCGCATCTACACAGTTCTGAAGCTTCGGAAGCATACCGCCTCCCAGCTGACCTCCGTCTACAAAGGCTCTGGCCTCATCTACCGTCATTTCCGAAATCAGTGTGCTCTTATCGTTAAAGTCGCGGTATACCCCCTCCACATCTGTCAGGAAGGCCAACTTTTCTGCATGAACTGCTCTTGCAATGGCACAGGCCGCATCATCCGCATTGATATTAAAGCTCTGGAAATGATTATCAAAGCCAATGGGACAAATAATGGGAAGGAAATCCTTCTCCAGCAAATCATAAATAATCTTTGGATTCACCTCTGTAATATTTCCCACAAAGCCAATATCCTGACCGCCGGACAGCTTCTTTTCGCATTTTAACAGCATTCCGTCCTTACCGCTGATTCCAACAGCGTTTACACCCAGCTCATTTACCAGCTGAACCAGGCTTTTATTTACTTTGTTCAGTACCATCTCTGCAATCTCCATGGTATCCTCATCCGTTACCCGCAGTCCATTGACAAACCGTGGTTCCATGCCTGCCTTAGAAACCCAGCGGCTGATTTCTTTTCCTCCTCCATGAACAATAATCGGCTTAAAGCCTACCAGCTTTAACAGAACCACATCCTGAATCACCTGATGCTTCAGATGCTCATCAACCATAGCGCTGCCGCCGTATTTGACAACAATAATCTTTCTGTTAAACCGCTGAATATAGGGCAGAGCTTCAATCAGAACCTCCGCCTTCTGCCGCTCAGTCAGCTGCTCCATATGCAGCTCTTCCTCTCTGTTATCCTTTTTCTTTCCGTTTTCCATCCTTATTCCTTTCTTCTGATACTCCCGTTTTCTCTCAGATTAAGAACGATAATCTGCGTTAATTTTTACATAATCAAAGGTCAAATCACAGCCCCATGCTGTTGCTGTCTGATCTCCCATTTTCACATCAGCAACCGCCGTTACCTCCGGCTCAGAAAGAATCCTTGTGGCCTCCTCCTCGCTGTAATCCAGAGCCACGCCGTTTTCAATAATTTTCAGCTTTCCTGCTGCGCTTTCAAAGAACAGATCCACTTTTTCCGGATCAAACAGGGCGCCGGAATAGCCCATTGCGCAGAGAATTCTTCCCCAGTTCGCATCATGTCCAAAAATCGCTGCCTTTGTCAGATTGGAGGTAATCACGGACTTTGCCAGAGTTACTGCCTGCTGTTTGCTTTCTGCACCGATTATCTTGACCTCAAAGAGCGCTGTGCAGCCCTCTCCATCCCCGGCCATCTTTTTGGCCAGAGTCTCATTCACCACATTCAGCGCCTGACAGAAGGCATGATAGTCCTCATTTTTTTCTGTAATAACCGGATTTCCGGCCATTCCATTCGCCAGAAGGAGGACGGTATCGTTGGTAGAGGTATCGCCGTCTACGGAAATCATATTGTAGGTATCCTTGATATCCTGACTGAGGGCCTCCTGCAGAAGCTCTCTGGAAATAGCCAGATCCGTTGTCACAAAAGCAAGCATGGTACACATATTGGGATGAATCATGCCGGAGCCCTTGCACATACCGCCTATGGTTACGGTTTTTCCGCCTGCCTCAAACTCCACAGCCACTTCCTTTTTCTCCGTATCCGTCGTCATAATCGCCTTCGCCGCCTCAGTTCCGCTTTCCTGGGTATCGGACAGCAAAGGCGCCATCATCCTGATTCCGGCCGTCAGACGATCCATGGGAAGCTGCATACCAATCACTCCTGTGGAAGCCACTAAAACGCTGTTCTCATCCACTCCAAGAGCCTCTGCTGCCGCCTGAGCTGTTGCTTTACAGTAGCTGTAGCCCTCTGCTCCCGTACATGCATTGGCTATTCCTGCATTGATCACAACCGCCTGGGCCTCCCCCGACTCCTTCACCAGCTTCTGGTCCCATTTTACCGGAGCAGCCTTTACTACATTGGTTGTAAAGGTTCCTGCTGCCTGACAGGGCACCTGGCTGTAAATCACAGCCATATCTTTTCTGTCCTTATATTTGATTCCAGCTGCTGCAGATGCTGCCATAAAGCCCTTTGCAGCAGTTATGCCGCCTTCTATTTTTTTCATTTTCTTCTCACCCTCCTGATTCTTCAAGGTATTTTTACCGGAAACATTCTCTTTTTACTGATTAAACCGGGTAATGTTCTCCTCGTTCAGTATAAAATCATACACATTAAAATCCTCCCGTCTGGTCCAGCCCACACGATTCCAGAATTCATTTCCAAGACTGTTGGATTTGAAGGCCACCAGGCTGACCTTATTGATTCCCTCTACCTGCAGAGCCCGCATGGCAAAATGAGCCATCCGGTGTCCCACTCCCCGTTTCCGGTAATCATCTGCTACGCATACATGGTAAAATGATCCGGTTCTTCCGTCATGGCCGCAGAGAATACTTCCCACTATCCGTCCGTTCTGCTCAGCCACCACGCTGGTCGTAGGGTTTCTCTTTAAAAACCGCTCCACACCCTCTCTGGAGTCATCAATGGAACGAATTCCAAAACCCTGAATCTGCATCCAGAGCCCATATACCTTTTCATAATCGTCTATGGTCATTTCCCGGATATGTACACTCATGGTTCCTGCCATTGTTTCAAACCTCCCTACGGGAATACCGCAATCTGCCGAAGACCTGTATTCTCCGGAAGCCCGAACATCAGATTCATATTCTGCATTGCCTGACCTGCCGCGCCCTTTACCATATTGTCAATAGCGCCCATCATCACAATCCTTCCTGTCCGGGGATCGATTTGAAATGCAATATCCGCAAAGTTGCTTCCCTCAACCCACCGTGTCTGGGGAACCTGCCCTGGATTCATCACTCGCACAAAATACTCATTTTCATAGTACTTATCGTAAACTGCCTTAATCTCCTCTGCCGTTGCCTCTCTGGTAAGAGAACCATAGGCTGTCACCAGGATTCCGCGGTTCATCGGCACCAGATGGGGCGTAAAGCTGATGGTCACAGGTCTGCCTGCCACATAAGACAGCTGCTCTTCAATCTCCGGCGTATGGCGGTGAGAAGCTACCCCATAAGGTTTCATACTTTCATTCACCTCACAGTACAGACTGGGAACCTTGGCGCTTCGTCCTGCCCCGGAGGTTCCTGATTTTGCATCAATAATAATGGTATCTGGATCAATCAGCCCCTCCTTTACCATTGGATACATCGTTAAAAACGAGCATGTTGGATAGCAGCCAGGATTGGCTATCAGTCTGGCATTCTTTATTTTCTCCCGGTTAATCTCCGGCAGCCCGTACACAGCCTCCGGAAGAAACTGCGGGGTGGGGTGCTTCAGCCGGTACCACTGCTCATAAACTGCCACATCCTTAATCCGAAAATCTGCACTCAGATCAATAATCTTTGTTTTAGACAGAATCTCCTCCGTCAGCCAAGATGCGCAAAAGCCCTGGGGAGTTGCTGTAAAAATAACATCGGCCATATCAGCCAGCTTTGCCATATCGTCATCCTGGCACAGCTCATCTGTCAGGTGAGACATATTCCGGTATATAGAAGAGAAGTCTTCCCCTACATAGCTCCTTGATCCATACCACACAAGCTCTACATCCTCACGCTGCAGCAAAAGCCTTGCCAGCTCTGCTCCTGCATATCCGGTAGCTCCAATAATCCCTGCTCTTATCATAATTCTCTCCCTCTCTTATTTCCTTTTCTGAAAGGATCCGCAGACTCCTTTTCATTTCATCACATTACAGTAATGCCTCGCGAAATTACTTTGTTTCATTATAACCATTTTGTCTTTCCGTGAAAAGTATTTTTTCAGGATTTCGTAATTATACAGCCTATTTGAATATTATGCAATACTTTTTATAAAAATTCAATTTATGCTTGCATTATTTAAAAAAGTGTTGTATATTTATGAGGTCATAACATTTGATTGCAAAGAAAATGGAACATATATGAGGAGGATTATAATTATGAAAGAGAAAGTTGTACTTGCTTATTCCGGTGGACTGGATACCACCGCTATTATTCCATGGCTGAAGGAAACCTTTGACTATGATGTAATCTGCTGCTGCATCGACTGCGGACAGGGCAATGAACTGGACGGTCTGGAAGAACGTGCAAGACTGTCCGGCGCTTCTAAATTATATATTGAAGACCTGGTAGATGATTTCTGCGACAATTACATTGTTCCCTGTGTTCAGGCCAATGCTGTCTATGAAAACAAGTATCTCTTAGGAACCTCTATGGCACGTCCGGCCATTGCCAAACGTCTGGTAGACATTGCAAGAAAAGAAGGTGCTTCTGCCATCTGCCACGGTGCAACTGGAAAAGGAAATGATCAGATCCGTTTTGAGCTGGGAATCAAGGCTCTGGCCCCGGATATTAAAATCATCGCTCCCTGGCGTATGACCGATGTATGGACCATGCAGTCCCGGGAAGACGAAATTGAATACTGCAAGCAGCATGGCATTGACCTGCCCTTTGACGCCAACCACAGCTACAGCCGTGACCGTAATATCTGGCACATCAGCCATGAAGGCCTGGAGCTGGAAAATCCGGCTAATGAGCCCAACTACGATGATCTGCTTGTGATGAGCGTAACTCCGGAAAAAGCGCCGGATAAGGCAGAATATGTAACCATGACCTTCGAAAAAGGCGTTCCCACCAGCATCAACGGCGAAGCCATGAAGGTTTCTGACATCATTCGCAAATTAAATGAGCTGGGCGGAAAGCACGGCATCGGCATTATCGATATTGTAGAAAATCGTGTTGTCGGCATGAAGTCCCGGGGTGTTTATGAGACTCCTGGCGGAACCATTCTGATGGAGGCCCATCAGCAGCTGGAAGAACTGGTATTAGACCGTGCTACTATGGAAGTAAAAAAAGAAATGAGCAACAAACTGTCTCAGATCGTATATGAGGGCAAATGGTTTACTCCTCTGCGTGAGGCTGTTCAGGCATTTATAGAATCCACTCAGGAATATGTTACCGGTGAAGTCAAATTCAAGCTTTACAAAGGAAACATTACCAAGGCCGGAACCACCTCTCCCTATTCCCTGTACAGTGAGTCTCTGGCATCCTTTACTACAGGTGATCTGTATGACCACCACGATGCAGACGGCTTCATTACCCTGTTCGGCCTTCCCCTGAAGGTTCGTGCTATGAAAATGGCAGAGCTGAAGAAAAATAATCTGAAGTAACAATTCAGGACGGCGCAATAAACCAAACTGTGCTGGAAAGCAAAAACAAAACCCCCCGCCGACTCCGGGTTATCTCCGGAATCTGCGGGGGGTTCCTTATATTCCGACGGTCCAGGATCTCCTCCTTTTCCCGCCGTTCTGAATCGTTACCTTACATTTTTAATTTTCTGCTTCTTCCTTTCCGCTTCAGATAACGGATTCCATAATGCTCTGGAATCTGGGCCAGCACAATAGCCACAAATACCAGCACACATCCAACCAGCTCTCTGGCAGACAGCTTCTGTCCCAAAATCAGCCAGCCTGCAAGCAGGGAGAAAACAGACTCCAAACTGAGAATCAAAGATGCCACCGTGGGGTCTACATTTTTCTGAGCTACAACCTGAAGGGTATAGGCTACACCGCAGGAGAAAACACCGGCATAAAGAACCGGAGCCCATGCAGCCCGGATTGCCTCCCAGGACGGCTTCTCATACAAAAACATGAGAATTCCGGAAATAATTCCTGCCGTAAAAAACTGAATGCAGGAAATCACAACACCATCCGCCTTTGGTGAAAAATAATCAATTACCAAAATATGAACCGAGAATCCAATAGCACATAAAAATACCAGAAAATCTCCCCGTCCAATGGAAAATCCTTCCGTAATACATAAAAGATACATTCCCACAGCCGCAATTGCCACACTGAGCCAGGTATTCAGACCTGTGCTTTTTCCCAAAAACAGCCCCAGCACCGGAACAATTACAATGTAAAGAGCTGTAATAAATCCGGCTTTTCCTACGGTTGTCTGAGCAATCCCCATCTGCTGCAGGGTACTGGCGACACAAATTACAAGACCGCAGCAGATTCCTCCAATGACTGCCATATGTCTCTGCTGCTGCCTCTGTCCCCTGCTTACATGTCCGTTTTCTCCTGCTCCAATACTCCGCAGAAAGAAGATACAGGGAATCAGCATCACTCCTCCGATCATAAAGCGGCAGCAGTTAAATGTAAATGCGCCTACATAATTCATTCCCTCACTTTGTGCAACAAATGCCACGCCCCAGATCAGGCCGGTCAAAAGCAGCATTGCCTTGCTGCCTCCTGATTTTCTGTTTCTGTATTCCATACGTCTTTCCTCTTTACCTTACCTTCTTCTTTTTCTTGCTCTTTTATCTGCCCTCTTCAGTATAAGCACGAAAGCCGGAGCTTTCTATCTGGCTTCCGTCTGGAAGAATCCACAAAGCCTCTGTCTTTTCCAAAGATTCAATCAAAGACAGTCCATCTTCCAGCTTCATGTTAAATACGGCTGTAGACAGAGCATCCGCCTCTCCGCTGTCTGGTGAAAGGATGGTCACTGACTGATATTCGTTCCAGGGCATCAGAAGCTCCGGATTAATAATATGATGATAGCGTTTTCCGTCTACCTCATAAAATCGCTGGTAGGTACCGCTGGTAACAAGACACATATCCGCCAGATCCACAACCTGCACATAAGGATTCTCTGCTCCCAGATCCGGATTCTGAATCCCCACTCTCCAGGGCTTTCCATCTCCCCTGGCTCCGATAGTGACTACATTTCCTCCCAAACTTAAAAGCGCATTCGTCACACCCGATTTCCGCAAAGTATCAGCCAGCCTCTGAGCTGTATATCCCTTGGCTACTGCCCCTACATCCAGTCTCATCTCCGGATCCGCCAAAAACACCGTTCCTGCCTGACGGTCCAGGTGAATATCCTGAATGTTCATGTGCTTTGCCGCTGATTCCAGCTCGTCCATAGAAGGCACCATAGGAAATTTTGACTCTCCCAGAGCCATTTCCCGGTAATCATGCCAGATAGAAAGCACACTTCCCATTCCCACATGAACGCCTCCCTTTGTCAGCTCGTACTCCTTCAGGGAGAACTCCAGAAGATCCAGAATATCCTCAGAAACCTCTACCGGAGATATTCCCGCGTGATCATTGATGACCTTAATATTATTCACACCCTCGTAGCTGTGATAAATATCATACAGCTGATGATACCTCTCCAGTTCACTGTGCACCAGCTGCTCCCATTTAGCAAACTGCTCCTCGTCCTCTGCGTAAATGGTAATGCTGGTTACGGTATCAAAATACGTCAGATACTGCACATCAAAGGGCTTTTGCTTCTTTCTGCCTCCCACAGCCCCGCAGCCGGCAACAATCCCTGAAAGAGCCAGAACTGCGGTAGCCACCGCCAGCATTCGCCAGCATTTCAAAAACATCAGCCCTCTGCCATTCCTCCGTCTTCTTACACCTTCCTGCATGTTTTACCTCTCTATTCTGTAATCCTTCTGCTGCCTTCATTCCCCTCCGATTTGGCACACATAGCTTTTATGATAGCATAAAAAAAGGATGATGAAAAGTCCATCATCCCTTTTTTCTTCTCTTACTCTGCAAACCCTACACTCTTTAAGAAACGGTCAAAGCCTTCCCGTCCCTCCGGCGTGCATTTATAAACTCCTGCATCCTCCAGAACTCGGGCAAATACCTTACCAACCTCATCCTGCAGAATTCCCGGAATCGTTTCCATTGTTACCTCTCCATAACTGGGCAGGAACTCCTCTACCCAGTCAGCATGCTTGGCTAAAACCTCATTGCTGCGGATATCCTTTCCTTCCACAATATATTCGCCCAGAAGAGCCAGCTCATCTTTCAGACGGGACGGAAGCACTGCCAGTCCCATAACCTCGATCAGGCCGATATTCTCTTTCTTAATATGATGCAGCTCCTGATGAGGATGATACAGTCCCAGAGGGAATTCTTCTGTGGTAATATTATTGCGCAGTACCAGATCCAGCTCATATTTGCTGCCGTTCTTTCTGGCAATCGGAGTAATGGTATTGTGAGGCTCCCCGTCTGTCTCTGCATATACAAGGGCAGCCTCATCCGTATAGGCTCTCCAGGCGCCAAGCACCTTATCGCCCAGCTCAATCAGCTGATCCGGATCTTCTCCCCGCAGACGGAGTACAGACATGGGCCAGCGGACGATTCCCGCCTCCACATCTTCAAAACCCTTCATGGTGTAGTGCTTTTCTATGGGCGCCTTTGCCATAGCAAAGGTATAATGACCGCCCTGGAAATGATCGTGACTTAAAATGGAACCTCCCACAATCGGCAGATCCGCATTGGAGCCCAGGAAATAGTGTGGGAACTGCTTTACAAAATCAAACAGCTTCACAAAGGTAGCCCGCTCAATCTTCATAGGTGTATGCTGTCCGTTAAACACAATACAGTGCTCATTATAATATACATACGGAGAATACTGGAATCCCCACTTACTGTCATTTACCGTAATCCGAATAATCCGGTGATTATTTCTCGCCGGATGATTCAGTCTTCCTGCGTATCCTTCATTTTCCATACACAGCAGACATTTGGGATATCCACTCTGCTTTGCCAGCTTTGCCGCTGCAATCGCCTTGGGATCCTTCTCCGGTTTGGAAAGATTGATGGTAATGTCCAGATCTCCATACGGTGTGCTGGTCACCCACTTCTGATCCCTGCACACCCGGTATCTCCGGATATAATCGGAATCCTGGCTCAGCTTATAAAAATAATCGGTCGCGGCTTCTGCCCCCTGCTTCTCATAAAGATCCCAGAATCTGGCAATCACCTCAGACGGTCTTGGCATCAGACAGTTCATCAGCTTCGTATCAAACAAATCCCGGTAACCAATACTATCCTCAATAATGCCCTGGCTGCAGGCATAATCCAGCAGTTCTTTTAAAATTGCTTCCAAATCCATGGAGCTGCTTTCCTTAGATGAAGCTTCTGCTTCAGCCGGCTCCTCATATTCATCCAGACGCAGCGCTTCCAGAAGCTGGTTAATCGCATAGGTTCTGTCATTCTCTGTAATCATCCCGGTTTCCAGACCGTACTCTACCAGGTTTCTAATTGCATTGTAAACCATACCTAAATACCCCTTTTCTTTTTCATTCCTGTGGAATTTCTGCTTTTAGTATAACTCCAAACCGTTCTCAGATCTATACAATAATCTTTGAATTTCCTGGAATTTATACTTTGGGGGATTACGAATTCCGACTTTTCACATAAGTATTCAGAGCATGCACACAGTATTCATTATATGGATACTGATCCGTCGTTACGTATCCGGCAGGCGCATCAATCAACTGCGGAATCCGGTTTACCAGGGTTGCACAGGTCATCTCCACTGTAGCAGGACGGTTGACAGAGATCGTTGTCTCTGGCTCTCCCACCAAAGTCCAGTCATTCCGGTCGAACTCATCCGGTGCAAAAACCTTTCCTACACACTCAGTTACAAACGTAATTCCCTCTTCGGTCTCTGTTGTTACCACAGCCCGCATACCTGTAGGATCTCCTGCCTTGATAGTAGCATTAAGGGTTTCGGAGAACAGATCCTCTGAATGGGTTGTTGGATAGCACTTCTGAGTCTGTGATGTAACGTGCAGCTTCATCTTACTGCAAAGCCATCCGTTCTGATTCCACATATAAGAAGGAACGTACTTTCCGCTTTCCACCAGCTCCTTCAGCTCTGCTTCTGACATATGATTAATATTTGCAATCTCTTTTTCAAACCGCTCCGGCGTAAATCCTGCGCCATGGCCTTCTGCCAGAGCAATTCCGTAGTCCTCTACATTATACCAGCTGCTGCCCAGAATCTTCGTGATCTTAAAGGAAGAACCTGCCAAATTCGTTACCATAGTTCCCCACACCAGATCACAGTAGCCTACGCCGGTCAGGGTACAGTTTCCTGCCTTTGCAAGCTCATCCAGTCTGGAAGTCAGAGCCGGTGAGGAATTCCAGGGATACAGCGCCTCCTCGCAGGTCGTAATCGCATTGATGCCATGCTTCGCACAGATCGTAAAAATATCCTCCAGCTCGGCAACCGTACTTCTTGTTGCAATAATGCAGACATCCGGTTTCAGAGAGCCCAGGATTTTCTCTGCCTTCTCTGCGGGAGAAACGCAGACTCCTGTTTTGGGATAATCCTCAGCAACAATCTCAGACGCATCCTTTCCCAGCACGGCCGGATTAATATCAAAGGCTGCCACCAACTCTGCCCCTTTTTCTATAGCATAGCGAATCAAATACTTTGCCATCTTTCCACATCCATACTGTGCAAACGTGATTTTTCTTTCCATACGAGAATCTCCTTTCTTGTATGACATCCGAACAATAGGTATAATATCAGTATACACCAACAGCCCTGCATCCAGTCAAGATTCTTTTTCTTTTATTTTCAGATTTCTTCCAGATACTTTCTCTATTGTATTTATTTTTTGTATTTTCCTATATCATTATATAATGTTCCAGCATTCCTTCAGGTTTCTGCCTTTCGCCTTGCTACCTCCCGCTTTTCACAGTTCCCAGATAGTTAATTCCTTCCTCCTGCAGAATTATTTTTTCTGTAAAGACCTGAGTTTTCTCCTGATATACATAATCACGGATTTCATATAATGCGGTTCTTGTATCCCGAACAGTAATATGAAGACGGTTGTCTATATCCATCCATACATCCGCTTCTGGAACGCCGAGCTGTATCTTTTCATCTAACAGAACGAAAACACCGTCTGCTTTTTCTGCCTGAATCACAAAATGGCAGGAATCATCCAGCATCAGTTCTCCATCCTCCACCATGTCCTCCTGTGCGTACAGCCCCAGCTCCCAGCTTTCCTCACCATGAGAAAAAACAAAGGTTCCATAGCGCTCCATCCCTTCCAGGGTTCTTTGCTCTTCAAAAATCTCTCTCTGACCTTCAGGAATCTCTTCTGAAAATTCCTGCAAAAGCTCGTCCGCAGTTTCCTGAGATGTTTCCTGTAAAAGCTCGTCCCCGACATCTGAGCTTTTTTCTGCAAATTCCTCTGCAGGTATTTCTGTATGCTCTTTCGGGTCCGCCGCCTTCTCCATCTGGCATCCTGTCAGAATTCCTGCGGAAAACAAAACTGCCAGAAAACCCTTTTTCCAGATTCTCCATTCCGTTACTCTGCCTGTTTTTTTCTCCATAACCTTTTTATCCATATTCTTTTCACACATCATAAGTTTCTTCACCTGCCCTTCTTTTCTCTATCATATCATGCTCCCTTCTCTCATGCTTTACCCTCTCCTTACGATTCTATGTTATTTTCAGACAGAAATGTTTCCTCGTATGAATTCTCTTCCAACCCATGGCGGTCCCCGTGGAGCGTTTTTGTTTCACAGGACGTAATTTCCTGTGGAACAAAAAAGCAGAGCAATCACGCCCTGCTTTCCCACATCCTGTTATTTCCAGTTAAATTCGCTCAACCATCGGCAGAAGCCGTTCAACAACCAGTCCTCCCAGAAGTCCAATGACGCCTCCCGTAATCACTCCAGCTACTAAAAGCACTGGAAGATAGGAAAAAACTCCGCCGGTTCCTGTAATCAGCGCCGCCACGGTCAGCTGACCGATATTATGAAAGATACCGCCCAGAATACTGACTCCAATTTCACTGAACCATTTGTATTTCTTTGCTGCAATCATCACCGCCAGACTGAAAATCCCGCCGGCCAGGGCATACAGCATACTTCCCGGATTGCTGAAGGTAAATCCTACAAGAACAATACGGACTAGAGCAACTGCCGCTGTTCCTGCTGCGCCCACCGTATAAAGCCCCACCACATTCACCAGATTGGCAAGACCCAGCTTGACGCCTGGAATCGGAACTGGTACCGGAATCATTGCCTCCACATAGCTGAAAATAAACGCCAGAGCAATCAAAAGTCCATAAAGCGCTACTGCCCGTGCTCCTTTCCTGCCATCTTCCCTTCGTCTGACCATCTTATTTCTCCCTCCGGTCCCTTTCTCTTATTTGACATCCTGCGGTATCTGTGATATAGTTTCAGACACTGACGAAATGTACTGTTTCTTCAATAGTATATCATTTCACTTACATTTTAGAAAGAGGTTATTTCCTATGAAAAAGCACAAAAAGGAACTGATTCTGATTCTTGCAATTCTTGCTGCCGCCGCAGTCGGATTCTTTATAAACTATCAGAACAGCCGCCGGCCTGCTGTTTTAGTAGAGGTTTCTGTAGATGGAGCAGCCATCGCCTCCTACGATTTAAATGAAAATCTGGATACAATCATAGAGGGTTATCAGGGCGGCACCAATCACCTGATCATTCAGGACGGCGCAGCCTGGATCAGCGAGGCCACCTGCCCGGATAAGGTCTGTATCCATCAGGGACGTATTACCATGAATGGAGAGCTTCTTGTTTGTCTCCCCAATCGGGTCATTGTCACCATTACTGAATCTCAGCCCGAATAGATGAGCGGACATATAGATTCCCATACAGTATTTTATATCCGGAACACATATTCTGGCTCAGAAAGAGCAAAAAAGACCAGCGCATGGATATAATGCAATCTCAGCGCTGGTCTTCTCTAATGTTGGTCTATTTCTCACAAAGAGACATCTTAATAATTTTCAGGATGTAAAAATACTGTATTTGTCCAAACAGAATGATAAATGACATTTCCGAATATACAGTCAAATCTTTACTCTACCCGTAGCATTCGATAACCAACACCGATATGTGTCTGAATATATTGGGGGGATTCAGGGGGTATTTCTATTTTCTTACGAAGAGTCGCCATAAAGACTCGAAGAGAAGCAATATCATTTTCCCAGCTGTGCCCCCATATTTTTTGTGTAATGTAGGTGTGGGTCAGAACCTTTCCTACATTTTGAGAAAGGATACACAACAGTTTATACTCGATTGGTGTCAAATGTAATTCCTGCTCATTCAAGTAAGCACATCCAGCGGCATAATCAATCCGAAGCTGTCCATTGGAAAAGACTGCTGCACCTGCCGAAGATTCGCTTTCCATCATTGCAATTCTCCGCTGGGTAACACGAAGGCGAGCCAATAGCTCCTCCACAGAAAATGGTTTTGTAATATAATCATCTGCACCAGCATCCAGAGCGTCTATCTTATCGGTATCTTCGCTTCTTGCGCTGATAACAATAATTGGCACATTAGACCATGTCCTGATTTTTTTGATCACATCCACGCCTTCTATGTCCGGCAAGCCTAAATCCAAAAGTACAATATCCGGATTGTGGGAAGATGCTTCTAAAATTGCAGCCTTCCCATTGGGAGCCGTTAGATGCCGGTAATCATGTGCCTTCAATGTGGTTGTAATCAAATTTTTTACGGAAGAATCATCTTCCACAACTAAAATAAGTGGTTTATTCATGTATTTGCGCCTCCTCAGCAGGTAATGTGAATGTAAACACTGTTCCATGTGGTATGTTATCGGAAACAGAAATCGTACCGCCATGTGCATGGATAATCGATTTGCACAACGACAGTCCCAATCCTAAGCTACGCCGGCTGTCTGCAATCTTATTCGCACCACTATAAAACATATCGAACACTTTCGGTTTCAGCTCATCTGGAATTCCTTCCCCATCATCTGCTACAGTAACAATTACATGCTCGTCTTGCTTCCTTGTTTTTATCTGAATATGCGAGCCTTTTGGAGTATACTTAATGGCATTGTCTACAATATTGATAATGACCTGAACGATCAGTCTGGCGTCTATTTTAGCAAGGATAAAATCTTCTTCATGTTTTACCGTAATGCAATGCTCTACACTTTTACGATTTACATGGTGCAATGCCTCCGCAATTACTTCATCTATCAAATTTGCAGACGCACGAATATTCAGCCGCCCTTCCTCTATCCGAGTAACGGCGAGAAGATTTTCCACAAGATTAATCAACCACATGGAATCGTCGTAAATATCGGTGTATAGCTGGAGCTTGGTATCTTCGTCAAAGGATTTTCCGTTTGACAAAAGATTGCTGGCATTGCCGGAAATAGAAGTCAGGGGAGTGCGAAGGTCATGGGAAATCGCCCGTAGAAGATTTGCCCGAAGCTGTTCATTTTGGGCAAGAATTGCCGCTTCCTCTTTCTCTCTGGCGTTTTTCTCATTTTCCAATGACATTGCACACTCACCAAGAATCGAAAGCAAAATGCTGTTCTCAAAAGCATCCAGAGGCTGTTCGCCAATGACGATTCCCACCACACCGTACACTCTGTCCATAATCCGGACAGCAAGATAAAGGCATTTTGCATCAGAAAGTGTATCTGTGGTAGCGCCTGCATGTTTGTTGTTTTTCAAAACCCACTTTGCCACCCCTTTTTCATTTACAGATAGGCAGCTGTTATCCAAAACATTCCCGTCCGGTGAAAAAGTACGTGCTTCTCCAAGCAAGCCATTTTCTACAGGATAAAACACGATCCCCCTCCCAAGCAACTTGACAAGCTGCCTTGATGTGGCAGAAATAATATCCTCTTGATTTTTTTCCTGTTGCAAAATCTGATTCGTGTCAAATAAAACCTTGGTGCGATATGCAGCCTGTGCGGATTGTTTGGCATGATTCTTGAGTTGTGTAGCAAGAGAACCTGTCAGGAGTGCCGCAAGAAACATGATAATAAAGGTAACTGGATATCCCTGATCGTATGCTTCCAATGAAAATCTCGGAACGGTAAATAAAAAATTAAATAGCAAAACGCTCACGATGGAAGAAATGAGGCTGTAAATCCAGTGTGTTGTGATAGCCGAAGTAAGCAGCACTCCCAAGACATACACCGTAATGATATTAGCTTCGGCAAACCCTAATTTCTGAAATAGAAACCCGATGCCACTTGCAGCAAGCAAAATACCGATACTTTTTGCAAGATCGGCTGGAGAAAATACCAGACGCCTGATTCTTTTTGATTTTTTTGCATAGTAGGGAACAGGGGCAAAAGTTGTATCGGGAATAATATGCACATCTAAATTGGGGGCATGGGCAATCAACTTTTCTATCAGTGTAGGTTTGCTGAATAAATGCTTTTTCGCAGCGGCACTTCGTCCGATCACAATTTTTGATACACCGGAAAGTCTCGCAAATTCTGCAATTTGTAAGGGAATATCATCGCCATATACAGTTTCTATCTTTGCCCCTAATTGTCTGGCAAGATGCACATTGTCCCGAAGTCTTTTTTTATCTTCCGCTTTCATAGCAGAAAAAGCTGGTGTTTCTACAAATAATGCCGTAAAATCACTGCGGAAAGCATTTGCCATTCTTGCGGCAGTTCGAATTAATTTTGCGTTGGAGGGAGAGGAAGAAAGACACACAAGAATATGCTCATCGGTATGATAATCACCATGACTTTTGATTCTGCTGTTTTCGGTCAGGATATTTACCCGATCTGCACAGCGGCGCAGTGCAATTTCCCGAAGAGCTGTTAAATTTTCTACAGTAAAAAAGTTATTTACTGCCCGCTTTGCCTGGGATTCCTGATAAACATTTCCCTCTTTCAACCGTTCGATCAGCTCCTGAGGTTCAATATCCACAAGCTCTACCTGGTCAGCCTGATCGAAAATGGAGTCAGGGATGCGTTCACGCACAAAAACGCCAGTAATAGAAGCAACCATATCATTCAGACTTTCGATATGTTGTACATTAACTGTAGTATACACATCAATTCCGGCATATAACAGCTCTTTTATATCCTGATAGCGTTTTGCATGGCGGCTGCCGTCGGCATTTGTATGAGCCAGCTCATCTACAAGAATCAACTGTGGCTTTCTTTGAAGGGCCGCATCAATATCAAATTCCCGGAGGGTAATCCCATTGTATGGAACACTTTTACTCGGAAGCACTTCCAGACCATGCAAAAGAGCAGCCGTTTTTGGTCGTGCATGAGGTTCGATATATCCGGCAACCACATCAATTCCACGTTGCTTTGCCTCATGAGCTGATTTCAGCATAGCATAGGTTTTTCCGACTCCAGCGGCGTATCCGAAAAATATTTTCAAACGTCCTCTGGTTTTATCTCGTTCTTCTTCCTGAATTGCTTTCAAAAGTTTATCAGCTATAAAATTATTCTCACTCAAAAGTTCTCACCTCTTATCATTACATTAGTTTGGCCTATATCCCATTAAGTTGCAAAAAGGATCTGAATACAGACATTAAGATTGCATAAAGATTATACAATATAACGGTCTTTTTTTCAAACCAGCTAAATTCTAAGCGATTGCATCACAGAATTTATCATATTGCTTTAACAGTTCGACAAACTGATTTAATTCCCGTTTATATAGTTCTCTTTTCCATAATACTTTTATCATAATCGGAGTTGTATCAATCGGATTAATAGGAATGTCAATTACGAATGTACTTAAAGAATTGCGCTTCAACATAATAAGTGCAGACGAGTATTCTTCCTTTTGAATTTCCTGACAATCCGCTGCAACAAATCCTAAATCAAAATTATTTTCTGTCAAGCCTTCCTGTATCTCATGTATATTTCCAGTCATGAAATATATATCGCAATCCGGATTTCTTTTAGAAAATTCTTCCAGCAAATCGGATAAAGAAGCAGCTATGAAGGAATCCTCCATAGCTATACGAAGGGCAGAGGTGTGTTCCATCACTTCCAGCCGACTGTAATTATCGTTTAAGAAATGATCTACCTTATCCATGATATAAAAACCAAAGACAAACATTGCCATGACTGCACCTATTAAAATAATTTCTTTCATTTCTTTCCTTCTTTCGCAGCTGCAAAGACCTCAAAGCCACCTGTATTTCTTTCATTTTATCTTTATTTTTATAAAATGTGTATGAGTAAACATTGAAACGCATTAAGATTGTATAAAAGGCAGGAAAAGATTTTTCCTGTCTTTTAACATCTCATCCTGCCTCCTTTTCAGTTTTGAAGCAATCCCATTGCTGTACCAAGTTCAATGTTCACTTTTACTACATTCACAGTCTCCTCTCCAAATACTCCTAACAGCTTACTGGTAGTATGATTCTCTATGATTTTACGCACCTGATCTTCCTCCAACCCAGAAGCAGCTACAATACGAGGAATCTGGATTTCAGCTGCCTTTGGAGAAATATGAGGGTCAAGACCGGAGCCGGAAGCCGTCAGCAAGTCAGTAGGAATATCCTCCGGCTTTACATCCGGATTTTTTTCCAGAAAAAGTGCCATATCTGCCTCCACTCGTTCTACAAGCTCAGGATTAGACGGCGCATAGTTATTAGAGCCGGAACCAATTCCGGAAAATTCCGTTCCGTCCTGATAAGTTTGAGTCCCGTCCGCATTTTCTATGTATACATTGTAATGGTAAGCAGACGGTCGGCTCCACAAATAATAATCTTCTGTAAATTCCTGCCCTACATTCTCTGCTGCCACTGCCTTACCGTTTATTTCTATCAAACTGCCTTCAGCCTGATGCGGGAAAAGAACCGCAGAAAGACCGGAAAGTAAAAGCGGAAACAGCAGTCCGCAAACCAACATCAGCACCAGAGATACGCCAAAGGCTTGCCTTGTATAATGTAACATTCCTTTTATATTCTCTTTCATGAATAATCAACCTCCGTCCTATTACAGTCCCAGCAGTGCCAGCAATGGGTGAATGATCATATCAATCAACTTAATACCCACAAAAGGTGTAATGACACCGCCAACACCAAAAATCATCATATTCCGCAACAGCATTTTCCCCGAAGACATGGGACGATATTTTACACCTTTCATTGCCAGTGGGATCAGACACGGTATGATAATCGCATTGAAAATCAAAGCAGAGAGGATGGCGCTGTATGGCGTAGCTAAATGCATGATATTAAGAACCCCTAATTCAGGGATCGCCATCATAAACATCGCCGGAATAATAGCAAAATACTTTGCTATATCATTGGCAATGGAAAAGGTAGTTAAGCTTCCCCTTGTAATCAGAAGCTGCTTACCAATCTCCACGACTTCCAGAATTTTTGTAGGATCGGAATCCAAATCCACCATATTGGCAGCCTCTTTTGCCGCTGTTGTACCACTGTTCATGGCGAGTCCTACATTCGCCTGTGCCAGTGCAGGGGCATCGTTTGTACCATCTCCGGTCATAGCCACGATTTTTCCTTCAGCCTGCTCTTTCTTAATAACTTCTATCTTATCCTCCGGCTTACATTCTGCGATAAAACCATCAACACCGGCTTCCTTTGCAATAGTGGCGGCAGTCAGCGGATTATCTCCGGTACACATAATTGTCTTGATACCAATGGCTCTCAGCCGTTCAAATCGTTCCGCCATTCCCGCTTTTACCGTATCTTTCAGATAAATAACTCCTAAAATACGATTATTTTCACAGACTGTCAGGGGCGTTCCTCCAAGAGAAGAAATTTTTTCCACTTCTTCTCGTAAATTTTTGGGAATATGTCCACCCTGTTCTTTTACATAATTCTCTATTGCTTCTGCCGCACCTTTTCGGATTTTTGTTCCGTTAGGAAGATCCACACCGCTCATACGGGTTTGTGCGGTAAACTCGATAAAGTTAGAACCGGGTGTTTCCGTGCTGTTGTCACCCATACGGCGAGCAAGTTCCAGCGTAGATTTTCCCTCCGGCGTGTCATCATGAAGGCAGGTCAGCGCCGCACAGCGAATCAGCTCGCTGCGGTCTGCACCTTCCACTGGGAAGAAATCGGCCGCCAGACGGTTTCCGTAGGTAATCGTACCAGTTTTATCAAGAATCATGGTATCCACATCACCACAGGCTTCTACTGCTTTACCGGACATGGCGATTACATTGAAGCGGGTCACTCGATCCATACCTGCAATCCCAATAGCTGAAAGCAAACCGCCAATGGTCGTAGGGATCAGGCAAACAGCCAGGGCAATCAGCGTCGAAATCTGAAGCTGAACGCCGGAATATACTGCCATCGGATAAAGGGTAACGATCACAATTAAAAAGATAATCGTCAAAGAAACCAGTAAGGTATTGAGCGCAATCTCATTGGGCGTTTTTTTACGGGAAGCGCCTTCTACCAGTGCAATCATACGATCTAGAAAGCTATTGCCGGGATCAGAAGTAATGCGGATTTTCAACCAGTCTGAAACCACGGTTGTACCTCCGGTAACGGAGCAAAAATCTCCGCCGGACTCTCTGACAACCGGAGCCGATTCACCTGTAATAGCGGATTCATCCACAGAAGCGACTCCTTCGATTACCTCGCCATCACCGGGGATAACTTCACCGGCAGAAACCAGAACGACATCATTCTTTTTCAGCTCGCTGGATTGGATGTCTGTTGTAGAACCGTCCGAACCGAGCAGATGCGCCGTGGTATCTTTTTGCGTCTTTTTCAGGCTTGCCGCCTGTGCCTTGCCTCGGCCTTCAGCCACAGATTCGGCGAAGTTGGCGAACAATACGGTCACGAACAACACCACGCAGACAATGATGTTATATACCCTGAGATTGCTGGTTGCTATATCGCCAAACAAACCAGGAAGGAAAGAAAGCAGCAGGGTGATAAAGCAGCCTACTTCCACCACGAACATCACCGGATTTTTCATCATATATCGTGGATTCAGCTTTACAAAGGAACCGATGACCGCCTGATGGAAGATTTCCGGCGTCATCAATTTTTTTGTTTGTTTTTTACTCATATTCGTTTTGCCTCCTTACGCCCATAGTGTCAGATGCTCTGCAATCGGACCGAGAGCCAGCACCGGAAAAAATGTCAGCGCCGCAAAAATATAAACGACAACGACAAGAATAATCGGAAATGCAGCCGTATCTGTATGCAGGGAACCGACGGAGTCATTTACAAATTTTTTCTTCATAAACGAACCTGCAATCGCAAGCTGGATCACAATGGACAAATATCGTCCAAAGAACATGGCAAGACCGGTTGTAATATTCCAGAATATGGTGTTGTCTGCCAGACCTTCAAAGCCGGAGCCATTATTGGCTGCTGATGAAGAAAATTCATAAAGCACCTGGGACAGTCCATGAAAGCCAGGATTCGTAATGCCTTCCAAACCAGCCTGTGTCCCTACCGCTAAAGCGGAAAATGCCAAAATCAAAAACGGATGGATAATGATACAAAGGGCAGTGAGCTTCATTTCACGGCCTTCAATTTTTTTACCCAGATATTCCGGTGTCCGTCCGATCATCAAGCCACAGATAAAGACTGCTAAAATTGCATACATGATCATGTTCATTAAACCGACACCTTTACCGCCGAACACCACATTGAGCATCATGTGCAAGAGTGGGATCATACCGCCCAGTGGTGTTAGGGTATCATGCATATTATTGACTGTACCGGTAGTAAAAGAGGTAGTCGTGGTTGTAAACATTGCTGATTGTGCAACGCCAAACCGAACCTCCTTGCCTTCCATACTTCCCATCGACTGAGACAATCCAGCTTCTGCCAATGCTGGATTTCCTTGAGATTCTGCCCAGAAGCAAATGCCCAGACCAATCACAAAAAGAATACCCATCGCAGCAAAAATGGTTCTGCCCTCCCTACCAAAGAAACGGGCAGTAAAACTGCGGGAATCTACGCCGCTGCAAACTGTAAGAGCTGTACTGCCTGCCTGTGCCTCACATTTGCGGTCACGAACCATTTTACCGAATGTGATTACACAAGCACCGGGAAGCAGCATCATGGAATACAACTCAATCAAGTTGGTAAGAATCGTAGGATTTTCTATAGGTGTAGCAGAGTTTGCACCGATAAATCCGCCGCCATTGGTTCCCAAATGTTTGATGATTTCCAGAGCAGCGACCGGACCCTGTGCGACGATCTGTTTGGCACCCTCAATGGTATCTACAATCACATTGCCGCTGAAGTTCTGCGGAACACCCTGCCAGACAAGAAGCAAACCGCCAATGATGGAAAACGGAAGCAGTACACGAGTGGTGATCCGGACCAGATCCGAATAAAAGTTTCCTACATTATTTTTACTTTTTCCAGCCAACCCACGGATAAAAGCAACACAGGCAGCATATCCGCTGGCTGCGGAAACAAACATCATAAAGGTAATGACCAGCATCTGGGAAAGATAACTCAGACCGGATTCCCCTGAATAATGTTGAAGGTTGGTGTTCGTCATAAAACTGATAATCGTATTAAACGATAAGGATTCCTCCATAGCTCCTACACCGTTGGGATTGAAAATGGGAATACTTTGAATCCTCAAAATCATATACCCCAGTAAAATCATAACTGCGTTTGTACCAAGCAAAGCCAGGGCATATTTTTTCCAATCCATCTTTTTGTGTGGGTCAATACCGCTTATCTTATAAATCACATCATCCACACGATTCAATACCGGATCGGCAAAGGTATGTTTTCCGGCGGCAATATGATATAAATAGCTACCTACCGGAATGACCATAATCAAATAAATGAGAATCGTCAACACAAGTTGAAGCATCGTTTTTTCCTCCTTTACATATTAGAATTTTTCCGGATGAACCAATGCGTACACCAAATAGCCACCCATTAAGAGGAGAATACCTCCAAGTACATACATCATAAAAACAATCTCCTTCCTATTCGTTTTGATCGACCTGTTTCTGACACCAATGAATCAACAATGCAATCGTTCCACAGCAAGCACCTAAAAGAAGCAGCATCCAAATATCAAGCATTTTTATTTCCTCCTTTAATGCGATTTTCCCATTATCTTAATCTCTTTTCCATGAAGTCGGTAAAAGTCTTTTTTACTTGCCATAAAGTTGCCATAAAGATGTTAGACCCAACCGAAAGCAAGGGAAAATGGCAAGACAATCACTGTGGTACCTGTTGCAACAGCAATCAAAGTAAAAATGGGCATCCCAATAAACAGAGCAAAAAATGCAAAATATGGATGATGAAAAGTAAAGCGTTCCGCCTTCTTCTCAAATTTATCTTCGTATTTATGAATGGATTTTATTAAGGTTGTCATAGTCAATTCCTCCTTTTGTGTTTACAAGAGTAGCATAGAAGGAATTAAAACAGGGAAAAGAGGTTTTGATTGAAATTAAAAAGAAGTAAAATCGTGTTCACATAATTAGCAGATTGTTTTTTGGAAAGAGAGTACATGAGACCGTTTCAAGTTTTGTGTAAACTCAAAAAACTGATATAAGATATGTCATTA
>UPYT01000015.1 GCA_900538475.1 uncultured Clostridium sp. | reverse complement strand
CTATCTCGCCAACCTGGTTGTTGACGGACTCAAACATCCCCGACAGATTTCCCATGATGCCTGAAACGAGCATTTCTTTCAGCCAGTCTGTTATCTGTTGGAGTATGCTGTCCAAAGGCGATTACCTCCTTTTTTACGGATTAACCAAAGAGACCGGAAAGCAAGGGTACAAGAGTAGTTCCGATGAGGGCGACACCGCCGCCTGCCATGAGCTGCTTCATACCCTGAGACTTTGCGCCGGATAGCGATAGGTAATCCTTTGAAGTTATCTCCGGATTTTCCCCCGCTCCACACCGTGCATGCGACTTTCACCGCACACGGCGCTCCATCGAATTCAGCCGTCCAGGGCTTTTAAACACAACTTACACACTTCGTTACAGCATTAAATTCAAAGAATAATAGGTGGCATTTCTGCCATAGTACGAAGTTTGTTAAGCTTTTCTATTTGTTTATTGTCAAGATTTAAGGATTTCAGGTACTTCTCAATCGTAGGTTCTGAAGAAGCATGGATAAGGATATGAACCGCTTTGCTGACAAGAATAAGATTTGCGTATTCATCCGAACCGCCATTGCTTACCGGTACTTTATGGTGGCAGTGAATATCGTGGGAATTCATCGGAATTCCTGTCACTGCACATTTACCATACTGTGCCGCATACAAAGAAATACGGTTATCCGCATATTCAATGGTTCTGCCCTTTACAGGATTTCTCATCAGCCATAACATTGTCGCTGTGTCGATTGCAAGATTCTTATGAATCTGTTCCCGACCTTTGACCGTATATTTATTGATGGATTTCCTTTTATGCTGGGCATTCTTTGACTGGACATATCCCAGTGGAACCACCGGACGTCCATGAAGGAACCTCATCTGTCTGCTTGCTCCATACTTTTCTTTAATAAACCCATTTCTGAGTTGTCCCTTTTTGGATAAGTCGCCTTTCAGTCTGTTTCTGAGCTGTTTGTTGATACTGAAGGCAAGTCTGCTGAAGTCATGAGATACTTCTGTAGAAATACAATAGTATTCATGAAGTCCGGCAACTACAGAGTTGTATTTCTGAAGCTGCATGAACTGAGCATTATCATCTGACGAATGAGCCAGTTTCTTTACTTCTTCCGAGACTTTTTCATGAGCCTTTTTGTATGCTTTATCGCTCATATGAGACCGAACTACATATTTCTTACCCTTTTTACGGATTTTCAGTTTGAACCCGAGAAAATCAGAATACTGTCTTTTGAGATTAACTACTTTGGATTTGTCAGGGCTGATTTCCAGCCCCAGCCTGTCCTTTAGCCATAACTCTGTTGCCTTGTATGCTCTGACAGCATCCTCATGTGTTGCGCAGAAAATTTTAAAATCATCTGCGTACCGAACTGCATGCATCTCTTTTAGTCTGCTCCGGCGCAGAGCCCTGTAGGCGTGGCTCTTAATCTCTGTTCCCTGCACATTGCTCCTTGTTTTGAATTTTGTCTTTGTTGGCATCTGCTCCCACTGGGAAGCAATCCACCAATCCAGTTCATTCAATACGATGTTTGCAAGCAATGGCGACAAAATACCGCCTTGCGGGGTACCCCGTGCGGGATATGTTTTCTCTCCATTTGGCAGAACAACAGGTGCTTTCAGCATCTCTTTTATAATGCATAACAGCTTTTTGTCCCGGATTCCCAATGCCCATATCTGACGAATCAGCTTTGTATGGCTGATATTATCAAAGAAGCCTTTAATATCGAGGTCAACCACATGGTACAGATGCTGTACCTGTATCAGCCTCATGCATTGCGCAATAGCAGTCTCAGCGGAACGGTTCGGGCGGAACCCGTTGGAGTTCTCACTGAATTTTGCTTCACATATCGGCTCCATGACCTGCAAAATACATTGCTGTACGATCCGATCTACGATAGTTGGAATTCCCAGAGGTCTGGTCTTTCCATTGGGCTTTGGTATATCCACTCGCCTTACGGGTCGTGGATGATAATTACTGAATTGTTTCCGTATGAGACGGACGTATTCTTCCTCGCTTAACTTTGCAAGGTCGGCTATCGTCCTTTTATCCACTCCCGAAGTATCACTTCCTGTATTCTTCTTTATCGTTCTGTATGCAAGCTTGATATTTTCTTCACTCTCGATGATTTCCATCAGATGGTTGAAGGTTTTATCTTTCTTACTTTCTGCATACAGCCTGTCAAAAGTACCTTCCATGTCGTAATACTCTGAGTTGCGGATTTTTCTCTGTTTACTTTTCCTTTCTTGCTGCCCCGAAGTCAACACAGGCATCCTCTCCCTTCGGTTTGGATTTTCTTTGTCATACTCGAAGCTGTGTTTGTTGTGTTTTCATTTTCTTTGCTGAATTCGACTTGTGGCTATCCCTCCACCGCTTACTTATTCACGGCTTCACAGGTACTGTGCCACTACTCTCACTGGAATAAAGAATGGTTATTGCCCTCTCGCGAAGGTATTCCCATCCACCACATCACTGGCTTGCAACCGCCTCCGTGTTCCCAGCTTTCCACGTTCCGATATTCCTATCATTGGATATCTTTAGGTTCTTCCTCTAAGCCTGTATCTGGTCATGCATAACCGCACCGCCTGTAACGATGCATGGACTTTCATAACAACCAATTTTACTCGCCCACAGATACCACCATGAAAGGTGTACTGCCTTTCGACAGCATCAACGTTTAGACTCGTACATTCAGAATTTCGTCAGTATTTTCATACATTCTCACCATGGATATCCGACCCCCGGCATATAGGCAACACCATCCACCTCTGGACAGCTTTCGTGTCTGGTCTGAAAACCAGTCTTACGGTTGCTCTCTGCCGACTTCACCGAGCTCTATAAACTTTTGGAGAGAGCCGTTGCATGCTCCCCGCCATTCGGAGTATTAGGGTGGCGCTTCGGGACGTTACCCCCTCATTTCACCCATCGGAATATCAGTTCTCCAAAGTTTCGGGCTACAATTGCCCTTCGACTTTGTGCGCAAGCTTTTCACTTACGAACGTGTCGCACGGTTGTCGTTGCCGTAGCCTTCAAGCAGGTTGATTGCACCCCAGATGCCGAGACCTGCGCCAAGAGCAATCACGAGGGTCTGAAGAACGGTTACTGCGCTGTTGAAAAATGCCATATACGTTTCCTCCTGATATTTGAAATGGATTTTGAAATGAAAAAAGCCCTCCACAATACCGGAGAACCGGTCGGAGGGCAGAGACAACGAGACTATTCAACTGCAATCATATCTATCACCACCACCTTTCAAGGGAAATAGGGTCAATCATCTTTGCCGGTGCGATTCACCAAGCCATCCCTTGCTTTCGCAATCTTCTGGATACGGCTTGTCAGTTGGGCAATCGTTGCACTGATTTCATGCTGATTATCCGCATAGAAGTAGCCATCATAATTGCTGCAAATAGGTTCACCTTTGCTTCGCAGGGAATTGACGATTCTTCTGATTTCTGACCCTTTTACATGAAAAACGGCTTCAAGCGTTTTACTTGAAACCGGATTGTTGGAACCTCTTTAATACTTGGACAGGTATTCACAGAATGTTTCCTCAATATTGAATTGGGGAGTTTTTTCCATTAAGACCCTCCTTTAATCGGCATCGACTACTACAAATTCATCACCTGCCTTTAATTTCAATCTACGACTCAGAAACTGTTCGATGTTGAACTCATTCTTTTTGTCGTAGTCTGATGTGTACTTATAGTTCGGATGCTGTGTCAGATCGTACTTGTCAGACAGAAACGGTCTCACACCACGCAGCTGCAAGATGCACTTACCACCATCCAGAACTGCCAGCTCATCCACAGTAGCAAGGTCTTTCCCCAGCTTCTGATAATTCATGCCGTAGGATGGGCTGTTGCCTCTGGTATTTGAAGTGTTGTAGGTGTCGATGGTCTCTTTTCCAAGTGCCTGATTCAACTCTTTCAGCGTGGTCGGCTCAGAACCGCCGAGGAAAATACGGGAATCCATGTTGCCAATGATGGTGTCTGAATTGTCCTTATAAATGGCTTTCAGCTGAGACTGTGCCTGAAGGACGAGACAGGCAGATATTTCACGACTCCGGATGGTCGCAACCAGCTTTTCCAGATTGGGAATCTGACCGATATTTGCCGCTTCGTCAATCAGACAGCGCACATGAACCGGAAGTCTGCCGCCGTACACATCATCTGCTTTCTCACAAAGCAGATTGAACAGCTGGGTATAAATCATGGAGATCAGGAAATTAAAAGTCGCATCCGTATCCGACATAATCAGGAACAGTGCTGTTTTCTTGTCTCCGAGGGTATCTAACTGCAATTCGTCATAGGCTGTAATGTCCCGGACTTCCTGAATATCGAAGGGAGCAAGTCTCGCACCGCAGGAAATCAGAATACTCTTTGCCGTTTTACCGGCAGCCAGCTTGTACTTCTTGTACTGACGAACCGCAAAATGATTTGGCTTTTTCTTTTCCAGAGCTTCAAACATCAGGTCAACCGGATTCTGGAACTCCTCATCGTCCTCACGCACCTCCATTGCGTTTAAGAACTCAATCAGAGTGGAGAAGTTCTGTTCCTCTACCGGTGCTTCATAGTGGATATAGCCAATCAGAGCGCAATACAGAAGGGTTTCTGCTTTCGTCCAGAACTCGTCACCGGCTTTCCCGTCGCCTTTGGTATTGGCAATCAATGTCGTCACCAGCTTCAGGATGTCTTTTTCTGAATGGATATAGGCGAATGGATTGTAGTGCATCGACTTTCTAAAGTTGATGGTGTTGAAAATCTTGATGTTATAGCCATGCTTCAACAAAGCATTGCCGCACTCGATGACAATGCTGCCTTTCGGGTCTGTAACCACATAGCTGGAGTGCATCTGGAGAAGATTCGGTTTCAGCCAGAACCTTGTTTTTCCTGAACCTGAACCTCCGATAATCAAAACATTTTTGTTTCTGGCATTGGCAGGATTCTTCGGTCGGTTGGACATCATCAGCCGTTCCGTTTTCGTCAGGATGATGTTGTCCTCAAACTTCGGAGCGGTGAACGGCTCAATGTCTTTGGCTGTACCCCAACGGGCAGAACCATACTCCACATTGTGCCGGTACTTCTTGGCGTTTTTGCTTTTCAGATAAACCGCAAGCCGAAGCCCTGCGCCACAGGCAATTCCCACCAGCAAATCCAGCGGGTAAAAGCTGGGAAGTGGATTGCCCAGAGCAACCGGAAGGACATAAAAAAAGCTGAGGATTTTTGCAGAAGAATCTGCACCCTCAGCCAACCGCCATGCTTCTCCAAGATTCGTTGCAAACAATCCCACCAGAATATACGGGATGTTCAGAATCAGGAGCTTTTTCAAATTGATTCTGTTCATCACAAATCACGCTCCTGTTTCTTTTCCCGAACCTTCCTGGGGATAGCTGCTACCATCTCTTTGAACTTCTTCAGCTGTGCCAGAACGCTCGGTTTCTTATCCTTCGTCAATGACCTTGCCTGATGTTCCTTACAGATAGCATCCAGGGCATCTGCGTCCTTGGAACGGACAAAGACAAGATAACGGGGAGGATCAACAGACTTGTCTTTTCTTACGGCAAAGTCCACACCGTATTTCCTGGCGAGCCTTTCAAAATCCCGGATGCCATCCTTATCAATTTCCACATTGGTGGCACCCTGATTCTGTCCCAGCAGCTGTTTCACGGACTGTTTTCCGTGAACCGCCGTATCTCTGGTTCCTTTTCTCGCCTTGACCTTTTCCCGGTGCTGCAAATATTTGCGAATACCGGCAATGATACTTCGAGCAGTCAGCCTTGTCGTGCTGATTGCCAGATTTATCGTCCTGTTTTCAACTTCTTCCTGCATGAATCATCACCTCCTGCAAGCAGTAGAGTGAATATCATCGTGCCATATCTCTGCGGTCGTAATACAGATTTCCTCTGGCAACATTGGCATGACTGATAATCTTGATGTTACCGGCTTTCTGGTTGTCCAGAGCTTTCTGATACCCGGCTTCGCTCAGATACAGACGGTTTCTCTCGCCTTTCCAGCCAACAGGGGATTCATTGGTCAGCACATCAAAGATAATCATATGCTTTGTGGCTTCATCGAATCTTGCCAGGTCCATATAGGTATGTCCCTGATACTCCTTGGCTCCTGCCTGTATCCTGCGGCGTTCCATCAGCTCTGCAATCGTTGAGCTTCTTTCCATGATGCCTCCTTACAGCGCATCTCGATCAGGGCTGCTCTTGCGTGGGGCAGAGTCAGCCTTGATAGGCGCATCTTCTTTTTTGACCATATCATCGGGCAACGGCAAAGCCATGATACTGCGCCCCATGCGGACGAAGGTTTCAGGCTGATGGAAATGTTCTTCAAACTGCTTCATCAGCTCCGGGGAAAGGGAGGAAAAATCCTCCTCGCCCAAACCGACAACCAGAAAGTCACCGGCGATGATGTCGTAGATCTCGCCGTCTCCGTCCCGCAACGCACGATTCAGGTCTTTCCCCATGATTTTTCCCTCATCGTGCATCACCAATGCGACAGGCTCATTAAAAGGATAAACAGCTTCAATGTCGCCACCGACAGCTTTCTGCAAATCCTCCAAATCGCAGCCGATCTGAACCTGCTGGGGATACATATAGGGCTTTACCAGAAGCACCGTCATGGTTTCTGCCTGTTCCTGCTGAATCTCACGTTCCTCCGTAGTGCCAAACTCAACGCCGGTAAAGTTCTCGGAGTCCAGAATGTACTCGGAATTGTAGTAGGCTGTTCTGACCTGTTCTTCTGCATCAGCACGGGACTTAGCTTCCACCGTTACCGTCTTTTCCAGCGTCTCCGTGATTTTTACATCGTATTCCTTCAAACTTCATTACCTCCATTTCCTCAGATATAAGAAAAGCGGCTATCCATGAACCTGTTACAGTTCATAAATAGTCGCTTCATGTTCCCACTGGGGGACACACATAGATTCCAGTTCCTCGATCAGTTCCTCCGGGGAAAAGAACAAATCCTCCGCATTTTTCAAAATCTTTTTGAAAGCCCGGTACTCCGTCACATAACCGGTATCATCAGACCCGATCAGCATTGACACACAGCGGACAATGGCAAAGTTCATATCCTCCATAAGCCACAGTTCGGTTTCATAGGTGGTTTTGATTTCATCCAAAACCGCCTGTTCCACATCGGAAATAATGAGACAGGCACGCTGGTCAAACAGTTCCATGCCACGGTAATTGAAGCATTTCTCATAGCCACCGGCTACGGAATACTGATATACCGTCTGTGCCGCACCTCTCAATGCGGTGCAAACCTCCGGCAGACACAAACCACCGGCATAGCCGATCTCATCTTCATCATACCCCTCATAATCTTCGGGAGAAAACAGCTCAAACAGCCAGTCGATTGCTTTACTCATTTCTCTTTCGTTAAACATCGGATTCACCTTACCTTTCCATAGATTTCTCTCGTTTCTTCTGCCATTGCTCCAGCAGCTGAATGATTTTATCCTCCATCTGCTTGCTGGTATAGGACTTCGGGAAGTATTTCCGCAGGGAGTCTGTTTTGAATGTCACCCTGTCCAGCTCGCCCTTTTTGACCTCATTCATAATCTCGCACATAGCGTCCAGCGTACACTCGCCCTCCTGTGCGAGTTTTTTGATTCTCTGTGCCTGTGAAAGTGAAGGCGCAGCCTGGGCAAAGTCCATAGCAGAAAGAAAATCCTGCTGTTCTTCTCTTGCCAGATAAGAAAGTTCCACCGCCGGATTAAATTTAATCTGACCGTTATCCACCATATCCAGAAGTTCGGGGATAAGCTCGGTTAAACGAATATAGCGTTGCACTTGTACACGACTATCGCCGCTCTGTTCAGCAACTTGATTTACTGCCCACGACTTCTGCCCAAGTTGGGCAGAAGTTAAATCACTTCTTGCACCTTGATGTTTCAGGGCATCTAACTTCATTTTATAAGCATAGGCTCTTTCACTCGGCAGAATGGTTTCTCTCTGCAAATTCGCATCGACCATCAAAATAATGGCGGCATCATCATCCATATCACGGACGATAACGGGCATGGTTTCTTTCCCGGCAAGCTCTGATGCACGGTGCCGCCTGTGACCGGAGATGATCTCATAACCGCCATCCGGGTCGGGACGGACAATCGCCGGGGTGAGAACACCGAAGTCACGGACGCTTTCAACCGTTTTCATCATATCTTCATCGTCTACCACCCGGAAGGGATGTCCCTCAAAGGGGTGCAATTCAGAAAGCGGAATTTCCTGCACCCGCTCCTGCTGGGCTTCGGCTCGTGACTGGTCGGTAGAGAAAATATCATCGTACCCCTTCAAGCTGATGTTTGCGCCTTTTTTCTGCATTTTTTAACACCTCCTTTGTCAGAACCCGGTAGGCATCAGCGACTTTTCCTTTGGGATCGTGCTTAAAGATACTGGCTCCTTCGGCACTGATTTCCTCTGCACGAACAGAACGGGGAATGTCTGTCTTGTAGACTTTCAGCTTTCCTCCATAACTTTCCCGGATCAGATTGCTGATGTCCTTGGAATAATTGGTTCTGCTGTCCACCATCGTCAGAAGAATACCCTCGATTTTCAATTTTGGGTTGATTTGTCGTCTGACCTTGTTGATGGTTTCCAGCAGCTGTTCCAAGCCCTTTGCCGGAAGATATGCCGCCTGAACAGGGATCAGCACATTGTCGGCAGCTGCCAAAGCATTGACTGTCAGCATACCCAAAGAGGGCATACAGTCCAGAAGAATGTAGTCATAATTCTGCTTGACCGTATCCAGGTACTGACGGAGAATGGTCTCCCGGCTCATGGCATTGACCAGGGAAACCTCTAAGCCTGACAGTTCAATATTGGCGGGCATCAAGTCCACACCTTCCGGGTGATGAAGAATGCCTTCGCCGGGGGCAATCGGCTTTTCCATCATAATCTTTCCCATCATGTCGGAAAGGGTGGGAGATAAGGTATCCGGGTACGGATTTCCCAGACTGACTGTTAAAGAAGCCTGCGGGTCTGTGTCTACCAGCAGAACCTTTTTGCCCTCCATCGCCAGTCCCACACCCAAATTTTCCGTGGTTGTGGTCTTGCCCGTGCCGCCTTTCTGGTTGACTACGGCAATGACGGTTGCTTTTTTCGACAAATATCTTTACCTCGCTTTCTATTCTGTGTATACTGCATTGATTACCACCTCCCTCCAAGTTTCCCCGAAGCCATATCATGCCTGACCTTTGCGTCATAGTGGGCGCTTATGGTGTAGGGGGCATTGTATATCGAAGCAAGTAAATACTGCTTGATATTGCGAACATCGGTTGTGTTCTCTTTGAAAGAACTCATTACAAATCTGATGTGTTCAGAATCCAGCTTCATAAAACTGCTTTTGACAATTTCAATGGGCTTATCATCACTGGCAATTCGTATTTGCTTCCGATTACTGCACATGACTTCAATAATCAAATGCAGAATTAGATCGAGTATCTCATGGTCATACGGATAATCCTGTTTCAGATAGTCCATAGAAAGCTGTTCATAAAAATACTGATAATATCGGGTAAATTCGTCAGTCTCATCGACTTCCTTTCCACAAAAACCGGAAGGAAAGAAAGGATCAGTATCACTAAAATCAATATAATTAGTATCAGTATTATTACCTTGTGCTTTTGACAGTTCTTGAATTGTGTTTTTGACAACTCCAGAATTGTCCTTTTGACAATTCAAGAATTGTCTTTCCACAGAACCGGAAATGAAGTTCTTTACATAGATCAGGTTCGGTTTCCCAAGTCCCTGTCGCTTGCGTTCTATCAGACCGCATTTCTTTTCCAGCTCATCCAGCAGCTTCACCGCTTTCTTTTCAGCACAGCCTAACGCACCTTTGATTTCTTCAATCGTGAAGATGATATAGACACGGCCTTCCTCGTCCAGCCAACCGTTCCGGGCTGAGAGGTTCATGCGGTCAAGCAGAATACCGTAAAGCAGCTTGGCATCGGTTGATACATTCCAGAAGCAATCCTCGGTGAATAGCACCTTCGGAACACGGTAGAATGCGAACATCTCCGCTTGCTGCCCATAGAAATAATCATACGTCACTCATCCTCACCACCTCTTTCTGCGGGAAATACTCTTTTTTCAGAGGGGTTCTGCGGAAAGTCGTATCCTTCAGTTTATACGGACATCTGACAAAATAGCAGAAGCGGTACTTCCATCGGGGTTGATAATACTCGCAGTCTTTGCAACATTTCGGCTTGTCACGGCGATTGCGTTCATACTCATACATATCAACGCACCCCCACTTCCTTCATAATCTTCCTGGTACACCAGCCGATGCAGGGATGATCCCGCCCATAAGGACAACCTTCACATTCCGACTTCGGCTTTGGGGATACGGAGATTAAGTAGTAACAATTTTCTTCGCCCAGACAGCAGCCCGTTTTATTGTTTTTCCAAAAATGACAGTAGCGGCAGTCGTTTGGCTTGTCTGGGGAATAGACGATTTTACTCAAAAATCAAACCTCCAATCTTTCAGATTTACCCATGAATTTTGGGCATAAAAAAAGAGCGTCTATCCATCCCCGATACAGGGGCAAATAGACGCTCTATGTACATGGTAGTATTCAATTTTATTTCTTATAACGGCTTAGCACTCGGAACATCCGCCTTTTGAATTAGCAAGGTTTTTAGCACGTTTTTTCGCCTAATTAGCTGGAAGCGCATTTTCATTAGCAAAAACGGCCCTTTTTCTGCTAATGATTAGCAGAAATTTTTGTCTTATCACAGCAGTTCGATTTTTTAGGGCTTGTCAAAAATCAGAATTTGAAGTAAAATTTGAAAACATTATTTCGTCTCAGCAATCACACTGGAATTTGTTAAAAAAAGCCGAAAACCCTTGAAAACAAAGGCTTTCGGCGTTGTTAGCTGGCGTCCCAAAGAGGACTTGAACCTCCGACCCCACGCTTAGGAGGCGTGTGCTCTATCCAACTGAGCTATTGGGACGTATTTAATTTTTTTGTCAGCCTCCGTAATTATCGGACTCAGCTCCCAACTAAGGTTTTTCCAAGGTGAGCGTTGTAACGTAACCTTAGGAGGCGCTTGTTATATCCATTTAACTAAGGAAACCAATGCCGATTTTCAGTTTAAAATCAAGATTTTCTATGATTTCTGCCTTCGAAATCGGTATCTGGACCATTCATTTTTCTGGGACTGAAACTATCCCAGTCTATCCTGAGAACTGCAAAGGCAATCCCCACTTTGCTTATTATAAAGAAAAACACCCTGATCGTCAAGGGTGTTTTCCCACATTTCCTTTATTCCCTGCACACATTCACCCAGTCTACTGTATCCGCAGCCCGTTCCAGCTCCGGAATTGTCAGCTTCACAGCGCTGTGATCATTCCCGTCTCTACGCCCAAGGCCTCTGCCCTAGCCTTCCACAAACTTTGCAGCTCCCTGCATCCAGATCTGCCCTTTAAACCGGCGGCCAACCTTCGGCTCGCCCATCAGGTCCTCCGCCCCGATACCTACATGAAAAAGCATATCGTTGCAGTCCAGCGTCAGATCGTAAACCATTTCTCCTGTAAAGCTGTTTTTCTTTTCTTCAATGTGGGTAATCTCGCCAATCACAGAATACTGGTCGCACTCAATTCCACAGGGCATAAAGCAGGAATCTACAATGGAATACAAATCTTCCTTCATGGCTCTCCTGGAGATCTGAGAATACATATCAATATCCTCAATGGTCAGGGTCTCCATGGCATCCTCATCTCCGTTTTTTGCCGCCTCAATCAGGTTTGTGCGATCCTTTGCTGCCACCTTTGCCAGCTCAATCTGCTTTCTCGTTTTGTGAAGCGGAAGAAGAATTTTGCCATCCATCGCCAGACCGGTCAGATTCACAGCTTCTACCTGGCGGGATGATTTATTCAGCTTCCGTTCCCGATATTCAAAACCATTTTCTAAATAAAAAATCAGAGAAATTCCTACTCGATATTCATCCAGAAGGCCGGCATAGGTTTCCTTTTCTGTGTGCCGCTGAATGGAGCATTCTGCTTTTGATGATATATCGCTGCTGCTCAGATAGGGATAATAAAACTCCCGATGGAATATTCCCTGTTCATCCATCTCCCCTACCAGAACAATCCCCATACCGGGAGCCAGCTCTGCTCTCAGCTCACAGAGATTCTCATCGGTATCTATCTCGATTCTCCGTCTCAGAGCTGTCTTTTCCAGCTCTAAAAGCATTTTCTCAATATCCCGCTTTTTTATATAAGTACGAAATCCAACACTTCTCAAAAATCTATGCATTCCTTCACCTTCTTTTCTTTGTACGGAATCAGCTCTACATTCTCTGCTTATCGGCTATTCCTGTTTACCGCCTGTTCCAGCTTATCGGTCAATTCCACTTACCAGATCTTCCAACTTACCGCCTGTTCCAGCTTACAGACGGTTCCGTTGACCGAAAAAATAACGCTTACTGAAAGGCCTTCACTTTCTGCTGTCTTTTTCATTCACTTTCTCATTTTCAGAGTCAGGAAAAGGCGAAGAAAGTCCTTCGCCTTACATCTACCCAATCATTATACATGATAGCTTCTCTTTTTTCAATTGTAACCTTTGCTTTTTCCTTATTCACCGCCGCATTACCAGACTTCCGCGTCTCCGCACATTCGACTGGCCTCCCCGCTCGGGCATTCCGCTCCCTCCCCGCATTCATTCTACTTCCTCTATAGCTAATCGTCTGTCTCCACCCGCAGCATCCTATAGCCGATTCCCACATGAGTCTGGATATACTGAGGATCCGAAGGATCCTTTTCAATCTTTTTCCGCAATGTTGCCATAAATACCCGCAGAGACGCCACATCATTATCCCAGCTGCTTCCCCAGACTTCTTTGGTAATATAAGAATGCGTCAGCACCTTTCCCACATTCCGGGCTAGGAGGCAGAGCAGCTTGTATTCGATCGGAGTTAGATGAAGCTGAGTTCCGTTCAGAAAAACACAGCAGGACGCATAATCAATCTTCAAATCTCCATTTTCAAACACAGAATGATTGTCTTCACCTGCTGCCGCCATATAATTCAGACGTCGAAAGGTTACCCGAAGGCGGGCCAGCAGCTCTTCTACAGAAAAAGGCTTGGTCAGATAATCATCTGCACCTGCGTCCAGAGCTTCAATTTTATCCGTCTCCTCGCTGCGGGCGCTGATCACAATAATCGGCATTTTCGACCAGCTGCGCACCTTTCGAATAACATCCACTCCATCCATATCCGGCAGACCCAGATCCAGAAGCATCACCTCCGGATTTCTCGATACCGTTTCCATAATTGCCTGCCCGCCATTTTCCGCTGTACAGTATTTATAATCTCTTGTCTCCAGGGTGGTTGTAATCAAATTTCGGATCGCTCCGTCATCCTCTACCACCAGTACCAACGGTTTATTCACGTAATGTTACCTCCTCTTCTGGCAATGTAAAACGAAACAGCGCGCCGTGGGGCTGATTATCCAGCGCCTCTATCGTTCCCCCATGTGCCATAATAATAGACCTGCATAAAGACAATCCCAATCCCAGGCTCCTCCTGCTGTCCACCACTCCTTCGCCTGCAACAAAAAACCGGTCAAAAACCCGGGCCTTTGCTTCATCGGAAAGTCCCCTTCCGTTGTCGGCAATATCCACCACCACACAATTTTCCTGCCTTCTGGCAGATATGGTAATCCAGGAACCAGGCGGCGTGTATTTCATGGCATTGTCCACAATATTAATAATCACCTGCATAATCAGTCTGGCATCTATTTTCACCAGGAAAAATTCCTCTGACGGCACCACCAAAATTTCATGATCCGTCTTTCTCCGATTTATATGCTGCAGTGCTTCTGTAATCACCTCATCCATCAGCTCTGTAGATAAATGAAGCTGCATAGTTCCATCTTCAATTCTGGTAACAGAAAGAAGATTCTCCACCAGATTAATCAGCCACAGGGAATCATCATAAATATTTTCATACAGCTGTCTGCGGCTGCCGCTGTCCAGACTGTTTTCATTCGACAGCAGAATCCCCGCATTTCCCGAAATCGTAGTCAGCGGCGTCCTCAAATCATGGGAAATTGAGCGGAGAAGATTGGCTCGAAGCTGCTCATTTTTCGCCAGAAGAGCACTTTCCTCCCTGGCCCTCAGCGCCTCCTCCTTTTCCAATGCCAGAGCGCATTCTCCCAGAATGGAAATCGTGATACTGTACTCAAATTTTTCCGGCTCTTCCTCCGGACCTGGAATCGGAATGCCGACAGCCCCATAAACCCTGTCTCCAGAACGAATTGCCAGGTAGCGGCACCGTGTCTGCGGCATGATCTCCGTTCCTGCCCCGGCCGGTTCTCCGCTGCAAAACGCCTGCTTTGCTGCCTGCCGCTCCTTTTTGCTGCTGTATTCTGCATGGCGCAGCATTTTCTGCTCCAGATTTCCTGTCTCATGCTCCGGCTCTGCCGGGAATATATACGGCGCCGACAAGCCGTCCGCTTCTGCCATATAAAAAATAATATCCCGCCTCAGAAGTTTCACCAGCTGTCCTGCAACCACTCGAAGCATTTCTCTGCGTTCCCCCTGCTGCTGGATCAGCTGATTGGTTTCCAGAAGAATATGCGTTCTATAGGCTGCCTCCGACGCATCCTTCGTCTGCTGCTTCATACGTACTGCCAGCGTACTGGTAATAAATGCTGTCAAAAACATGGTCAGAAATGTAACTGGATAATCATCACTGTAGGCCTTCAGCGTAAAATACGGCACAGTAAAAAAATAATTAAAGGCCAGTACGCTGAACACCGAGGAAATAAGCCCGTAAATCCTCCGGGATGTTGCCACAGATATAAACAGCACGCCAATAATATAAGCCATAATAATATTGGATTCCGGCAGATTTATCTTCTGAAAAAGCATTCCTGTGCCCGTTGCCGCTGCCAGAAGCAGAATGCTTTTTGCAATATCGCCAATCCTGGTAATTCTTTCCCCTCTGTACCCCTGCGCCACCATACTTCCTCCTCTGCACCGCTTATTTCTTTTATAACTATAACACGTTTCTCCCACAGAAGAAATCCTGTATTTCGCCCTATCTGTTCCACTGACATTAAGCTTTCATTAAAATCAGGAATCCTTATCAAATTTCCATTTTCATATTTATAAAATCTTAACAGGAGCGCCCAAACGCCAATCCAAAACTAATGCAGAATCCTTTATAATATAATTAAAGATAACAACTAAACTGACACAATAAAAAAGAAGCCAGGAAAGGAAGGTGACATTATGGCAGCGGTAATCATTATTGCAATCATTTGTTTTCTGTTTATTATGGGGTATCGGTTTATGGAGAAATTTGACGGATTTCTCAGCACCTCTGCCTGCGTGCAGGAGGAGGAAATCCTGGATCGAAAAAATCGCCGTTTTTCGTTCCATATGACCTTGAAACAGGCCTCCTGACCTTCTTTTCCTATGGTTCTGAAGCAAAATGGGCTGCGGAAAACAAAAACTGTTTTCCGCAGCCCATTTCTCATCCTTTTTCTGCTTATGGTATGGGGGATTCAGCAGAATTTTCTGTCCCGGCAGACTGAAAATACCTTCTGCCGGGACAAGGGAAACAAATACTTCCCGATTTATACAACACCCTGAGCAATCATGGCTTCTACAACCTTCTCAAAGCCTGCAATGTTGGCGCCTGCCACATAGTTGCCCTCTACGCCGTAGCGCTTTCCGGCATCATCCACTTTTGCGAAGATATTTACCATAATGTCATGAAGTTTTGCATCTACCTCTTCAAAGCTCCAGGACATTCTCAGGCTGTTCTGGCTCTGCTCCAGACCGGAGGTTGCCACGCCGCCTGCATTTGCTGCCTTACCCGGCATAAACAGCATTCCGTTTGCCAGGAAGAAATCGGTTGCTTCTCTGGTGGAAGGCATATTCGCACCCTCGGCAACTGCGAAGCAGCCGTTTGCCTTTAATGCCTTTGCATCATCCAGATTCAGTTCATTCTGGGTTGCACAGGGCAGAGCAATGTCGCAGGGAATGGTCCAGATGCCCTTGCCTTCTGTATATACAGCGCCCGGAACAGCATCTGCATACTCTTTGATACGTCCGCGGCGTACTTCCTTAATCTCCTTTACAACATCCAGCTTAATACCGTCCTTGTCGTAAATATAACCGTTGGAATCGCTCATGGCAACAACCTTTGCGCCCAGCTGCTGCGCTTTCTCTGTCGCATAAATTGCCACATTTCCGGAACCGGATACCAGAACCCGCTGTCCCTCCAGAGTCTTTCCATTGTGCTTTAACATTTCATCCAGAATATAAATCAGTCCATAGCCGGTTGCCTGAGTTCTTGCCAGAGAACCGCCAAAGGTCAGACCCTTACCAGTCAGAACACCCTCGTATAATCCAGTCAGTCTCTTATACTGGCCGAACATATAGCCAACCTCTCTTCCGCCAACACCAATATCGCCGGCAGGAATATCGGTATCCTTGCCAATGTGGCGATACAGCTCAGTCATAAAGCTCTGGCAGAAGGCCATGATTTCACGATCAGATTTGCCCTTGGGATCAAAGTTTGAGCCGCCCTTACCGCCGCCCATGGGAAGCCCGGTCAGAGAATTTTTCAGAGTCTGCTCAAAGCCCAGGAATTTTAAAATACTCTGGTTTACAGACGGATGGAAACGCAGACCGCCCTTGTAAGGTCCGATAGCGCTGTTAAACTGTACACGGTAGCCCTTATTCACCTGTACATTTCCCTTGTCATCCACCCACGGAACCTTGAAGGAAACAATTCTTTCCGGCTCTGTAAAACGCTCCAGAACACCAGCCTTGCGATATTTCTCTTCGTTTGCGTCAATTACCAGCTTTAAAGAGTCTAATACCTCTTTTACTGCCTGATGGAATTCCGGCTCGCCCGGATTCTGTTCAACAACTCTGTTATAGATCTCATCAACATAGGACATTTTCATTCTCCTCCTTGCATTTCCCATAAAATTAAGAAAGAATGTGCCTCGGTACATTCTCGCGCTGAAGCACAGCTGTATCAACAGCCATTTTCCACTGGCGCACAATGCGCAGCCATGCGGTAAAATTCTCTTCCGCCGCATGGCGATCCCTGCGAAGCGCTTTCTTTCACAGGACGCAATTTCCTATGAAAGAAAGACAGGGCTCTGCCATACGGCAGAGCCCCTTCGCTCGTTTCTTTTCGTAGAAAAATTATAGCAACTTAATCTTCTAAAGTCAATATGTCTGGAAAGATTTTTCACTCTTTTTCGGCAGACTATGTCCCTTGTCACAAAGAAGACTTCTCATACTATTCAGGCTTATTGTCAGTGTAGACATATTGTGCAGCAGAGCAGAGGCTGTCGGCTGAATCCATCCAGCTACGCCCAAAACAATCAGTCCGCTGTTAATTCCAATAATTTCTTTGTAATTTTTATGAATCCGCCGCATCATGGCATCAGAAAGATATTTCAGCATAACAATTTCGTGCAGATCCTCCGCCTCAATCATAATATCCGCAATCTCTCTTGCAAGCTCCGCACCACCGCTGACAGCAATTCCCGCATCTGAAGCAGACAAAGCCGGCGAATCATTGATTCCGTCTCCAATCATCACTACCTTCCTGCCTGCCGCCTTTTCTCTTTCAATAAAATCCGCTTTATCCTCTGGCAAAACCTCTGAATAATACTCGTCCAAACCAACACGCTGGGCAATGGATGCTGCCGTTTTCTCACTGTCTCCCGTCATCATGACAATTTTTGAAATGCCTGCTTCCCTAAGAAGTTGAATAACCGCTTTCGCCTCCTCCCGCAGAGGATCCTCAATGCAGATAACTGCCGCCAGTTCTCCGTCTACTGCCAGATACAAATGGGAATACTCCTCCGGCAGCTCCTCAAACCTCTGTTGGTACTCCGGACGTATCCGGCATTTCTCATCTTCAAAAACAAAATGCCTGCTTCCCACAATTACCCGCTTTTCCTCTATATAAGAAGAAATTCCATGGGCCACAATATATTCTACCTTTGAATGCATTTCCTCGTGGTACAGTTTTCTCTTTTTTGCAGCCTCCACCACAGCCCTGGCCATAGAATGCGGAAAATGCTCCTCTAAACAGGCCGCAATGCGCAGTGCCTCCGACTCCGGATAATCTCCAAAAACAACCACCGCTTTTACTGTCGGCTTTGCCCTCGTCAGGGTACCTGTCTTATCAAATACAATCGTATCCGCCTCTGCCACCGCTTCCAGATATTTGCCGCCCTTTACCGTCAGTCCGGCCTGCCCTGCCTGCCGGATTGCAGAAAGTACGGCAATTGGCATAGCCAGCTTCAGAGCACAGGAAAAATCTACCATAAGAACAGAAAGAGCCTTTGTCACATTCCGGGTCATCAGCCAGACCGCGCCTGTTCCCAAAAGGGTATATGGCACCAGGCGGTCTGCCAGATGCTCTGCCTTGCTTTCCAGACCGGATTTCAGTTTTTCCGACTCCTCAATCATAGCCGCGATTTTTTCAAACCGGGTTGAACCGGAAACCGCTCTGACCACAATCTCCAACTCTCCCTCTTCCAAAACAGTTCCTGCAAATACTGACTGACCCTCCGTCCTTCTTACAGGAAGCGCCTCACCGGTTAAAGAAGCCTGATTCACCATACCTTCCCCGGCAGACACCTCTCCGTCAAAGGGAATCACCATTCCCATATATATCACAACCGTATCTCCCGGCAAAACCTTCGAGGAAGGAACCTGGATCTCCTGTTCTCCACGTTTAAGCCATACCTTTTTTACCTGAACCGACATGCTTCGCGCTAGATCTCCCACTGATTTTTTGTGGGTCCATTCTTCCAGCAGTTCTCCGATTCCGAGAAGAAACATAACCGATCCGGCTATATTAAAATCCCCCCGCAATACAGACACACTAATAGCTGTAGCATCCAGAACCGGCACCTCGATCTTTCCTCTGGCCAGACACCCAATTCCTTTTCCTATGTATCTTACTGCTTTCCATCCAAGCCAAAGTTTTCTGACCGGACTGGGAAGAATCAGCTTTCCTGCATAATGAAGCAATGTTTTTTCAATCAGCTGTTCCCTGTAAAAGGTATTCAGCGTCCGGCCTGAGGATGCCAGAACCTGCTCCGGTATCTCCGCAGTTTCAAAGCGAAACCGCCTTAAAATGCAAATCAGTTTTTCTCTGTCTCCTGTATAGCAGATTGCTGCATCTGCGGTACGCTCATACACCTTTACGTTTGTAATGCCTTCCTGCTTTTCCAGAAACCAGCAAAGAGTATCCGCCTCCGCATACGTCATCCTGCTCCGAACGACGTGAATGCGAAGGCGGCCTTTTATTTCATGCTTAATAATAAAATTCATGTGAATTACCTGTACGATTTATTCTGATTTGTTTGTGTCTTATTTGTTTTTCTTATTAGTTTTTCTTATTTGTTTTTTCCTTATTTCTCCTCTTCCTGCTCTTCCTCACCGGCATCTTCGAACAGCCCTCCCTGAACCTGCATGGCCGCCTCTTCGGCCCGCTTTTCATTAATCAGCTGCGCCTCTGCAAGAATATCTTCCACATTTTCCTGAACAGCCTCCGCTGTTTCCATTACACACTCCTTTGCCCGCAGAACAGCCGCTGTACAGTTTGTATACACTCTTTTTGCATCCTTACTGGTAAGAAGCTTTACTCCCGCAGTTCCAAACAGGACTCCTCCTGCAAAAATTCCAATTTTCTTCAAAGCAGAATCACTAAACATAATAAATACCTCCTGATTATTTGTGTTGATAGCCCGTATAAAATACCATGATAAAGCAAAAAACTGCAGCCCAGGCCCAAAACCTATGCTGTTTCACTACTGTCTTCACCTCCTTTCCAATGCAGAAGCAGGCTTATTCCTGAATCGAAATCACCGTAAATCCAGCCTTTTCTACAGCCTGAATCAATACGTCTTCCTCCACTTCCCGATCAAATGCCAGCCTTGCACATCCCTTCTCAAGATCTACCTGCGCAGAAACACCCTCTATTCTGTTCAACTCATCCGACACGCTCTGTACACAGCGGGCACAGTGCATTCCTGAAATCATCATGGTTTTTCTGTCAATTACAGATCCCTCCAGTTTTTTCCTTTTCACTTTCTGGCTGTTATGACATGTGCCTCCAGCAGGACATCCCACGCACTTTACTCCTCTTCGTTTTGCCCTGATAAGATAAGCTACCGCTCCTCCTACCAGAACAACCAGAACAGCTGCTCCTATCAGATTCTCCATAGTATCCCTCCTCTAATTGAAAAGCGGCAGGCAAAACAGCAAGGTTTCGCCCGCCACCCGAATATTCCTTATGCTCGTGCAGCATGTAAGCTGTATTCAGAAGCAAATTCCTTCTCAGATTTGCGGATTCTCCACAGAACAATCAGCGCAAATACAAGAACTGCAATCAGTCCGGGAACAAATGCAGTTCCAAGAGAACCGGTTGTTACCCATGTGCCGATCTGATATACCAGGAATGCCACGGTATAGCCTGTGCCAAGCTGAAGACAAATTCCGCCCAGCAGCCATTTTCCACTCTTCATTTCAGAATTCATAGCTCCCAGAGCTGCAAAGCAGGGCGGTGTATACAAGTTAAACATCAGGTAAGCCAGAGCCGCTGCCTTCGTCAGTCCCATAACCGTTGCCACTTCACTTCCGCTTCCAACCAGTGCCAGTTCTTCCGTATCGATCAGATTTGTCACACCATATACCACTGCCAGTGTACCAACCACATTTTCCTTTGCAATAAAACCAGTTACTGCCGCTGCCGCAAGCTGCCATGCGCCAAATCCCAGCGGAATAAACAGAAGGGCAAAGGGATGGGCAATCGAAGCCAAAATGGAGGTTCCTTCTGCTCCCTCCTCAACCAGCTGAAGCTGCCAGTTAAAGCTCTGCATAATCTGTACTGCGGTGTTGCACACCAGAATAATGGTTCCAGCCTTGACAATATAGGCCTTTCCCCGCTCCAGCATAGAAATGCAGGCTCTCTTCAGGCTTGGAATTTTATACTCCGGAAGCTCAATGATAAAAAATGATTTTCTGTATTTCTGACCGGTAATCTTTTTCACCAGCAGAGCGCCCAGAAGCACCAGCAAAATTCCAACCAGATACATGGTTGCAGAAACCCACCATGCATCTGCAAAAAACGCCCCCGCAAACAGCGCTATAACCGGAATCTTTGCTCCGCAGGGCATAAAGGGTGTCAGCATAGCCGTAGTCCGGCGCTCTCTTTCATTACGAATGGTACGGCAGGCCATAACACCGGGAATCGCACATCCTGTACCAATAACCATCGGAATGACAGATTTACCGGAAAGTCCCACACGCTTAAAAATCGGATCCAGAACTACGGTTGCTCTTGCCATGTATCCACAATCTTCCAACAGTGCAATCAGGAAATACATCACCATAACCAGCGGAAGGAAGCCAACCACTGCGCCAACGCCGCCGATAATACCATCAACAAGAAGCGCATATAACAGAGGACTGGCATTTTCCATCTTTCCGCCGGCCCAGCCCTGGAAGGCTTCAATCCATCCTACCAGCCAGTCAGCAATCCAGGTTCCCAGTGTTGTCTGTGAAATATAAAATACCAGGAAAATCACAGCCACAAAAATCGGAATTCCAATGATCTTATGAGTAATGATGGCGTCAATCTTATCCTGAATATTTTTATCCTTCGTAAATACCTTTCGCTTTTCTGCCTGCTTTACAATGCTGTTCACAAAAGCGAATCTCTTTCGATCCTCCGCCTCTACAGCCGCCTTATCCTTCAAATCAATATCTGCCTGGACATAAGGCGCTCTCTGCCCCATTCCAACCAGCTCTGCCGCGGCATGAACGGCCTCCTTCAATCCCTCATGACCGGAAGAAGTTGAAACCGTCTTGATAACCGGGCATCCCAGCTTTTCAGAAAGAAGCTTTTCATCAATCTTCGTCTGCTTCTTTTCCACCAGATCGCTTTTATTCAATGCAACCACCACCGGAATTCCCAGCTCCAGCAGCTGCGTAGTAAAAAACAGGCTTCTGCTTAAATTCGTGGCGTCCACAATATTAATAATGACATCCGGTTTCTCATTCTTCACATACGCACTGGTAATGCTTTCCTCTGACGTAAACGGAGACATGGAATAGGCGCCCGGTAAATCAACCGCAACAATCTCTTCCATTCCGTTATAATAGCTCTTTTTTATCGGGCTTTCCTTTCGCTCCACTGTAACTCCCGCCCAGTTGCCGACATGCTCATTTCTGCCGGTCAGGGCATTATACATGGTGGTTTTTCCACTGTTCGGATTTCCTGCAAAAGCAATCCTCATAATCCTGCCTCCCTTATGGTATTATAATTTTCTAACTTTAATTAGCATGCACTAACTGTGTTCCCAAAAAAATAACAGTCTTGATGCTGTTCTTATATTGAAATAGCCTTCGCTAAATCAGTATCCATATTATAACGTCCATCCTTAATAGAAACGACGCATCCGCCTTTCAGATGAGAAACTACTGTAATCGGCTCGCCGCTGTAACAGCCTAAGGAAAATAGAAAAGCGGTCAGTTCTTCATCCTCTGTTGCAATATCCTTTACGATATATTCTTCCCCTTCTTTTGCATTCAGCAGATTCATTTTTATAAATTCACTCCTTTAAACGCCTTCGGCACTGAAAACCTTTTTCCATTGATTGATTAATTTATTCTCACTTAAGTTAGTTTACTCTAATTGCAGTTTATTGTCAATTACTTTTTTCCGTTTTTTTAATTTCATGTAACATATCACATAAGTTTCTTCTCAAAATCCATATCAGAAATAACCGAATCCCATAAAGTTCTGGAAACAAGCTTGGGGCTATCGCAAATTAGTGCAACAGCCCCTTCAAACCAGAATTCTATAATCCCCTTATTGCTCCGCAATCCTTGCAGCCAGATCCTCCAGATACATCCACCGCTCCATTTTCTCCTCCAGAGCAGTCTCTGCCTCCTCCTTTTCCGCCATCAGCTGATTCAGCTTTACAAAATCATGGGCAGAGGCCTCTATAGCCTGATCCAGTTCGGCAATCTTTTCCTCAAGAGCTGCCATATCCGCCTCTATGGTTTCATAATCCTTCTGCTCTCTGTAGGTAAACTTCAGCTTCTGCGGGCCGCGGGTCCGCTGTCCCTTTTCTTTTACAGGCGTTTCCTGCTTTGCCGCTGTTCTGCTGCCGCCCTGTTCTTCCTCTTCCAGGGCAGCCTCTGCTGCCTTTCTGGCTGCATAATCCGTATATCCGCCCTCATACTGTCTGAGCTTTCCATCTCCCTCAAAGGCAAAAATACGCTTCATGGTACGATCCAGGAAATAACGGTCATGGGATATGGCAACTACAATTCCCTCATAGCGATCCAGATAATCCTCCAAAATCGTCAGAGTGGCAATATCCAGATCATTGGTAATCTCGTCCAGCAGCAGAAAATTAGGAGAAGAACAAAGCACACGCAAAAGGTTCAGCCGTTTTTTCTCACCGCCGGACAGCTTTCCAATGGGACTGTACTGTTTCTCCGGTGTAAATAAAAACTTTTCCAGCATAGCCGAAGCAGATAAAACTCCATCCACGGTCTGAATATACTCTGCCGTATCCTTCACATAATCAATCACCCTCTGCTCCGGATTCATATAAGAAAAATCAATGCCATGGCTGTCTGCGTCCTCCTCCGGCACTTCCGATGCAATCTCCTGGGCATAATATCCCATTTTCACTGTCTGCCCCACAACAACCTGACCAGAATCCGGAGCAAGCAGCCCTGCAATTATTTTCATCAGCGTGGACTTTCCACATCCATTAGAGCCAATAAAGCCTACCCGATCACCCTTTAAGAAAATATAACTGAAATCATCGATCAGCTTTCTTTCCCCGTATCCCTTGCAGATATGATCCAGCTCAACCGTTGTCTTTCCCAGACGTGTGGAAATCGAGCTTAATTCCAGCTTTGACTCCTGTACCGGAGCTTCCCGATCCCTCAGCTCCTCATATCTCTGAATGTGAGCCTTCTGCTTTGTAGAACGGGCCCTTGCCCCTCTGCGCATCCATTCCAGCTCTACCCGCAGAATAGACTGGCGTTTTCTCTCACTGGCCGCCTCCATGTCCTCTCTCTGAGCCTTCAGCTCCAGAAAGCCGGAATAATTGGTCTGGTAGCTGTATACCGCGCCCTTGTCTATTTCCACAATTCGATTGCAGACACTGTCCAGGAAATAGCGGTCATGGGTTACCATAATCAGAGCGCCTCTCCATTTTTTCAGGTGCTCCTCCAGCCAGTCCGCCATATCATTATCCAGGTGGTTAGTCGGCTCGTCCAGCAGTAAAATATCTGCCGGGGAAAGCAAAACGGAAATCAGCGCAAGCCGCTTTCTCTGTCCTCCGGAAAGCTGACCTGCCGGCTGTTCAAAATCCCGGATTCCAAGACGGGTCATCATGGTCTTTGCATCACTTTCGATCGTCCAGCGGTTTTCCTCAGACACATTGCCCGCCAAAACGCATTCCAGACTGGACATCTCCGGTTCAAACTCCGGATGCTGAGGCAGATAGCGGATAACCACATGATTAGCTGTTGTAATCGTTCCCTCATCCGGCTCTTCCATTCCAGCCAGCATTTTCAGAAGCGTAGTCTTTCCGGTTCCGTTAATGCCGATGATCCCGACCCTTTCTCCTTCCTGCAGGAAAAATGATGCCTGATCAAATATTTTCCGTTCTGCAAACACCTTTGTTATCTTCTCAATATTAATTAAATTCATTGCGGTATCTCTCCCTTTATATTTCCTGTAACAGGAGCTGTTTTGCCAAAATCTGACAAGAACTTAAAAAAATAAAGCAATATTGTGCGATAATTATAATTATTCATCGCTTTTTATCGAAATCTTAATGCATTTTCTCTATAAAAACATTGTTTTCTAAAAGAGTTTATGTTAAACTGCTTATATCTGATTTTATCTGAAGCATTTGTATTTCATTTCTGTCACCCGTTCACTTGCACCGTAACCCATTCACCCGGCTTCTGCAAAAGGATATTTGTGCATACCAAGGGGGAATTATTATGATATCCAGGCAGGTAGACACATGCCGGCGCTACAGACCGGTGCCGCTTTCCTTTCTCATTGACACAGCCAACGCATTCCTTTGTGATATTTTTGTAGAATGCGACAATATTCAGGTCAATGTAAAAAACTACGACGAGATGATTCGCAACCTGCGATTCCACGGCAAAACTCTCCGTTTTTTCTTTAACGGTCAGGATGAGCTGGACGCAGAAAAAACTATCGAAAGGATTTTTCAGGCATAACAACAATGAATAACCCAGACAATCCAAAGAGAAAAAGGACAGCCCTTTTCCATTTCATTCCAATGATGAAATCGAATAGGGCTGTCGCTTTTAGTTGTCCTCCTCCTGCTTCTCTGATACAGAGAATACAAAACGCTTTCTTGCCATCTCATCGCTTTCCAGATACTCATCATAAGAAGTAATCTTATCAATCAGCTGGCCATTTACAATTTCCATAATGCGGTTTGCCGTAGTCTGCACGATCTGGTGGTCACGGGAAGAGAAAATCAGCACGCCCGGGAATTTTACAAGACCTGTATTCAGGGCAGTGATTGACTCCATATCCAGATGGTCGGTCGGCTCGTCCAGAAGCAGAACGTTGGCTCCGGAAATCATCAGCTTGGAAAGCATACAGCGCACCTTCTCACCTCCGGAAAGCACCTTCACCTTCTTTACGCCGTCTTCGCCGGCAAACAGCATACGTCCCAGGAAACCGCGAACATAAGTAACATCCTTTTCCGGAGAATACTGAGTCAGCCAGTCTACAATCGTATCATCACTGTCAAACTCAGCGCTGTTATCCTTGGGGAAATAAGACTGGCTTGTGGTCAGTCCCCATTTATAGGAACCCTCATCTGGCTCCATCTCTCCTGCCAGAATCTGGAAGAGAACGGTCTTGGCACGCTCATTCGGGCCAACCAGGGCAACCTTGTCATCCCGGTTCAGAGTAAAGGTCAGGCCGTCTAAAATCTTCTCACCATCAATGGTCTTTGTCAGATTCTCTACCTTCAGAACTTCATTACCGATCTCGCGTGCGGGACGGAAATCAATATACGGATACTTACGGCTGGAAGGCTTAATATCGTCCAGCTCAATTTTTTCCAGGGCACGCTTTCTGGAGGTTGCCTGCTTGGACTTGGAAGCGTTGGCAGAAAAGCGCTGAATAAATTCCTGCAGCTCCTTAATCTTCTCTTCCTTCTTCCGGTTTGCCTCCTTCATCTGCTTAACCATCAGCTGACTGGACTCATACCAGAAATCATAGTTACCAGCATAAAGCTGAATCTTGCCATAGTCAATATCAGCAATATTCGTGCAGACCTTATTCAGGAAGTAACGGTCATGAGAAACGACAATTACCGTATTTTCAAAATTAATCAGGAACTCCTCCAGCCATGCAATCGCATCCAGATCCAGATGGTTGGTCGGCTCGTCCAGAAGCAGAATATCCGGATTTCCGAACAGCGCCTGCGCTAACAGCACCTTTACCTTCAGGGCACCAGTCAGATCCTTCATCAGGCTGTAGTGGAAGCTGGTATCAACGCCCAGACCGTTTAACAGGTTCGCTGCGTCAGACTCGGCTTCCCAGCCGTTCATCTCTGCAAACTCACCTTCCAGCTCTGCAGCCCGGATACCGTCCTCGTCAGAGAAATCCTCTTTCATATAAATAGCATCTTTTTCCTTCATTACCTCATACAGCCTCTGGTTTCCCATAATAACCGTATCCAGAACCGGAAACTCATCGTATTTAAAATGATCCTGCTGCAGGAAGGATAACCGCTGTCCTGCCGTAATCACCACATCTCCGTTGGTGGGCTCTAACTGTCCAGAAAGAATCTTTAAAAATGTAGACTTTCCAGCTCCATTAGCACCGATCAGGCCGTAGCAGTTGCCCTCTGTAAATTTAATATTTACATCTTCAAACAATGCCTTTTTTCCTACCCGGAGGGTAACACCATTTGCACTAATCATGTTTTAACACCTTTCTTCCTCTCAAATCAATCTGTTTTTTGTTCTCACGAAAACATCAGAAGGAAGCTCGCCTGCGAGCATTTTTCTAATATCACAGGTGTTTTCCTATGACATCAGAAAAAATGGGGGCATCTGCTGTCCCCATCCTCTGTATCACTTTCATTGTACAGGAAAATCTTGATTTTGCAAGCATTTTTCAAGATTTTCCCCTTTCATTTCCGGCTCTCGGACTGGAGAACTGCCTTTCACTTCTTTTTTCTCCGTTTTTTTCTTTTTATCACTTAATTAATTTAAGTTTTATATTAATTTTTTTAAGAAAAATACGTTTATTTGTTTATTATCTTCATTCTTTCGTTTTTTCTAAAAGGTATTTACATTGCCTCGATTCAGTGTTATGTTGCAATCAGAGAGAGTCCCTGCCCTGCCATGCCGTCATCCCCTTCCTTTCCATGGTAAATGGGTAAGAAGATGCATGGCTGAGCTGTTATTACAATTTTATCTAACATATAAGGAGGCATTTACTTATGTTGACTCGTCTGGAAGCAGATTCCATCGGTACTATGGAGGTTCCTGCAAAAGCATATTACGGTGTGCAGAGTCTTCGGGCAAAACATAATTTCAATATTACAGGATGCCCTCTTCATCCTGCTTTTATCAACAATCTGGCCCGGATCAAAAAGGCCGCAGCCATGACCAATATGACTGCCCATGTTCTTGATGAGCAGATCGGTCAGGCCATTATCCGCGCCTGTGATGAAATCATAGCCGGAAAGCTGCACAGTCAGTTTATTGTAGACGCCATTCAGGGCGGTGCCGGTACCTCTGCCAATATGAACGCCAACGAGGTCATTGCCAACCGAGCCATTGAGCTTCTGGGCGGAAAAAAAGGCGATTATTCCATCGTCCACCCCAATGATCATGTCAATATGGCGCAGTCCACCAATGATGTGATTCCCTGCGCCGGAAAGCTGACCATTCTGGAGCTGATGCCAGGTCTGATTCAGGAATTAAAGCGCCTTCACAAGGCTCTTATGGCCAAGTCCGTAGAGTTTGATGATGTGGTTAAAATGGGGCGCACCCAGCTTCAGGACGCTGTTCCCATTCGTCTGGGCCAGTCCTTTGAAGCCTATGCTGCGGTTATTGCCCGGGACATCCGCCGCCTTCAGCAGGTAGAAGAAGAGATCCGCGTTCTCAATATCGGAGCAACAGCTGTAGGAACTGCTATCAACGTCAATCCCATTTACCTGTTCCACATTATCAAAAACATCAACCTGGTATGCGGCACGGACTGCAGCCAGGCTGAGGATCTGTTCGATGCAACCCAGAATCTGGACGGCTTTGTATTTACTTCTTCCATGCTGAAAACATGCGCTGTCAACCTGTCGAAGCTCTGCAATGACCTGCGGCTTCTTTCCAGCGGCCCCAAAACAGGCATCGGAGAGATCAATCTGCCGCCCAAACAGAACGGCTCCTCCATTATGCCCGGCAAAATCAACCCGGTTATTCCGGAGGTAGTCAGCCAGGTAGCCTACAACGTAATCGGCAATGATACTACGGTTACCCTGGCTGCTGAAGCAGGCCAGCTGGAATTAAACGCCTTTGAGCCTGTAGTATTTTACAAAATTTTTGAATCCATTGACACCATGACCGGAGCTGTCCGCACACTCATTGACAACTGTATCCTTGGCATTACAGCCAACAGAAAGCGGTGCGAACAGCTGGTAGAATCCAGTGTTTCTCTGGCAACCGCCCTCTGTCCCTATATCGGATATAAAAAGGCAGCAGACATTGCCAAACAGTCTCTGGAAACCGGCATTCCGGTCCGGGAACTGGTACAAAATTCCGGTCTTCTCACACAGGAACAGCTGGAAAACGGTCTGAATCTTCTGTCCATGACTCAGCCGGGACATCAGTTCTGATAATAGAAGTTTTGCAGCAGTTCAGCCATGCAGGGCTGAAGCGAATTTTTCAAATCACAGCTATATAAGGATATACAGACTCCTGGGCTTGTGCTAAAATAACCTTTGTTTTCAGCATAAACTCAGGAGGTTCTTATGAAATACTTAGAAAAGCATCCGATGATTATGATTGCTGTCGGAATTATGGGAATTTCTCTTTCTGCAATCTTTGTCCGGTATTCCCAGGCGCCATCCGTCGTAACTGCCGCCTACCGGCTTCTGTGGACCGTTGCCCTGATGGCTCCGGTTGTATTTTTTTCCAAACCAAGGCGCAAAGAGCTGTTTTCCACAGACAAAAAGACGGCGCTTCTCTGCGCCGTCAGCGGTATCTTTCTTGCCCTGCATTTTGTACTCTGGTTTGAATCTCTGCACCACACCTCTGTAGCCAGCTCTACCACCATTGTATGTACAGAGGTCATCTGGGTTGCCCTGGGCTTCTGCCTTTTTCTGGGAGGAAGGCTGTCTGCAAAAGCCGTTCTGGCCATTGTCATTACCCTGGCAGGAAGTATGCTCATTGCCTGGTCTGATTCCTCTTCCGAGGGAAATCACCTTTACGGAGACTTTCTTGCGCTGCTGGCAGCCATTGTGGTAGCTGTTTACACATTGATTGGCCGGGTAGCACGGACAAATACCTCTACCACTATTTATACCTTTATTGTGTACCTGTTTTCCGCAGCTGCGCTGGTGCTTATCACCCTCTTCCAGGGATATTCTCTGACCGGCTACGGGGCCAGCGGCATTGTTGTGGGGCTGCTTCTGGCCATATTTTCCACAATTCTGGGGCACAGTATTTTCAGCTGGTGTCTGAAATTTCTGTCCCCCACCTTTGTCTCTGCCTCCAAGCTGTGCGAGCCTGTAGTTGCCGCCCTGTTTGCCGTATTTCTTTTTGGCGAAATTCCAGGCATTCTGCAGATTGCAGGCGGACTTGTCATTCTGGGCGGAGTACTTTACTATTCCCGGCTGGAAAGCCAGTAATCCCACCGGTTCAAGCTAAAGAAGCTCGCAAGCGAGCTTCTTTTTTATACCAATCCTGCCAATGTGGGCAGAGTCATGGAAACCGCCGGAACATAGGTTACAAGAATTAAAAGCAGTAAAATAACGAAAAAATATGGAAGGAGCTGGCGCATAACATTTTCAATGGATACGCCGCCTACCTTACATCCGGTAAACAAAATAGAACCAACCGGCGGAGTAATCGTTCCAATACACAAATTAAAAGAAATCATAATTCCGAAATGAATGGGATTCATTCCAAAGCTCTGACATACCGGCAGGAAAATCGGAGTGAAAATCAGGATTGCCGGAGTGGGATCCATAAAGGTACCTACGATCAGGATAATAATATTCATCAGAATCAGAATCGCATATCTATTGCTGGTCAAAGCCAGGATTCCACTTCCGATCATATCCGGAATTCCCGTAAAGGACATTCCCCAGGACATGATGGAGGACAGACCAATCATAAATGTAATGATTCCCGTCATTTTTGCAGATTCCAGGATAATTCCCGGAAGATCCCGAAGCTTAATATTTTTATAAATCAGAGACAGCACGGTTGCATAGACAACAGCAATCGCTGATCCTTCTGTTGCCGTAAATACGCCGCCCAGAATTCCGCCAATAATAATTACAATCAGAAGCAGACTGGGAATAGCATCGACAATCACATGTAAAGCAGTCTTCAAATCTACCCGCTCTTCACTGACATAGCCTTTCTTTTTTGCAAAATAAGCTACCAGAGCCATCACGCCAATTCCCCACAAAATTCCGGGAACATAACCGGCCACAAACAGTGCCGCTACAGATACGCTTCCTGCTACCGTAGAATATACAATCATCAGATTGGACGGGGGAATCAGCATTCCTGTAGGCGCAGAAGCAATATTTACAGCCGTGCTGAACACCTTATCATAACCCTCCTGCTCTTCCAGAGGACCCATGGTGCCTCCAATAGCAGCCGCAGCCGCAGCGCCGGATCCGGAAATAGCACCGAACATCATATTTGCAACAACATTGGACTGAGCCAGGGCACCCGGCATCCGGCCAGACAATACCTTTGCCACATTCACCAGGCGAACGGCAATTCCGCCATTATTCATAATATTTCCTGCCAGAATAAAAAACGGAATCGCAATCAGAGAAAAGGAGTTTGCTCCTGTAAAAATTCGCTGAGCCGATGTAATAAGAGAAATATCCACCGGCAGCATACAAAGCATTGCCACCGCAGAGGAAAGACCAATCGCAATACTGATGGATGCGCCCATAACAAGCATCACAATCAGAAGGACTGTCATAATAATTGCGCTGATTACTGCCAGAGACATTTATTTGCCCTCCTTTAACATCGTATATTCTGTCATCAGGTTACAGAGAGAATAAAATGCAATTCCCACTCCGCTGATAGGGATAATCGAGTAAATCAGTCCGGTTGGAATTTTTAAAACAGAATCCAGCTGAACCATCTGCATGGCAGAGATCCGGACACCTCCGTAAATCATAATTGCCGCTGCAAAGAAAAAGGTAATTGCTTCAATCAGAATATTAACCATCCGCTGTCCCTTTAAAGGCAGCTTGTCCTTCAGATAACTGATGCACATATGATCCCGTTTTCCAAAGGCATAGGTAGACGTAATCAAAACCAGCCATACAAACAGATACCGGGTCAAAGTTTCACTGAATGCGCTGGGACTGTTTAACACATAGCGGACAAAAACCTGAAAAGTTACCAGAAGCACCATCAGCGCAAAAATCCCAATGCTTACAGCTTCTATACATTTATCAAACATCGATCGAATTATTTTCATGCTTTAGGTACCTCCATTTCTTCTTTGATTTTCTGAACTCTGTCATAAATATCCCGCGTTACCTGAGACTGATCTGCAATCTCTTCCAGCAAGGGCTGACACCGTTTCTCAAACTCCTCTACATCTGGATAGACAAACTGAGCGCCTTTTTCCTCTGCATCCTGACGGCCCTGCTTCACAGACTCATCCATCAGCTGAAATTCCTGTTCCATAGATTCGTCCATCAGGCGGTAAAAAATCTCTCTGGTTTCCTCATCCATATCTTCTACAAATTCCCTGTTGGCAATTACTGTATCCGCCATAACCAGATGATTGGTATAGCTGAAATAAGGAGCCACCTCATAATGCTTAAAGTCCATGTACACCCGCTCAGAATTTTCTCCGCCCTCAATTACCTTCTGCTGAGTTGCCGTATACACCTCACTCTGGGCCATTGCAATTCCTACGCCGCCCATTAAATTAATCATACGGATATAGGTGTCGGAATCCTGAACCCGGATTTTATAACCGGCCAGATCCGCCGGAGTCAAAATCGGCTTATCTGTGTAAATAGCCCTTGCTCCAGATGTATACAAAGATACCACCTCAAAATTAAATTTCTTTGTTGTTTCAAATAATGTATCAAATACTCCCTCTTTTGCTGCCTGCAGAAGCTGTGCCGTATTATCGTAAAGATACGGAGCTGAGACAATGGCAAAGTCTCTGTTATAGCCCTCCGGAACAGAAACAGGAACCATAGCCATCTGCAGGGCGCCAGTTCTCACCAGCTCTGTAACCGGCCCCTGATCTCCCATAATGGCATTAGGATAAATCTGAACCTCATATTTCCCGTCCGTTGCCTCACTGAATTTTTTTCCGAATTCCGTCATGGCAATGTATTCTGGATGTGACTCTGACTGATTAAATGCCACACGGATAATCGTTGTATCTCTGCTTTCCGCTGCGCTGCAGCCGCTTAAAGCCAAAACTGCTGCTCCCACCAGCGCCGCCCCCCATAAAGATGCCGCTTTTCCCATGATCCTCTCCTTATACGTTCTCTTTCATCTTGCTTATCATCAGGTATTTGTCCGATGCTTATTTTTGTTTTTGGTATCTGCCCTGGTCTTTCCTACAGCTCCGGGCTGCTGTTTGGCCTTTCCTGCTGCTCCAGGTTGCCGTTCCCGTTTCCTGCTGCTCCGGGCTGCTGCCCAGCCTTTTTCTTACATAACCAGAACCTGATTCCATTTTTCCTCTACTGCAGGAATTCCCTGCTCCATGTTTTCCTTAATGCTCTTTAACTCCAGCTCGCCTGGGTAATATACCTCTCCGCCTTCCTTAACCGGAACAGAGGATTTGATATCATCTACAATCTTCGTCACGATTTCGTCTGTCAGCTCTGGTGTATTGGCCTTAGACGGGTCAATAGCAATCATAATCTGTGTCAAACCCACCTCATCTCCAAAGGTACCGATCTTCTGAACAGAGTTTCCATTGGACAAAACGGTTGCAATCAGATCCAGCGCAATAGAAATACCACTGCCTTTCCAGTACCCCATGGGAAGCACTCTCCAGGTTTTCTCAATCTCACCCGGATCTGTTGTCAGATTGCCGTTGGTGTCATATCCGCCGGGAACAGGAAGCTGAATTCCTTTCAAACGGCAATCCTCCAGCTTACCATAAGAAAACTGAGATACTGCACAGTCAATCACCACATGTTCTCCATTGCTTCTGGGTACTGCAAAAATCAGCGGGTTATTTCCAATCTTTCTGTCCATACCGCCCCAGGCCGGCATATTAGGACAGGTATTAGACCAACAGATTCCGATGCATCCCTGATCTGCTGCCTGCCAGCCATAGCTTCCGCCCCGCATCCAGTGGTTGTTATTGCCCAGAGCAACAATACCGATGCCATACTGCTTTGCCAGCTCCACAGCCCGGTCCATCGCCTGCTTTGCATTTAACGGACCAAAGCCTCTGTGACCGTCCCAACGCTCAAAAGCGCCCATACTCAAAACACAGTCCGCTGTCACCTGGGGATCAATCTCACCCTTCTGAAGATATTCAATGACTCTTGGGAAACGGTTTAAACCGTGAGAATATACGCCAGCCAGAGAATTCTGAGCAAAAATCTGCGCTGCATCCTTTGCATTCTTCTCATTAAAACCATACTTTTTCAAAACACGCTCAAACTCGTTTACCATAACCTCATATTTTACTCTCATCTTTTTTCTCCTTTTCTCTCGGTTTCTCGTGCTCTCACTTTTTCATGCTCTCGCTTTATAATGTATCAACTCTTACCTTCAGAACTATCTTTTTCACATCTTCTGCCTCACCCATCTGACAGCAGGGACGGTGTACATCCTCCGGGAAAAAGATTGCGTAACAGCCGTCTGTCATAGGAAGCATCATCTCATTCACCCGGTCATTCTCCTCATAAAACAGCACGTCATCCTCAGCCAGTCTGTCCTCTTTTACCATGCTGGTTTTCTGATCCGGATAAAAACCAATATATTCATGTCCGTAAACCATGTACTGTACATCAATGTATTTTCTGTGTACCTCCGGGCGCTTTGTCTCCTTCGGACCTGTGGTCACCTCGTTAATCTGAAGAATCAGTCTGTCACCATCTAACGGATACTTTCCGTGATGCATATCTGTCACATCTGTTTCTCTTAGAATCTGAATTGCCTTTCTGATTGTCTCAGAGTAAGCCGCCGCACTCTCCGACGTATGAATATGTCCGTAAATCATGGTTTCTCCTCTTTCTTTCCTGTGAATTTTGCACGTTCCTTTGTTCCCGGTGCTTTCTCCACGCCTTTTGCTACTTTCTGCATTCTTTACTGCTTTCTGCACGCCTTTTGCTGCTTTCTGCATTCTCTTGCAATTATTTGCGGTTCTTGCTTCTATCCAGCTCTTGCTCCGTTCTAAATAATCCCTTTGAAAATCTCTGTTTTTGTTTTATTTTTGCAATCGATTGCCAACTTCTTTTATAGAATACCAGAGGTTTTTCATATTTTCAATATGTATTTTCCACATTTTATTTCATTTGGTTTTGTACATATTTCATATAATTCAATGTTTATATAGCAATCGATTGCTTAGCGTTTTTAAAAAAACACCCACCTTAACGCTCATAGTTCTCCCTCATGACGCCTATGTATATCCCGAGAAATCATTTAAAGCTATACGCGTGTTTTTCTTTTGTCACACAATTATTCATAAAATTTTTAACGCGAATCAAATTTTAAACAGGAATCCACTTCTTCCGCTTAAAATGCAAACTTCTCATTCAAGTTTGTGCAGAATCTGACTTTTTCTTCTCCATATGCAAAATCTCTTCTCCGGGGTTCACATGTGATGATTACAAACTGTCCCACAAATAATTCCCCGCCTACTTTGCAATGTCCCTTCGCGCCAAATCGCGGCTATTTCAACAATATTTTCTGCTGCTTCCGTAATATTTTCTTCCACCTCAGTACACCTCCACAGCCATTTTTATGCCACAAGACGAAGTTTCTTATGAACGGACAAACTTCGCAAGTAAGCCTCTCCGCCTGCGGCGGGTCGTCTCATTATCCAATTCTCTTCCAACCCATGGCGATCCTCGCGGAGCGTTTTTATGTCGTAGGACGCTCTTTCCTATGACATAAAAATAGCCGGGAACCGGACAACTGCCCATTTCCCAGCCAGATAGAAACAAAAAATCTTTACGTTGATTCTCTCTCAATAATTTCCGTACAAACCATCATTCTTTTTGATACAACTTTCTTTTCCAGAGCATTCAGCAGAATACCAGAGGCGTTGCGGCTTACCTCTACCAGCTTATTATCCAATGTAGACAGCTGCGGCTTACAGATCTCTCCATAAATCGTGTTGTCCACTCCCATAACGGCAATCTGCCCCGGCACCGCAATTCCCTGACGTTCCATCTCCTGCAGCCCGCCAATCGCCAGCATATCCACAGAATAGACAATCGCATCCACCTGAGGATTTTCCCTCAGCAGCCGCTTCGTTATCTCCGCTCCGCGCCGAATCGTATTGTGAGGATCCGGAAAAGAAGCCTCCTCCTCATCCGCCCGGTATAAAAGCTGCTGATCCTGATGAATCCCCTGACGCATCATTGCTGTCATAAATCCACGTTTCTTTTTATTGTTGGAAGGAGTTTCCAGATCCAGTACAAAAGCCATGTTCCTGCGCCCCTTACGCGCCAGAAGCTCCACGCATTCCTCAATTCCCCGCTCCTCATCAGCCAAAACCGAATATACATTGGGCAGATCCAGATATCCATTTACTATCACAATAGGAATTCCGCTGAGGTGCTCACGAATACTTGCCTCAACCTCGCTGCTGCCAAACATTGAGCCCATCAAAATAGCGCCCTCTACCCGCCTCTGCTCCAGATGCCGAATATATTCTGCCTTCTTTTTGGGATCCGGTCCGGTGCTTAAAGTGATACAGGTATATCCCAGTCGGGTCATCTCCTGTTCAATCACATAAGCTGATTCCGTATGATGAAATACCCGGATATCTTCAATCAAAATTCCGATAATCCTGGATGACTGGGTTACAAGTCCCCTGGCCGCCTCATTGGGAATATAATTATACTTTTCCAAAAGCTGCTGAACTTTTTTCCTGGTCTTTTCATTGATCCCCGGTTTGTTATTTACCACCCTTGACACTGTACTGGCTGATACACCAGCCTCTTTGGCAATATCATAAATCGTTTTTGCTGATTCCATTTCCTATTCCGCTCTTTTCTGAACTTCCTGCAGCTGTTCAAAATAAACCAAACTGCCGCAAATCCTTTTATTGTCTCCTCCGAATACAGCAAATGGCTGGGAATCCTTCTGAAAAGACGCCCAGCCATCACTCACATTCGACTCCATTATCTCTAGTGTAACACAAAATACCAGTTTCGTACAAGTTCTGCTTTTTATTTCTCATAACGATTCAGGACGGGTATCTTCTTATCCTGCAAAGCCGGGCAAGAAGATATCCTCCCCTGAACAGTTACTGTTTCTCTGCCTTCAGCATTTCGCCATATCGTCCCAGGAAGCTGAGTGTCCGTTCATTTTCAGAAGCAAACACCTCCTCCGGACGTCCTTCCTCCACGATCACACCGTCCGCCATAAAAATAACCCTGTCAGAAATATCCCGTGCAAAGGCCATCTCATGAGTCACAATAACCATTGCAATATGGAGATCAGCCAGAGACTTAATCACCTTCAGCACCTCTGCTGTCAGCTCTGGATCCAAAGCTGACGTCGGCTCATCAAAGAACAAAATCTTCGGATTCAAAGCTAAAGCCCTGGCGATCGCTACACGCTGGCACTGTCCGCCGGAAAGCTGACAGGGATAGGCATCCGCCTTGTCCTCCAGCCCCATCTTCTTCAAAAGCTCCATAGCCGTCTCTACAGCTTCTTTTTTATCCCGCTTCTGAACCGTCACCGGCGCATCTGTTATATTTTTCAAAACGGAAAAATGCGGAAACAGATTATAATTCTGGAACACAAGTCCATAATTCTGACGGATTTTCCGCAGTTCCTGCCTCGGAGCATACACCGTCTCCTCTTTCTCATTGTTCCAGGCTGCCCGCTCGCCCAGATATATCAGCTCGCCGCTGTCCATGGTTTCCAGCATAGTAGCGCACCGCAGCAGCGTAGATTTGCCGGATCCGGACGGCCCGATAATGGAAACAATCTCTCCCTCTCCCACATGGAGAGAAATGTCCCGTATCACCTCCAGCCCACCAAATGACTTTTTCACATGATTCATTTCCAGTAAATTCATGATGCTGATATTCCTCCGAATCTATTGATAATAAGACAGCTTCTTTTCCGTATACTCCATAACCACTGCCACAATCAGATTAAATACATAGTAAAACAGACCTGCTGCCACAAAGGGAATCATACTGGTCTGAGAAGACGCCAGAGCCTTAGCCTGGGTAAACATCTCCAACACACCAATGGTAAAGGCCAGAGACGTATCCTTAACCAAAGTAATCACCTCATTCGTCACAGACGGCAGGATCCGCTTTATTACCTGAGGAAGAATAATCCGGAAAAAGGTCTGCGTTCTGCTGTATCCAAGCAGCTTGGCCGCCTCATACTGTCCTGCAGGCATGGACTGAATTCCGCTGCGGTAAATCTCTGCAAAATACGCGGCATAATTGATCACAAATCCAATAAATGCAGCCCAAAGCCGAAAACCATTTCCCACCTTAATTCGAAACAAATAAAACGGCCCGAAATATACCATCATCAGCTGCAGCATCAGCGGTGTTCCGCGCATAATGGAAATATAAACCTTTACTGCATTCCTCAGAATGGCATTCTTTGACATTCTTCCAAAGGCAACCACTAGCCCAAGGGGCAGCGAAAACACCAGTGTCATTATAAAAATTTGTATACTGACAAACATTCCTTCCGCCAGCTTGGCAATTATCACACTTAGTTCCATATCAATTCCCGCTGCTCCTTCTGCTTCTTTTTTCTTACATTCCATCCGACGCTTCTCCACTTGGTCGGACAGAATCCTTTTTATGATTGCTGCTCCCTCATATCACATACGCTTCAGCAATCTTTTCTTCCTTAATCGCGTTCTCCCTTAAATCCTTTCAGCCTTAATAGCCTTACTTTCCGATTACAGTCACATCACGACCAAACCATTTATTAGAAATCTCTGCCATGGTACCATCTGCGGCCATCTCCTCCAGAGTAGTCTGTACCTTGTCTCGAAGCGCTTCATTGCCCTTCTTAAAGCCAATGCCGTACTCCTCTGCTGCCAGAGTCTCTTCCAGAATCACATAGTTATCTCCGTCTTCTCTCTGCTCAATCTGATAACCAGCTACAATTACATCCATGGCAATCGCATCTACAGCGCCCATCTCCAGATCCATAAATGCAGTATTATAATCTGCAACCGTCTGCAAGGTTCCAAAGCTGCTGCTCAGCTCCTGATTGTCCTTCAAGGCCGCCTCTGCAGAAGAATCTGTCTGAACCTCCACAACCTTTCCTGCCAAATCTGCCAGAGTTGAAATACCAGAATCTGCTGTCACTACAAACACCTGGCTGTTGTCCATGTAAGGATCGCTCCAGGTATAAGCATCCTCACGTCCGTTCATCGTAAATCCATTCCAGATACAGTCAATCGTACCTGCTTCCAGTTCCATATCCTTTGCATCCCAGGCAATGGGCTGAGGAACATATTTCAATCCCAGGCGAGAAGCAACCTCCTGTGCCAGCTCCAGATCAAAGCCTGTATACTCGCCGTCATCACCAACAAATCCCATCGGCGGGAAATCCTGGTCAAATCCAACGGTAAAGGTACCCTCTTCTGCCCCATCAGCTTCCGCACTGCTCTCAGAAGCCTCTGATGCCGCTTCTGAGGATGTTTCTGAAGATTCTGCGGCAGTGGTCGCTGCCTCGGTTTTAGGCTCCTCTGCAGTTGTTTTTGCTGCTTCAGCAGCAGAATTCCCTGCGCCGCCGCATCCTGCCAGCGATACTGCCAACAAACCAACCATACATGCACTCACAAATCTTTTTTTCATAATATGCTCCTCCTTTACCACTTCGGCGGCATTTCACTCCCCTGCCACCGCATCGCTCTACCATAGTAGCATACTAAAGTAATTCTGTCAAATAAAACTTCACAAAACATGATATCTGCTCCGTCTCTGTTTCAATCTCCCATTCCGATGCATCTTTTTTATTGATATTGATTTTGCAGAAATCCTTTTTTCCTTCTTGAAATGCACAATCCCAGCCCCTCATTTTGCAAATTTCCCGCTTTTCCTTCAAAAATGCACAATCCTAACTCCACTTTGTGCAGAAATCCTTTTTTTCCTCCAAAAATGCACAATCCCAGCCTCTCTTTGTGCAGAAATCACTTTTTCCCTCCGAAAATGCAAAATCCCAGCCTCTCTTTGTGCAGAAATCCTCTTTTCCCTTCAAAAATGCACAATCCCACCCCGGAATAGCCCAAAACCAGACAACATATCATTTTCATTCTCAGGCACAAAATAAAAAAGAGAGAAAAGTATCATCCAGCCTTTTGATACTTCCCTCTCTTAACTATCTTCACCAGGAACAATGAAACAAAACTCTGCTTCACAGCACTCCACAGTCTACACTATTTCATTTCCTCCTCCATTTCAAAATCCTCACGCGCGCGCACAGTTATACACTTGCTGTTCTATTCGCTACTCCACTCGCCGCGCCACAACAACAAACCGGCCATTTTCTGTATAATAGCTGCAGGTAGACAGAATAATCAGCTGATCCCCATATTCCGGCCAGCTTTCGGTATTATAAAAAGAGTGCTGACGAAGCTGATTCATAAACTCGTCAAACCGTTCTTCTGTCATATCCCCCACGTACTCATAATAGCGAAAACCCTCCTGATTTTCATACACCAGCTCGGTCCGGAATGCGGCAAAAATTTCATACTGGCGGCTCTCATCCAGCGTATAAAACTCCAAAACTGAATGCTTATTCCGATAATCTTCAGATTCATACTCATCCAATTCACCAAACAACGTACCATTCTTCATATTATGGGCATAAATAATCATACTGCCGCTGTCTGTACTGCAGAAATCTCCGATAAAGGGTGTGCCGCTTACAGAGCTTTCTCCATAGAAATCCCGGCGAATATAATACTGCATATCATCAGGAGTATGCATAACAGGATAATCAATCTTTGTATCAGGAATCCGGAGCCACCCGGCAAAATCTGGATTCTTCTCTTTTAAAAGTCCATAATTCCGCTTCGGCTTTTCCTCCATCACTCCCCCGGTATGATCAGAATTTGTCTGTCCCGCCTCGGAAGCTTCCGTTGTTTCCATTTCTGCCGCAGCATCACTGTCAATATTTCTCTGTTCTACACCCACATCCGCCTCTGCCATTTCAATCAAATCATCAAAGGTACTTTTCTCACGATTGGCCTTCAAAAGTGTCCCCACAATTCCAAAAACAGAAACAGCAAACACAATCAGACACAAAATCACCATAAAACGCCATATCGTTTTCTTCAGACTTTTTTCCGTATCCATTCCCTCTCTCTTCAAAAGCTTCTCCTTTCCGTTTTTCCGCAAAAACTTCCCCTTTTATAACCATTCTTTTATCACAGCTCTTTTATCCCAGGAATCACTTCCCTAAAAATCGAGCAGGGGAGATTATCTCTCCCCTCTCACATTGATATCATGTCTCTTTTCGTCCTCTGTGATTTCCCTTCTTCTCGCCCACCCCTCACGACGAAGTCCTGAGTAATTGCCATAGGGTTCACCGGCAGCTCCGTCCCTTGTGAACCCTCACCACAGACTGGCAAAATATCCGTCATACTGGAAAAAGCGAGGCGGCTGTACCCGCCGCCTCACATATCATCCATTATTCCATTTGAATAAGATCTGTCAATCCATCCTCTTCCGGATAAAGGCAAGAGCAGCCAGTCCGCATCCGGACAGCACAGCCAGCAGAATCCAAAAAGAAAGCATTGTCGTATCGCCAGTTTTCGGAAGTCCACCTAAAGGAACTTCCTCCTCAAAAATCTGAGTTAAGCCTCCCAAAGGAGTTTCATTGTCGCTGATTTCCGTCAGTCCGTCTCCTCCTGACGGTTCTGTACCAGGTCCTCCAGGCCCCGGATTGGGATTTGGGTTGGGATTTGGGTTGGGACTTGGGTCTGGATCCGGAGCCGAATCTCCGCCACCGCCACCACCGCCGGGACGTCTGTAATTATTGGTAAACACAATACTCTCTGTTTTCTCATCCCCCGCAGCCTCGTCTGACGCCCAAACCTGCGTCTCCAGTTCGCCATTTTCCCCATTCGTAACACGAACCGTTACCTTATAAACTCGTTTGTCATAGGTAAAACGATCTCTCGGATCCGAGTTCTGGTAAATCTGATACTGGTAATCGCCGGTCTGTGTATAAACCATCGGTCCAAACTCCGACCTTCCTCCATTTACCACAATCAGTTCTTCAGACTGGGGCATCGGCGCTTCCGGCGTAACTGCCTTGAGCACAAGTCTGTAAGGAACATCTGCTGGGATCCTGCTGCCGGTAACCTTAATCTCAACCGGTACGGAAACACTGCAGGAACTCACCTGTGCAAACGCCATAATTGGAAGCAGCAACGCCGCCAGCACTGCCGGAACAAGTGTATGAAAAACCAGGTTTCTTAATTTCTGACACATATCTATTTCATTGCACCTCCTTCGTGCTTATTTCTCCTCCAGACGGCCAAAAAGAATCATGCGGCCATTGGTTGTTGCATCCACACAGGTAGACATTCCAACAATCCTGTCCTCCGCCGTTACACCGATATCCCGATACTGCTCTGATTCCGCTTTCAGATAATCCAGCAGCACCTGCATATCGCATTCCTTGCCAGGAGTATAAATAATCCTGTCATAGGCATCCGCCTGAATACAGGCAAAAAGGGTAATTCCGTAGGTCTTGTGAGGAAGATAGAGTGTACCTGTCTCATGAGACTGAAAATAATCTGTTTCAACAAATTCCATTACATCCCCGAACATTCCCCCATTATCCATATGGTGTCCGTACATCAGATTATAATGATCTGAAAAATCCGGGCTGTTTAAGCAGGAGAGGAAAATAGCGCCAGACAAAGAAAACTCCCCGTAAATGTCCGTATTTACATATTTCATATCGTCCTCGCCCTGAACCACAGGATAATCAATGTGGGTTCCGTCAATGGTAAGCCAGCCCCGGGTTTCCGGATTCAGCGCCATCAGCTCCTCCAGGGAAAGATTATCCTCGGCATCACTGTTTTCCGGCGGCTTGTATTTCAGCAAGTCACTGGTCAGGAATGCTCCGCTGTTAATCATGTAATTGTCCCAGAGAGAATAACCGCCGTAAGCCAGCATCACAATCATCATGCATACGGCCATCAGGCTTAATATAAAATTTCCAATTCGAGCAAGCTTAACAGCTGTTTCCACTCCAGTCCTCCTGTTAATCCAGAATTCTGCGCAACTGTTCAGTACCTTCGCAGTCACGAGCAAAAATCCCATGCTTTCTCACAGTCGGCGCAGCAAGTGCGCAGACCTGCTGAACAGTCACAATTATGCCTTATTTTCACTGCTCTGGCAGCGTCTTTTAGATTTTAAAATTTATGGTTTCTTAAAATCCTGTCATTCGTTTTGATTAAATCTCATCATCCTCGCGTTTCTTCTTGCCCAGAACCACTGCGCCCAGACCGCCTGCTGCTGCTACTAAGAGAACGTAGGGAGCAAATGTCATTGCAACGCCGGTTGCGGGACCTACATTCTTGTCATTGATGAATTCTACAACCACATCATCTGATGTCAGCTTGCCCTTTGCATTCTCGTCTTTTACGGAAGTGGTATATCCCTCTGTTGAATAATCAGCCTCTGTTACCGTATATTCATCATTTTCAGACAGACCGTAAATATGCAGGGTCTCGCCGTCCATCAGAGTAAAGGTTGCAGCCTCTTCATCTGTAATATGCATAATTTCCGGATCGCCAGTCTTTGGTGTCTTTACAGCCTTATACTTCTCCTTGCCTGCTTTATCTGTATCATCACCGTCAATCGTAACTGTGAAGGAGAACTCCTTGTTTTTATTGCCCTGGTTACCAGTTACCGTTTTCTTTATGATAAAATCATGGATATCATCATTCGGTGTACCATCGCCGTAAATATTGACAATCTTCAGATCATCAGCCTTATCCTTCTCTCCGTCTTTTACTACCTTAACTGCCTCTACCTCATAACCACCTGTTCCATTAACTACATATACATAAACGTGTCTCGGAGTTACGTCATAGGTGACTCCATTATAGGTGCCCTTTGTTTCTGTTACAAGATAATGATAAACTCCAGGCTCTGTAAATTTGGTTGCGTCTACCTTGATTTTTCCTGTTTTGGTGTAAGAAGCTGACACCTCATCGCCAGGAGCAAAGCTGAAATTATTCGCTGTATCTAAAGTCAAGCCATCTTTAACACCGGCAGAAACCACTGCGCCTTCAAAAGTACTTGCATCGCCTTCTTCTATTGTAAAGCTGAAAGCAGTATTCGGCGCATGGGTGTTTCCATCTGTGGTAACTTCCTTGGTCAAATTAAACTCTGTTACTGCGGCAAAAGCGCTCATTCCATTCATAGATAACACCATTGCGCCTGCCAGAGCTGCTGTTGCCATTCTCTTATTCATTCTTCTCTTCATAATTATATCCTCACTTTCCTTTTTTGTACATTTTTATTTACTGCCGCCTTATGGGGCAATATTTTTAAAATAAAATCCAAACTGCTTTTACAGACTGGAGCGCCGAAGCACTGCCAGAACCTTTCCTTTGATTTCACTCTGACTGACTGCTCCGAAATAGCGGCTGTCCTTTGCGCCGTTTCGGTAATCACAGAGAATAAAATACTGATTTTCCTCCAGCGCCACCGGATAGGCAACCTCATCTCCATATTTAGGAGTGGGATAAAAGATATCCGATTCAAACATGGTGCTGTTGTTAATCTTCAGTGTGGAATCATCTGTTACCTCCACACTGTCGCCGCCTGCGGCAACAATCCGGCCCACATACTGCTTTCCATCCTTCTCAAACACTACCACATCCTGAGAATGGAATTTGTTTTCCAGCCGGTAATACAAGAGCAAATCTCCGGAGCTGATTCTCGGCGACATATCATTGTTTTTCATGGGAGTAATTCCGAAGAATACTCCAAACAGCAAAACCATGAAAACAGTCATCCATGTCAGCTTGATAAAGAACGAAACAATCTCGCTCCAATCTGCCAGCCTGTGGATTCTGGCCCGTATTACCCGTTCCGGGGTCAACGGCTCCTTTGCCTTTTCCTTCTTTCGTTTACTCATGGGCAGGGCCCTCGGAGAGCTTCTTTTTCAAAGAAGCAATCTCCTCATCCCTTTCCTGCAAACGAGCTTCATATCGCTCCTGCTGAATTTCATATACAGAACGGTATTCTTTCTGAAGCTGTTCCAGCTTCTTCCACACATCCATCTCGCTTACACCGCCAAGCAGCTTCTTTCGGAATTTCATTCCCTTGAAAAGTTCCGCGATGTCATCCATGTTCTTTGCACTCATAAGCAGAACTCTCCTTTTTCATCATCATTTTTAGTCATCGTCTCTTGATTTCTTTACCCGCTTTTTCCTCCAGCTAACCCCGGTCAGTCCGATAGCTGCCATGGCAAGCATCATCAGATAGGGCAGGTTGTCCGTGAAGATTCCGGTCGGCACTATCAGCGGTTTGTTATTCTTAAAAATAACTTTTTTACTCTGTGAGCCTGTTTCATATGTATAACTTCTGGATTCCTGGAAATTTCCATTTTCATCTGTACTGTAAAAGGTTCTGTACCCTTCTGCACTGTAATCAGTCTCCTCTATGAGAATACTTTGATCTGTAGGAAGACCGGTTATCATAATTTCTTCATTGTGCTTTAAGGTAAATTTTCCATCAGCCGGTATGGTTCCTGTTGTTCCATCGGATTTTTCGTAATGCCAACCTCCGCTTGGATTTTGATTTGCATTCTTTATTACAAATTCAAAAGCCTTATCCCGATCTCCCAGCTGTCCGTCTACAACCTTCTTAACAGTCAAATCTCTAACATTCTTTTTATTGGTTACTCTAATGCTTACAACAGGAGAAGTCCCCAGTTCTTTTCCTTCTTTTGCAATTACGCAAATTGAATCTGTGTCGCTCTCCACCTGTTCCGCCGGAGAACTCTCGTCCAGCGTATAGACCGGCGCAAAATAATCAGCGCCCGGAGGATTCTCCGTAATTTCTATTTTGGTTCCTCCTACCAGTCCTTTAATTACTGCATGTTCTCCTGCTTTCAGGACAATGTTTCCGTTTTCGGCGCTCTTTACTGTTTCATAGATTTCCGTATCATTCTGATACCAGATGTATTTGCCGCTGTACGGAACACCTCCCAGCTTCACATGAATTGTATAGCTGTCATCAGAGAGCTGTCCATCTGCCATTTTCTTTTCAATTTTCAGATTGAACTGATTTTCTGTTACTACCTTGTTGTTGAATTCGATATACGGATTCTCGCTTACCAGCATATCGTCTGTCTGGGCAGCAAATCCTTCTCCGGAAGTACTTCCGCTAGGGATAATGTTTCCGTTCTCATCTACGACATCAACTCTCACTCCGTCAATGGAAACCTCGTATTTGTCGCTGGTCGCTCCGATTTCCTGAACGTAAAATCTGCTGGTATCAAGAATTGCTTCATCGTCCAGCTGTGCTGATTGATTATGCTTCAAGTGAATAATTCCATCCTCCGCAATTCCTTCTGAAATCGGCACATTCGGTTTGGTAATATCGTAAATATAGTAATGACCTCGATATACTTCGTAATTTCCGTCCTCTCCGTCATAATCAATAAATGTTTTAAACGTAAAGTCCAGATCCTCCGCATATTGGACATTGGCATACTCCAGGTTTTTCTTAAAGTTAATTGTTCCGGTAGGAATGGTCTGAAGATTAAATTTAATCTTACAGTTTGAATCTCCGCGTCCCCGTTCCAGATAGAAAAACTTAAAGGTATGATCCGTATAATCCTTAAATATCCGCTTGCCGCTTTGAATCTGGAAATTCTCATTCAGCCACTGGCTTGATTTTCCAGCGGCTTTCATAATAGAATACAGATCCTCTGCCTCCCATCTGTCTCCTTTTCCGTTGTTATCAACCTGAACCTCTCCTGTTGCAAAGTTAATATGACCTGCTGCTGAAGCGTGCAGCGCACCTAAGTCCAGAACAAGAACATCATCAATGAATACCCATACGTCATCATCACCGTCAAATTCAAAGACCATGTCATCCTGTGTGATGGTTCCATCTGGTTTTGTCCAGACAGCCTGACCTTTCTTTGGCTGAATAAATTTTGCTTCTACTGTCATTCCGAACAGGTAGTCTTCACCCTTTGTTATCTCTCCGTCAGCATTCATATCATTAAACGGCAGAAATTTTGCCTTAGACTCTGTCGGCTTATTATATACGGTAAAATCGTCGGTATCCCTGTTATATTTTGCAAAATTCTCAGCAGCATTATAGTAATAATATCCGCTGTCATCATATTCAGACTGCAAAAAGATGCTTCCTGTATCTGCATAAGACTCCACAGCCTTGTTGTTATATGGATTAAACAGATAGCTCAAACTTCGGTTTGCTGCGTTTCTTGAGGTTAATTTAGGATAACCATTAGAAAGCTGATCCTCAACTACGTTCTGGATAACACCGTAAATATAGTGATTCCATTTATAGTCTTCTGTGTTTCCATAGCCAGTATCAACGAAATGAAATACTCCATCTCTGAAATTAACATCTCTTGCATTGTAGTTAAACAGGTTTACCTGCATCTTTCCCGTAATGTCTACGGTTTCAACTGTCTTTGCTGGTGTTGTATCTACTTTTTCATATACAATATAGATATCTTTCTCAAGACTTTTTTCTCTCTCATCATCATCTGGCTTCCTGCTTTCGTTGCTGTATCTCCACCCCCTACGTGAACTGTAATAGCAAATCCATTTAAGTTCCGCTCCCTGCCAGCTTCCTACATGAGCGCTCTGGAAACGATATCCATCTATCTCCTTTACAAACTCACCGGCTATGGTTTCTATGCTTGTCCAGGTCTGGTAGTCTACTTCATGTTTTCCTAAATTGACACTGGAGGCACCCTTTACCGGCTGGCCATTGGTATCAACCAGATGTACTTTTTTGCTGTTTATTCTATAGGTTATGGTAAAATACGAGAACCCGTCCACCACAAACGCCGTCTCAACCACAGCTGCCTCGCCGTCTGTCTCAATAACCTTCAGTGTTCCCGGCTCTGTGTCAACCGTATCCATAATCGTCTCGACCGGGCTTTCCGAATCCGCCTCTTCGATGATCTCATCATCAAGGATTTCTTCGTCAAGTGGAACTGCATCTGCGCTCAGGCTCATAAGAGACATGGTCATAGGCTCTGCTGCCGGAATCTCTGTCGCGGCATCCTCAGTCTCCAAAGCTGCTGCTTCTTCTACAGTCACTGCCTTTGCCACATTCTCTACCCGGATGCCCTGCTCCGTTTCTGCGTGATGCTGAACCTTTAAGGTTCCCACATCTACATCATCCGGAAGAAGATTGGCATCCATTCTGATCTTGACCTGAACCTCGCTTCCAGGTTCCGGTTCTATCTCTTCGTCATTCAGCCAGAAGCCGATGTCCAAAGCCATCATTCCGCCATATTCCTCGTTGGCTTCGTCCAAGGCATTCTTTGCGTCCTGATATTCATTTCCATCTTCTGTCAGATATCTGGCTCTCAACTCTGCGCCCTCAGGAAGGGTTCCTCTCTTGGCTGTCACATCTACCAGAATATTTTCCGCGCCGTCTACCGGCATACTGTAACGGGTCAGAGCGTTGGAATCTGTAGCAATCAGAGCCATATCATCCAGTCCCAGTTCTCCGGCTGTCGTAAGGAAACCGACTGCCGTTCCCTCCTTCACACTGGTCAGCTCATAAACTTCGCCTTCCAGCTCGTCTGCCGGTTTTTCCTCCGGAGCCTCTGTTTCCGGTTCTTCACTGTCAGAGGGCGTTGCTGTCATTCCATTAGAAGGTGTTGCTGTTTCAGCTGCCTCGCCTGTTTTTGTTGTATCAATCACAGGAGATGGTGATGTTATCAGCTCTGCATCCGACTTTACATTTACCGGTATCACGAATTCTGGAGTATGCTTTTCGTCAACTGCAACGATGGCTTTCTGATCCCCATCTGAATGATTCGTAACCAGCAGCATCAGCTCTTCTGAGCCGTCTACTACATAATCATCCTGTTCGCTTCCAACCAGTTCGCTTTCTTCGATTCTGGCAAAAACTCTCAGCTCTGCCTGATTTCCCTTTTTCCCATTTTCCAGCTTTAATTCATAATAATCTCCCGGCTCCAGGAAAAAGTCTTCATATTCTTCTCTGTTCCCGCCTGTGAATTCCACATCTGCCCGCGCGTCTCCGGCAATCGCATTCTGCAGAGCCTCATACAGTTCTTCTCCCGTCGTCTGGAAACGATGAAGCTCACTTCCGTTGGACGGCGTTGCTGCATTGACTGTGTTGCTGGGAGTTGCCAGACCGCTTTCTCCGGAAACAATCACATTGGATGCATTTGCAATACTGCCTGCATTTCCCATAACCATACTGGCACAAAGCATTGCCGCACAGAACCGTTTTCCCTTATGACTCCAAAAATGCTGAGTTTTTCTTTTTATTTCGTTTATGTGATTCTGCATCCTGGAATTTTCTCCCATTGTCTGTTATCCCTCCCTCTTCTTTATTTTTGTATCTTTCAGTCTTTCTGTTTTAATCATTTTCCAATTCCTCCCCTTCCTTACTGTCCAACGCACTGTCGATCAGCTTCAGAAGCTCCAGCGCACTGCGAAAGCTCTGGCGTTCATTTTTTTCTGCCCAGATGACGTCTCCCTGCCAGGTTGCATTCTGCCGGTACCTGACATGTACGACAAAGGTTCCCTTTCCTCCATTTTTATTGTGTAAACGTGATGCATCCATTTGAAGTTCGACCCCTTTCCCCTGTACTTCTCCGGCAACGGGTTTCTTTGTTGAAAAGGAACGGCTGTCTGTAGAACTCTGTGGAAAATTCCACTGATTAAACAGATTTTCTATCGACCGTACCATCTCCATGGTTCCTTGAAAGGACAGCGGCTCATCTGAATATTGATGCCAAATCCGTCCAGTATATTCTCCATTATTTCCCCCATCGATTCCAATACAAATCAGATTGGGTGCATACAGATTGTAAACGACTGTCCCCATTTTTCTCACCTCTTATATATGACACTTTACCAGACAGATTATTAAAGAAACTCTTAAAAAATATTAAATTTTTAAAAAATGTATAAAAAAACAGATAAGCGCTTTTTTTGCACTTACCTGCTCTTCATCTGTCTTATATTTCTTTTTAAATATCTTTTAAATCTGCCAGCGACGCCACTGTATAGCTGATGGAAGCCTTGGTTTGAATCTTCTCCCTCAGCCGGTTTTTGATTCTCTGGTATACAATCTCACAATTCTCTTTATTGGTTCCAACCAGCATAATCAGATACTGAGACTGGTTATATCTGGTAAAGGTATCTCCTTCTCTCAAACATCCGCAAATCACCTGCTCCAGATCCGCTGAGCGAAGCTTCAGCTTTTCCTGATTCTGGATCGGCTTCCCCTCATAATCGCTTAGAGTACAAAGCATCAGGTAAATGGATTTTCCCAGACGTTCCATATTTCTTCTTGTAACATGGCAGATCTCAGTGAAGGTCCGGTAATCGCAGAAATATGCTCCCCGCCTGCGTTCCTCCTTCTTTTCACTCAATTCCCGTTTAATAAATTCCATATCTCCCGGCAGCGCATGGGAACTCTGGCTGATCTTCTCATAACATTCCAGCATCTCCGGTGTAGGATCCAGTCCCATTTCATCCGAATACAGCTGAACCATCTGATGATAAATCTCCAGAGCTCTCTCATTTTCTCCTTTTGCTAAAAGAGCATCAATCTGATCCAGCTGCCAATTTTCATAAGGAAACAGCCTGACAGCCTTTTCGTACAATGCTTCCAGTTCTGCATCCTTTCCGTTTCGTTTGAAATAATCTGCCAGTCTCTGAACACAGGTATCAAAAATCATCTTCAGCTGCAGATTCTCCTCAATAACCCATATCTCCGTGGAAATATCAGGAAGCAGTTCTCCCTTATACAGATCCAACGCCTGCTTATAATAACAGGCGCTTTTCTCTTCATTCAATTCTCTGTCCCCGGCTTCCGCCAGCTCCACAAAACTCTGAACATCGGTTCTTACTGGAATCTCTGTTCCCGCCATATAATCTCCCTCTATACGAATAATATAATTGCAGTCTGGCAGTCCCGCTGCCGGAAGCTGTTTTTTTACCTGATGGAGGAGATTGTTGATGCTGTTATTGGCGTCCGCCCTTCTCTTCGGTCATACAACGCGTCAATCAGCTCTTTTTTAGAAATTCTTCTTTCTCCCCTGAGCCAAATCAACTGCAGAAGCTGGATAAATTTTAAGGTATTTTTCCTTCCTATCAGAATCTCTTTTCCCTGATAGGTAACAGAAAAACCTCCAAGCATACAGACCTCCAACACTGTCTGTTTTTGGAATTCCATTTTATCCCCCCCCGAAAAAATATAGTACACCAGCAGGAATTCTCTATTGATTGTCAAAAAAACGCCAATGAAATGTGTAATTCTCCATTCGCATTCAGTCACAAAAATAGAATAACATAAAATGCGCAGAAATGCCATAAATTCTGCACTTTTTATGTACATTTTATTGCTTTTTTATCTTTTTTTTAATATAATCAATCATTCCTTCCCTGAAGTTATTATATTGGTTTTTCCTATAAAAAACAATCCGTTTGGCACGAACATACATTTTCTGGCCTCGAAAAGACAAAGAGAATACTGGAACTCCCCCATATTTTTATGATAAAATAAAACAGAAAAGGACGTGATTCTCATGAAAATTGCCATCGTAGATGATGAGCAGAGTTGCATAGAACAAATGAAAATTCTCTGCCAGGATTTTGAAACCAGAACCGGCGAACCGACAGAGCTTACCTGCTTTTTGGGAGGAGCTGAGTTTCTGAACACATTTCAGCCTGGCGTTTATCAGATTGTTTTTATGGATATTTTTATGAAAGGGATTAATGGCATTGACACGGCCAGAAAGCTGCGGGAAATCGATCACGCCTGTCTTCTGGTTTTCCTCACTTTCTCCAGTGATTTTATGCCTGATGCCTTTTCTTTTCATGCCTTTGATTATATTACCAAGCCTTTTTCTGAGAGACGGCTCTTTCAGGTCCTGGATGATGCCCAGAAACATTTTCCAAAGCAGACGCCCTGTATCAACATTGTCAGCGGCCGGCAGACGATTCCTCTTCTGCTGTCTGATATTGTGTCTGTGGTAAATGATGCCCATTATCTGGATATTTGCACAAAGGACGGAAAACATCTGCGCAGCCGTATGACTGCTGAAAATTTTCTTCGGCTTACCGGTCATGATCCGCGTTTTCTGTCAGTTAACCGGGGAATTCTTGTCAATGCAGATTATATACATGCCCTTACAAAGAAAGCCTGCATTCTGACTGACGGCACAAGCTTTCCTGTTCGCGTCCGGGACAGCCAGAAGCTGGAAAATGCGCTTCGCCAATACCATTTCTCCTGGCTTCGCAGCGAACATCATCACAGGCACACCTGAGTTTTTCTCCGCATTCCTGCAAAACAGACATTTTCCGAAAAATTTCTTCTTACATTATAAAGGAGGATCCTACCATGAATTTTCTGGCAAGTTTTGTTCAATTTCTTGTTCTGATTCCTGCTGCTCTCCTGTGCTATCTTCCCATGAAAACCAAGCTGCGCTATTCTCCCGCCCGCACAGCAGGACTTTTTGGACTCGTATATCTATTTTTCATTCCTGCTGCCGCATGGATTCTGACGTTTTTTCATATTGGTGCCAATGCAGTCATGTTTCCAGTTATTGCTATATTCTTTCTGTTTTACTGGAAAACGCTGAACGTGTCTCTTTCCAAGGCACTTGCTGTTTATATCCTCAACTGCTCCCTGTTGTCCTTTTGTTACCTCTATTCTATTGCCTTTAGCGCCTGGTTCCATCCCTATGGAACGTATCTGGATGTTTTTCTTGATACTGTTTTGTTTCAGCTTTTTGCCTCTCTTTTTTTAACGCTGATTCTTTCTTTTTCTTTCAGCAAAAAACTTGCCCACCTGATCGAATGTCTGGACATTGAGCACATCTGGTATATTACCCTGCCTGTTTCCGGCTTCTTTCTTTTGTTTAATATCCAGTGTATTCCTCATTCCTACGAAACCCTGCATGTCAACCGCGTTTTTTTCATATTCCTGATCTGTATCACGCTGCTCCTGGGGCTTCTCCTGTTTCTCTGCGTTCTTTTCTATCATACGGTTACTCTTTTAATCGACTCCTTTCGCCAGCAGGAACGGACGCATTTTCTTGAAATCCAGGCGGAACAGTACAACATCCTTTATAACCATATGGAGCAGACGCGGCACCTGCGCCACGATTTTAAGCATTCTGTCCACGCGCTTTCTGTCCTGGCAAACAGCGGAGACGTGGAAAATCTGAAGAAATATTTAGCAGACTATGAACAGCAGGTGCTGACGCTGGACAAGCTGCGCCCCTTCTGCAAAAACGCAGTACTCAATGCCTTGTTTCATCACTATTATGCCATGGCGCAGTCGGCAGAAATCCGTACAGAATGGCACATTTCCATTCCTGATCCTCTGACAATTTCCACTCTGGATCTGTCCAGTCTGATGGGAAATATTCTGGAAAATGCCATTGCGGGATGCCGGACAGTTCCGGAAAAAGAGCGATATTTCATTCTGACTATTGAAATTCTGGAACAAAACAGTCTGTATATCGTCTCTTCCAACAGCTCTGACGGAAACCTGAAAAAGGAATCCGGCATTTACCAGACTACCAAAAGCCAGCTAAACAGTCAGACACAGAGGGAACATGGAATCGGCCTGTATTCCATCCGAACACTGGCTGAAAAATACAATGGTATGTCGCAGTTTTCTTATGATAACGGACAATTTTGTGTAGATGTAGTTTTAAAGCTGTGAAAAGAAGCTCGCGAGCGAGCTTCTCCGCCTGCGGCGGGTTGCTTCTGCAACAAAATTCTCTGCCGCCGCATGGCGATCCTCGCGGAGCGTTTTTATGTCATAGGATGCTCTTTCCTATGACATAAAAAAGAGACTGGATGGGAGTCTCCGCTATCTTCGGTTTCTCCGCATTCAGTCTCTGATTTTGTTTTATTGTATTTTATTATATTTTTCTGTATTTCTCTTATTTTCCGTAGTAAGCTCTCAGATACATTTCCTTGATTTCGCTCATCAGCGGATATCTCGGGTTTGCGCCTGTGCACTGGTCATCAAATGCCTGCTCTACCATTGCATCCAGAGTATCCAGGAAGTACTTCTCATCTACGCCGTACTCAGCGATGGTTTTCTTTACGCCTACAGCAGCCTTCAGCTCTTCGATCTTATCGATCAGCTTCTTAACAGCTTCTTCGTCATTTGCAGCCTGAATACCTACAAAACGTGCGCACTCAGCGTATCTTGCTCTGGTATGCGGATACTGATACTGAGAGAAGGTTCCCATCTTTCTCGGGCACTCAGCAGCGTTAAACTCTACTACCAGGGAAATTAACAGTGCGTTTGCAATACCATGAGGCAGGTGATGGAATGCGCCCAGCTTGTGAGCCATGGAATGACATACACCCAGGAATGCATTTGCAAATGCCATACCAGCCATGCAGGAAGCGTCAGCCATTTTGCTTCTTGCCTCTACATTGCTGCCGTCGCTGTAAGCGGTGGGCAGGTATTCAAATACGTTCTTCATTGCCTTCAGAGCCAGACCATCTGTGTAGTCAGTTGCCATAACAGAAGCATAAGCCTCCAGAGCATGAGTCAGAACGTCTACGCCAGATGCGCTGGTCAGTCCCTTAGGCTGGCTCATCATATTGTCAGTATCTACGATTGCCATATTCGGCAGAAGCTGATAGTCAGCCAGCGGATATTTCACGCCAGTCTCCTGATCTGTAATAACAGCAAACGGAGTTACCTCAGAACCTGTACCGGAAGAAGTCGGAACTGCTACAAAGTAAGCCTTCTCACCCATCTTCGGGAAGGTGTATACACGTTTCCGGATATCGATGAAGCGCATTGCCATATCCTGGAAATCTACTTCCGGATGCTCGTACATTACCCACATGATCTTACCTGCATCCATTGCGGAACCGCCGCCCAGTGCGATAATTACATCTGGCTGGAAAGCAGTCATAGCCTTTGCACCAGCCTGTGCATTTGCCAGGGTCGGATCCGGCTGAACATCAGAGAAGCACTGGTAAACAATACCCATCTCGTCCAGCTTGTCAGTAATCGGCTTGGTGTAGCCATTCATATATAAGAAGGAGTCTGTTACAATAAATGCTCTCTTCTTGTGCATAACAGTGCCCAGCTCATCCAGGGCTACCGGCAGACAGCCCTTCTTAAAGTATACCTTCTCCGGTGCGCGGAACCACAGCATATTCTCTCTCCTCTCAGCAACAGTCTTAATGTTCAGCAGATGCTTCACGCCTACGTTCTCAGATACAGAGTTGCCGCCCCAGGAGCCGCAGCCCAGTGTCAGAGACGGAGCCAGCTTGAAGTTGTACAGATCACCGATACCGCCGTGAGAAGAAGGAGTATTAATCAGGATACGGCAGGTTTTCATTGCTTCTGCGTGCTTCATAATCTTTTCCTGCTCATTTACGTTAACGTACAGGGAAGCAGTATGTCCGTAACCGCCGTCTGCAACCAGACGCTCAGCCTTTACAATTGCCTCGTCAAAGGTCTCAGCCTTGTACATAGCCAGTACCGGAGACAGCTTCTCATGAGCAAATTCCTCGCTGATATCTACAGACTCAACCTCACCGATCAGAATCTTGGTATCAACCGGAACCTCAACGCCAGCCAGCTGTGCAATCTTATAAGCGCTCTGTCCTACAATCTTTGCATTCAGAGAACCATTGATCAGAATGGTCTTTCTTACCTTATCCAGCTCTTCCGGCTTCAGGAAGTAGCAACCGCGGTATGCGAATTCTTTCTTTACTTCATCATAAACAGATGCCAGGACAGTTACAGACTGCTCAGAAGCACAAATCATACCGTTATCAAAGGTTTTGGAATGAATAATGGAGTTTACTGCCATCTTAATATCAGCAGTGTCGTCCAGAATAACCGGGGTATTTCCTGCGCCTACGCCCAGCGCCGGTTTTCCGGAAGAATAAGCTGCCTTAACCATACCCGGGCCGCCGGTTGCCAGAATAATATCTGCATCCTTCATAACTGTGTTGGTCAGCTCCAGAGACGGTACGTCAATCCATCCGATAATTCCCTCCGGTGCGCCAGCCTTAACAGCTGCATCCAGAACAACCTTTGCTGCTGCAATGGTAGATTCTTTTGCACGGGGATGTGGGGAAATAATAATTGCATTTCTTGTTTTCAGGCAAATCAGAGTTTTGAAAATAGCAGTGGAGGTCGGGTTTGTAGTAGGAATAACTGCTGCTACCAGACCGATAGGCTCTGCAATTTTCTTGATTCCGTACGCCTTATCTTCTTCTACCACACCGCAGGTTTTGGTGTTCTTGTAAGCATTGTAAATATACTCTGCTGCATAGTTATTTTTAATAACCTTATCTTCTACAACACCCATGCCGGTCTCGGCCACTGCCATCTTAGCCAGCGGGATTCTCATTTTGTTGGCTGCAGATGCTGCCTCGTAGAAAATTTTATCGACCTGCTCCTGAGTAAAGGTAGCAAAAATCTTCTGAGCCTCACGCATTGCCTGCATCTTTACTTCCAGAGCTTCTACATTGTCAATGATTTCGGGAACTGCAATTGTCTGCTTCTCTGCCATTGTCACTTATCCTCCATAAAATAATGATAAAAGTAATGATATCCTAAAAGTTTTTTCTGTTTCCTATATTCAAGTCCGACATAAAATATCTCATTTAAAAGTCGATATTTTTTTAACAATGTCACTATAAGCATTATACTTGCTCGTTAAATAATTGTCAATGAAATGATATCTAATTTTTAAACTTTTTTTCATTCTTTTATATGCAAAATGTATAAAACCCTGATTTTGTTTTCATAAATTACCGCGGTGAAGAGTGAAATTTTTTAAATAGAATACGAAATAATGATATTATGAATCTGTCAGATTTTCTTCTAAGGGCTCCCTGGCCTGGTTTACGTTGTTCCTTCTTTCTTCTGATAAATTATTCATCCGGCTCCAGATCGTCAAAAATATCAGAATCATAAAACTCGCGAATCGTTACGCCAAGGCCATCTGCTATTCTGTTGATATTAACGATTCCCGGATTCTTGCTTTTTCCATTTACAATACTTTTATAAGTTGACTCAGGAATCCCGGCCTTATAGGTAACGGAATATCCACTCAGCTTTTTTTCCTTACATAATTCTGTAATTCTATAGCTTGTTGCTTCACTTATCGTCATCAGAAGAATCCGCCTTATTATGGACTAGTTTAGTCGAATTTTGGAAGATCTTAGGGCGATATATCGCCCTACCAGTGATGATTTTGTAATTTTTATTTTATTTTCTTACAGTCCATAAATGGAGTATACTTTCTGTTCTGGGAAAGTCGCAATTCCGGTGCGTAGCGCCTATTCTCGCATGGGCTTTTATTATTAGTCTTTCTTGTTGGGGTTTTCTTGTCGGGCTTTTCTTGTTAAGGTTTTCTTAATTGAGTTTTTCTTGTTAGGTTTTTCTTGTTGGAGTTTTATTGTTGGGGTTTTCTTGTTGGGCTTTCTTGTTGAGCTTTTATTTCGTAGTTCTTTTATATTTCGTAGTCCTTTTATTTCATGGTTCTTTTATTTCATAGGCCAAACTTCTTTTATAAAACAACGAAGAGGAACATTCTTCAAATGCCCCCCCTCATTGATATCGTCCTATTTTCTTTTTTTATTTGCAGCCACACGCACGTTTCTCTTATCCTGCTCGCCTTTATGTTCCTCTCTCTTTCACTTCAAACTGTCTATGGTTTTGATGTCCGCTCTTTTTCAATTCAGGGCTGCCTGCGCTTTTGGTGTTTGCTCTCTTCCACCTCAATGCTGCCTGTGCTTTGGTGTCTGCTCTCTTCCACTTCAAGACTGCCTGTGCTTTCTGCTATCCTCCAGGCTATTTGCCCTGCGCTTTTTTGCTGTCTTACTGAGCAGCTATATTCTTTTCCTTATAGCCTAAGGCCTGTTCCAGCGCCATTTTTTCTTCATTACCAAGGGCAACATCTGTCTGACCTCTATCTACATCTTTAATATAGAGATAACACCCTTCTCTGCTGTGAACAGAGTTAATCACAAAACCTGTATTTGTATAATCCAGTAATGCCAGAGCAAAGCTCAAATTTCCGCCCATTCCTTTAAACGCATTGTATTTTACAATACCCATTTTTTGAAAAGACGCTCTGGAATTCTTATTAGCTGTGCGAATAGAATCTTTATTGGCCCGATCCTGAGATTTCAGATCAATAATATCCTCCATCTGTTTTATGATCATTTCCTCCATTGATTCCGCATCTTTCCCTCTCATAAAATAATCATACCGCCGGTATAACTTTTTTATCTTAACTATACACACAATAACAACGACCAGCAGTATCAATGTGATAGCCGACTGGGCAATGATAAGATAGACGGGATCAAATCCCAGGTTATTCAAAATACTTCCTTCCATCTTTGTTCACTCCTGTCTTTTGCATATCCCTTACCGGATGGATTCAATCAATTCTACAATACGCTCCAGCTCCGACTCCGAATAATACTCAATTTCAATTTTTCCTTTTGATTTATCCTTTCGGCTAATATTTACCTTCGTACCCATAACCGTTTTCATCCGTTCTTCCAGATCCCGAAATACCAGCTCAAGCGCTTCATCTACCTGTTTTTCTTTTTTCGGTTTCTTTTCTTTTCCCATCAGCTTTACAGCCTTTTCTACTTCACGAACGCTCATTTTATTCTGTTCAATCTTATGAGCCAGTTCAATCTGCAGCTTGGGATCTTCTAAAGACAAAAGCGCTCTTGCATGTCCGCTGGAAAGACGGTTTTCAACCAGCATCTGCTGTACCTCTTTTGCAAGATTCAGCAATCTCAGGCTATTAGTAATCGTTGTTCTGCTTTTGGATACTCTCTCCGCAATTTCTTCCTGCTTCAAATTAAATTCCTGAATCAGCTGTTGATATGCCATAGCCTCTTCAATCGGGTTCAAATCTTCTCTCTGAACATTTTCGATCAACGCGATTTCCATGGTCTGCTGCGGATCATATTCCCGGACTACCACAGGAACCTCCTTCAAATCTGCCATCTTGGCAGCTCTCCAGCGACGTTCCCCTGCAATAATTTCAAATCCATTTTCTCTCTTCTGTACCAGAAGCGGCTGCAGTACACCATACCGCTTCATGGAATCTGCCAGCTGCTGAAGCTGTTCCTCATCGAAATTTTTTCTTGGCTGGGAACGATTTGGCTCAATCTTGGAAAGCTTCACATAAATTTCGCCATGCGTTTCTTCCCCTTTTTCAGATGCCGAAATCTGTTTCTCGATCGCCTGCTGTTCAAGTGAAAAATCTAAAACAGATGCTCTGTCAACAGAACCATCTGATAATGTTTCACGTGAAACATCTGGCTGTGTTTTTGGTTCCAGCTTCTCTACTTCACCAGATAAGCTCTGGGTCTGAGACATCTTCTCCTCTGCCACTTTCTTCTGTACAACTTTTTCAGAAGTGGAATCTTGATTCTTCTCATTGGATTTCACATTGGATGTTGATGTATGTTTCCTTCCTCGAGAAACCCTTTCTTCTTCACTGTCAGAGTTTTCGTGAGAATGGCTGCCTCTCTTATCCAGAACAACTTCCTCAACAACATCTTCTCCAAACAAAGCTCCAAGTCCTCTTCCCAATCCTTTTCCAAGTCCTCTCTTTGCCTGTGCCATTATACCTCTCCTCTGCTGATCACTTCTGCTGCTAACATTCTGTAACTTTCTGCTCCCGTTGATCGAGTATCATAAAGATTGATCGGCATTCCATGGCTGGGTGCCTCTGCCAAACGAACATTCCGCGGAATAATTGTTTTGTAAATAGTTCTGTTTAAATGCTTCTTTACATTTTCAACCACCTGCAGAGAAAGATTGGTTCTCGCATCGTACATGGTGAACACAACTCCCTCTAACTCCAGCTTCGGATTCAGTTTTTTCTTCACCAAATCAATAGTCTGAAGAATCTGTGTCAATCCTTCAAGAGCATAGTACTCGCACTGAATCGGAACAAGAACAGTATCAGATGCTGTCAGTGCATTGATTGTGAGAAGACTCAGAGAAGGAGGACAATCGATAATGATAAAATCATAATTATCTTTTACCTTTTCCAGTTCCGCTCTCAGCAGTGATTCCTTATTTGCCACATCAAGGAGTTCAATCTCAGCTCCTGCCAGATTTACGTCAGATGGAAGGACATCCAGATTTTCCTGAACCTCCTTCACGATACACTCATCCAACTGACATTCATCCATCAGCAGCTCGTAAACAGTTTTATCCATATATCCCTTTTCAAAACCAAGGCCACTGGTGGCATTTCCCTGCGGATCAAAATCCACAGCAAGTACCTTCTGTCCAGCCTCTGCTAAACAGGCGGACAAATTAATGGCTGTTGTAGTTTTCCCTACTCCACCCTTTTGATTTGCAATTGCTATTATTCTTCCCATATTCTTTCCTTTATTCTTGGTAACTATCCAGAAGCGGAGATAAACCTGACCGATTGTCTAAAAACAGGAAATGCGCTTTTTTGAACAGCTACTATAGTATAGTAATATCTGTATTGGTATTAAGTATAACATACTTTTCCATCTTTTCCTATGTATATCAGAAAATTAATCTCATGAAATTTTCGTAAAATCCCCATAAATTATTCAGCAGTACGTCAACTTTTCCTCGTTTCTCGTTGTATATGACGCAAAATTGTATTATACTAATAGGAAGAGACTGAGCTTTTTGCAGCTCAATATTGTTCAGGGGAGGTATTTATGCGTACCAAAAACAAGCTTTTCACCTTACTCCTTATTTCTGCCGGAACAACCGCATCGATTGCTGCAATCAATAAATGCATAAAGATTTCAGCTATTTCAAAGAATTTACTTTCTGAGCCCAAATCCCTATGTTATAAATGGCGATTGGGAAACATCCACTATACAAAAACAGGAAGTGGAAAACCACTGCTTTTGATCCATGATATTCATGCTGCAGCCAGTGGACATGAGTGGAGTCAATTAGTACCGTTGCTTCAAGAGCATTATACGGTTTACACCATAGATTTGCTGGGATGTGGTCGATCAGAAAAAATAAACATGACTTATACCAATTATCTGTATGTACAGCTGATTTCAGATTTCATTAAATCTGTTATTGGCCATCGGACAAATGTTATTGCTTCTGGAGAATCTGCTTCTATCCCTGTTATGGCCTGTGCAAGTGATCCGGATTTATTCGATCAGATTATGCTTATCAATCCGCTTAGAATTCTGGATTGCAGCCTGATTCCCGGCAAGCTGGCAAAAATGTATAAATTTATGGTTGAACTGCCTGTGATCGGAACACTGCTCTATCATATCGCAGCCAGCAAACATATCATTGCAGAAGAAGTATGCTCCCACGGATTTTATAATCCATTTTCCGTAAAACCCAAACTGATAGACAGCTACTATGAAGCAGCCCATTTAGGCAATGCTCCCAAGGCCATTTACGCCAGTTCTAAATGTAATTACACCAAATGCAACATTACCAATGCGATTCGGAAGATCGATAATAGTCTCTATATCATTGGCGGCTCTGCTGTTTCCGATATCGAGACACGGCTGGATGAATATAAAGACTGCAATCCTGCCATAGAAACTGCTATTATCCCAGAAACAAAAGGTCTTCCTCATTTGGAATCTCCAGAAAAAGTGCTGCATCTTGTAGAAACATTCTTTACGTAAAAGTCGTAAAACTATTTTGCAGCAGATTTTTATAACAAACATCAAATTTCAAAATGTTTCACGTGAAACATTTTAAATAAGTTTATGATGCATCTCTATGAAACCTTTAAACCTTTAAACCTGTACTGCGTAATTCGTTTTACAACAAGCTGCTAATCCTGTCATTTGGCATCCGCACTGCACTTCCATAGCTGCTGAGGGTTTATCTTTCATAGGAATGATTTTTCATAATGAAAAACGTAACTATTCAGAACAGTTATAAAAAACAATCATTTAATCAAACGCAAAGAGAGGTTCGCTTATGACAACATTTAATCATTTTAATTTTAATGTTCTTGATCTGGAAAAAAGCCTGAAATTCTACAAAGATTCTTTGAATTTAGAGCCAGTAAGAGAAAAAGTGGCTGAAGACGGTTCCTTTAAACTGGTTTATTTAGGCGATGGAAGCAGCGACTTTACCCTGGAATTAACCTGGCTTCGCGATCGAACCGAGCCATATAATTTAGGAGAATGCGAATTTCATCTCGCCTTTAAAACAGATGAATACGATCGTCTCCATCAGCTCCACAAAGATCAGGGAGTCATTTGCTTTGAAAACGAAAAAATGGGAATCTATTTTATCCTGGATCCAGACGGATACTGGATCGAAATCGTGCCGGACAGACACTAATTTGATTCTTCTACTGTTTTTACCCTGAAATACATACCAAATTTTAAAATTAAATATAACTATTCAGGACGAGGCATCTTCTTATTCGGCTTTGCCGGAAAAGGAAACACACCGTCCTGAACAGTTACAATTAAATCCTCTTCAAATCTTCCACGATTTTTTAAATCCTGCTGTAAGTAAACCCGCTCAGACACACTTTTCCCAATCGGTCTTGTAGAGAGCCTTTTTGATGTTACACTTTCCGTTATTTCAATCTCTGTTTCATTTCCCCTGGAATCAAGCAAAAACTCCCGATATCCTGTCATGCTATCGTTTTCCAAACATAACTTCAAGCACGTTAACGGAACCGACTTTTCGATGGTAAAAATCGTTTTATATCCCTCTCGATTGCTCTCTTTAAAACATTTTTCATCGATCATTTCTATTTCACTCGCATCTGCTCTCCACTCAGGATATTTTTCAAATGCCGACAATTTTCCCCAGATTACATAAGCTTCTTTTGGGATCACGATATTTTCCTTTCTTGTTGTCATACATATGCTCTCCTTTCCGATTATTTTTTGCCCTGCGTTCCTATTACTAATTCTATCGTAACTGTTCAGGACGAATCATCTTCCTGTCCGGCAAAGCCGAACAAGAAGCACCGGAGATTCCTCCGATGCGAGAACTGGCAGGAAAATCTGTATCAAATTTGCTTGTAAGCGGATTTTTCCGACAGCTCTCCCCCTATCCTGAATGGTTGCGTTTTATCATATTCTAATAGGTTTTACTACTCTGAATCTGTCCCCTATAACAGCTTGCGGCAGCTCCTCCCTCTCGCTTTCCCCTTCCTCTTTTTCCTATTATTCCCTTTTTTCTGCCTTTCTCTCATTTATGCATATACATTTTTACATAATATTTATACATTTTAATATGCGTTATTTTTGAATATTTATTCTGTATATTCATTCATGCTATGCATCTTTTTTCAATATAATACATAGCCAGACTTCACACCTGCTTTATATTTCAAATGTTTCACGTGAAACATTACAGTTTTCTCGTAAAACTCACAATATCATCATACCTTTTTAACAAGGAAGCTTATCTGCGTCAAATCTTTTTCCCAAACAAAATTCCTTTTTACAGTAATGCATCTACAGGATTAGCATTTTCTTTTATTTGCAAGAAAGAAAAAAAGAGTGCATTCCAGCGCGAAACTCCGTGCCAGAAAACACTCTTTCTTTTCATTTTTTATTTTGTAAAAAGCAATTACATCTTGATTGGTTCCTTTGATGGAACGCCCGCTTTTCTAGGATATTTCTTCGGTGTTGCCGAAATCTTTTTAATTTTCACCAGGGTACGTTCTGCATCTGCGCCGATCAAAGAAAAATGAATTACATTTTCCACCGTGCCTCCCATACTTTCAATAGCTTTCGTTCCTTCCTTCAGCTCCTCTTCAATTTTTCCAGATTTATACGGAAGAAAAGCGCCGCCAATCTTCACAAAGGGAAGACAATATTCCGACAAAGTTGCTGTATTTGCTACTGCTCTGGAAACACAGTAATCAAATTTCTCTCTATATTTTGGATTTTTCCCAAAATCTTCTGCTCTTCCATGAATCATCTCCACTTCAGAAAGCCCTAAAGCGCTGCACACTTCCTTCAAAAAATTAATCCGTTTGTTCAGAGAGTCCAAGAGAGTGATTTTCAATCCAGGAAAAGCAATTTTCAGAGGAATTCCTGGAAATCCCGCTCCTGTTCCCACATCGATCACCTTTTTACTGCAAGTTTCCAGATCCTTTTCTGACTTTACAATACACAAGCTATCAACAAAATGCTTGGTAATCACCTCTTCCATTTCTGTGATCGCTGTAAGATTCATTACTTTATTCCACTCTACCAGCATTTCATAATACTGATAAAACTGTTCTAACTGCCGATCACTCAGAGTTATCCCAAGCTCCTCCGTTTCGCATCTCATCCTGTCCACAAATTTCTGTTCCATAATCCACCTTCTCTCTATCCCGAATTTCCATATATTCAGGATTCATATTCCAAAAAAAGCACTTCCATTTACACATAAAAACAACGCTTCAGAAGACGTCAGATGTCTCAGCAGAAGTCATCTGACGTCTTCTGCATGTATCTCTTGTTATCTGCTCACATCGCATCTGCATCTTCCCGTTTTTCATCCAGGACAACCACCAGAAAATTATATTGTTATTTTATTATCAATATGTATACATCCGTATTTCATTTGTATATTTATTCTTTTTCTTGTATTTTTCTTTTGTTTTTGATTCTTTCCGGGGTAACTATTCGGGAAATATAAGCAAAATACTTATATTTCCTGTCCTCTCTGCCCGTGGCGCATCTGTTCCAGATGAACCAGCAAAACAGAAATATCAGCCGGAGATACGCCGGAAATTCTCGATGCCTGTCCAATCGATGAGGGCTTATACAGATTCAGCTTCTGTACTGCCTCCCTCCGCAGACTCTTCACTGTACTGTAATCAAAATCAATATCCAGCTTTTTATTTTCCAGCTTTTTAAACTGAGTCACTTGCTGCTGCTGGCGTTTTAAATATCCCTCATATTTCATATTGATATTCACCTGCTCTGCAGTATCCGCCGGAAGCTGTGGTCTTGTTTTGTCAATTTCTGCCAGAGAAAAATAATCCAGCTCCGGTCTGCGCACCAGCTCTGCCATAGTTGCTCCTGTTTTCAGAAGCGTGCTGCCGTGGCGCTCTAAAAATTCCTGAACCTTTGGGCTGGCCCCTACCGTTGTCTTCTCCAGACGCTCTGTCTCCGCTTCAATATCCCGCTGTTTCTGTAGAACCCGCTCATAATCCTCATCACTGACAAGGCCAATTTCATGGCCAATCTCCCGCAGTCTGAGATCCGCATTATCCTGCCGGAGCAAAAGCCGGTATTCTGCCCGGGAAGTCATCATCCGGTATGGCTCATGATTTTCCTTTGTTACCAGATCATCGATCAGCACTCCAATATAGGCCTGAGAGCGATCCAGAACATAGGGTTCCCGTCCCAGAACCTTCATAGACGCATTTACGCCTGCCATAAAGCCCTGAACAGCCGCCTCCTCATATCCGGAGCTTCCGTTGAACTGACCGCCGCTGAACAGCCCCTGAATCGCCTTAAACTCCAGGGTAGGCTTCAGCTGTCTGGAATTAATACAGTCATACTCAATGGCATAGGCATTGCGGACAATCTTTACATTCTCCAGCCCGGGAACTGTCCGGTACATAGCATACTGAACATCCTCCGGAAGAGAACTGGACATTCCCCCCAGATACATTTCATTGGTATACAAACCCTCCGGCTCTACAAAGACCTGATGCCGGTTTTTATCCGGAAACTTCACAACCTTATCTTCAATAGACGGACAGTACCGGGGGCCGGTTCCCTCAATCGCACCGGAAAACAGAGGAGAGCGATCCAGATTGGCACGGATAATCTGGTGTGTTTCCTCATTGGTGTAGGTCAGCCAGCAGGAAACCTGATCCTTCTGAACAGACTCTGGATCCGTTGAAAACGAAAACGGAACCACCCGCTCATCTCCAAACTGCTCTTCCATTTTTGAAAAATCAATGCTGCGCCGATCCACACGAGCCGGAGTCCCTGTTTTAAAACGGTACATTTCAATCCCGTTTTTCACCAGGGACTCTGTCAGATAATTGGCAGCCTGCAGGCCATTCGGCCCTGTATACATGCTTACATCGCCATAAATGCATCTGGCCTTCAAATAAGTTCCTGTAGCCAGAATCACAGCCTTAGCGTGGTAAACAGCCCCGGAAAAGGTTTTTACCCCCTTAATTTGCCCATGCTCTGCCATAATTTCTGTAACCTCAGCCTGACGGATTGTCAGGTGATCCGTATTTTCCAGAGTACAGCGCATCTGGCGGGTATATTCCTGCTTGTCCGCCTGAGCACGGAGTGAATGAACCGCCGGCCCCTTAGACTGGTTTAACATTTTTGACTGAATAAATGTTTTATCAATATTTTTTCCCATTTCACCCCCAAGGGCATCCAGCTCCCTCACCAGATGTCCCTTTGAGCTTCCGCCAATATTGGGATTGCAGGGCATCAGCGCAATACTGTCTACGCTGACCGTAAACATGATGGTTTCCAGCCCCAATCTGGCACAGGCCAGAGCCGCCTCACAGCCCGCATGGCCTGCGCCTACCACCACAATATCATAAGTCTCTTCCACATTCGGCATGACCAACAACCTCTTTTCCATTTATTTTCCCGTGCAGAACCGGCTGAAAATCTCATTCACCAGATCGTCCTCCACCGCTTCTCCGATAATTGTGCCCAGCTTCTCATAGGCATCCATCAAATCAATGGTGAGAAAATCCTCCGGCATCTGATTTTCTATGCTCTGCTTTACCATTTTCAGACTCTCCAAAGCGCCTGACAGGGCTGTTTTATGACGCACATTGGTAATCATCACCTCGTCATTAAACTTCAGATCCCCTTCATAAAACATCTCTTTTATTTTATTTTCCAGCTGATCGATCCCTGTTTCCTCTCTGGCTGACACGGCAACCACATCCAGCCCCGTTTTTTCTGACAGCTCCTTCTCGGAAATCACAGTCTTCAAATCTGTTTTATTCAGAAGAACCACTGCTTTTCTGTCCCGGATCAGATTCATAATCAAATCATCATTTTCATCTAAGGGTCTGGAGCCGTCCACCACATAAATAATCAAGTCTGCCTGATCCGCCATCTGTCTTGCTCTGGATACTCCAATCTGCTCTACAATATCCTCTGTTTCCCGGATTCCTGCCGTATCGATCACATTCAGAGTAATTCCATGAAGCCGAATCTGCTCCTCCAGAATGTCGCGGGTTGTTCCGGCAATATCCGTTACAATCGCCCTCTCTTCTCCCACCAGAACATTCATCAGAGAAGATTTCCCCGCATTGGGTTTTCCGAGAATTACCGTTTTGATCCCTTCTGTGACAATTTTTCCATTGTCAGCAGAGCGAACCATAGATTCCATCTGATCGATCATAGGATTCAGCTTCTCCATCAGCTCATCCTCATAGCCTTCCAGAGAAATATGCTCCGGATCATCCAGGGCAGATTCAATAAATGCAATCTGATACAGAATATCCTCTCTCAGCTTCCGGATTTTTCTGGAAAGGGATCCCTTCAGCTGACTGACTGAGCTTTTCATGGCATAGTCATTTTTTGAATGAATCACATCCATCACAGCCTCTGCCTGTGACAGATCGATCCGTCCGTTTAAAAATGCCCGTTTTGTAAATTCTCCCGGCTCTGCCGGACGGGCTCCATATTTGATTACTGTCTCCAGTATTTTTTTCATTACCAGGACACCGCCGTGGCAGTCAATTTCCACTGTGTCTTCCGCTGTATAACTGTGGGGTCCCCGCATGGCTATCACAAGAACCTCATCTAAAATTTCCTCTCCGTCCTTTATCATACCATAATGAACCCGATGAGAGGGAGCTTTTCTCAAATCAAAATTCTTCTTTTTACTTTCAAATATTTCATTTACAATCGAAAATGCATCGCTGCCGCTGACTCTCACAATTCCGATCCCGGAACTGCTCATGGCTGTGGCAACTGCTGCAATCGTATCTGAGCTTCTGTCCTTCATCATATTTCACCTCTCAATAACAAAGGGGCATCCGGTGGTGGTCAAACCACTACCAGACACCCCCGTTTTCTAATTTTACTCCTGTACAGTTCCTGTCTCTGCAGGCTCTGTGCTGGCTTCTGTCACAGACTCAGCCTTTTCCTGAGTTTTCTGTGCTGTCTTATCATAAGTTTTCTCACCGCGGCTTCTGTCGCTGCGGCGAGAACCGTAACGCTCCTTACGGCTGCCGCTGTAGCTGTCCTTCTTCAGGGAAATCACTACATGGCGGAAGGGATCCTCGCCCTCACTGCGGGTCACCACATACCGATCATTCTGAAGGGCAGAGTGGATAATCCGTCTTTCGTAGGGATTCATCGGCTCTAAGGATACCGGATGCTTGGTTCTCTTTACCTTATAGGAAATATTTCTCGCCAGTGTCTCCAGAGTTTCTTTCCGTCTCTCCCGGTAATTCTCTGTATCCAGCTTTACGCGCAGATAACCTTCCGTTTCTTTGTTGACTACAAGGCTTACCAGATACTGGAGAGAATCCAGAGTCTGTCCTCTTTTGCCAATGAGAATACCCATATCGTCGCCGTTCATCATCACCTGGAGTTCTCTCTCACCGGCATTGTAAACAGTGTCAATGGTCACTTCCATTCCCATAGCGCCGAATACCTGAAGCAGGAAATCCTTTGCTGCCTTTTTCACAGCCTCTTCATTTACCTTTCCTGCTGGTTTTTCCTTTGGAAGCTTTTCCTCCGGCTCTGCCTCTGCACTTCTGACAGGCTTTCCGGAAGTCTCCTGTCTGGGAGCTGCCTCCTTTTTGCCTTCTCTACGCTGGAATTCCTTTTTCTCCCGCTTTTCCGGTCTGCCGCCTGATTTCTCAGAACGTTCCTCACAGTTTGCAGAAGCTGCTGTTTCTTTTGTTTCAGATGCTGCAGAAGCCTTCTGGGCCGCTTCTCTGGCCGCTTTCTCCTCCGCAGCCTTTGCTGCCTTCTCAGCAGCGGCTTTTTCTGCTGCGGCCTTCGCTGCTGCTTTTTCGGCAGCGGCTTTTTCTGCCGCAATTTTTCTTTCCTCTTCCTCACTCATAACCCGCGCACGAATTACACAGGGCTTTGCCCCAATAAATCCCAAAAAGCCGGAACTTTCTTTCTGTACGACTTCGTACTGCAGATGATCGCTCGTTGTCTGTAATTCAATGAGAGCTTTTGTAATTGCTTCATCCAATGTTTTTGCAGATACTGTAATCTTATCGTCCATCGTTTCCTGCCCCCCTTATTTATTTGTTGTGCTTTTCGTTGTACCTGGCAACCATGTTTGCCTTGGAAGCAATACTGCCGGGCTTTGCGTCATTGTTGTAATAAGCGTTGGAAGCCTCAACCTGTTCTTTCGTCTTCTCCAGCTTCTCTGCGCGAAGGGCTTCCTCTTTTTCAGCTGCAGCCTGCATGCTCTTTAAGCTGGCAGTTGCATTCTGATTGATTTTCTGAGGCGGAAGACCCTTTTTCGCACGTTTCTTATTGGCTTTCTCAACGTTCTTGCGAATCATCTCGTCAATATCCACTCTGTTCAGATAAGCATTTACAATTACCTGCTGAATAATCATAAACACGCTGCTGGCTACCCAGTAGATACCGATTGCTGCCGGGAAAGTAAAACAGAACCATACAGACATCAGAGGCATAATAACGTTCATCTGCTTCATCATCTGAGTTCCCATGCTGTTATCATCCTGCTTGGGCTGAGACTGAGCAGACATCATCAGCTTGGAGCTTAACCACTGAGTCAGGCCTGCCAGAATCGGAATCAGCCATGCAATACTCGGCACCCAGGAACCATTGAAGGGATTGGTTGCCAGATTGATTCCGAAGAAGGAGTTCATTCCTTCAATGACTGCAGAGTTTGCTGCAATTACATTTGCTGCATCCGGAAATGCATTTCCCAGCTCGGTCCACTGAGCCGGATTTAATTTGTAGAGAATATCTACCATCTTGTTGGCCAGAGCTTCGCCAGTAACGCCGGTCAGATCGCCAATGGTTGTCATTCCAGTAAGCGGAATATTGTTATCCGTAGCAAACTGAACCAGCTTGGCTGCAGCGCCTTCCTGAAGAGCACCTGCATTGGCAGCGCCGGTAATTGCATATACTACCTGCAGGAAATATTCCTTAACCTGTCCCACATAGGCGGGAATTGTGTAAATTACCCGATACAGAGCCAGCATAATGGGAAGCTGAATCACCAGCTGCAGACAGCCGCCGGTCATGGATGTACCGTACTTTTCATAAACGGCCTTTGTCTCCACATTCATTCTCATCATGGAGTCATTATCTGTTTTTCCCTTATACTTGTTCTGAATTGCCATCAGCTCTGGCTGCATTACCGTCATCATCTTTGATGATTTCTGCTGCTTGATGGTCATGGGGAACATGAGAATTTTCACTACCAGAGTAAACAGAATAATGGACAGACCGATATTCAGAACACCGAAGGAGCTGGTAAACCGAAACAGCGCGTCCATAATCCATCCCAATACCTGGGAAATGGGGCCCATAAACATGCCCTCAACCTTTGTCAAAACTAAATAATCCAATGTGCTACCTCCTCATACGTTACGGAACCGGGTCATAACCGCCTTCTGCCCATGGGTGGCACCTGAGTATCCTCCGCACAGACAACCATAGTCCTTTCACCACGCCGTACTTTTCCAGTGCCTCAATGGCGTATTGAGAACACGTAGGCGTGTAAATACAGTGAGTCCATACTTTCATCGGAGACAGAAAAATCTGATATCCCCGAATCATAAGGATCATAATTTTTTTAATCATTTTTCTCACTTCGATTCTCTAAAATGTTATGAAGCCCGCAGAGGTGCAGAAATGCACGCTCTATAGTTTTGTAATCCGATTCTTTTGCAGCGGCGCGAACCACTACAACGATGTCTAATCCAGTCTCTAACATGTTTTTGTGTAACCGGAAACTTTCCCGAACCAGACGGGTCAGCCGATGGCGGACAATACTGTTTCCTACTTTTTTGCTGGCGGATATGCCAATACGTGTATCCTGGCTCTCAGCCCGCATTACATACATAACCAGCTGTCTGTTGGCATGGGAGTTTCCTGTTCGATATACTTTTTGAAAATCAGAATTTTTTTTGATACTTGGAAATCTTTTCATAGTCTTTTACCAAAGGCTTAATGAATACTCATGCACTGAAAATCTTTTTCCAGTGCATATGTGAAAAAAAAGGCCACAATTTCTTGTGACCTTAGATTCATTAAGCGGATAATTTTGCTCTGCCTTTTGCTCTTCTTGCAGCTAATACTTTTCTTCCACCCGGAGTACTCATTCTAGCTCTGAAACCATGAACCTTAGACCGCTGTCTGTTCTTTGGCTGGAAAGTCATTTTCATGGCGCACACCTCCTCTAATATTAATCGCTTATCTGTCAAACATATTACGACTATTATAATCAAACATCTTCTCAATTATATAGAAAACATACGGCTTCGTCAAGGGTTTTTATGAAAAACTGGCGTGTTTTCCTTAGAAAAACCGTATTTACCTCCCTATTTGTTTGTGCTATAATAGGGTCGAACGTTATTCTTAGGAAAATGTATCAGGACAAAAGGGCTCGCAGACCCCTGTACTCTGCGGATTATTTTTTCTATTCAAACCTATAAAAAGCGGGAAAATCTTATGTGCGGACCCTATGAGGCTGCAACCTGACTTTTGTTTTCCAGCTTCCATATCCATGTGCAGCGATATCTCTGCGCCTTTTTCCATTCCTAAATTTCGTTCATTTTTATTTCCATATGAAAGGCAGATCTTTTTAATTCAAAAGAAAACTGCCGCTTATTACCTGAAAAACAGGCATGCTTCCTGCCGTTTTATCAGAAAGAAAAAGGAGAACAAAGATGAATGCAAGACTTTCAACACCAATGAATTCCCGTATCCCCTCACAGAACCTGGCTCACCAGGCAAAGACGAAGCGTATGGTTCAGCTTGCGCTGATGATATCCATTATCTTTGTCATGGCCTTCTCGCCTCTTGGCTATCTTCGGACTCCGGGACTGACCATTACGTTTCTTACGGTTCCTGTGGCTGTAGGCGCTGTCCTTATGGGGCCTCTGGCCGGAGCCGTCTGCGGTCTGGCATTCGGTATTACCAGCCTGATCACAGCTATGACCGGCGGCAGTCCGTTCAGCTCCATGCTGCTTTCCATCAATCCACTCGCTCTGGCATTTACCTGCCTGGTTCCCCGTGTTCTGGAGGGATGGCTCTGCGGGCTGATCTTTGCAGCTCTCAGACCGCGATTTAAAAATGCTTCTTATTTTATTGCCTGTCTGGCCTGCCCGCTTTTAAACACTGTACTTTTTATGAGCTCTCTGATCCTTTTCTTCTACAATACTGATTATGTTCAGGGACTTGCTGCATCTCTCGGCGCATCCAATCCGCTGATTTTCGTTATTTTGTTTGTTGGAATCCAGGGCGCCATTGAAGCTGCGGCGTGCACGGTTCTCGGAAGCGCAGTCAGCAGGACTCTGGCAGCGGCATTGAAGCGATAAATAACTGTGATAAATTTGAAGGAATAGAATTCAAACAACAGGAGGAACTCATTTATGAAACCATCATCCTTTGTCAGGGAAATTCCCATTACGGACGTCCCCGGTCTTCGCATCGGCCATGCAGAGAATGAAGAAGCAAAAACCGGCGTTACGGTTCTGATCTTCGATCAGGGCGCAACTGCCGGCGTAGATATCAGCGGAGGCGGACCTGCCTCACGGGAAACGCCCCTGGCCTCTCCTGTCACCGCGGATAATCCCTTGAATGCCATCGTTCTTTCCGGAGGCTCTGCCTTTGGTCTGGCTGCAGGCGACGGGGTTATGCGCTACCTGGAAGAACACGGTATGGGCTATCCTACAGGCTTTGCCAATGTTCCTCTGGTCTGCCAGTCCTGTATTTACGATCTGGGAATGGGCCGGGCCGATATCCGCCCCGATGCAGCCATGGGCTACGAGGCCTGTGTTAAGGCAGAAGACTGGATCAAAAATGTCTCCTCTCTGCAGGAAACCTTTTCCTGCGCAGCTGACTTTAACAAAAGCCTCTGCGGCAGCATCGGAGCAGGCTGCGGAGCCTCTGTCGGAAAAATCTGCGGCATGGAGCGTTCCATGAAATCAGGGATCGGCATCTGCGCCGTATCTGTTGGCAGCTTAAAAATGGCTGCTGTTGTAGTGTTAAACGCCCTGGGTGATATTTTCAATCCGGAAACCGGGCAAAAAATTGCAGGTCTTTTGGATCCGGAAAGAAAACATTTCAGCGATACCTGCGAGGAACTGTACCGCTTCAGCCAGCAGACGGATCTCTTTACTGGAGAAACAGAGCTTACCTCATCCAATACCACCATCGGAGCAATCATTACCAATGGAAAATTCTCAAAAGCCCAGTTAAGCAAAATCGCATCCATGACACGGTGCGCCTATGCCCGATGCATTAACCCGGTTGCAACCATGGCGGACGGAGATTCCATTTATGCAGTTTCCACCGGAGACGTTCCGGCAGATATCAACATGGCCGGCACACTGGCTGCCCAAATTATGGCAGAAGCTATCCAGAGAGCCTGTTGATATTGTAGATAACTTATCCACAGTTTGTGGATAACCATGTTGATAATTTCACCAAAACGGCCATATTTTTTCGTTTTTCGTTGAAAAAATGGCCGTTTTGTTATACAATGGTTTTAGATTGGGTTTATTTGCGTATCCACAAATTTCTGCGGAATATCCACAATAACTGTGAATACCACCTGAAAAAGATTAGGAGACAAAGGTATGTTAGAAACACTAAAAGAAAAATGGGACGAAATTTTACTCTATTTAAAAAACGAATATGAGATATCCAACGTTTCTTTTCAGACCTGGCTGCTTCCGCTTGAGATCTATTCTCTTAAGCAGCCAGGGAATATTATTCAGATCATCGTTCCCGACGCCAATTTTCTTGGCTATATTAAGAAAAAATACAGCGTCATGCTGAAGGTATCTATTGAAGAAGTAACAGGCATCCGCTGTGACAACGTGGAATTTATTGTTGAGGACGAAATTATCAGAGACAGCGTTTCCGATAATCAGCTGATCAATGCTACGCCAAACGCGGTCAGCCCCGTTACCCTGCAAAATGCCAACTTAAATCCCAAATATACCTTTGATTCCTTTGTAGTCGGCGCCAACAACAACCTGGCCCATGCAGCTTCCCTGGCTGTTGCGGAATCTCCCGGTGAAATTTACAATCCGCTGTTTATCTACGGCGGCGTAGGTTTGGGAAAAACTCACCTGATGCAGTCCATTGCCAATTTTATTCTGAAAAACAATCCGAAAGCCAAGATTTTATATGTTACTTCGGAGAAATTTACCAATGAGCTGATCGATGCAATTCGAAATAAAAACAACATTTCCACCACAGAATTCCGGGAAAAGTACAGAAATAATGATGTACTTTTGATCGATGATATTCAGTTTATTATTGGTAAGGAAAGTACTCAGGAAGAATTTTTCCATACTTTTAACGCCCTCCACGAAGCGAAAAAACAGATTATTATTTCCTCTGATAAACCGCCCAAGGAGATTGAAACTCTGGAAGAGCGGCTTCGTTCCCGCTTCGAATGGGGTCTTACTGTGGATATCCAGTCCCCGGACTATGAAACCCGTATGGCAATTCTCCGTAAAAAGGAGGAAATGGAAGGATATAATATTGATAACGAGGTCATCAAATATATTGCTACCAATATTAAGTCCAATATTCGTGAGCTGGAGGGAGCCCTTACGAAAATCGTGGCGCTGTCCAAGCTGGAAAAAAACCGGGAAATCAATATTGCACTGGCAGAAAAGGCCTTAAAGGATATTATTGCCCCTGGTGACAAGAAGGAGGTTACTCCGGAATTTATTATTGAAGTAGTTGCCGATCACTTTAACCTGACTCCGCTGGATATTATTTCCCAGCGTCGGAACAAGGAAATTGTATATCCGCGCCAGATTGCCATGTATCTCTGCCGGAATATGACGGATACAGGACTTCAGAACATCGGAAAATCCTTAGGCGGCCGGGATCACACTACAATTCTTCATGGAATTGATAAAATTGCAGCTGATCTGGAAGGCAATCCGACCCTGCAAAACACAATAGATATACTAAAAAAGAAGATTAATCCACAATAATTAGTAGTTATGCACATTTTTCTGTGGATAACCAGGGTATAAGCTGTGGATACCCTGTGGAACAGATCGATCACGTTTTTTATGTAAACCTCGCTGGAAATCAGCTCTGTGGATAATCCACCAGAATTACCCAGACTTCCCAAGAGTTATCAACATACTTATAAACGGACCTGAAGCCTTGATCTTCAAGGGAAAAACGGTTTTTACACATACCCACAGCCCCTACTACGATTACGACGAAATTTAATTATATATTGCTTTATAAAGCACCACCAACAGACAGAAAGGAAGTTATCAACATGAAGCTCCAGTTTCAGAAAAGCGCATTATTAAACGGTATCAGCATTGTATCCAAAGCGATCCCCGCTAAGACCACCATGTCGATCCTGGAATGTATTCTGATCGATGCAGATGCAGACCAGATCAAGCTGACAGGCAATGATATGGAACTTGGCATTGAAACAAAAGTAGAGGGATCCATTCTGGAACGGGGTAAAATTGCTCTTGATGCAAAACTGTTTTATGAAATTATCCGCAAACTGCCGGATGGAGAAGCTCCGGTAATCATTACTTCTGATAACAAGTTTAATACTACCATTCAGTGTGAAAGTGCCCTGTTTAATATTCTTGGAAGAGATGGGGAGGAATTTTCCTATCTGCCTTATATTGAACGGGATCAGTATATTACTCTGTCCCAGTTTACCTTAAAAGAAGCAATCAGACAGACCATCTTTTCTATTTCACCAAATGACAGCAACAAAATGATGGCTGGTGAGCTCTTAGAGGTAAAGGAAAATATTTTAAAAGTGGTTTCTTTAGACGGACACCGAATTTCTATCCGCAACATTGCTTTGAAGGAAAGCTATGAAAGCCACAAGGTGATCGTTCCGGGAAAAACCTTGTCTGAGATCAGTAAAATTTTAGGCGGAGATAATGAAAAAGAGGTTCAGATCTTTTTCAGCAAAAATCATATCCTATTTGAGTTTGACGACACTATGGTGGTATCCCGGCTGATCGATGGAGAATACTTCAAGATCGATCACATGCTTTCCAGTGATTATGAAACACGGGTTAAAGTAAATAAGCGGGAATTTATGGACAGCATTGATCGATCCATGATTTTGATCCGGGACAGCGACAGAAAACCGATCATTTTGAATGTAGAGGACAGCAATGTAAACCTGAAGGTAAGATCCACCATCGGTTCCATGAATGCTGATGTGTCTGCCTATAAAGCAGGAAAAGATATTATGATTGCATTTAACCCCAAATTCCTTCTGGATGCCCTTCGGGTGATCGATGACGAGGAAGTGGAGCTGTATATGATGAATCCTAAATCCCCCTGCTTTATTAAGGACGAAGAGGGAACCTATATTTATCTGATCCTTCCGGTAAACTTTATTAATGAAGGTTGAAAACAGGAGTGAAAAATGGAAATTATTAAGTTAAGAGATGAATACATTAAGCTTGGACAGGCACTGAAGGCAGCCGGACTGGTAGAGTCCGGCGTAGATGCCAAGTATGCTATTGAAGAGGGACTGGTAAAGGTCAACGGCCAGGTGGAATATCAGCGGGGCAAAAAGCTCCGTGACGGAGATGAAGTACTCTTTCAGGGAGAGACGATCCAGATAACATTATGATCATTGAGTCAATTGAACTGAAAAATTACCGGAATTACCGGGAATTACATATGGAATTCGATCCCGGAACCAATATTCTGTACGGAAATAATGCCCAGGGCAAAACAAATATTCTGGAAGCGGTGTATGTATGCTGTACCACCAAGTCTCACAGGGGCAGTAAAGATCGGGAGCTGATTCATTTTCACGAGGATGAATCCCATATTAAACTGAATATCCGAAAAAATGACGTACCATATCGAATCGATATGCATCTGAAGAAAAACAAGGCCAAGGGAATCGCTATTAATGGGGTTCCCATACGAAAGGCCAGTGAGCTTTTTGGAATTGTCAATGTGGTATTTTTTTCACCGGAGGACTTAAATTTGATAAAAAATGGTCCTGCGGAGCGAAGGCGGTTCATCGATCTTGAGTTATGTCAACTAAATAAGCTGTATGTTCATTCACTGACCTCCTATAACCGGGTTTTGATGCAGAGAAACCGGCTGTTAAAGGAGCTGATGTTTCATCCAGAATACGAGGAAACCCTGGATGTATGGGATTTACAGCTGGTTCAGTATGGGAAAGAGGTGATCCGGCTTCGGGAGGAGTTTATCGATCAGCTGAATGATATGATCAATGGAATTCACAGGAATCTTTCCGGAGGAAAGGAAAATCTCAGAATTGTTTATGATCCCAATGCTTCTGCCGATCAGCTGGAGGCAGAACTGAAAAAATGCCGTGCTCAGGACAGGAAGCAGAAAACAACGCTGACTGGGCCGCACAGGGATGATATTGGATTTTTTCTGGATGAAATTGATATCCGGAGATTCGGCTCTCAGGGGCAGCAGAGAACAGCGGCCCTTTCCCTGAAGCTGGCAGAGATCGAACTGGTGAAAAAGCTGGTGCGGGATTATCCCATCCTGCTTTTGGACGATGTATTGTCCGAGCTGGACGGACACCGGCAAAATCAGCTTTTATCGGCAATTCATCATATTCAGACCATGATTACCTGTACGGGAGTGGAGGACTTTGTCAGTAACCGTTTCCGGATTGACAGATTGTTTCAGGTGGTAGATGGAACTGTGACAAGAGAAAATTAGAAATTCAACGTAACTATTCAGGGCGGCGGGAAATCTCCGATGCTTCTTGTTCGGCAAAGACGAACAAGAAGATGCCCCGCCATAAACAGTTACAGCTAAACATAAATCTAGGAGGAAACAATATGAGTGCAGAATACGGAGCAGACCAGATTCAGATTCTGGAGGGGCTTGAGGCAGTCCGGAAACGGCCTGGCATGTATATTGGCAGCACTTCTTCGACAGGTCTTCATCACCTGGTATACGAGATTGTAGACAATGCGGTAGATGAGGCTTTGGCCGGATATTGCCAGAATATTCAGGTAACCATTAACCAGGATAATTCCATCACTGTTATGGATGATGGTCGTGGAATTCCGGTAGGGGTTCAGAAGAAGGCTGGAATTCCGGCAGTTGAGGTCGTCTTTACGATTCTGCATGCTGGCGGAAAATTCGGCGGTGGGGGATATAAGGTATCCGGCGGCCTGCATGGCGTAGGCGCGTCTGTGGTAAATGCTCTGTCCACCTGGTTAGAGGTACGTGTTTATCAGGACGGTAAGATCTACCAGCAGCGCTATGAGCGGGGCAAGGTTATGTATCCGCTGAAGGTTGTGGGAACCTGCCCGGCCGATCAGCACGGAACAGAGGTTCATTTCCTGCCGGATCCGGAGATTTTTGAAGAGACTGTTTATGATTTTGAAATTTTAAGAATCCGTCTTCAGGAAACAGCTTTTCTGACCAAGGGACTGCGGATTTTGCTGAAGGATGATCGGGAGGAAAAACGGGAAAAGGTATTCCATTATGAAGGCGGAATTCAGGAATTTGTTACTTACTTAAACAAGGGTAAGGTGCCCCTTTACAGCGATGTGATTTACTGTGAAGGAACGAAGGACGGAGTGTTCGTAGAGGTTGCCATGCAGCACAATGATTCCTATACGGAAAGTATTTACAGCTTTGTAAACAACGTAAATACTCCAGAGGGAGGAACCCATCTGGCTGGTCTGAAAAATGCTTTGACAAAAACGATCAACGATTATGCCCGCAAAAATAAGCTTTTAAAGGACAGCGAACCGAATCTAAGCGGAGAGGATATCCGGGAAGGTCTTACCTGTATTATCAGTGTCAAGATCGAGGATCCTCAGTTTGAGGGACAGACCAAGCAGAAGCTGGGTACCAGTGAGGCAAGAGGAGCTGTTGACGGAGTGGTAAGCGAGCAGCTGACCTATTTCCTGGAGCAGAATCCTACTGCAGCAAAAACCATCTGCGAGAAATCTGTTCTTGCCCAGAGAGCAAGAGCCGCAGCAAGAAAGGCCCGGGATCTAACAAGAAGGAAGACGGCTCTGGAAGGAATGGCGCTGCCTGGAAAGCTGGCAGACTGTTCCAACAAGGATCCAGAAAAGTGTGAGATCTTTATCGTAGAGGGAGATTCTGCAGGCGGTTCTGCAAAGACTGCCCGTTCCAGGGATACTCAGGCGATCCTTCCTCTTCGTGGAAAGATTCTCAACGTAGAGAAGGCAAGGCTGGATAAAATTTATGCCAATGCTGAGATCAAGGCTATGATCACGGCTTTTGGAACTGGAATTCATGAGGATTTTGATATTTCCAAGCTCCGCTACCATAAGATTATTATTATGACAGATGCGGATGTAGATGGTGCTCATATCAGTACGCTGATGCTGACCTTCTTATACCGGTTTATGCCGGAGCTGATCCGCCAGGGACACGTTTATCTGGCGCAGCCGCCTTTATATAAGCTGGAGAAAAATAAAAAAATCTGGTATGCATACAGTGATGAGGAGCTGAATCAGATTCTGAAAGAGGTAGGCCGCGACAACAATAATAAAATTCAGCGGTACAAGGGTCTGGGTGAAATGGATGCAGAGCAGCTTTGGGAGACGACCATGGATCCGGAGCGTCGGATTCTGCTTCGCGTAAATATGAATGATGATGTGGCATCAGAGTTGGATCTGACCTTTACAACCCTGATGGGGGATCAGGTAGAGCCGCGGCGTGAATTTATTGAGGCCAACGCAAAATACGTACAGAATCTGGACATCTGATTGTAAGGAGAAAATTATGGAACCAAATATTTTTGATAAAGTTCACGATATTGATTTGAAGTCAACCATGGAAAAATCATATATCGATTATGCCATGAGCGTAATTGCCGCCCGGGCACTTCCTGATGTGCGCGATGGTTTAAAGCCTGTTCAGAGACGAGTGCTGTTTTCTATGATCGAGCTGAACAACGGGCCGGATAAGCCTCACCGGAAGTGCGCTCGTATTGTGGGCGATACCATGGGTAAATACCATCCCCATGGAGACAGCTCTATTTACGGAGCCCTGGTCAATATGGCTCAGGAATGGTCTACCCGGTATCCGCTGGTAGACGGCCATGGAAACTTCGGTTCTGTAGACGGAGACGGCGCTGCAGCCATGCGTTATACAGAGGCAAGACTGAGTAAGATTTCCATGGAAATGCTTGCAGACATTAACAAGGATACCGTAGATTTTGCTCCAAACTTTGATGAGACAGAGAAGGAGCCTACCGTTCTTCCTTCCCGTTTCCCAAACCTTCTGGTAAATGGAACTACCGGAATTGCTGTTGGTATGGCCACAAATATTCCGCCTCACAATCTGCGTGAGGTTATCAGCGCTGTGGTAAAGATCATTGATAACCGGATTGAGGAAGACCGTGAAACTACAATGGAGGAGATTCTTGACATTGTAAAGGGGCCGGATTTCCCCACAGGAGCAACAATTCTTGGAAAGGCGGGCATTGATGAGGCATACAGAACCGGTCGCGGAAAAATCCGTGTGCGGGCTGTGTCTGATATTGAGACTCTTCCCAACGGAAAGAGCAGAATCATTGTGACAGAGCTTCCTTATCTGGTAAACAAGGCGCGCCTGATCGAAAAAATAGCAGATCTGGTAAAGGAGAAGCGGGTAGACGGAATTACCGATCTGAGAGATGAATCAGATCGCCAGGGTATGCGGATTGTAATTGAGCTGCGCCGCGATGTAAATGCCAATGTGGTTCTGAACCAGCTGTTAAAGCATACGCAGCTTCAGGATACCTTTGGCGTGATTATGCTGGCTCTTGTAAATAATGAGCCGAAGATCCTCAATCTTCTGGATATGCTGAAATATTATCTGAAGCATCAGGAAGAGGTTGTTACAAGAAGAACCAGATATGATTTGAATAAGGCAGAGGAGCGGGCGCATATTTTGGAAGGCCTGCTGATCGCACTGGATCATATTGACGAGGTTATCCGGATTATCCGCGGATCTGCCAATGTGCAGTCTGCAAAGCTTCAGCTGACAGAACGGTTTGGTCTGAGCGATGCTCAGGCTCAGGCAATCGTAGATATGCGTCTGCGGGCTCTGACAGGTCTGGAACGGGAGAAGCTGGAAAATGAATATCAGGAGCTGATGGAAAAGATCAGCGAGTTAAAGGCAATTCTGGCAGATGAGAAGAAGCTTCTGGGCGTGATTAAAGAAGAGATCACAGTGATTTCCGGAAAATACGGAGATGACAGAAAAACATCGATCGGATTTGACGAATTTGATATGTCCATGGAGGATCTGATTCCCAATGAAAATACCATTGTGGCAATGACAAAGCTGGGCTACATTAAGAGAATGAGCGTAGACAACTTTAAGAGCCAGAACCGGGGCGGCAAGGGAATTAAAGGAATGCAGACCATTGATGAGGATTACATTGAAGATCTGATCCTGACAAAGACCCATAATTATATCATGTTCTTTACTAACAAGGGACGGGTATACCGTCTGAAGGCTTATGCAATTCCGGAGGGAAGCCGCACAGCCAGAGGAACGGCAATTGTGAATCTGATTCAGCTGCAGCCGGGTGAGAAGATCACGGCTATTATTCCTATGAAGGAATATCAGGAGTCAGATTATCTGTTTATGGCAACTAAGGACGGAATGGTGAAGAAAACACCACTAAGGGAATATGGAAATGTCCGCAAAAACGGACTTCAGGCTATTGTGCTGCGTGAAAATGATGAACTGATCGAGGTAAAGGTAACAGACGATACCAAGGATATTTTCCTGGTAACGCAAAAGGGGCAGTGTATCCGTTTCCATGAAACCGACGTTCGCGTAACCGGCCGCGTATCGATGGGCGTGATCGGTATGAAGCTGAACGAAGACGATCAGGTTGTTGCGATGCAGATGCATACGCAGGGAGAAAGTCTTCTGGTTGTTTCTGCCTATGGAATGGGCAAGCGGACTCCGATTGAGGAGTTTACGGCTCAGAACAGGGGCGGAAAGGGCGTACTCTGCTATCGGATCACGGAAAAAACAGGAGATCTGATCGGTGCCAAGCTGGTTCATGATGATCATGATATTATGATGATTACAACAGAAGGCGTTGTGATCCGGATTTCCGTAGATGATATTTCCGTAATTGGAAGAAATACCTCTGGCGTAAAGCTTATGAACGTGGATCAGGATTCTGATATTCGCGTGGCCAGCATTGCCAAGGTAAGAGATGACGGAAAGAAATCAGAGGGAGACGGTATTGAGGAGCTGCATCTGGAGGAAGAGCCGGAGGAAAACAGTATAGAAAACGAATAATCAATTTTGATATACGGCTGACTTTCTGAGACGGCCAGGCACGCATCAAAACAGCCCGGTTTTGCCGGGCTGTTTCTGGTAGAAGCAGATTTGCAGACAGGAATAAAAAAAATCATAAAGGGGAATTTCGGAGGGAAAATATATGTTAAGAACCATTGATACAGGTGTAATTTCCAAAGCCATTGAGGAAATGTGCATAGAAGCCAATCATTTTTTGTCAGAAGATATGAAGGAGTGCCTGGGCTGTGCGGCAGAGAATGAGAAATCTCCCCTTGGCCGCCAGATTCTCAGTCAGCTCCAGGAAAATCTTCAGATTGCCGGAGATGAGATGATTCCTATTTGCCAGGATACCGGAATGGCTGTGGTTTTTGTAAAAGCAGGGCAGGATGTCCATTTTGAAGGCGGAAGTCTGACAGAAGCTATCAATGAGGGTGTGCGCAATGGCTATGTCAATGGATTTCTCAGAAAATCTGTAGTTAATGATCCAATTTATCGGGAAAATACAAAGGACAATACTCCAGCTGTTATTCATTATGAAATTACAGAGGGGGATCAAGTTGAAATCACTCTGGCACCCAAAGGATTCGGGAGCGAAAATATGAGCCGTGTATTTATGCTGAAGCCGGCAGATGGAATTGAGGGGGTAAAGGAGGCTATTTTAACGGCTGTAAGAGATGCAGGCCCCAATGCCTGCCCGCCTATGGTGATCGGTGTGGGAATTGGAGGTACGTTTGAAAAATGTGCTCTTATGGCAAAACATGCCCTGACAAGAAATCTGAAGGAGGAGTCTCCGGTTCCTTATGTCCGAGAGCTGGAAAAAGAAATGCTGGAAAAAATCAATGGACTGGGAATTGGGCCAGGAGGTCTGGGCGGAACAGTAACAGCTTTTGCTGTAAATATTGAAACATATCCAACCCATATTGCAGGTCTTCCGGTTGCAGTAAATATTTGCTGTCATGTAAACAGACATGTGCACCGGGTGATTTAAGAAAGAGGGAAAGGAAGGTAGAAGCATATGAATCGAAGAATTAACGTACCAGTATCTCTGGAAGACAGAAAAAGCCTGAAAGCAGGAGATTATGTATATTTGACAGGAACTATCTATACCGCGCGTGATGCAGCACATAAAAGAATGCAGGATGCCATGGATGCAGGGGAACCTCTTCCTATTGAGTTAGAGGGAAATGTTATCTATTACATGGGACCGTCTCCGGCAAGGGAAGGGCGTCCCATTGGATCGGCAGGTCCGACAACAGCCAGCCGTATGGATAAGTATACCCCGGCTCTGCTGGATTTAGGCCTGGGGGCAATGATTGGTAAGGGAAAACGTACGAAAGCTGTACAAGAGGCAATTGTGCGCAACAGCTGCGTGTATTTTGCGGCAGTGGGGGGAGCCGGAGCACTGCTATCCCAGCGAATCAAGGCATCTCAGGTAGTGGCTTATGATGACTTAGGGACAGAGGCAATCAGAAAGCTGGAGGTAGAGGACTTTCCGGTTATCGTAGTGATTGACAGCCAGGGAAACAATCTTTATGAAACTGCTGTAAAGGAATACGCAGAATAAGGGAATGTCTGTATGAAAACAAAAGAAAGATAAGCTGAAAAGGGGCTTTGAAAAGCTGCTGAAAAGAACTGAAAAATTTTGATAAAATTATAGTTGACAAATAGAACATTATCCAGTATAATTGTCAATGCGTCTGAGACAGAAATGAATCAGACAACTCATATGGAATTATGAATTCGGAGAAATACTCAAGAGGCCGAAGAGGCGCCCCTGCTAAGGGTGTAGGTC
>UPYT01000014.1 GCA_900538475.1 uncultured Clostridium sp. | reverse complement strand
TGGCTACCTTAACCCACCGTCTAAAGCCAGTGGGATTGCGGTAGCCTTATTTCAAATTACTTTGAGAATTTGGCACTTACGCATAAAGCAGCACGTGACAACGTTATGTGTTTGGATTATAATGATAGATGAAAATTGAATCATCATATCGCTCCATCCGCAAAGACGGAACATGGAATCGGGTGCAAGTCCCGGCGAGTCGGTCACTGTGAAACTTTCCTGAGGGAAAGGTAAGTCAGATACGTGGGAGCGTATGGTGCTTCTGCCGGAACCGGAAGCACGTTTTTTAGGCGCAGGAAGCTGTGCTTTGTTGAGCGTGTCTGTTTGGATGCGCTTTTTTCTTACGGTTCCTATGTATAAAATAAATCCCTTTTTTGCAAGGAGTCTTTTCATGCGTAATCAGTATTGGGAAAATAAGCACTATGCTTATTTCTGCAACCGGGAATGTGAATATTTCCCCTGCCATAAGGGTGCCGACCCGGAAAATTTTAATTGCCTATTCTGCTATTGCCCTCTGTATGTATTGGGAGATCGCTGCGGCGGAAAGTTTGCCTACCTTCCCAACGGATACAAGGACTGCAGCCGCTGTCTGTTTCCCCATCTGCGGGAGAATTATGGTGTAATTACGGAACGCTATGGAGAAATCCTTGCGGCAATTCCATATCCAGATCAGGAGGATGACGAATGACCCTTTTACAACTGAAATACATTGTGACGGTTGCTGCGGCCGGAACGATCAGCGAGGCGGCAAAACAGCTTTATATCGCCCAGCCCAGCCTGACTTCCGCAATCAAGGAACTGGAAAATGAACTGGGAATTACTATTTTCAAACGTACCAATAAAGGCATCCTGCTTTCGGCGGAGGGAGAAGAATTTTTAGGATATGCCCGTCAAGTGATTGAACAGACAAATCTGATTGAAGAACGATACTTAGGGAAGACCCCTGTCAAGCATCAGTTCTGTGTGTCCACGCAGCATTATTCTTTTGCGGTAGAAGCATTTGTTGAGCTTTTGAAACAGTATGGCGGTGAAGAATACGACTTCCGCATCCGTGAAACGCAGACCTATGAGTTGATTGAAGATGTGGCAAAGCTGCGAAGCGAGGTGGGTGTGCTTTACCTTAATAGTTTCAATGAAGCTGTCCTGCGCAAGACCATGCGGGAAAATGATTTGAAATTTCATCGTTTATTTATCGCAAAGCCTCACGTTTTTGTCAGTACGTTCAGTCCTCTGGCAAAGAAGAAAATTGTTGAATTGGATGAGCTGGCAACCTATCCGAGATTGTCCTATGAGCAGGGAGAACACAATTCCTTCTACTTCTCTGAGGAAATTTTAAGTACGTTGGAAAGCAAGAAAGACATTATGGTTTCTGACCGGGCCACGCTGTTCAATCTCCTGATTGGTCTGAACGGGTACACCATTTGCAGCGGCGTTATCAACGAAGAACTAAATGGGAAAAATATTGTTGCTGTCCCCCTTGCTGTGGATGATTACATGGAAATCGGCTACATCACTCACAGCAAGGTCGGACCGGGTAAATTTGGAACTCTGTATATCGAAGCTCTGAAACGATATGCTTCCGCACAGGAATGACAGAACATAAAGTAGCGGTCTGCTATAGATTCAATCTATGGCAAACCGCTGCTTTTCCGTATTTTACAGAACCCTTTCCCGCAGGTATACTGAAAAAGAACGATCATACCCGAGGAGGACACATTATGGACTATTCAATTATTGGATTTCCGCGTATCGGGATCCACCGAGAATTAAAGTTCGCAACAGAAGCGTATTTTCGCAGCGAAATAGATGCCGATGAGTTGAAACGGGTTGTCTCTCAGCAGAGAATGGAGCAGTGGACACGCCAGAGGGACGCAGGTGCCGGCTTTATCCCGTCCAATGATTTTTCCCTTTATGACGGGATGCTGGACACCGCTTATATGCTGAACGCCATTCCAAGGCGGTATGCCGATCTGAGGCTTTCCGATATAGACACATACTTTGCCATGGCCCGTGGGTATCAGGGGGCGCAGGGAGATGTCAAAGCATTTACCATGAAAAAGTGGTTCAATACGAACTACCACTACATGGTACCAGAGCTGGATGATGATATGGAGTTGAAGCTCCGCTCAGATGCTTTTCTGGATGGCTTTCATCAGGCGCGTTCTCTGGGCATTCAGACAAAGCCCGTGGTCGCCGGACCGTTTACCTTTTTGAAGCTGGCCCGCTGTACCGGCAATAAATCCGCCACTGATTTTGTAGATGATATTCTGTTTGCCTATGCAGATATTTTGAAGCGGTGTGGAGAAAACGGCGTGGAATGGCTGCAAGTTGACGAGCCGTATCTGGTCATGGATTTAACAATGGGGGATGTTGCCCTTTTCCGCAAGCTGTACCAAACGCTGCTGGAACAAAAAGGCACAGTGAAGGTGCTGCTCCAAACTTATTTTGGCGATGTGCGGGATTGTTACCGGCAGCTATGTGAACTGCCCTTTGACGGCATTGGCCTTGACTTTGTGGAAGGAAAGCAGACCGCAGCACTTGTAGCAGCAAACGGTTTCCCGAAGGATAAAATCCTGTTTGCGGGACTTGTAAATGGGAAAAACATCTGGCGTACTAATTATAAAGACGTACTGGAGCGAATCGCCGGTTTGAAAAGCTGCTGTGACCACATTGTACTCAGTACATCCTGCTCCCTGCTCCATGTGCCGTATACTGTAAAGAATGAGCCGCAGCTTTCCACCGAAATTATCCGGCATTTTTCCTTTGCGTATGAAAAGCTGGATGAACTGCGTGAGCTTTGCTGCCTGGCTGAACTTGCAGACTATTCCTGTGACCGGCGCTATCTGCAAAATCAGGAACTGTTCCAAACCAGTGAGCTGAGAACCGACACAGAGGTACAGAAACAGGTTGCGGCACTTACTGAATCGGATTTTACCCGCAGGGTGCCCAGAAAGGAACGGCAGGCAACGCAGAAAGAACTGCTGAATCTCCCGCTGCTGCCCACGACAACGATTGGCTCTTTCCCGCAGACAAAGGAAGTCAAGCAGAACCGAACAAAATTCCGAAAAGGCGAAATCAGCGAAGAAGAATACCGAAATAATGCAAAGGGATTCATCCGGGATTGCATCGCTTTACAGGAAAACATTGGTCTGGATGTCTTGGTGCATGGCGAATTTGAACGCAACGACATGGTGGAATTTTTTGGCGAAAATCTGTCTGGTTATGTGTTTACCATAGGCGGTTGGGTACAGTCTTACGGTACACGGGGCGTAAAGCCGCCGATTGTGTTCGGGGACGTCAAACGCAAGAAGTCCATTACTACCGATTATATCCGTTATGCCAATTCCCTGACGGATAAGGATGTGAAGGGAATGCTGACAGGACCAGTCACGATTTTGAACTGGTCGTTCCCCAGAGAAGATATTTCCACGCAGGAGATGATGTATCAGATCGGCCTTGCAATCCGGGAAGAGGTTCTGGAACTGGAAGCTGCAGGCGTCCGTATTATTCAGATTGACGAAGCCGCGCTCCGGGAAAAGCTGCCGCTCCGCCGCGCCGACTGGCATAGCGACTATCTGAACTTTGCGATCAAGGCATTCCGTCTCTGCCACGCAAAGGTAAAACCGGAAACGCAGATTCACACCCATATGTGCTACAGCGAGTTTGAGGACATTATCCCGGAAATCGACGCAATGGACGCCGATGTGATTACCTTTGAGGCGTCCCGTTCCAAACTTACGATTCTGGACAGCCTGATGGCGCATCATTTTGAAACGGAGGTGGGTCCCGGCGTCTACGACATCCATTCCCCCCGCATTCCGAGTGTAGAAGAAATTGAAGCCGCCCTCCGGCTGATGCTGGACAAGATCCCGGCAGATCATTTATGGGTCAACCCAGACTGCGGATTAAAAACCAGAGGGGAAACCGAAACCGTTGCCAGTTTGAAAAATATGGTCCAGGCGGCGAAAAATATAAGAAACGAATGCAAAGGAGACATTTGATATGAGTAATTTATACGCACCGTTCCGTTACGACTACGTGGGCAGCTTTCTTCGTCCGGCAGAACTGAAAAAGGCCCGCGCCGATTATGAAGCAGGAGCCATTACCGCCGATCAGCTCAAAGCTGTGGAGGATCAGTGCATTACCGAACTGGTGGCGAAGCAGAAAGCGGCCGGATACCATGTTATTACTGACGGCGAGTTCCGCCGCGCTACCTGGCATCTGGATTTTATGTGGGGATTCGACGGCGTCGGCCATAAGAAAACGAACACCGGCCTTCCCTTCCACGGAGAGGCGGCGATGATCGATGATACTTTTGTGACCGGCAGGATCGGATTGTCCGGTGAGCATCCCTTTGTGGATCATTTTCGGTATGTGAAGGCGCTGGAGGACGAAAAGACTATAGCAAAACAGACAATCCCCGCCCCTGCTCAGACGCTGGCACAATTCTGGATGCCCTTTGCCAGAAAACACACAGAGGCCTTTTACAGTTCTGCCAAGCCGCTGATGGACGACATTGCACAGGCTTACATTGCTGTACTGCATCAGCTGTACGATGCAGGCTGCAGGAATGTGCAGTTTGACGATTGCACATGGGGAATGCTGGCGGATAAAAATGGACAGGAAATGCACGCCGCAACGAAAGAAGGGCTTTTGGCCGTCCAGAATGCCTATAAAGATATTAACAACCAGGTGATTAACGGAGCGCCAGAGGGGATGAACATCACCACCCATGTCTGCAGGGGCAATTACCATTCAACTTATGCCAGCAGTGGCCCCTATGACTCCGTGGCCGACGTTTTGTTCGGCGAAGAAAATGTAAGTGCCTATTATCTGGAGTTTGATGATGAACGCTCCGGTGGCTTTGCGCCTCTTGCAAAAATCGGAAGCGGACAGAAAGTGGTTCTCGGACTGATTACCACAAAGCAGCCGCAGTTGGAGAATAAAGAGGCCGTGATTGCCCGAATCCATGAAGCTGCAAAGTACATCCCTCTTGACAGGTTGTATCTCAGCCCGCAGTGCGGTTTTGCTTCCTGCGAGATCGGCAATAAGCTGACTGAAGAAGAGCAATGGGCGAAACTGGCGCTGGTTAAAGAGATTGCTGAGGAAGTCTGGGGCTAAATTTTTCTGTAAAAATCGCGACGTCGGAGTTTTATTCATTCGACGCCGCGATTTAATTTGTTATTGAGAATCTTTATTATGCGGTGATTTCATAACCGATATATCTTCCCCGACCTGGTGACCTATATTCTTTATCTGCTTTTCAATGTCCCACAGATCTTTCTGTATCGTTTCTTCCTCGACGCTAATTTCCGGGTGTTCTTTCATTTCTTCTCTGATAAACATCAGGCAAAAACTGACCAATAGAAGCAGGCAGGAAAACCAGATCGTATGCGCTCCGAACAGAACAACAAATTGACCGCCGATTCCAGCGCCAACAGCAAATAGGAAAATGATTTCCCAATAGCGCAAAGCTTTCCCTAAAACATTTCTATCATGTGTTCTGATGTATGCAGAAAGTGCTTCCATGCCGCTACGCATATTTCCGATACACATGGTGCTGGCAAACGCGTAACCATTCACCTTTCGGAATGTCTGCACCTGCATAGCGCAGGAAAAAGATACCAGTGCATTAGCCAGCATATCAAGACTTTGCGGAAGAAAGCTTACCAAAAACAGCAGAATCATTTCCAGTAGCAGGACAATCTGCCTCCAGTGGATATTCTGCACATTCTGATATTTTCCCCGTATCTGCTCTGCAACAATGATGCCTATTGCAAATGCTGCCAACGGAACAAAGTAGTGTGCGCTCTGCAACCAATTACGCTCACAGATGTTTTGACTAAGTAATACGATATTCCCGGTCTGAGCATTGGCGAACACCTTGCCCCGGAACACATAGGTATAGGCATCTTGCAGGCCGCCTGATATTGACAAAAATGCGACAGTTGGGAAAGATTCGGACATTTGTCCCTGATGCTGGCATTTTATAATTCCATGCAAATGTGTTCACTCCTTGATGTATAACTAAAGATACCTCTATGTATGTATTCTCAAAATAGCAGAAGCCTGACTATGTTTGGCATCCTGAAATACAATACATATCAACCATACCATCACAAAGAAGATGATCATCTTGATCGGTAATGCTGATATGAAAGTAAGCCATGTGCTTACCGCGCTTTATGATTTCAGCTTTTGCAAAGATTGTCCCTGACTGTACGTTATGCAGGAAATTGATATGTGCGCTTTGCGTTACATAATCTCTACCATCCATTCTGGCAAAAATTCCCGCCACGCAATCTGCCATTGCATATAACAATCCTCCATGTACGTGTCCATGAAGATTCATAGATTCGGCAACCAAGTTTACCTTTACCACACAGCAATCCGGGTCAACTTTGCATATTTGAATATGGTTATAAGACATAAAAGGATTGCCTTTTTCGTATGCAGAAAAATCCATATGGTATCACCTCTGTACCGGCAGTTCCTGATTACAGTAAAGGCAGCGGTACTTCCCAGAAGGAGACAGTTTGAAAATATGGTCGCATCCTGCCTCAATACTGGTAATACATCGTGGGTTTGTGCATTTAACCACATTTCGCAATATCTCTGGCATATCAGGCTGACATTTTCGCTCCACTACTCCGTCTTTGATATAGATTAGTGTAATTCGCCGATCCAGATAGCCTAAAATCTCCAGCCGCTCCGGAAGGTTTGAACCTTCGATCTTAATCAGATCTTTTGTTCCATATTTCTCACTGCGCACAGATTGCAGCAGCGCAACCGCCTGATGTTTGCTCTCCAGATGGAGCAGCCGGTAAATTTCCATACCGCGCCCAGCGGGGATATGGTCAATAACCACACCATTTTGAATGGGTTCTACCTTCAGCATTTTAACACCTTCTCTCCAGTCACAGGATCGGCAATTCCCAACAGAGCCATAATTAGTGCCATGCGAACATAAACGCCATTCTGCACCTGATCAAAATAAGCGGCACGGGGATCATCATCTACCGTCCGAGTAATTTCATCGACACGAGGCAGTGGATGCAACACAGGCATATCCGGCCTAGCCAATTTCATTTTTTCAGGGTCAAGCGTGTAGATGCTCTTTAGCCGAATGTAATCTTCCTCATTAAAAAAACGTTCTTTCTGCACTCTGGTCATATATAACACATCCAGCTTAGGGAGTGTGTCCTCCAAACTGCTGACCTCCCAATATAAGGAATTTGCCGGGTGCAATGTATCCTCCTTCAAATATTCGGGAATGCGAAGTTCCTCTGGCGAGATAAAATAAAACTGATTTCCTAAAAAACGAACAAGATTGTTGACCAAAGAATGCACTGTCCGGCCGAACTTCAGATCACCGCAAAAACCAACGGTCAGATGATCCAACCGTCCCATGCGCTGGCGAATCGTCAGCAAATCAATTAAAGTTTGTGTAGGATGATTATGGCCTCCGTCACCAGCATTTATGACAGGAACTTTGGAAAACATGGAAGCGCGAAGCGGAGCACCTTCTTTTGGGTGGCGCATAGCTATAATATTGGAATAGCAGCTGACTACGCGAGCTGTATCAGCAACCGTTTCTCCTTTGGTTGCACTGGACTGTTCTGCTCCGGAGAAGCCGAGCGTCTGCCCGCCCAGACTTAGCATGGCAGATTCAAAAGAAAGCCGGGTTCTCGTACTGGGTTCATAAAATAAGGTCGCCAGCTTTTTGCCGTCAGCCACATGCGCATACATCTCCGGAGCGGCGGCAATTCGATCAGCCAAATCCAGGACTGCCATCGTTTCATCGTCATTGAAATCGGTTGGTTCAATCAGGTGTCTCACAGCCATTCCCCCTTTATCAGATATTCTTCGCGCTTTGCGCCGACAGAGATAAACTGGATCTCGTGATCAAGTAATTTTTCCAGCGTTTTGATATAATTTTTTGCAGCATCCGGCAGTTCCTCCCAGCGACGGCAAGCGGAAATGTCCTGTTTCCAGCCGGGAATGAAGCTGATAACCGGTTGATATTCTTCCAGATTTTCCGTAGGAACAAAGGTGTCTGTTTCTTTGCCTTTGTACAAATATCCCGTAATGATGGGAATTTCCTGCATATAACTGAGTACGTCTAACTTAGTCAATGCGATTTTGTCAGCGCGTTGGCATTTTAGGCCGTACCGGCTTGCAACCGCATCAAATGGCCCAACCCGGCGTGGGCGGCCTGTTGCAGCGCCATATTCACCGCCGGCCTTGCGCAGGGATTCCTTCCATTCTTCAGGCATAGCGTTCTCGGCCACAAATGGGCCTGCACCAACGCACGTTGAATAAGCCTTTAACACACCGACCACATGGTCAGGCTGCACGCCAGGAATTCCCGCTCCAATCGGCCCATAGGCCGCAATCGTTGTAGAACTGGAAGTGTAGGGGAAAATGCCATAGTCAATATCACGCATAGCGCCAAGCTGCGCTTCCAAAACAATCTGTTTTCCTGACGATAACGCTGTATCCAAATAATTTCCGGTATCACAGATATAGGGTAAAAACTCCTTTGCCTGCTTCTGGCACCAGGCAAGCAGGGCCGGATAAGACATTGGCTCCTGATGATAGCAGCCTGCCAGTTCCAAATTTTTTGCTTCCAGCATGGTTTTTAGACGAACCTGTATATATGGCTCATCTAAATGAAGCAGATCACCTAAACGCAATGTTTTTTTTCGATACTTATCGCTGTAGGCATAAGCAATTCCCCTGCGAGTAGAGCCGAAAGCAACTCCGCTCTGCGCAAGACGTTCTTCCTCCAAATCATCTTGTATCCGATGCCACGGCATGGAGATGGTTGCACGAGCGGACAGTTTGAAATTTTGAGGTGTTACAGACACCCCTTTGCCGCGAATATCGGCAATTTCATTGGAGAGATGCTCTAAATCAACTACCATACCATCCGCAAGAACACACACCACATTGGGATGAAGAATCCCGGATGGTAGCAGATTCAGAATAAATTTTCCCTGTTTGGTTACGACCGTATGCCCGGCATTATTTCCCCCCTGGTAACGCACGACAATATCCGCCCGCTCTGCCAGCAGATCAATAACCCGTCCTTTCCCTTCATCCCCCCAGTTGATACCTGTCACCGCAGTCAGCATTTTTCTGCCTCCCTTCTATTTCGGGCATTTACAGACGCCTGTATACGGGTAGGCAGCCCCAAAAGACGGATGAAGCCAGTAGCATCGGACTGCTGATAGCCCTCTCCTTCATTAAATGTGACAATATCCTCGCTATACAAAGAATATGGGGACCACACACCTGAATTGATAATGTTGCCCTTATATAACTTCAGACGTACTTTTCCGGTGACGGTCTGCTGCGTCTCTGTCACAAATGCAGACAACGCTTTGCGCAGCGGAGAAAACCACTGTCCGTCGTAAACCAACTCACCGAAGCAAATAGACAATTCCTTTTTCTTATGGGCAGTTTTTTTGTCCAATGTCAGTGTTTCTAATATCTCATGCGCTCTATACAGAATGGTTCCGCCCGGTGTCTCGTACACTCCTCGGCTTTTCATACCAACCAGACGGTTTTCCACCACATCGTACAGGCCAATACCATTACAGCCGCCAATCTCGTTTAGCTTAGAAATAATGTCTGATGATTTCATTGCCTTGCCGTTCAACTTAACAGGTACGCCTTTTTCAAAGTCCAGCTCCACATATGTAGGAGTATCCGGCGCTTTCAGTGGAGAAACGCTCATTTCCAGAAAACCTTCTTTTTCATACTGCGGCTCATTACCTGGGTCCTCCAAATCCAATCCCTCATGAGAAAGATGCCAAAGATTTTTATCCTTTGAGTAATTGGTTTCTCGATTTATTTTCAAAGGAATATGATGGGCTTCGGCGTAATCAATCTCCTCATTGCGGCTTTGAATATCCCATTCCCGCCACGGTGTAATGATTTTCATTTCCGGCGCAAAGTGCATAATGGCCAGCTCAAATCGCACCTGATCGTTGCCCTTTCCGGTGCTGCCGTGGCAAACAGCATCCGCCCCCTCTGCCTTTGCAATTTCCACGACACGCTTAGCCAGAATAGGGCGGGCAAGGCTGGTTCCCAATAAATACCCTTCATAATCAGCTCCCGCCTGCATAGTAGGAATAACAAACTCATTAACAAACTCATCCGTTAAATCCTCGACATAAAGTTTGCTGGCTCCAGAAGCCACTGCTCGCTGTTTCAAATCATCCAATTCATCGTCTTGTCCAACATTTCCACAGACAGCGATCACTTCACAGTTGTCATAGTGTTCTTTCAGCCACGGGATAATAACGGAGGTATCCAGACCACCGGAATATGCCAGCACAACTTTTTTGATTTCACTCATACTAAAGCACTCCTTCACTTGTTTTTGGAACCAAAATCTATTATACTGGACAGGCAGGAATATGTAAAAAGTATTATTGATATAGTGATCATCAGCAATTAGCATATCAGAAAGAGGATGCCTGGATGGATGTCAACTTTGAATATTACAAGGTTTTTTATTATGTAGCCAAATACAAGAATTTCACAAAAGCGGCTCATGCACTGGGCAGCGGACAGCCCAACGTTACCCGCGCCATGAACTGCCTGGAGCAGCAAACGCACTGTACGTTATTTATACGCACCAATCGAGGTGTTCAACTGACCCCAGAAGGAGAAATGTTGTTCACTCATGTCGAAGCTGCCATTTCTCAGATACAAACAGCCGAAACCGAACTAAATGCGCACAGTGGTTTGGAGCATGGAAGTATTTCAATCGGAGCCAGCGAAACCGCATTGAATATCTACCTGCTGGATATATTGAAGCCCTTTCACATGAAGCATCCCGGTATTCGCTTGAAAATATATAACCATTCCACTCCGCAAGCCATCCGCTCTGTTAAAAACGGTGAAATTGATTTTGCTGTTGTATCAACGCCGACCAACGTGGATACCCCTTTGAAGGAATTGCATTTGCGGCCCTTCCGTGAAATTCTTGTGGGCGGCAAAACTTTTACGGCACTGGGCAGCCAGGAGCTGACACTTGCCGAACTAAAAAATTATCCGTTGATTTGCCTCGGAAAAGAAACTATGACCTGGAATTTTTATCATAAATTGTTCCTGTCCCACGGGTTGGAGTTGATACCAGACACGGAAGCAGCTACCACAGATCAGATTTTACCTTTGGTAAAAGCGGAATTAGGGCTAGCTTTTCTTCCAGAACCAATGGCGAAGGAAGCACTTCAGCAACGTGAGATCGTCCAGATTCATCTGCGGGAAACAATCCCTGAACGTCAGATTTGTATGGTATATGACAGGAAACGTCCATTGAGCGCTGCTGCTCAAAATCTTAAAACCGGTATTTTGGAAACAATGGCCTTTTAGGATGCTATAAATAACACATACATTTTTATCTTTTCCAAATATCAAAAAGTCCTCCCCGGTACGGGGAGGGCTGTACTGTCTTTATGCTGCAATCTCCGGGATTTCCCCGACAAAGTTATAAACGATTTTGACTTTCTGCACCTTCTGTCCGTCCACCTTCTTGACCTCGCCAATCAGAATCCGGCTGATAAGCCGGTTCAGCATTGCCTCGTCCAGTTCCTCAATAGCGGAATAGCGCCGGATTTCCTTGATAAAGGTACGGACTTCGCTTTCCTGTGCGTCCGCCCGGCTCTGCATCATCGCCAGGTCATGCAGACGCTTCTGGTTGGATTCCTGCTCCTGTTCCAGCGCCGCCGTCAGTTTCATAAACCGCTGTTCGGTCAGGATGCCTTTTGCGTTATCCGTGTACAGGCTTAAAAACATCACATCAATTTCCTGATTCCGGGCTTCCAGCCGTTTCCGTTCCTTCTCGGTCTGAGAAGCGTCTACCAGATACCGGCGCTCCATCCGGCTGCTGAGGTGCTGATAGAACGCATCGGCGTCCTTCATGGCCTGCGCCGCCAGCTCCTGAATGTCTTTCAGCACCAGATTGTATAAATCTCTGGCCTCGATCTTGTGGCTGGAGCAGACCTTGCATCCCATGCGGTTATAAGTCTGGCAGATATAGTACGCCTTGTCAATCGGTTCCCGCATCTCGCCGGTGAACCGGTTCTTCCCGGTTCTGCCGACCTTTTCATACCGCACCTGCATGGACTTCCCGCAGGTAGCGCAGTAGACCAGCCCGTGGAACAGATTATAAAAGGGGCAGGCATTGCCTTTCATGATAGGTGGTTTGCGGTCAATGATAGCTTGTACCTGTTCCCATTCCTCCGGCGTCACAATCGCCTCATGGCAGCCCTCGATCACTTCCCACTGGTCACGGGGGATAATGTCATAAGTGTTGGAGCGGATGCCCTTCTGGTGTGTCCGAAAGACCAGATGTGCGCCCTTATAAAAGGGATTCCGCAGGATATGGCTGATCCTTGCGCCGCCCCAAGAGTAATAGTTGGCGTCAAACTCCGTATTGGCCTTGACATGGGTGATGGGGATTTTTTCTTCCATCAGCCGTTTGGAAATCCTCATGCAGCCCAGCCCGTCAAGGGCATAGTCATAGATTTTACGGATGATCGGCGCTGTCTCCGGGTCAATGATAAGATGCCCTTTGTCCTCCGGGTCACGCATCAGGCCGAAGGGCGGCGTCCCTCCGCAGAACTTTCCCTGCCGGGAGCGGGTCGTGATGCCCGCCAGCACCTTTTTAGAAATATCCCGGCTATACATATCGTTCAGGATATTCTTGAAGGGCGTAATGTCCATCTCCTGACGGGTCAGGCTGTCCACGCCGTCCGTGATGGCGATATAGCGCACATTGTGTTTGGGGAAAAAGATTTCGATATAGCTGCCAGCTTCAATATAATTCCTACCAAGTCTGGATAGGTCTTTGGTGATGACGCAGCCGATCTTCCCCGCCTCAATGTCAGCGATCATACGCTGGAAGGCAGGGCGGTTGAAATTGCGGCCCGTATAACCGTCATCCACATAATACTCATACTGGAACATCCCATGCTTTTCAGCAAAGTCCCGAAGCATGATTTTCTGGTTGCTGATGCTCATGCTCTCATTGTCGCCGCCGTCATCCAGAGAGATACGGCAGTAGAGAGCGGTGATTTTCTCATAGACTTGTTTTTTCCTGCTCATAGCGTTCTCCTTCTATGAACAGGGACACGATACCGTTATAATACCATGCCCCTGTCCCTGAATCAACCGTTTTTACGCAGCGTTCTCCGCCATCTCACGCTGTTCCAGCCATTCCTCGAAGTGTTCGCAGGTCTGGCGCTCGATCAGTTGCTCAAAGGCTTCCCGCATGGATTTCTCCCCAGAGAACTCCCGCACCACCATAAAACGGACTTTATTTTTCTGCTGCTTGCTTTTTTCCATAGGCTACCTCCATAGAGTGGCAGGCCAGACAATAGCACACCGGCAACGAAGTCCGGCAACGAACCTCCAAAAACCTGTAAACTACCGTCTGGCCTGCAAATCTTACTTTCTAAATTTTCTTGAAAAATCTCGTTGCTTTCGTTGCCGGAGATAGAGATAGATATTAGAAAATGCCTTATTTACAGGATTTTTCCGTATCCAGACCGGAAAATCCCCGGCAACGAACCCGGCAACCAAGTGACAACCATCCCGGCAACAGACCGCTATTTTTATGCGATCCACTCTTTGGGAAGTTCCAGCTGGCGGCATTCTTCCTCGGTCAGCTCCACAAATCCATCTTCGTTGCCGGGCAGTTCGTTGCCGGAAACGTCCCGTTCCCAGCCCCTCTGCCTGCCATACCCGGCGAACATCCTCGGATTGGAGAACGGCTTCCAGCCCGTCACCACCGTGTTCATGATCTCGTTGATATTGTGCAGCTGCCACCGTTTCGGCTCGTCATAGGTGTGGCCCAGCGCCTCCTTGAACAGCTGTTTGGAGCAGACCATGCTGCCGGTGTAGTGTTCCAGAAAGCCCTGTATCTGCCCGGCCTCCGTGTCCTCCGGCATGAAATCCTTCTGTACCTCCACCAGCTGGCGCTGGCTGGACTTGCTGAACTTCATAGAGTAGTGGCCGCTGCGGTAAATCGTCATGGCCTCCGCCCAGACCTGCAAAAGATAGGCTCTGGAGGCGTCCTCGTCCTCCAAAATGTGAACCTCCGCATTCTCCGGGTAAATCATGATCGGCAAAAAGCGCCGGTTCCCGGCCCGGTCAAGGGGCAGGAAGTCCAGCGTGTTGGATGAACCGCCGAACACACACTGCCGCAGCCGGTCTTTGGGCTGGGCTTCATAGGGCGTCCGGTAGGTTTCCTTCTGGCGGCTGATGAATGAGCGGATTTCTTCAATGCTTTTGGCGCTGCTGGTAGCCAGCATCTCCGACATCTCAATAATCCAGTGTCCTTGCAGTTTCAAAAACACCCGGTCATCATCCAGCTTTTTCAGGTCATCGGAAAACCACTCGTCCCGGATCGCCAGCAGGCGGAAGAAGCTGGATTTGCCAGCGCCCTGACCGCCTACCAGACAGAGCATTTCCTCATATTTGGAGCCGGGCCGGAATACCCGCCGGATAGCCCCCAGCAGGAAGTGTTTCAGCATTTCCTCCACATAGTCGCTCTCGTCCGCACCCAAGAAGTGATGGAGACAGGAGCGGATGCGGGGCGTCCCGTCCCAGACAAGGCCGTTCAGCACGTCCTGTATGGGATGGTAGCAGTTTTCATTCGCCACGATAGAGAGCGCCGCTGTCATCTTTTTCTCGCTGGTCAGGCCATAGTTCTGCTCAAAATAGAGAAGCAGATACTTCACGTCTGTATCCGTCAGGGCGCTGGTATTCCTGCGCCAGCCCAAATCCCGCACAATGTCCACCCGGTCAGTCAGGAGGTTCAGCCGGATCGCCCCGCGCAGGAGAGGGTCATGGCAGAACACCGTCCGGCAGTTGCCGATGGTGTTGGCGGGCTGGCCCTTCTCGGTGACGGAGAGGCTTTCCCGCACCTCAGAGGCGCTCTGCTCCGGCGCTAAGGCTTCGGCTGCGCTCATGGCGGCCTGCCGGGTGGCTGGCGGCAAACTCTGATATTCGCTGCTCAATCTTCCTCACCTCTTTTCCGTACTGGGCGACAACGGAAGCCCGTTCCTCCATGCTGCCGGACAGGAGAACATCCAGCAGATACTCCGTGTGTGCTTTCTTTTGCAGTGCTTCCACAAACAGCGGATTCCATGCTTCCTCCGGCGTTTGCGGAGCGTATTCCTTCTCCCAGCGTTCCAGCAGATGCAGGTAATCGCACAGTACCCGGAAACATTTCTGCTCCGCCTGCCGGTAGCGCAGTTCCTCGCTGATTTTCCGTTTGACCGGCCTCCTGCGGGGCGGGTCATGGCCTTTGGCGTCATAGCGGACAGAGAAATCCTCCGCCAGCTTCAGAGCCGCTTCCTTACCGCTCAGACCAAACAGGCGGGCGGTAAAATCAATCACATCCCCGTCCGCCTGACAGCCGAAGCAGTGGAACCGGCGGTCAACCTTCATGCTGGGATGTTTGTCATCGTGGAAGGGACAGCAGGCCATCCCATTCCTGCCAACCTGCACCCCGTAATATTCCGCAGCCTGCCTTGTGGTGACAGACTCCTTCACCGCTTCAAATACATTCGATTTTCTCACCTCCAGACAGAGAAAAAGACACCTGGTTTCCGCAGAAAATCAGATGCCTCATAACTCCATATCGTGTTTCTTAGTCGGAGCGATCCGCCCCTCACGTTCCCAGCGTTCCCGGTTATCCCGGTCAGCGTCCAGCTTGCCTTTCGCCAGCTTATCCCGGATGGATTCTCTGGCTTTCTCCTTGATCTGCTCCTTACCGGCCTTCTTGACCTCCGGCTGCATAAGCGTTTTCTGGATTTTTGCCAGGGCACTCTGCATGACACGTTTGATTTTGGTAATCACTCCATCCAGCCGGGCGGCGGCGTAGTCACGCTCCTTCTGCGGGGCCTTCCGCTCCGGCGAAAGTACCCACTTTTTTGTTTCCTCAATCAAACGAATATCTTCTTTGTGTGTCTCCTGCCGGACAGTATCGGTCACCACCTCCACCGCCTTGTCATAGGCCACATCGGAAACATCATCCAGCAGCGTCTCCACGTCCTCGATTTTGAGCGTCAGTTCTTCCAGCTTCTGCTCCTGCGCCGTCAGCTGCTCCTTCTGCTTCATCAGGATATAGTCCTGCTTTTCCAGATACTCCCGTCCGCCGTAGGACGGCTCCTGATCCAGATGCAGCCCATGCCGCTTTGTGATGTCAAACAAAATCGTCCGGCAGACCGCATCGAAGGTCTGTTTCCGATTGTTGTGCCTGCCTTTTGGCTTGTCCGGGTTCGGGAGAGGGATGCCCAGTTCCTCCAGCGCCTTCTCCTGCTGGGGACACAGTTCCCCGTAGCGGTTCTCACAGTCGAACACATGGCGCTCATGGATGTGGGGCGTCCCCTCGTCCAGATGGAGCGCCCAATCTAAAATGTGGATATGGGAACCGAAGCGGCGCTCGAATTCCTCATAGAACTCGTTGACGATGCGAAAGAGCGTTTCCGGCGGGACGGATTCTTCCAGTGTGCCGATCTGGTAGATGCTTTCCTCCGGGCAGGTCTTGTTGTTTTTCAGCAAGTCCTCCACGGTGCGGTTGCGCTCGGTGTGCCGGGTTTTCTCATTCCGGGCGTTCTGCGCCTCCACATGGTCAGAATAATACTCGTAGTAGTACATCCGCTCGATTTCCTCAAAGCTGAAATCCGGCTGCTCCGGGTTCTCCCGGAACTCGTGTGTGGTGAAGCCCCGGTAGCAGTCCCAGTAGATGTTTTGCCTGGCCCGCTCTGCGTCGATGTGTTCGCTGTTCTCCACATCAAACCGGCGGTCATTGTGGCGGGGATTGTAGGTGCCATGCTTGCCGGAGCGCCCGTTGTGTCGTGTCAGTTTCAAACAATTTCCCTCCTTCCTGCGAAGATGTTCCGGGGCCGGGGAAGGGCGGCGAAGCCGCAAATCCTGCGAAAGTCTGCGTCAGGTAATATACCCAGTACAAGTTGACGCAGGCATCAACTTTCCCTGGGCCGAGGTTTTCCACCTCTGGACACCGGAGTAAAGGCTCGCCGCCTCTACACTCCGCACAGGCGCTGCCGCCCTGTACCCGCCCAATGGGCGTTGCCCCTTGACCCCAGCAGTGCGCTGCCGCCCCTGCACCCCGCCACAGAGGGCTCGCCGCCCTCTGTACTCCCGCACCGGCGAAGCTGGCTTCCGCCGCAGAAGCGGTTGCCGCCAGTTTCACCGGCTCCACATCCACACATTTACGCCTTTCGGCTGGAAGTGGATACGGAATACGCCTGCGGGGATTGCCGGTCAAAACATCAGGTGCAGCCCCGGCATTTTGACCGTAATCTCCCCGATTTCAGGCTATTTTTTCTTCCGCCCCTACCACCTGAAAGCCATGCTCCTTTGCGTAGGCACTGGCGGCGGCTTTCCGTTCCTCACTGTACGGCGGGATGAACCGGATCGACAGCCGGGACTTGTCCAGTACATAGGTCACGCTGCCCTCCGGCGTACTGCGCTCCAACCGGCACAGCAGCGGGTACTTCCGGCTGAACTCCGCCAGCCTGCGCTTCAAGCTGGCGTTGAAGGTGTAGACGCTGGCAAGGTTCTCCGCCTCGTTCCAGTTGATGATGGTTTCTTTCTCATATTTAGACAGCTTCCTCATATAAATCCTCCTCATAATCAGTGTAAGATTTCAGCACTCGCAGGCTGCGCTTTAGACGGCGGTACTCGTCCATCTCCATGCGCAGATGGTGGTAAAAATCCTCGTACCAGCTTTCGTCCACCTCCGTCTCCACCTTACGGGCCAACCCCAGCATCCGGCGTTTGGCCTCCGGGTCAACCGTCAGGGCCGTCAGCCATTTCAGCCGTGTCACCGTATTGTGGTGGCTGGGACAGCCGTAAGCGTAGAGAATCTTCTTTTCTTTCATGCTCAGTTTCATAATGATATTCCTCCATTTCTTTGCTGCGGAGCCATGCGCCCCGCATGATAAACTTGTTTCTGTCCGCCGGTCTGCCTGCAAGCCGCTCCTGCCCGGAATTTCTCCCGGCGTATCGGCCTCTTTGGTGCGCTCGATTTCTGTCGTGGCGTCACTTCCCCGGAGGCCATACCCCTTGCAGCCGGTCATTCAATTTTCAAGGTTCAGTGCCTGTCTGCAAGAACCAGTTTACCGAAAAAAGAGGCCCTTTCCCGTATATCCAAAACGTCGGAAAAACGCTTGAAATCCGCATATTTCCACGCTTATGGAATCGTGCTATAATGGGTGTAATCACTGAAAAACCATAATGAGAGAGGGGGCTTTGGATGTACGCAAAGCTGACAATCCCGGAGCGGCTCAAAGACCTGCGGGTGGTGGACAAGCACCTGACGCTGGAACAACTGGCGGAGCAGACCGGCCTGTCTAAATCTGCGCTGGGGAAATACGAAACCGATGACTACAAGGACATCAGCCCATTTGCGATTGCGACGCTGGCGGATTTTTACGGCGTGTCCGCCGACTATCTGATGGGACTGACCGATAATAAAGAGGTTCCCAACGCCGATGTACAGTCGCTCCATTTGAACGATGAAATGATTGAACTTTTACGGAGCGGCAAAATCAACAATCGGCTTCTCTGCGAACTGGCTACACACCCGAACTTCCGGCGGCTGATGGTGGATATGGAAATCTGTATCGACCAAATCGCCAATATGCGGGTGGAGCAGATGAATCTGGTGATGGAAGCCACCCGGCAGGCCGTCCTCAGCAAGTATGCGCCCGGAGAAGATGACCTCTATATGCGGACGCTGGAACTGGGGCAGGTGCAGGAAAGCGATTATTACAGCCACGTCATACACGATGATCTGGACAGCATCGTCCGGGACATCCGGGAAGCACACCGCAAGGACAAGACCACCGCCGACCCGCAGCCCACGCTGGATGACGTGAAGGAAAAATTTGAGCAGGCCATCCATCAGGGCAGCGATATAGAAATGCTGATCCACGAATTTTGCGATAAGTTGCAGATACCCTTTGAGAAGATTTCCTCGGAGGACTTCTCGGCGTTCCTGCGGATACTGAGCCTGTCCAAGATACTCAAAAATCCCAACAATATGAGGGGAAAGACCAGCCCCATCCCGCTCAACCGCAAGGCCAGGCGCAAGCAGAAGTAAGTCTGCCGGTATCGGCTTTATGTGTATCCCTGTCTGTATTTTCCAGTTTAGCGGAAGAAACGCCGGTTCCAGAGTCCCTTGCAGACGCAGTTCGCTATGTCTTGTAGACATAGTCCATCACTCGGTATTCGCTTCCGACAATAAAAAGTATAGGTCTGGACACGGCGGAATCAGAGTGACTTGTAGTACAGCTACCGGGCGTGTTTGTCACGGTTGGCGGCTGTAAGGGCAGCAAAAAAGGCCATCCACCGGTTGAGCGGTAAATGACCTTTATGAAGCTGTATTCTGTTGTGGTGGTTGTGCCCAAAATGGGCACAGCCAAAAGCCGATGTTGTTTCGATTTTGGTAGTTCTCAAAATGGAAACCACCACTTTACTCCAATGAAGTAGGAGTGGTCATTTTGTCCACCACCACTTTATGGGAGTAAAGTAGCCATACTCAAAATGAGAACGGCTACAATGGGGATGCTACTCTTTTTCTCTCTGCGCCACTTGCTCATAGGCTTCCTTTTGGACAAGTAGCCCCGCCGAAAAGCCGTATTTGAAGTGGCTTTCGTTTTCCTCGCACTGAGCGATTGCCATTTGCTCCCGCAGTTCTTCAACCAGAGCATAGTCCTCTTTGCTCAGGTGTTCCGATAAAGTATCCATCAGAGCTGCACTGGCTTTGGTGGCCTGCTTGAACCTCAGTGAATCAGCGACCACCGTTTCACAAGGATAGAACCTGCCGTTAAACATTTCTTCCAGAATCATGCGTCCACCTCCCTCAGGCAAAAATCATCTCAGAGAGGATGATTTCCTCTGCCCGACTGCGGATGCTGTTCATGGCTCCGACCCATGCAAGCTGGTCACAGGCTTTCAGTTCCTCGGTGACGCCCTCCGCATCCTGCATCTGCGAGATGATACACGCCAGCCGGTCATCGGCCTGCTCGTTCAGGTCAGCAAGATATGTCCAGAGTTTTCCCGACAGAAGCAGTTCATTGTACTGGCCGGGGCAGTGTTCTTGCAGAAACGCCTTGTGCATCCGCCCCCACCGCCCGATGGGGCGTTTTTCCTCCGGCAGTTTCAGGTCGGGGATGTAGTAGTCTCCCATCAGCGTGTAGCCGATGCCGTTGTGGTGGATTTTCTTTGGTAAATGCTCCATGTCCGACCTCCTGTATTCAATTTTTTCAGAATCCAGTTGATCGTGTCCCTGTTCATGATAAATTCAAGGCAACTGAACTCTTCACGAACAAGTATGGCACATCTCTTCTAACCCATGGCGATCCTCGCGGAGCGTTTTTATGTCATAGGACGCAATTTCCTATAACAAAAAACGGGATATGGAACCGCCCATATCCCTGAATTTTTTCAAATTAATTGCTTCCTGGTGTCATGGCAAATCAGCCGATTTTCAGCCGAAACTTCTGAGCCTCTTTTTCCGAATCCACAACCTGAATCACAGCTCCCAGGGACTGCAGCTTCTCCTCAAAGCACTCATAGCCTCTCTGAATGTATCCAATCTCATCTACTACCGTATAGCCACTGGCAGAAAGACCAGCCAGAACTAGAGCCGCTCCCGCTCTCAGATCCGGAGATTCTACCTGAGCCCCGGTAAAGCCCCTGACGCCTTCAATAATCGCTACGGTTCCCTCTACCTTAATATTGCCGCCCATGCGGGTCAGCTCGTCTACATATTTGAACCGGTTTTCAAAAATACTCTCTGTAATTACACTGGTGCCCTCAGCAAGAGCCAGGGTAACTGTCATCTGAGGCTGCATATCCGTAGGAAATCCAGGATAGGGCAGGGTCTTGATATTGGTCGAATGCTGACGCGGTTTTCCCACCACGCGCACCTCGTCATCTCCCTCCAGAACCTCGCAGCCAATCTCTACAAGCTTGGCCGTAATCGCCTCTAAATGCTTGGGAATGACATTTTTTACTGTAATATCACCGCGGGTAATCGCTGCTGCGCACATAAAGGTGCCTGCCTCAATCTGATCCGGAATAATGGAATACTCTGTGCCGTGAAGCCGGCGAACACCGCGGATTCGAATAATATCCGTACCTGCTCCCTTAATATTGGCTCCCATACTGTTTAAGAAGTTGGCAACATCTACTACATGAGGCTCTTTCGCAGCATTTTCAATGATGGTCTGTCCCTCTGCCATAGCTGCTGCCATCATAATATTGATCGTAGCGCCTACAGAAACCACATCCAGATAAATATGGCTTCCCACCAGATCAATCGCATGAGCTACTACAGCGCCTCTCTCAATCTCAATTTTGGCCCCCAGAGCCCGAAATCCCTTCAGGTGCTGATCGATAGGCCTGCTGCCGATATTGCAGCCGCCGGGAAGGGGAACCTCCGCGCTTTTATATTTGCCAAGCAGCGCCCCAATAAAATAATAGGACGCTCTGATTTTCCGGATATACTCATCATCTACAGAAACCTCACGGATTGTGGATGCATTGATCCTGACACTGTGACGATCCAGACGCTCCACAGATGCCCCGATCTCTTCAATGGCCTCCAGCAGCACATTAATGTCGCGAACATCCGGCAGATTCTCCACAATCACATCCTCATCCGTCATAATCGCCGCCGCCAGAATACCAAGGGCAGCATTCTTAGCCCCACTGATCACTACATCGCCAACCAGGGGATTGCCGCCTTTCATAATATATTGATTCATCCCACACCTCTGTCTAAATCTCTTCCTAAATCAACAAAAACCGAAGCTTTTATCTGTTCTCTATTTACTAAAAATTACAGCTGTTCAGGACGGCCCGTTCTTTCCTTCCAAAGCTCCGGCGGAAACACTGCAACACTGAACTGCTGTCAAAATAATCGAAATCTGTCTGTTTTCCAACCACCAGGTCTTCTGCGCACCCAGTGTCTTATAGATTATACCACATAAATCCGATTTGTAAAGAGAAACGAGCATTCCTGCTTACTGAAGCCGGACTGCACAGATAAAATCATTTCCCCGCCGGCGGAAAAATTCCGTACTGTCATTGAGTCCTGCCTTGTAGGTTTCACCGGAAGCCGGATCATACACAGTCACATTGTACTGATCAAAACCACACAGCAAAAGATAGCTGCCGTTTTCTGTAAATCCCAAAACCGGCATATTCTGATCAATAAAATAAAGCAGCTGCTGCATACTGCAGCCTCTTGCATCCAGAATCATCAGACCGTCCTCCAGAATACAACTGGCTGAAAAATTTTCCAGCTGCCGCTCTACCAGAGCAAAGACAGAAACCGGATCCTTAATATTTTTTACCGTTCCACGGTTGACTCTGCTCCACAGAATCCTGTGATTGCCGTCTGTAACAACCCCCATTTTTTCATAGGCTTTCTGCATCGCCTCAGAAAAATCTGTGGTGATTTTCTGCAGATGACCGCCGCTGTAGGCATAAAACTCCAGCTTTTTCACCTGATAATTGGATTTCAGTTCCAGTATATCTGACTCGCTGTCACGGATCTTCCTGGGAACAGAAATCCGTACATTTCTGGTGCTGCGAATCTCCTGAGAAAGCTGTACAAAATACAATTTTCCTTTATCTGCAGATGCATACCAGCCAATTCCCTCTAATTCCCCAGGCCCCATAGACACGTTGCATACAATTGTATCCGGCTGGGCCTCTATATAGCTTCCTCCTGTTTTGGAAACACGGCTCAGATGAATCCGGCTTTCTTCTACCTGTACCTCAGAAATATAGTATCCGGGCTTTTCATAGCTGGTTTCCTCCTGCATCTGAGCATTAATAATCCGAATACTTTCCATCGGAAGATCCCGGACACGTCCGTTGACCATCCACACGTCCTCTCTGTCTGCTGTCCCATAAACAAGATCGCTTCCTACAAAGCCGAGAACTCTTACATATTTTCCTGAGTCACCTCGAATTTCCCGTTTTTCTCCTGTATTCAGATCCATCAGACTGAGGCTTTCTGAATCATATCGGCTTCCTCCCTCCTGCCATGCAATGCGGCTTCTGTCTGCACTGACAGCATAGCAGCCTTCCTCAAGGGCATCTGCCACAACAATATTTTCCCGGCTTTTCAAATCTATACCATAAATGGCATGATCCACATACAGATACAGCATTCCCTGCTCGTTCCGGTAAACAAGCTGCTGCAGATCGTCCTCCAGAGTTTCATAGGATCCTGTATAGGGAATGTAATAAAGCTCCTCCAGCGCATTCTGTCCGGAATCGTAGTGGTAACCCACAATTCCCATGCTTCCCTCATGGTTTCCCCTGTTCATATACCCATATACAAGAAAATCCACATCCCCACTGTCTGCCACAGACAGAATCGAGACATCATGCTGCCCGTAATAATTGCGGGGATCCGTTATATCACTGCTTCGAAAGGAAAAGACCCTTGCTCCCCTCTGCTCCTTCTGATCATAGCTCCACAGATCCCGGTTTGTCCGGTAAGCCAGAACGTTTCCATCTGGACTTTTTTTGACCTCAACCCGCTCATCTCTGGTGATTCCAAGCAAAATCCGTTTTCCCGTGTAATCTGTCTGCTTTCCCTGAAAAATCTGGTTTACCTGCCTATCATAATCCATCAGATAAATCCGAAGGGAATTCCATTTCATAGTGAAATTTTCTTCTACCTGATAATATTCTGTCTCGTCCTCTCCGTTTTTTCGTTCCGCCAAATACGATAACTGGACGCAGCTCATAATTCCGTCCAATTCCTTAAGCGTCACCTGAACCTGACCTGCTGGCTGCATACCCAAATCTCCCCAGGTCAGGTGAGAAAAGCTGGAGCGGATCGTAGCTGTTCCAAAGGAACTGTTGTCCTCCGCAGAACTTGTCTCCAAATAGGTAGTCAGCTCTTTTGCCTGCTCATAGTCAAAAGTTCTGGCAGAAAAATCTACTGCCAAATTCAGCATGGCAGAAACTCCCTCATTTTCTGTCCAGAGAATTCTGGTATAATAATGAACAATTCCATGCTTCTCCGTATTCAAATCCAAACGCAGCAGATATTCCTGCTCCCTGTTCAGAAGATTCTGAATAGGAAGCACTGCCCGAAGTTCCTCTCCATTCTCTTCCCACTGTTCTAACACAGTGCGCTCTATCAGACGTTCCCGATCCATGGTTCTGATCTCATAGCTGATGCCTGTAACCGCATCTCCTCCCTTTTCAATCAGAACCGCCAGCGCCCGATCCTCCGGCAATACCGTCAGACTGTTTCCTGCTGCCCGATTATCCACCTCCTGTACATATCCGGCCATGGGATTAGTCTTTCGACCAAACATTTCCACACTGACTGCCGGAAGAGAAGCCTCTCCCATATCTACATACACCACCTGTTCTTTTCCGCTGTCTCTGCCGGACAGAAAAAAATATGCCAGCAAAGCGGCAGCAAAAATTCCAAACAGGATTACCGCTCTTTTTATCACTCGATTCATTCTGTCTGTATCCTTACATAATTAATACTGAATTTTCTTCCCGGTTTCCGATTCTCTTCCGCTTTTCCAGCTTCAGCACACAGAAACTCAAGAAATATTCTATCTGGTTTTTCGGGAAACTACAACCAAATCTTTTCTTAAATTTCCAGGATATCCTTGCACAGCCAGGAAAAATCCTTTATAATAGGTTCTACCACTTCAGACATTCTTATGTCTCATTCCGTTTTCGGAATTTTCAAATCTGTTTCCCACATCAAATTTATATTTTATCCGTAACAATTCAGGACGGCGGGAGAGCTGGCAGAAAAATTCTTGTCAAGCTCGCTTATAAAGGAATTTTCCTGCCAGCTCTCACATCGGAGGAATCTCCGATGCTTCTTGTTCGGCTTTGCCGGACAAGAAGATGCCCCGTCCTGAACAGTTACTTTTATCCCTACTACACATATGGAGGTATCCTTTTATGGCATACGAAATTTTTTTAGAATGCCTGCTTCAGAACCTGCAGGCTGCCCTTGGCGAAGAATTTCACTTTATTCTCCGTCCCCTTCCCCGCAATAATGGTGTCACACTGGACGGACTGACGCTTCAGGGGCCCGGAGCCCATCTGGCTCCCACGATTTACCTGAATCCCTATTACCAGAAACTGATTCATGGTTCCTCCCTGGAATCCATTGTTGAAGAAATTCTTCAGCTTTACCAGACTACACCTCCTCCTGCCTCTCTGACTGCCGAATCTGTCATTGATTTCGAATATTTAAAAGACAAGGTCATGTTCCGCATGATTCACACTGCATCCAACCAGGTACTTCTTTCCGACGTTCCCCATATACCTTATCTGGATCTTTCTATTATTTTTTTCCTCTCCCTGGAACGCACAGATACAGGTCAGGTCACTGCCATGATCCACAACAGTCATGCCCGCATGTGGAAGGTAAGTGCCAGAGATTTGTGGAGACTGGCCCGGGAAAACACCCCACGGGAATTCCCAGCCGAAATTCAAAGTATGCAGGAGCTGTTGCAGAGCATGGCCCGGGATACCTCTCAGGATACCTGTGACCCATCGCTTCTCGATCTTCTCCTTCAGGCTCCCAGCGAAACTATTCCTCTTTATGTTCTCTCCAACCAGACTGGTCTGTATGGAGCTGCCTGTATGATTTATCAGGATATATTAAAGGACTTCGCTGCCCGGCTGGAGAAGGATCTGATTGTCCTCCCATCCAGCGTTCATGAAGTCCTTCTGACACCGGACAGTCCCGATGCCTCTTATGAAGATTTGAGCAATATGGTACGAACCATTAACACACAGGAGGTTCCCTTAGAAGATCAGCTATCCAATCAGGTCTATCTCTATACTCGATCCGATGACCGGATCCGCATTGTTTCCAACAGCTTTCCGCCGGTTGGAGCAGCCGCTCTCTCCTAGTCTCTTTTTTATTTTTCCTGTCCTTCCAGTTCCAGCAGCATGGTTTTTACCTGCAGCATCCGATCCCGCAGAACAACCGCTTCCTCAAAGTTCAGCTCTGCAGCCGCCTGATGCATCTTCTTCTGAAGCTCTTTTGCCAGCTTATTCAGCTCCTTCAGACTCATAGACTCCAGATCCTTTTCCTCCGAAGCCGCATTCCGCTCTGCAGCCTTGGAAATGGCAATCAGATCCCTCACTGCCTTTTTAATCGTAGTCGGCGTAATGCCATGCTCCTCATTATACTTCTGCTGAATCTGACGTCTCCGGTTCGTTTCCTCGATTGCCACACGCATAGAATCAGTAATAGTGTCTGCATACATAATCACATGGCCTTCCGAATTTCGGGCAGCCCGTCCAATGGTCTGAATCAACGATGTTTCTGAGCGAAGAAAGCCTTCCTTGTCTGCGTCCAGAATCGCCACCAGCGTAATCTCCGGAATATCCAGGCCTTCCCGCAGCAAATTGATTCCCACCAGAACATCAAAGACATCCAGGCGCATATCGCGGATAATCTCAGCCCGCTCCAGAGTATCAATATCGGAATGGAGATATTTTACACGGATTCCCACATCCCGCATATAATCGGTCAAATCCTCTGCCATTCGCTTTGTCAGCGTTGTAATCAGCACCTTATGATGAGCCGCCACCTCCCGATTAACTTCGGATACCAGATCATCGATCTGTCCTTCCACTGGCCGCACAGAAATCTCCGGATCCAGAAGCCCGGTAGGACGGATAATCTGTTCTGTCCGCATCAGCTCATGCTCTGCCTCGTAAGGACCAGGCGTTGCAGATACAAACATCATCTGATCAATCTTACTTTCAAATTCTGTAAAATTCAGCGGCCTGTTATCCAGCGCAGAAGGCAGACGGAACCCATAGTCTACCAGAGTCTGTTTTCTGGAGCGGTCTCCCGCATACATTCCCCTTACCTGTGGAAGCGTAATATGGGACTCATCTATAATAATCAGAAAATCCTCAGGGAAATAATCAATCAGTGTCCACGGCGGCTCTCCCGGTTTTCCAAAGGTCAAATGGCGGGAGTAGTTCTCAATGCCGGAGCAAAATCCCGTCTCCCGCATCATTTCCACATCAAAATTCGTCCTTTCTGAAATCCTCTGAGCCTCCAGAAGCTTGTCCTCACTTTTAAAATATGCCACCCGCTCCTTCAGCTCTGCCAGAATATTTTCTGTTGCCTGCAGCATTTTCTCCTTGGGAACTACATAATGGGATGCCGGAAAGATTGCAATGTGTCCCAGCTGCAGCTTCGGCTCCCCCGTCAGTCCGTCAATCTCTGTAATCCGATCCACTTCATCCCCGAAAAATTCCACCCGGTAGGCTTCACTTCCAGAATATGCCGGAAAAATCTCCACTACATCTCCCCGCACCCGAAAGGTTCCCCGGTGAAAATCCATATCATTGCGGGTATACTGAATATCGATCAGCTTGTGAATCACCTCATCCCTGTCTTTTATCATGCCGGGCCGAAGAGAAATCACCATCTCCTGATAATCAATCGGAGAGCCCAGCCCATAAATACAGGACACCGAGGCCACAATAATCACATCTCTGCGTTCAGAAAGTGCCGCCGTAGCAGAATGGCGCAGCTTATCAATCTCATCATTGATTGCAGAGTCCTTCTCTATATATGTGTCGGTAGAGGGAACATAGGCCTCCGGCTGGTAGTAGTCGTAGTAAGAGACAAAATACTCGACTGCATTCTTAGGGAAGAACTCCTTAAACTCGCTGTAAAGCTGGGCTGCCAGAGTTTTATTGTGTGCGATAATCAGGGTCGGCTTATTCAGTCTCTCAATGACATTAGCCATGGTAAAGGTCTTTCCGGAACCCGTAACCCCTAGTAAAGTCTGGAATTGATTGCCTTCCTGAAACCCTTTGACCAGCGCCTCAATGGCCTGAGGCTGGTCGCCAGTGGGGGCGTATTCGGAATGTAATTCGAAGATTTTTTGTTCATTTTGCATAAAATCCACCTCCGATTTCAAAGTAAAAAAGGACGCCTATAAGGCAAAAATTCGTCAAGGAACTTTTCATTTTCGTCAAGGAATTTTTGCAAATCGGAAGAAAATCGGTCCTTGACGAATGCCGTTCACAATTTGCTTTTTTTGCAACCTGCCGTACCCATGTAATTCTATATGGACGAAACAGGAACAAACCATATAAAAAGGGCTCAGGCATTGGATTTTAGTATACCACAAACGATTTCAAAAGTACAGAAACAGTGAACATCTGTTCTGGCATTTCCGACCAAACGAATATTAATAAAGGCATGATTTCTTTTTATAATTCAAATATTACAGCCGATTCTTTTCCATCGCAGCCAGTTACCACTGCCGTTATTTTCTCATCACTCACCTGAAACTCCACATTCTTAACATAGGGTTCTTTCGTCCAGGACTCCATCAAATGGGCACAGAAAATCCTGTTACCATGACGGCGTTCCACAAGGTAAGAAATTTCTTCTGAAGACGGATTATCCGGTCCTGTTGCTGTCATAACGGTCTGTCCATTGGAAAGTCCATAGATCTTCGTAAATACTCCGTCACACTCATATGTTTTCTCATAAGTACCTTCCGTTTTGATCGGATCGGTTTTGATATCATGCAGATACCCCAAAGTTTTTCCTACAAAACGATTCTCACAAATAACTGCCTCATCTGCTTCTCCCGGAATCAGTATTCCTGAGAAGTGCATCATCCAGTCTGATGTTTTTCCTTCCGGAATTCCATCTGCCAGAAATACCTCTGCAAAATATCGATCCGTCCAGGCAATCTTGCGTTTCATAGTAACTGTACGGTAATTTTCTTCTGACCACTGTACAATAGTAAAGCTGTCTGGCATTTCATACGGTTTTGTCCAGTCTGCTTCTGCTTCCACATAGATCACACCATCTTTTTCTTCATAACGGGTCAGTTCTGCATTGACTGGTGACTGGTTCTCCTCTCCAATTATCAGCGTATTGTGTGAAGCTGTGTTCTTGTAGAAATCATAGTGCATTTTTGCACCATAGCCCGTAGTTCCCAGATCCCTGGACACCGGCTTTCCATAAGCCAGATAGCTGATTCCTAGACGATCATAGTGGTCATGCTCTCCACCATAGCGGTCATGTTTGAACAACAGGTAACGTCCTTCCGGCCCTCGAAGGATAGTATGACCTGACTTATCCTTGGTCGTATGGAAATTTTTCAGTGGAAGCATATCCGTTTCAATAGTATCAGCTCCGTATAAAAAAGCCTCCAGATTGTCCCGGCTTTCCTTTTGATAATATGTGTTCAGGACAAACGCCAACCTTTTGCCCCCTAGCTCTCGATATGGAAATTCATATAAATCTTTCATATTCCCCAAGTGTCCATAATTGGTGTCATTCAGCATAGGAATCCCGTAATCCGGTTCCATATAGTCACAGAGAAGTTCCATCATTGCCTTGTAATTTTTATGATGTATATTGCTGTACTTCGTATGAAGTGCAAATTTTTCAAATGCAAAGAAACTGGTCAAGGCATAGAAATGGTATCCAAATGATCCCTCAAACCACATATCATTGGGCTGCATACCATGCTCTAACTGATATACAATGCCGTAATCCTCATAAAGAGCGGCTTCGACTAACTCCGAACGGTCAAACAAAATTCCAATAACCGCAATTGCTGAATTGATAATAACCTCATGGTTATGAAGCTGTTTGTGACGATGTTCCAGAAGAAACTGTGCCCCTGGAAGGAACATGCGATCACGGATATATATTTTTTCTTCTTCTGACATACATTCTGAAAGAATATCATAAGCCATAGCAAAACTTCTTTGGAAATTAGCTTCATCCAGCGTCTGTGCTCCGGAACGCCCTGGTCCATTGTAGGGAATATTCCCATGAATTTCATAATCTGGATAATATTTTGCATAGGCCATTAAAATCTCAATGGCTTTCTTCGCATAAGCTTCTTCCCCTGTAGACAGCCAAATAATCGCCATACCAAATACAGCGTCATAGTTATGCCTGTTAATCAGTCCCCACCAGGCACTGTCATACGGTTCCCCGGTCCATGCTTTTCCACAATTTGGGCAGATATGCACTGTCGGACTTTCCCGCTTAAATTGAAGCTGAACAGAACAATCGGGACAATAATAATAAAGCGTCCAATTGGCAATTCCCGTTTTCGGAACGATCTGTTTCCCATGAAATACTTCCTCAACATCGCGTTTTAATTTTTCGATAGTCAGCGGATATGCCTTGCTTTTTTTTCTTAATTTATCCACTTCTTCACTGGTAAACTGAATCATATCCCCATACCTCCTAATATAAATGTTCTTTTGCTACAAGTAATTTAAAATCTGTCGGTGTACATCCATAAAATTTTTTAAAACTGCTGGCAAAATATCTCTGGTTCTCATAGCCACAGCTTTCCGCAATATCCGAAATTTTCATAGAGGTGTTCTGCAGCAATTCTCCAGCCTTTTCCATCCGTTTCCGAATCAGATACTCATTAAAACTTTCTCCTGTCACTTCTTTAAAAATCTGCCGCAGATAACTAACACTAAAATGTACTGTTTTTGCAGCACTTTCAATCGAAATGGTGTGATCCTTTAAATGTTCTTCCAAATAATTCTGAACCATGTGAACCGCAATTTCTGAACGGTTTTGAGAAAGATTTTCTGATACCTTTTGGCAGCAATAGATCAGATAATTTTCCAACAGTCCTCGCAGTTCCAAAAGAGAAGCTGATACCATGTTCTGGCTGAAAGCTGGCATATGATCTTTTTCTACCTTGCCAAATCCATTTCTCTCCATATCATCTGCCACACCATAAATCAGTTCTCCAGCAGAAACCAGAATATATTCACTTCCCTTATTGGAAATAGAAACATACAAATTCATCAGCTGATGTGTCAGTCCTAATGCCTCCTCACGGTTTCCATTCATAACAGCTCCGCGAATACAACTTTTGGTATTCTTAATCTGATCAGAAACATCGCTTTCCTCCAGCTTCAGTTCTTCCTGGTTTTCTCCAAAAATTCTAATTCTCTTTTCTGGATTCAATGCTTCTTTCCAGATCATCAGAGCATCTTCATACGAATTTTTCAGACCATTCAACGCGTGATAGCTTCTTCCCAGAGAAGCATACACCGTAATATCGTAATACTGCATCAGACTCTTTGACAGCTTTTCTATTCCTTTTAAAATCTCATTTTGAAAAATCTGCTCGTCTTTTATCTGAGAACAGAAGCAAAGAATCAGCTTAGATGGTTCTAGACTTACCACATAGAAGATAAGTGCTTCTGAAAAGTATCCTGTCTGTATCAATTTGAAAAAAGACTCCACCTCTTCCTGAAGTCGAAAATCCCATATCGTTCCTATCAAACTTAAAAGACAAGTCATATATTTTGTAGTAGGTGTTTCCATTGGAAATTCCAGCTGCGATATCTGTTCCTTCGATAAAACTGCTCCGTCTAACAAAGACCGCAGCATATTAGAACGATTGTGGAACCTGTTTTTGTCCACCTGCTCCATCAAAAGATTTAAATTCTGATGAAGTATTTTCTGACTGTCCAGATCATGTATGATCTTTTCAAACACGGATATCAGTTCTTCCGGCATAAAAGGCTTCAGCAAATAATCTGTAACTCCCAGTGCAATCGCTTTCTTTGCATAATCAAATTCATCATACCCACTGATAATGATATTTTTAGAAGAAATCCCATGATCCTTTAAGCTGCGAATCAATTCCAGACCGTTTTGTATCGGCATCGCAATGTCCGTGATCACAATATCTGGCGGAGACAAAAATGCCTTTTCCAGCGCCTCCTGTCCATTTTCTGCTGAAATAGTAATTTCGATAGGAAGTCCACTGGCACGCAGATTCTTTTCCAGAAGATTTCGGACAAACGTTTCGTCATCTGCTATCAATACTTTATACATGGATCTTCTCCTCCTGATTCTTCATGGGAATTGTAATGATTGCCTTCGTACAGACACCTGCCTGGCTTTCATAAGAAAGTCCAAAGGACGCGCCATAATAAAGTCCAATTCTCTCATTCACGTTATAAATACCGTATCCATCCTGCATATTCTTAACCCCGAAACGCAGTCCTCTGTGAATCTGCGTGAGCTTCTCTTCCGGAATACCCACACCATTATCATATACATACAAAGACAACACGCTGTTTCCATCCTTCATTTCTGCTGATGCAGTAATAACAATTTCACCTATTCCTTCTTTTTCTTTAATTCCATGGTAAATCGCATTTTCTACCAACGGCTGCAAGATCAGTTTCAAAACACGGCATCCCAGCAATGCTTCCGGCACTTCGATCCGATAACGAAGTTTATCCTGATAGCGAATCTGCTGAATACTGAGATAACAGCGTACATGTTCAATTTCATCTGCCAGACTGATTACCTCTGCCCCTCGAGAGAGACTCAATCGAAAAAACTTTCCAAGAGAGTTTGCCATCCGGCTGACATCGTATATTCCCTGATCCGCCGCCTGCCAAGTAATAGTGTTTAATGTATTGTACAGAAAGTGAGGATTGATCTGTGCCTGCAGTGCTTTTAACTCTGCATGTCGCTTCTGTTTTTGAATCTCAGCCACTCGGTTACGTTCCACAATCAGATCTTCAATGCTCTGTTCTTGTTTTTTCACGAGACTCTGAATTTCTTCAATCATACAGTTAAAGCTTCTGGAAAGACTGCCAACCTCATTTTGATAAGGATAAAAAAATCTGGCATTAAATTCCCCATTCTGCACGCTCCGCATACTTCGTTCCAGCCGGCTTAATGAAGCTGTCAAACGCCTAGATACCCAAATGATACTGACTAGACCAACTATCAAAAGAAAAAGAGAGATTCCCAGAATTTTTCTCCGCAACGTTCTGAGACTATCCAACAACTCCGTTTTTGACTTTAAACCAAACAGTTTCCAGCCATTGGTCGAAATATCACAGCTTTTTACCAGATATTCCTGTCCCTGAACCGTCAGATCCGCACTTAATATTTCCTTTGTATCCGTCTCCTTTTCTTCCCACAATCCCAAAAGCTCTTCTGCTTCTATTGTTTGATTGCCAATCATATGATTTCCATCTGCGTCCAAAACCACAATATTATCAAAAAATGGATACTGTCCTGTAATCAGGTTAAACAAACGCTCGGAATCCAAGTGATAAATAAAATAAAACCATTCGGAACATCCTGGAACTTTAAACCTTCTTTCACAGGAAATGACCGGATTTTCTCCATAATAAACTGGATTTTCTATCGGCGGAATCCACTGAACCGCCAGAGGATTCTCCTGGTAAATAGTATAATACAGGGAATTTTGGAACTCGAAATCTGGTTTTCTGATACGCACATAGTCATCAAACAATTCTCCTCCCGCAAACAGGCAGGAAGAATCAATCAATGCCTCGCCCCGTTCAAAATCACTCAGATAATCACTGACAACACTGTGAGCAACTACCTGATTATATAGAGTAGGATTATTCACATAGGAAACAATCGGATCAGAAAATGCATTATTTAATAACATGGATTTTGCCCGATCACTGATAATCTCCATCCGGATATCCAGTGTATTTCTCATCTGTCCCACCGTATTGCTGGCACTGTTGGAAAAGTTATCTGTAACATTTTTTACGGAAAGATAGTAAAAACTGATCCCACTCCCCATAGATAAAAAAAGGAACAGAATCAGAAATAATACGATGATCTGATAACGAAATTTTAAATTCTCAACATGTAATTTCATGATGCACTCTCCTGCTGTCATCTGGCTGCCGCCATGCTTCAAACGGCAGCCTCAATAATCAGCAATCATTATATCATAACTTTTATCCCTTGACAGCACCCGACGTAAGGCCGGCAATAAACTGTTTGTTTGCAAACATATATACAATCAAAATCGGAACAATCGCGATAGACGCACCTGCCAGAAGAATATTCCACTCAGCGGCTGCATTGACAGAGTATTTTAACTGTACAACTGCAACTGTCAATGTCTTTAATACAGGCGCTGTGATTGTCATAACCAAACCAGTAATGTAATCATTCCATGCATTCCGGAATGAGAATAAGGCAACTACAGCCAGAATCGGTTTGGTCAGAGGAAGTATAATCCGGTAATAAACCTGGTAAATCGAACATCCATCAATAATTGCTGCTTCATCCAGTTCTTTAGGAATCGCTTTTGTGAATCCCATAACCAGAAATACATTTGTTGCCTGTCCACCAGTCAGGGCGATAATCAATGCTATCGGTGATTTGTGTAAATTCAACGCATGCATCACTTCATAAATTGGATACAAAGTAATCGAACCAAGAGAAACAAACATCATAGACATATACATAGCCATCAGGATTTTCTTTCCTGCAAATTCCCGCCTTGCCAGAATAAATCCTGCCAGTGAACAGGTCACAACTGCAAGAATCGTAACTGAGAAACTGACAAAAATACTGTTTTTGGTGTAAGTCAGAAAATCTGCTTCTACAAAAGCCTTATAATAATTATCAAAATGCCATTCTGAAGGAAAAAAATTACCTCCCATTGTCAACTCTGCATTTGTTTTCAAGGAACCCAAAATGGTATAAATAATCGGATACAAGGTAAAGATAATCATCACCCCAAGAAACAGCCACTTAATTGTACCAAGAACTGCTTTCTTTTTTTTCATATGGGGTTTATAAACTACTGTTTGCTCCATGGTATTTCCTCCTTAATAAATATCATCCAGTCGCTTAGAAAGCTTCAGATAAATCACTGTCACCATTCCGGCAACACAGGCAGTAATAATACTCAGTGCCGCACCATATCCATACTGCGGTACAACTGCTTCTGTTGCAGAAACCGGGAAGAAATAGCGGTAGCTGTAAAGAGAAGCCACCATAGTTGCATTGTTTGGTCCGCCTTCAGTCAATACCATTACATTGCTGATATCATTAAATGCAGAGGTAATTGCCAGCATCAGAATGATTTTTAAGATCGGCCCCAGCATCGGAATGATGATATACCAGATGGACTGAAGCCGGTTTGCTCCGTCAATTCGGGCACTTTCAATGGCATCCTGGGAAACCTGCTGAATACCGGCAATAAAATATACCATATAGTTACCAAGACCACCCCAAACTGCCGTCAAAATCAGAGTTTTCATGGCGTGTTCTTTGCCCAGCCAGTTAATTGGCTGGCTGATGATATGCGCTTCCATCAGATATTTATTGACTTCACCATTGTACGCATTAAATAAGAGATAGAACACAAGCCCCATAACTGCAGAACTCATAATCGTTGGAAGAAAAATGATGCTTTGAACGGCTCCGTGACCTTTTTGATGGGTATTTAACAAAAAAGCCAGAAAAAAGGCCAGCGGAAGAATGATCAGCAATTTTCCAAATCCATAAGTAAACGTACGTAATAAGCTTTCCCAGTAAATTCCATCTCGAAATACCCTTGCAAAATTTTCCAGTCCCACAAAACGCGGAGCTCCGGTTCCATATCCTCCATACTGATAAAATGCATATTTTAATGCCCATAAAACAGGATAAACGGAACATCCGATAAATAAAATCAGGTTTGGAATCAGAAAAGAATACGCTTCCAGATTTTTCCGGATTACTTTTTTCTTTCTGACAGATGGTTGAGTTGTTGATTTCATAGGCCATATCCTTTCTTTTCCATGAATTTCCTCAAAAAAGAGCAAAAAAGAGGAACTGCCAGAATCTGCAGTTCCCCCTTATATATCTTATGCAGGAATCTGATCACCTGTTATTCAATCGTCGGATTCTTCGGATCATAATGATCAATCTTAATTTCATATCCTGTGCCATTTGCAACCGCATCCTGGTATGCTTTGTTGTATCGGTCTGTCAGATCCTGAAGTGTAGAAGTAACATCAGCATCACCATAGTAAATAGACTCGCAGGTCTTGTACATATCTTCACCTTCTACAATCATACCAGACGTAAATGCACTGTGCGGAGGCTTCGGAAGAATTGCATCATATTCTGGATTAAGACGGAGCCATTCTTTCTTCTTATAGTTTTCACTCGGATTTGCTTTTTCAAGAACAGAAGGAATGATGCTGACACCATATCCGCCTTCATAATACCCTATCTGATATTCTTCACTTGTAAAGATGTCCTTGTAAACCTTGAATGCTTTTTCCAGATTCGGACTCTTTGCATTTAACAGATAAGCACCGGTTCCCTCATATGCCTGTTTTCCGGTTTCTTTTCCTCCAACTGTGGGGATTGGAGCAGCATTCCATTTAGAGGAATCCATCGGGAACTGATTTTCATAAACACCTGGTTCTGCCGCAGAATATGAGAAATACATACCAATCTTTCCTGCAGCAAACTGGGTTCTCAGTGGATCAATATCCAGAGACTCGCATCCCGGGAATGCACATTCTTCTGATAACAATTCTTTCCAGAGATTTAATGTATCTGCCCAGTTATTGAAGTTATATTCCCCCTTTGCAAAATCGTATCCCCAGGGCATACCGGTTTCTCTCTGAAGTCCAACAACCATAGAACGGGCTAATGCAGAACTTGCACTCTTCATGTTCTGTGCAAAACCGTAGATACCTTCACTTTTCAGCTGAGAAGTAATAAGTTTTGCATCCTCCACCATTTCTTCTAAAGTAGTCGGAGGATTTTCGATTCCTACACGTTCAAAAATTTCTGTATTATAGAATAAGCGGCAGGTGGAACCTGTTGTCGGAATAAAATATAATTTTCCGTCAATCTCGTTGTATCCAGGAGTAATCACGTCTGCGAAGTATTCCTTCATATCATCATCCATAAACTGATATAAATCTGCCCACTGCCCATTTGAAAAATAGCTGTCAAACACCTGGTTCTGCTGAACCAGAATATCCGGTAACTCCCCGTTCTGCGCAGCCATATCTACGGCCTGTTTATAGTTATCTGTATACAGCGTGTAAACAACTTCGATATTATCCGTATTGGTTTTATTATACTCGTCAACCTTTGCCTGAACATACGTTGCATCGTGACGATTCTTAGTCCAAATGTTAATCACAGTCTTTTCCGCACCTTGTTCAGCACTTGATTCTTTTTCAGTGCCTCCATTGGCTTCTGCCTGTGTTGTACTACCGTTATCTTTACCAGATGAACAGGCAGTCAGTGCAGACGCCGCAAGAGTACCTGTCATCACAAGAGCCATCACTTTTTTCAACTTCATTGTAAATTCCTCCCGTTTCATTTAATGTTCACATTATAGTCATTTTTGAACAAAGAATGAATACAACAAATAAGGTTTTCATGTTCAAAATTTAATGTTCTATGTAAAATAGATGCGTTCCTGCTTCTCCTCCTGCAGCTGAAAAAAAGAAAAGAAGTTTTCATTAGGAAAAATAATTTCTCTATGAGATTGAAAATAATATCCGGAAACAATATCATGGTATACATTAAAATGTAAGTAGATAAAAAAATGATTCGAAATAAAGATAGAGGAGAACATACATGGCTTTATCGGCCTGAAAGAAGCTTATATTGCTAGAATTTTTGTAAAACAGGAATCCCGCTGTGCCAGCATCGGTAAACACCTTCTAGAGCATGCGAAAAAAATCATTTTGTCCTGACCCTCAAATGTATATCAAAAAAACGGTGTGCAGCAGAATTCTATAAACAAGAACATTTTTTCACTATTTCAGAAGATAAAGAGGAATACACCGGAGAAATTGATAAAACGATATGCTGGCCTCAAGGAAATTAAATTAAAAATCCGGAGATCGATACTCTCCGGATTTAAAACAGCTTTTGCCTCAAAACAGTATTCTCAAATATTTTTATAAAATGCACTTGGCATCCATGGATATTTTTCCTCATTTACATGATTATACGCTTCCAGATTCCGCATCTGCTCAGCAACATGAGGAAGATCCATGCGGGTTACCAGGGCCTTAATCAGTTCTTCTCCCTCATCTGCAAGACGCTGACGTGTTTCTTCATCAGGAATCGCAGGTGTACTCATATGATCCTCCGGAGAAGCAAAGCAGTAGCCGATGGCAGCGCTCTGATAGGCAAGACCAAAAATATCGTCAAATTCCTTGCATGTCTGCGGCTTTTGATGGAAATATTCTGTCGTCAGCGGAACATCCCCTAAACGCCCCATAATCTGATAAGCTCCTACTGTAATAGAATGAAAACTGTCCATGCCTTTAAACAGATCCTTTGCATTCTTCAGCATCTGCATGGTCAAATCCATGTAAAGAATCGGAACACCAGTTTCATCAAAAAAGTCTCGTACCATAGGGCTGCAGGTCATATGAGCCGGGCCGTGGAAGCTGATATAAATCTGACGTTTAAAGCCCTGACGCAGCAGGCTATGGGCAATTGCGCTTAAATAATCAATTCCCTGACGAATAGAAACCTGCACTGTACCGCGGCCGGTTGCCGTTGCACCTGCATAAAAATACGGAAGTCCGGTTAATACCAGGCCATTGCAGGCCTCTGCCATCTTTAAGGCATAAGCCTCACTGATGACGGTTTCACTGTCTAAAGGCATTCCGCCGTGCATTTCTACAGTTCCAACAGGAACAATAATGATATCATTTTCTTCTAAATATGCTTCCACCTCGCTGTTTAACATGCGAGGCAAAATACGTGTACGAAGTTCCATAAATACTCTCCTTCCCATTTCAAAATACTCTTGTCTTTGTTACAGCCCAAACACTCGCTTCGCGTTTTTGAAACAGATATTTTCATAGGCAGCCCTTGTCAGTTTTCCGGCCGCTGCCTGTTCATCCAGCCATTGTCCCAGAGGGAAAATCATTTCGGTATTGACCATATCTGTAGCAAAAAATAATCGCTCTGAATACGTTTCTAAAAAATTCAGCCCAAATTCCGGATCCCTCATCATAGCGCAGCCTGCACTGTTTGCACTTAAATCTCCATACAGATTCGGATACTTTGCAAACAGCTGCGGAACACGACCGCCTGGAAGAACCGGCCCTTCGCCCCAACGATTCCGGCCTTCTTTATCAACAGGCGCATCTGCGCTTATTTCAATCCAGAAGGTCTGGCTGTGTCCCAGAAACAAGGTATCCGGATGACATCTGAGACAGTCTTCCAGCAGGGGAAGCCCTGGCTCATCAACCACACCATACGAATACCCAACTTCCGGGCTCATATGAAAGGTAACTGGAAGCTTCAGCCTTCCGGCCGCTTCAAATAACCGGTGGAAAAATGGATCATCCAGTCTGCGGTTTATGATCAATTCTCCAATTCCGACGGCCCCTTTCTCCTTGCAGGCCAGAAGCCTGTCATAAATTGTTTCTGGATTTCCGTCATAATCCAGATTGCACATCCAGGCATAGTGTTCGGGATCTGCTGACACAATCCTGTAATTTTCTTCATTGGTTCCCATGGGCAGCAGGGAAGGGGTTTCCCCGCTGGACATAAGCACACCTTTTTCAATTCCCAATTTTTTTAAATGAGGCAGCATTTCCCGGTAACTGCTTACAGACATTTTATCACCTTTGGGGAGAGAATGAAAACTCAAATGAAGGTGCAAATCAATTTTTCCCATAGAAGCCTCCTTTTCTAAAGCCTATTTCCTGTAAAGCCTATTTCCCGACCGGAAGCTCACTTCCCATCCCTAATCTTATCTCTGAGCTGCTGCTTTTCTGCGGGCTTCCAGCTCTGCATACATTTCTGCAGTCTTCTCTTTATCTAAGTTAAAGATAACTCCAATACCAATCAATTCCAAAATACAAGTAATAACCGGAATTGCATTTACCAGATAGTAAATATTGTTTACGGTTTCCGCGCTCTGTACAGCTCCCGCACCGGCTACATAACCAATCGCTGCAAGTGCAGATGCCGCTCCGGCAGACGCAATGGTAGAACCGACTTTTCGGCTGAAGGTATACAGGCTATACATACTTCCATCTGCACGGAAATTCATCTTCCATTCGCTGTAATCCAGACAGTCGGTAACCAGCGCCCAAATCAAAATAGTAAAGGCAGTCTGTCCAATAGTGGCCAGCAAAACCAGAACCGTATAGGCCAGAGGGCTTTTCACCTGGAAAAACAAAATAAAAGAAGAAACTAGCAGATTATAGGTACTCATAACCAGAATAACCGTTCGTTTTCCAAATTTTGCTACGATTTTCGGTACCATAACAAAACAAACCATCATAACAGGAATAGAGCCAAGACTTGCAAGAGTCATAAAGCTGGTATCCTGATAAAACTCTTTGTAAATGTAGCTCTTGAGCTGGCTGTATCCTGTAATATACAGCATACTTCCCACAGTAGCAATCATAACACCGATTAATGGACGGTTTCTAAATGCTGCCTTCAATACCTTGCCGTATTGAAAGGGTTCTTTTTCCGTAGTTGTCTGACGAACACGCTCAACAGTCAGGTTGCACAGAAGCATATAAGAAACAACACAAAGAATTCCAAATACAATTGCAACCATAGTAAAACGTTCTGGAAGAATATTGGATTCTTTATCAAAACAAACAACTGGAATAATTGACAAAGCGCCAAAGCCAACTAATGTTCCGCCAATACTTCTTGCTCTGGACAATTTGGAACGGTCAATCGGGTCGGTGGAAACGACACTTGCCATTGCTCCGAAAGGCATACTGGTTCCTGTATAGCACATGCCATATAAAACATAAGAAAATGCAACCCAGGCGTGAAGGGCAATGCCTTCAAAGGGAACCTTGGTAAAACAAAGGACACCGGAAAGCGCCAGAGGAATCATAAACAGTTTTACCCATGGTTTAAATTTATCACCGCTTTTTCCAATGAGCCAGCGATCCGGGAAGGAGCCCATAATCGGATCATTAATCGCATCCCAGAGACGGGCTGCTAAAAACAAACCAGCCATCCATCCTGGTGAAATCCCCAGAATATAGGTGCAGAATGTTAAAAAATAGGCATCTACAAATAAATTTACAAAGCTTCCGGCCATATCTCCAAAGACATAACCAAGCTGGTCCTTTACGCCAAAAGGACGTACAGATTTTTCATTCATCTTAGTTCCTCCTTGATGCAGCAAAAAAGCCGCTGATCTGTGATTTTTAGTTTTTGATACGATATTTCAGGCCTCATGTATCATGGTGCATTAAGCATACTACACCATTATTACAATTTGTATTACAAATATCGCATATAATATTGCAAATATCGCCAAATTCAGTTATAGTCTTCCTGTCAGCTTTACCTTTTATTGAAAAAATATGCATTGCTTTCAGGAGAGAAATGAATGAAATTATCAGAAGCGAAAAAATATAAAAAGCTGATTTCGGCGCTGAAAGGCACCGAAATCAGCAATGAAGAAGTTCAGAAAACACTGATTGCCGAAGGCATTATTTTATCTAATTTTTATCAGGAATTAGAGATGAATTCTAACACCGTAGATTGCCAGGAAGACATCAATTATACCAAAGATAAGGTGCAGCTTCACAGTCATACTTTCTATGAAGTATTATACTGTCGAAGCGGAAATGTTCAGTATCTGCTTGGTCCTGATCGATACAGAGTCCGCAGAGGCGATATCATTTTTGTCCCTCCGGGCATCAGTCACAGACCTCTGTATCTGGATCGTCTGGTGGAGCCCTACGTCCGCTATGTCATGTGGATTCATCCTGATTTTATAAAATCACTGACTGAAAATTTTGGCTTTCAGCCCTTATCAGTCCCTGTATTGCTGCGAACAAAGGACAGCGGATGGGAATATCTGGAAACCTATTTTCAGTCAGCATGCATGGAATCAGCCACAAAGCAGGATGGATATCAGGGCTGTATTTTTTCCAATGCAATTCAGCTGCTGATCCATTTAACAAGAGCCTGCACCCACAGTAAGGTTTTAGAGCCACTGACAGAAAAGCGGGAGCTTTTGGATGAATTGATTGCCTATATTGAAAATCACCTGTCAGAAAAAATAACGTTAAAATCAACTGCCACTGATTTTTACATCAGTGAACGAAGCGTTTCCCGACTGTTCAGCGAAAAAATGGATGTCAGCTTCTACCGCTATGTAACACAGCGCCGCTTAATTGCAGCAAAGGTATTGATTCTCAATGGAGAACCCTTAGAATCCATCGGAGAACAGGTAGGCTTTGTAGATTATTCTACTTTTTACCGCGCATTCAAACAGGCCTTTTCCATTTCCCCTCTGCAGTTCAAAAAGCTTCATGAATCGCAGCGTCTTCCTTCTCATCCGTAAAAACGCCTTGGCCCAGCCTAGTTCTTTCTCCAGAAATCCACAGGCTCATAATCCTGCAGCTGGGCCAGAAATCCCCGCTTTTCCAGTTCTTCCTGAATCATATCCAGAATTTCTTCCCTCTCTGCAGAAATAGTATGATAGTGATAATTAGAGGTCAGCTTCATCAGCTGTGTGGATTTTCCGGACGAGATATCCTGCAGATACTTTTTTACATCCATTCGTGATTTGATGTTCATCTCTGCCCGGATGACTCCGTAAACCTTATGATATACAAATACGTCTTCCACTGTTCCGCCGAAATCCACATACAGATTCAGCTCCTCCTCAACCTGTTCTTCTGTATGAATCACTTTAAATACACGGCTAAAGCTGCTCTCCCTGACCGCCACATAGCCCCGGTTGGTGGAAAGAATCTCTATCCCATTAGCACGCAGAAGCGCCATATCCTGTACAATAACCTGACGGCTAACCTGAAGAAGTCTTGCCAGCTCCACGCCGGGAACCGGTTTCCCGCTGTCTTTCAGTATATTCAGAATCTGTTCCCGTCTTTCCTTACCACTCATCCTGTCCCTCTGCCTTCCTTCTTCTTAAACTCCATAAAACCTGTTAAACTGTGTGAAGATTCTTTAATGAAATATCCATAATCGGCGCTGAATGAGTCAGAGCGCCGCTGGAAACATAGTCCACTCCAAGATCTGTCAGCCGTGAAATATTTTCTCTTGTTACATTTCCAGATACCTCTACCTCTGCGCGTCCGTCAATATATTCCATCGCTTCCTTCATCTGTTCATGGGTCATATTGTCCAGCATAATAATATCTGCTCCAGCCTCAACAGCTTCCTTTACCATGTCCAATGTCTCCACCTCTACCTCAATTTTCCGGACAAAGGGAGCGTACTCTTTTGCCATTTTAATTGCCTTTTCTACTCCTCCGGCTGCACCAATATGATTGTCTTTTAAAAGAACTCCATCAGAAAGATTGTATCTGTGGTTATTTCCTCCACCTACGCGAACAGAATATTTCTCAAAAATACGATTGTTCGGCGTTGTCTTTCTGGTATCCAGAAGCTTTGTTTTCGTTCCCTTCAGCAAGGCTGCCACAGAATGCGTGTATGTGGCAATTCCACTCATTCTCTGAAGATAATTAAGGGCAGTCCGCTCTCCGCACAGAAGAACCCGAATATCACCAAAAACCCTAGCTAAAAGCTGTCCATTCTTTACTTCGTCGCCATCTTCTGCAAAAAATTCAACCTTTGTATTCTCATCCAAAAGGGTAAATACCCGTTCAAAAACTTGCAGTCCGCAGATAATCCCATCCTGCTTGCAAATCAGATCCACTTCTCCTGCCTGAGGTTTTTTCATAATACTGTTTGCAGACACATCCTCGCTTGTAATATCCTCCCGCAGCGCACTTAAAATCAGCGGATCCACATTTAATTTTAAAGTAACCTGATCGTACATCTTTCTGTCTCCCTTTGCCGCAGCCCCTGTTTTTCTTTCCAGGGCCGCAGCGTTTCTTTTATTCTGTTGAGCCTCTGTCCCAAATTTCTGCCCTGGACTACGATTCTGGCCTCTGTCCCTAGCTTCCGTTCTAAGCTCTTCCGTTTTCTTTTCCACTTCCAGCTTTTCCAGCCTTCTCCGATTCTCCTCTAAGCTCTTCCGGCTTCCTGAATCCCGTTCTTCACCATCTTCTGATAGGTTTCATAAAGCCCGGAAAGCTCCCGGTATGGTTCCATATCCGTTTCTTCAATCAGGCGGCTGTTCTTTTTCACTTCCTGGACATGACCTGCCATATCAAGGGCCGCCCGCTTTGCAAATACCAGGCTCTCCAAAAGAGAATTGCTGGCCAGACGATTTTTTCCATGAACACCATTGCAGGCAGTCTCTCCAACCGCATACAGCTGCTCCATCGAGGTCTTACTCTCATGGTTCACCTGAATGCCCCCCATAAAATAATGCTGAGCTGGTACTACGGGAATGCACTCTTTTGTTACATCATACCCCATTTCTCTGCAATGTTCAACAATGTTGGGAAAATGACGGTTTAACTCATCTTCCGGTATCGTCCGCAGATCCTCCCATACAAAATCCGTGCCGTCCTTTTCCATCTGTGCCAGAATTGCTTTTGTAAGCAGATCCCTCGGAAGAAGCTCATTGACAAACCGATCTCCGTTTTTATCGCGAAGCACAGCTCCTTCTCCCCGCACGGATTCCGAAATCAAAAAGCTTCTCTCTTCCTCTGCATACAGGGTTGTAGGATGAATCTGAACATAGGAAATATCCTTTAAAGCAATTCCATGGCGGATTGCAACAGCCAGGGCATCTCCTGTCAAATGGCGGAAATTAGTCGAATGACGATACAGCCCTCCGATTCCCCCTGTCGCCATCACCGTATAATCTGCCTCCACCGCCTCAATTTCTCCATCCGGCTTCTGAACAACAGCACCATAGCACACATTATTTTCCTCAATCAGATCCACCATGGCCGTATGTTCCAGAAGGGTAATATTGGGCCGCTCCTTCACCTGGGCTAACAGGGTGCTGGTAATCTCCTTTCCAGTCACATCCTCGTGAAAAATAATTCGTTTTTCTGAATGTGCCCCCTCTCTGGTAAATACCAGCTCTCCCTTCTCGTCCTTCTGAAAATCTGCTCCAAACCGCAGCAGATCCTCTACAACCGCCTGGGAGGAACGAATCATAATCTCCACAGAGGTTTTATCATTTTCGTAATGGCCGGCTTTCAGGGTATCCTCAAAAAAGCTCTGAAAATCCTTTTCATCCTTCAGCATACACATGCCGCCCTGTGCCAGAAAGGAATCATTTTCTTCGGCGCCTGCTTTTGTAATCACCGTAATTTTTTTATCTGTCGGAAGATTCAGCGCACAATATAAACCAGAACAGCCGCTTCCTACAATCAAAACATCCGTCTTCATCATTGCTTATTTGGCCAGCATCAGCATTTTTTCCAGCGGTGCTCCTGCCTGAATCCTCACTTTCTCTGTAACCTTTACTTCGTTTGTCTCCTGCTTTAAAACCTCCAGAACCTTTTCTAAGGTAACCAGCTTCATATCAGCACAGATCTGGTTATCGGAAAGGGTATAGAAATTTTTATCCGGATTCTGTTTCTTTAATTCATATAATACCCCCACCTCAGTGCCAATAATATATTCCTTTCCCTCATCTCCTGCAACAAAATCAATAATGCCGGAAGTGCTTCCTATGTAGTCTGCCAGCTCCAGCAGCTCCCCAGTACACTCTGGATGCACCAGAAATTTTGCTTCCGGATGCTTTTCCTTTTCCCGTTTTACCGCTTCTGCAGACATAGCCGCATGAATGGGACAGCAACCGTCATTGAGAATCACATTCTTTTCCGGCACCTGTTCAGCCACATATCGTCCCAGATTTCCGTCCGGAATAAAGAAAATATTCTGATTCGGCAGATTCTTTACAATCTTGACCGCATTCGCTGAGGTCACGCACACATCAGAGCAGGTTTTAATCTCTGCTGTGGAATTGATATAGCATACCACCGCCAAATCCTCGTACTTCTCTCTCATTTCACGGATTTTTTCCAGCTGCACCATATGAGCCATCGCGCAGTCTGCCGCCATATCCGGCATCAGAACCTTCTTTTCCGGATTCAGAATTGCGGCGCTTTCTCCCATAAACTTTACACCGCAGAACACGATGATATCTGCATCTGTTTTCTGAGCCGCTTTGCTTAAATAATAAGAATCTCCAATATAATCTGCTATTTCCTGCACTTCATCTGGCACATAATAATGAGCCAGAATCACTGCATTTTTTTCTTCCTTCAAATGCCTGATTTCTTCTATTACTGACATGATTCCCTCCATAATGCCCATTTCCCTGAAATATTTACAATTTTGCGTAACTATTCAGGACGGCGGGAGAACTGGCGGGAAAAGCCGTATCAGGCTTGCCTGTAAGCGGCTTTTCCCGCCAGTTCTCACATCGGAGGAATCCCCGATGCTTCTTGTTCGGCTTCGCCGGACAAGAAGATGCCCCGTCCTGAACAGTTACAATTTCGCAACATCTGGCATTATACCACTTGTTTTGTCATGTGACAAGACAGTTGTAAATCTTTCTGTCTTCTTTTGATGCAAAAAAGGGGAGCTGTCGTGCCAATCCCGGTGTCAGCATCATTGGTGTATAGTCAGTCAGACAGAGCAAAAACCTTAAAAAGGGAAAAAGCAACGCTGCAAATTAGATGAGAAATCATCTATGGAGCAGCGCTGCTTTTTATATAAATGTGTATTTTGCATTTTTCTTCGAAAACGGCCTTTCATGCAAAACTGGCGGATACGCGTCACAAAGAGAATAGGGTTGTCAGGAAATATATAAATATTTGTTATCTGCTGTCCCCGCTCAAACAGCCACTTGCTCATAGCGTGGCGTCATACCATACCTTTTCAAAAGCGAAACAAGCTCCGGCTCCTCTTCAGAATAGAGCTTTTCTCTGTCAACAGACCATGTAAGCTTCACATCCTCTATCACGCCTTCGATATCATCTGTGCTTACAGGATAAGTCTGTGTAATCTCTGTTTTTCTATTTTTATCGTTCTCAACATTTTTTTAATTGATAATATATTCGCACTAATTGTAATAAGTGAATAAAAAGAAACTGCCAGAAACGCAATCAAAATAATTATCCTTGCAGATTTACTCTTTAAAACACTTCTAAGTGCAAGAAAGAATCCCTCCATTCTACTTTTTCAGCCAATATTCGTAACTATTTTCCTGCGCCGGAGCGTGGCTGCATCAGCAGCCATTTCCCCTGCGCGCAGTATATATCTACGATTTCAAACCGATCCTATCTGACAAACGAGACCCCCGCATCCTTCTCCCTCCTATAAATCATAATACCGTACAAATTCTGCCGGATGAGGAATTCTGCTGATTTCCCTGCTGTCTGCCCTCATGGTTCGAATCCAGTTCTTGATCAGACTTTCCGGGAAAACGCCGCCTTCTGTCAGATACTCGTGATCTGCCTCCAGCGCATCCAGAGCCTCATCCAGACTGGCAGGCAGATGACCCAGCTTTGCCTTTTCCTCTTCGGAAAGCTCAAACAGGTTAAAGTCAAAGGGTCCCCAGTTTTGACCTGCCGGATCGATTTTTCTCCGAATGCCGTCCAAACCTGCCATCAAAATTGCGGCATAGGCATAATAGGGATTGCAGGTTGCATCCGGATTGCGCAGCTCAAACCGCTTCTTATCCGGGGATTTTACATAGGCCGGAATCCGAACAACAGCGCTGCGGTTTGCCATGGCGTAGCCTATGGTTACCGGCGCCTCAATAAAGGGATCTACCACTGCCGTGGCAATATCCGGGATAAATACCATGTCATTGTTTTCTACCATGGCGTAGCCATAAAAACAAGAGCCATATCAAAAGCCTGTCTGCGTAAAACAGGCCTGATACAGCTCTCTCCAAAATACAAAATATCCGTTCAGCAGATACAGGGCGATCTACCCTTTACAGCTGCCGGAAAGACTTACCCTTCCCTCTCTGATTTACCTTCTGAAGGTAAATCTCTCCCTTTCAGCTGTCAGATCTGCTTTACAATCCGAAAGCCGTAAGGCTCCATCCATATTTCCTCCGCCGTTTCTTTCCCTCTGCCAAAGCAGTCCGTGCTTCCTTCCAGATCCTTTCGGAAAACCATCTGGCTGTCACTGGAAAAATTAAACACTCCCGTCAACTTCTGTCCGTCTTTTTCCCGCTGAAGACAAAGAATATGAGGATTTTCTATTTCCAGAACACGGCACCGGGCATCCTTGGCCATAACCGCCTCCTGACTGCGAAATTCCTCCAGGTGCCGCAGTCCGTCAAACAGACGTCCAGGAATGCTGTCTTTGTTTTTCTGTGCCTCCTCTGCCAGCTTCCAGGGGAAGCGTCCCCGATGAAGATATCTGGAGTCCCCGGCCTTTTTGGGATCCTGTTTATAAGAAGGATCATTCAGCTGCCCCACCTCATCTCCGCTGTAAAGCATAGGAATTCCCGGCTGCCAGAGCATCAGGGCATGAAGCATCAAATCCAACCGCAGTGCCTTTTCCATTTCCTCCCGGCTATTTTCCTCTGCTGCGGCTTCCATACCGCACATAGAAGCAGTGGTTCCGCAGAAACGGGCATCCATCGTCACCGGATCATCATTGTAAAGCTCTCCTCTGCTCCTGCTTTCCCCATAAATTCCCAAAAAATATTCATTGAGAAATCGCTTATGAGGAATTTCTCTCATTCCCTGCTGTTTCAGAAAATCATAATCCAGACCCCAGCCAATATCATCATGACATCTGAGATAATTCAAAAAGGTATAGACATCCGGAAGACTGTAAACAGCGGAAAGCTGACGCTTTAAAAGCTCCGTATTCTGAGAGGCCACGGTATGCCAGATGGTTGCCATGGTTGTCACATTATAAAGCAGATGACATTCCGGTTTTTCCGTAGTTCCAAAATAGGGAACTACCTTCTGGGGCTCCATAACAACCTCCCCCAGCAGCGCCACTGAAGGACAAACAATTTCTCCAATTATACGCATCATCCGCACAATTGTATGAACCTGGGGCAGATTTCTGCAGCTGGTTCCCAGCTCCTTCCAGATATAGGGAACCGCATCAATCCGGATAATATCAAGTCCCCGGTTGGCCAGATACAGGAAATGATACATCATTTCATTAAACACCCGGGGATTTTTATAATTCAAATCCCACTGATAGGGGTAAAATGTAGTTAAAACGTAATGCCCAGCCTCCTCGACCCAGGTAAAATTTCCCGGAGCCGTAGTAGGAAACACCTGAGGAACCGTCTGCTCATACCGAGCCGGTATTTCCCCATTGTCATAGAAAAAATAGCGGCTCATATACTCGCCGTCTCCCTGTCTGGCCCTTTTCGCCCACTCATGATCCTCCGATGTGTGGTTCATTACAAAATCCATACAGAGATTGATCCCCTTCTTATGACAGGCCCGGGAAAGAGCCTCCAGATCCTCCATAGTTCCCAAATCCGGACGAACCTTTCGGAAATCAGAAACTGCATATCCGCCGTCTGAACGTCCCTCCGGCGTATCGAGAAACGGCATCAGATGAAGGCAGGTTACGCCGCACTTCTGAAGATAGGAAAGCTTTTTCTTCACTCCCTTTAAATCCCCTGCAAAATTGTCAATATACAGCATCATGCCAAGCATATCCTGCTTCTGAAACCATTCTGGTGTCTCCAGCTTTTCTCTGTCACGTTTTTTCAGTTCCGTCCCTCTCTCTTTGTAAAAGGCCTCCATCTGGCTGCAAAGCTCTGCAAACATGGAACCATTGTCATAAAGCTCCATATAAAGCCATCTCAGTTCATCCAGATGCCGGTTCAGGCGGTTCAGAAATTCGTCCATATCCCGTGTCATTGTATTTCCCCTTCCCTGCTCTGCCCATTCTCCTGCTTCATCTCAGTCAGATGAATCCGGATACTGCCGTATTCCTGCTTCAAATCAGAAAGCACAATTCCTGCGCTCATTAGAGCTGCTCCGGAATACACAGTACCTGTCTCTCTGCTGCAGTACATCCGGTCTGCTTTCAGCCCCTTAAGCCGTACCCTTGGAACTGACGGATTTCCATGGGCATTTAAAAGAACTGCAAATACCAGAGCCTCTCTCTGATCCTCACTGACGTGCATCCAGGCCGCAGTCTCCTGATCCTGCTTCATACAAAACGGATTCGACAGCCGGTAATAGTCTCCGCTGTGGATCAAAGGCCACAGCTCCTTGAACTCCTGGTTATAGATGGAAATCTGCCGTTTATCCTCCTCAGAAAGCCGATTCAGATCCAGCTCATATCCAAAGCTTCCTGCCATTGCAAGATTGGCACGGGTTTTCAAAGGCGTGGTTCTTCCATTCTGATGATTCGGCACTGCGGAAACATGTGCTCCCACCGCAGATACCGGATACCCGAAGGATGTGCCATACTGAATGCAGACCCGATCAATGGCGTCTGTATTATCACTGCACCAGATCTGTGGTGTGTAATACAGCATTCCTGCATCAAACCGGCCTCCTCCGCCGCTGCATCCCTCAATCAGTACCTGAGGATAATTTCTGTGGAGCCGCTCCAGAAAATCATACAGTCCCAGTACATACTGATGCAGTACCTTTCCCTGTTCTTCTGGCTTCGCCCCATTGGAATATACGTCGGCAATGCTTCTGTTCATATCCCACTTTAAATATTCAATGGGAACCGTATCCAGAAGGCTGCTGATCTGCCCGTAAATGTAATCCACCACCTCTTTTCTGGAAAAATCCAGTACAAGCTGGTACCGGCTCCGAACCGGCTTCTTTCCGGGCACAGCCAGCGCCCAGTCCGGGTGTGCCCGGTATAAATCACTGTCCTCCGATACCATTTCCGGTTCAATCCAAAGTCCGAATTTCATTCCAAGGCTGTGAATTCGCTCTGACAAGTCTCCAAGGGTGCCGCCCAGTTTTTTTTCATTTACCTGCCAGTCTCCCAGCCCGGAATCATCAGAATCCCGTTTTCCAAACCAGCCGTCATCTAAAACCAGCATCTCCACGCCCAGCTCTGCTGCCTGTTTCGCAATCTCATAAATTTTATTTCCGTTAAAGTCAAAATAAGTGGCTTCCCAGTTGTTGATGAGAATCGGCCGTCTGACCTCCTTGTACATTCCTCTGCACACATTATGGCGCAGAATCCTGTGATACTGGCGAGACAGTTCTCCCAGTCCTTTTCCTGTATAAGAAAGGATTACCTCCGGCGCTGTAAAGCTCTCTCCTGGCTTCAAACTCCAGGAAAATCCCTCCGGCGAAATTCCCATGCCCATCCTGGTCTGATCATACTGATCCCGTTCTGCAAAGGCCTGAAATCCTCCGCTGTAAACAAAGGACATTCCATAACAGGCTCCAAAATCCTCTGTTGTCTCTTTTTCCGCCAGAATTACAAAGGGGTTATACTGGTGGCTTGAGGTTCCTCGTCTGCTTCCAATTACATGAGCGCCGTGGGCCGCAGGAATCCTCTGCACATTCCTCTCCATGGCATGGCGTCCGTAAAACTGGATCCAGTCATAATCGCCGTAAATCAAATCCAGACTGGCGCTTTGTACAGATTCCAGAGTCAAAAGCTCCTGTCCCTCATTCTGAAGACGGACTGCCCTGGTTATCACATCCTTTTTAGGAAATACCCCATATAAAAGAGTAACCAGAAGGCCGGTTTCCATATCCTTTAAATCTACCTCCAGCGTCTGTACATCCTGATCCTGTTCTGCCTCATAAACTGCTGGAAGTCCTGAAAGCTCATACTTTCCGTCCAGAATCCGATATCCGGCATACCGTAAATCTGCGCTTACGGCGCCGTTTTCACGGCGCACGATCAAAGCTGGCATACGGAAATCACCATTTCCTCTTACTGGATATTCCTGAGGTAAGGCATCCAGAGAATAGGTTCTGTCACTTCCTGCATCATAGGGATTTCCGGAAAATCCCCTGTCTCCATAGTGAAGCAGATACTCCATAGAGCCCTCTGCCCGTTCCCCATAATACAGATGCAGCAGATAACCCAAATCGTCTGCTTTCATCTGATAAGTAGAATGATCCGTATGTAAGGTAAACAGATTTTTCTCTGCAACAATCGCCATTTTTTTCTCCTCCTATTTTCCGCCTGTCATGGCAATTCCTTCAATAAACTGTTTCTGGAACAGCAGATACAAAATAATCATGGGAATCATAGCCAGCATAGAACCGGCCATGAGAACCGGATAATTGGTTGTAAATTGTCCCCGCAGTGTGGACAAGCCTGCTGACAGGGTCATTTTTCCCAAATCCGTATTGGCAATCAAGGGCCACATCAGATCTCCATAGGCAAATACTGCCGTAAAAATTGTCAGCGCCGCCATGGAAGCCTTTGTCAAAGGCATCATAACCTTTGTAAAGGTCTGCCACTGGCTGCATCCGTCCAGACAGGCTGCCTCTCCAATCTCATCAGGAATTCCCATGTAGGACTGCCGGAGAAAGAAGGTTCCAAAGGCACTGACAAGTCCCGGAAAAACCAGAGCAAACATCGTGTTTGTCAGTCCCATCTTTGCCAGCATCTGGTACTGGGGAATAATAAAAATCTGAGACGGAAGCATCATCTGCACCAGAACAATGGAAAACAGAAGATTTTTCCCCTTAAACCGAAGCTTGGCAAAGGCAAAACCCGCTGCGGAAGAAAAGGCCACAGCGCAAATTACACGAAATACAATCAAAAGCATCGTATTCAGATACAGTTTCACAAAAGGAAGGCTGGTCAGGGCCTTTGTGTAGTTTTCCGCCAGCCACCGGGACGGAAGAATCGTCGGCGGAATCTGTACGCTTTCTGCCGGTGATTTAAAACTGGTAAGAAGCATCCAGATAAACGGAAAGATCATCAGAACTGCGCCCAGGGTAAGGGCACCATATATCATTATTTTATTTCTGCGGTACTTTTTCTGCAGGGAATCCATGCTGCTGCCTCCTTTTATACTTCATAATTTACCCATTTTTTCTGTCCCCAAAACTGAACTGCCGTTACAATACCGATTAAAAGCACAGTCCAGATTACAATTGCAGATGCATATCCGCGATTGCCTGCTACAAAGGACTCCCGGTAGAACAGATACATCAGAGACTGCGCACTGGTCAGTGCAGGATTGGTCTGATCAACCATCATATAAATTAAATCATATACCTTCAATGAAGCCATCAACCGCATAATTAAAACCACGAACAGGGTAGGTGAAACCATAGGAAGGGTGATGGAAAAAAACTGCTGAATTTTCGTAGCTCCGTCCAAATCAGCTGCCTCATAATAGCTTTTGGAAATATTCTGGATTCCGGATAAAAGCAGCACTGCATCGTAGCCTACAGAGCTCCACACTGCCACAGCTGCCGTTGCCGGAAGCACCAGCTTCGGATTGGTCAGCCAATTCACCCGGCTTCCCAGAATCTGATTGATAATGCCGTATTCTGCATTAAAAATCCATTTCCAAACCATAGCCACTGCTGCCGGCGCAACTACCATCGGCAGAAAATAGATGGCGCGGAAGGCAGTCTTTCCTGCAATCTTCGCATTCAGCAGCACTGCTGTTACCAGAGCCAGAAAAATCCCTACCGGCACCGTTAAAATACAGAAATAGACAGAGTTCCAAGTTGCTTTCCAGAACTCCTGGCTGGAAAACATTTTTACATAATTTCCAATTCCGCTGATCTCATAAAATCCAAATGGATGGGTGGTGGAAAAGCTTAAAATCAGGGTCTGGATAAACGGATATACATTCAGAACGATCAGACCGATGATTGTGGGCGCTACCAGCAGATACCCCCATTTTGCCTCATCGCTTAAACCTCTTTTTCTTCCCATGCTTCCTTCCTCCTTTACGGCTCTGCCGCTTCATCTACCAGCTGCTGCATCCTTGCCAGTCCCTCATCCAGGGTCAGACTGCCGCTGTAAATCTTCAAAAGCGTATCATTCACCTGTGTCTTCCAGTTCGGTCTGGATGCATTATTCACGCTCTGAACACCATAGGCAAACATCTCTGTGCATTTCTCTACGTTCATTTTATAATCAAATTTGTCAAATGCGCTGATCCAGGTATCCTCCAGCCCCTCATAGGCCGGAATCGCCGCACCGGACAGTCCCTGCACTCTCTGTCCCTCCTCAGAACCACAGAATTTCAAAAAATCAAGGGCATGAGAAAGCTTTTTGCCATGAGCTCCTGTTGCATAGGAAAGCCCATTGGAAATCGTGGCTCTTCCGTCGCCTTTTTCCGGATCCGGACATTTTGGAAGCACAGCAACATCCCACTTTCCTTCCATTTCTGCATTATTCTCACGAAGAGACATCAGATTCCAGTTTCCTTCCAGATACATCGCTCCCTGTTCAGAAAAGAAGGCATTTCCCGGAGCTGTTTCTGCAAAATAATTCTGGCCCGGACACCATGGCTCCTTCTGAAGATTCACATAGAATTCCATGGCTTTTCTGGTTGCCGGTTCCAGAAAACCTGCCTTTGTCTTGTCCTCATTTAAAATACAGCCGCCTGCCTGATAAACAAAATTCCAGTATCCCAGCTGCTCATCTGCGTATGCCATGTAGCCGTATTTTCCGGTCTTTTCATAGATCTGGGCAGAGGCTTCACAAAGTGTGTCCCAGGTCCATGTTTCATCTGGATAAGCTACGTCTGCCTGATCAAAAAGCGCTCTGTTGTATACCAGTCCCACGGTATCCTTATCCTTGGGAACTCCGTAAAGTCTGCCATCAGAGCCTCTGGCATTTCCCAGAGAAATTTCAGAAAAATGCTTCTCATAATACTCTGGATCCTCATCGTCATAAAGCTCAGTCACATCAGCCAGCATTCCATAGTCTGCATATTTCAAAATCTGATTCGTATGCATCCAGAAAATATCCGGAAGCTGGTTGGATTCTGCTGCCGCATCCAGCTTTGTCCAATATTCATCCCAGCTGGTCACCTGAAGATCAATCGTTACATTCGGATGTGTCTTCTCATATTCATCAATCACTGCCTGCATTCCTGCTCTCTGAGCCGTATCCCATATCTGAAAAGACAGCTTTACTTTTCCGTCCGCAGTTTCTTTGCTGCCACATCCGGTCAGAGAAAGGAGTGCCAGCAGCACGACTGCACAAAATCTCATTCCTTTTTTTGCTCTCTTATGCATCATATACCCCCTGTAAGTGTGGTCTGCTTCGTATTATTGAGAAATATCCGCGCGTTCTTTCTACCATCTATGATACCTGACCCGCTCTCAGACGTAAATACAGGGATTTTACTACTTTTATATCAAAATACAACTTTTTTCTTCTCTGCTTGATGTCTAGTCGCATTTTGGTATATAATAAAATTAATCCATATTTTTCCAACAAAAAAAGCTCCGATTCATGACAAATTCGTCAATTTTTCGGAGCTGATGCCCTTATTTTTGTGATGTTTTACTTTTTTCAGAAAGGAAGATCCCAGTTATGTCCGATTATCTCTTTTCCGTCTTTCCCAATGAAAACTTTGTTGATCTTGGTTTATACCAATATGGTTGGGAAGCCTGCTGTCCGCTTCACTCCTACGGGCCTCACATACGCAATCACTATCTTTTTCACTATGTGATATCCGGCACAGGAGTACTTACTGCCGAGGATTCCGGCGGTATTTCCCGAAGCTATCCTGTACGAAGCGGAGAAGGTTTTCTGATTTTTCCCCATCAGGTTACCACCTACTGCGCCGATCAGGAACACCCCTGGGAATATGCGTGGGTAGAATTTGACGGACTTCGTGTAAAGGAGGCTCTTGATTTAGCTGGCCTCTCTCCAGAGCATCCCATCTATCATTCCAATGCCAGAGATATTTCTGCAGAGCTGAAGCAGCTGATTCTTTATATCGCCCAGCATCCGGAAATGCCGCCTCTGCATCTGATAGGAAAGCTCTATCTGCTTTTAGACTGCATCACTCGCTCTTCTTCCAGCAGAAAGCCTCCAAAAACAGGAACACTCCGGGATTTTTATATCAGAGAAGCGACTTCTTTTATTGAACAAAATTTTCAGAATGATATTTCTGTAGAAGATATTGCTGCTTTCTGCAATCTGAACCGCAGCTATTTCGGAAGAATTTTTCGGGAAGCCGTAGGAAAAAGCCCCCAGGAATTTCTAATCAGCTACCGTATGACAAGAGCAACGGAGCTGCTGAAGCTGACAGAGCTTTCCATTGGCGATATCGGAAATGCTGTGGGCTACCCGAATCAGCTTCATTTTTCCAGGGCCTTCCGCAGTGTCTACGGTATCTCTCCCCGTCAGTGGAGAGCCGAAAATAAAACCGGCCGCTAGCTGAGCCCCTTGCAGTTCCAGGGAAAAACCGGATGTTTTCCCTTCTCCAGCTCCAGCAGCCATTTCTTTCGTTCCAGCCCTCCGGCATATCCAGTCAGGCTTTGATCCCTGCCAACCACGCGATGGCAGGGAATCAGAATAGAAATCTTATTATGTCCCACGGCGCCGCCTACTGCCTGAGCAGACATGGAGGTTCTGCCCAGCTGCGCTGCGATCTGTCCGGCAAGCTCCCCATAGGTTATGGTTTCCCCATAAGGAATCTGCAGAAGAAGCTCCCATACCAGCTTCTGAAATGGTGTTCCCTGCATATGCAGCGCAGGAAAAAAATCCGGCTGCTTTCCCTGAAAATACAGATCCAGCCATCGCTTTGCCTCCTCAAAAACAGGAAGCCCCCGGGGTTCCGTTTCTTCTCCCAGCCCTGCTGCAAAATACTTCTGTCCCTGAAACCACATCCCGGTTAAGCCTTCCTCATCTGCCGCCAGAAGAAGCTCCCCCAGCGGCGATTGATAGGTGCTGACAGCGTTCATTTTCTTTTCCTTTCTTATTCTGCGTACATTTCTGTAGACAGATACCGGTCTCCCGTATCCGGAAGCAGTACAACCACGGTTTTTCCCTCATTTTCCGGTCGCTTTGCCACTTCTATGGCAGCCCAGAGCGCTGCGCCGGAAGAAATTCCGACGAGAACACCTTCTCTTTTTCCCAGCATCCGCCCGGTCTCAAAGGCATCCTCAGAGGTCACTGGAATCACCTCATCATAAACCGTGGTATCCAGAATCTCCGGTATAAAACCAGCTCCTATGCCCTGAAGCTTGTGAGCGCCTGCCTTTCCCTGGGAAAGAACTGGGGAACCCGACGGCTCCACTGCCACAATCTGAACCTGGGGCTTCTTAGATTTTAAATAACTTCCTGTTCCCGTTATGGTTCCTCCGGTTCCTACTCCTGCCACAAAGAAATCCACTGCTCCGTCTGTATCCTCCCAGATTTCCGGCCCTGTTGTCTCAAAATGAGCCCTGGGATTAGCCGGGTTCACAAACTGCCCTGCCAGAAAAGCTCCTGGGATTTCCTTTGCCAGCTCCTCTGCCTTTGCAATCGCTCCCCCCATTCCCTTTGCTCCTTCAGTCAGAACCAGCTCTGCACCGTAAGCAGTCATCAGAAGACGTCTCTCCGCTGACATGGAATCTGGCATCACAATTATCACACGGTATCCTCTGGCCGCTGCGATTGCAGCCAGGCCAATTCCTGTATTTCCGGAGGTCGGCTCAACGATCACAGAATCCTTTGTCAGAATTCCCTTTTCTTCTGCATCATTCAAAATGTATTTTGCAACCCGATCCTTTGCAGAACCGGCCGGATTAAGATATTCCAGCTTTGCCAGAAGTCTTGCCTTTAAGCCAAACTGCCGCTCCAGATTTGTCAGCTCCAGAAGCGGTGTTTTTCCCACCAGCTGATCTACGGATGTATAAATATCTGCCATTTTCAAAATCCTCCTGTTTTCTTTTTTGTTCAAGAATTCTCTGCCCTGGATTTTTCTTCAGGCATTTCCTGCTTTGGTGGTATTATATTTCGGTTTCTGCCCTGTGTCAATTCTGGTTATTCTAAATTCTTACTCCAGCGCCTTTTCCTTCCACTTTCCCCAGCGATAGAACACAGCCGTAATCACAGCGCCCAGAACCCAAGAAACCAGAAGAGATATCCAGATGCAGGCGTACCAGCCTCCCGGCATTTCAGGCGTTCTGGTCATCCAGGCAATTCCGTAAGCCAGAGGCACCCGGATGGCTACCGTCGTAATCAGAGAAATCCACATAGGCGTCATGGTATCTCCGGCTCCCCGCATAACGCCGGACAGACTCTGGGTCACTGCCATGGCAAGATATCCCAGAGCAAGAACCCGCATCATGTTGTTGCTTAACGTAACCAGCTCCGAGGTGGAGGTAAAAATCGCCATCAGATGACGGCCGAAAAGCAGAATAACCGCTGTAATGGCAGCAGAGGTTCCCACTGCAATCAGAGTACCCTGTTTTGCTCCCGTCTTCACCCGATCCAGCTTTTTCGCGCCTACGTTCTGTCCAGAATAGGTAGTCATTGCTGTACCAAAGGAGAAGTTAGGCATCATGGCGAATCCGTCCACTCTCATAATAATAACATTGGCGGCAATCACCATTTCTCCAAAGCTGTTAGTCAGAGACTGCACTACAACCATAGCCAGAGAAAAAATGGCCTGGGTAATTCCGCTGGGAACGCCCAGCCGTACTACTGTTGCAATATTTTCCCGGTGAGGCTTTAAATAGCATGCCTTTAAATCAAATAAATGCTTCATTTTCCGAAGCTTCAAAAAACACAGAACTGCAGAAATCATCTGAGCAATCACCGTAGCCAGAGCTACCCCTGGCACACCCATATTTAATCCTGCTACAAACCACAGATCCAGAATAATATTGATCACTGTAGCGACCACCAGATAAACCAAAGCAGAAAAAGAATCGCCCAGACCTCTTAAAACGCCGCAGAGAATATTATAGTATGCGACTCCGGCAATTCCATACATCATAATAAAAAGATAATCAGAGCACCAGTCTATGATGCTGGCAGGCGTGTTTAAAAGTTCCAGAATCGGCCGAATCGCCACAGAACCTGCAATCACCAAAAATATGGAAGAGGCTGCTGTTAAAGTCAGCACGCTTCCAATTGTGCGGGAAAGATTTTCTCTGTCCCGTGATCCGAAATACTGGGAAACCATGATGCTGGCTCCCATAGAAATTCCGATAAACAGCACCAGCAGCAGATTCAAAATCGGGCTGGCGCTTCCCACTGCTGCCAGAGCATTATCTCCCACATACCGGCCTACAACAATACTGTCTACGGTATTGTAGAGCTGCTGAGCCACATTGCCGATAATCATAGGAATCGTAAATAGTACAATTTTTTCCCAGGGACGCCCTTCTGTCATATCCACCTGGGCAAATAGTTTTTTCAGACTGTTCATTCACTGCACCTCATTTGCTGTTTCCTTGTTTTTATAAAAAGGATGCGGAAAAGCAGCCTTCCTACAGCTGTAGGAAGAATCTGATCCTCCGCATCCTTGGATTTCCCTATAAGCTTGTTCGCCTTAGCTGCACAAATCTACAATAACCTGAGCAAAAATCTTTGCGCTGATTACCAGATCGTCTGTCTGCGCAAACTCATTTGCTCCATGCATATTGTTGTCTCTGCCCGGCATGGCAGCGCCAAATGCAACGCCGTTTTTCAGGTGATGAACGTAGGTACCGCCTCCGGTAGACTGACATTCACTCTTGATTCCTGTATAATCCTCAAATGCCTTTAAGAGTGTTCTGACAAAATCAGAATCGCCGTCTACATGATGAGGAGGAGTCATGGTTTCGTTCAGAAGAACGCCTCCGTTCTCTTTCATCTTTTCCTGAATCACCTTCAGAACATTGTCTTCGTTTCCGCATACCGGAACACGGCTGTCAAACTCTCCATCCAGGGAAGCTGCGTCAACAGTCAGCATAGTAAATGCCAGAGTCAGACGTCCTGACAGCTCGTCCTCCATATCCACGCCCAGTCCCTTTCCGTAGAAGTCCCCGTGAGGCATCAGGGCTGCAATCTTCTTCAGGCCATCCACCTGCGGGCAGGCAGCAAAGGGAAGTCCGGTCAGCAGCTCCAGAAGTCCGGTCAAAGCATTAACTCCCTCCTGAGGCGTAGATGCATGAGCTCCCTTTCCTTCTGCGGTAATCTCCACTGCTCCGTCTTTGGCTTCCATGGTAAAATGAACGCCTGTCTTTTCTTCTGCCGCCTTTGCCGCAGCCTCCAAAACGCCGTCCTCAAAGCCCTCTACCACTGCCTTCGCTTTTCCGGGAACCACATTAATCTTAGTTCCGCACTTAAGGCTTACCAGTCTCGGAAGAGCCTCAGAAACCTCAAAATTCATTGTGAAATGTCCTGGAAGACGTCCCTTTTCCACATTTACAACCGGGTATTCAATATCCGGAGAAAAGGTCATGGGAGCCTCTGGTTCTTTGCTGTAATAGTATTCAATGTCAGAGCTTCCGCATTCCTCATCGGTACCCAGGATCAGACGGACATTCTTCTTTAAGGGAATCCCCAGCTCTTTTACCGCACGCATAGCATAAAGAGCAGCAATCGCCGGACCCTTGTCATCGGCAGTTCCCCGTCCGTAGATCTTTCCGTCTTTTTCAACAGGCTCAAACGGCGCTGTCACAGTCCAGCCCTCTCCGGCAGGAACTACATCCAGATGAGCCAGAATATCCAGGTGGCGGGGCTTGTCATTTAAATCAATGCAGCCTACATATCCGTCATAATCGGTGGTATCAAAGCCATATCCCTCTGCCATATCCAGCGCTGCGTCCAGGCATTCAGCCGCCCCAGGACCAAATGGCATATCCTCCTCAGCAGGCATTTTTTCGCTGTTAATTCTGCACAGTTCGCAGACGTCCTCCACCAGCTCCTGACGGTGGGCATCAATAAACGCATCAATTTTTTCTCTGTACATTGTAAAAACCCCTTTCTTTTTATTTCATCATGCCAGCCAGTGTCTCATTCACCAGCTTTCCGTCTGCTTTCCCCTTTACTCTGGGCATCAGAACCTTCATGATTTTTCCCTTATCTGCGCCAACGGGCTTTTCAATTCCCAGCTCTGCCAGCACCTCCTGAATCACCTGGGCAATCTGCTCCGCACTCATATCCTCCGGTGCAAACTCCTTGTAAACAGCGATTCTTGCTGCCATTTCCTCTCTGATATCCTGGCGTTCCTCAGGAGCCAGATCATAGGTTTCCTTACTCTGACGCAGTTCCTTTTTCACTACAGCATTTTCCTCTTCCTCTGTCAGGGGAGAACGCTTGTCAATCTCCGCGTTCTTTAAAGCAGACAGCAGCATAGAAAGAGAATCCTTTCTCACTTTATCCTTTGCCTTCATGGCTGCTACCATAGCAGCTCTTACTTCATCAATCTTGCTCATAATCTTTGTCTCCTTTCATGATGCCAATGATCTGTTGTCTCACTATACGGAAATACCTGTCTTCCAAAGCCTCTTAGCTTCTTCCAAACTCAGACAGCTTCAGTCCCGGATTTCTCTCTTCTACCATACCCACGCTCCAGCTGTTGACAAACAGAAGCAGCGGATTATCCTTCAGATCCTTGATCCGTTTCATATCGGAGGTACCCTGAATTCTTGCCACATCCACTTCTTCTTTATTCTCAATCCAGCGGATATATTCATAAGGCAGCTTTTCCAGCTTTACCTCTACGTTGTATTCATTTTCCAGACGATAGGTTAAAACCTCAAACTGCAGTTCACCAACTACGCCTACAATAATCTCCTCCATACCAGTATTAAACTCCTGGAAGATCTGAATCGCACCCTCCTGGGCAATCTGGCTGACGCCCTTTAAGAACTGCTTTCTCTTCATGGTGTCAATCTGGCGCACCCTTGCAAAATGCTCTGGCGCAAAGGTGGGGATTCCCTCAAATTCAAACTTTTCACTGGATTTGCAGAGGGTATCTCCAATGGAAAAAATACCAGGATCAAATACACCGATAATATCTCCGGCATAGGCCTCTTCTACAATCTTTCTGTCCTGAGCCATCATCTGCTGCGGCTGGGACAGGCGCAGCTTCTTGCCGCCCTGGACGTGATTCACCTCCATGCCTGCTTCAAACTTTCCGGAAACAATCCGCATAAAAGCAATTCTGTCTCTGTGGGCCTTGTTCATATTGGCCTGAATCTTAAATACAAAGGCGGAAAAATCCTCTTTAAACGGATCAATCTCCCCGGTCAGAGTTCTTCTCGGCAGGGGGGAAGATGTCATCTTCAGGAAATGCTGCAGGAAGGTTTCCACACCAAAGTTAGTCAGGGCAGAACCAAAAAATACCGGAGACAGGTTTCCTCTGCTTACCCGCTCCATATCAAACTCATCTGCAGCGCCGTCTAACAGCTCAATCTCATCCAAAAGCTGTTCATGGTAGGAATATCCAATCACATCATCCAGATTCGGCGCATCCAGACCATAGTTCTGAGTCGCTACCTCCTTCGCGCCTCCCATAGCTGCTGTAAAGGTGGTAATTTCCTTGGTATGGCGATCGTAAACGCCCTTAAAATTCTTTCCGCATCCAATCGGCCAGTTAATGGGGCAGGTGCGGATTCCCAGGACATTTTCAATTTCATCCATCAGCTCAAAGGGATCTCTCGCTTCCCGGTCCATTTTATTGATAAAAGTAAAAATCGGAATTCCTCTCAGCACACAAACCTTAAACAGCTTAATGGTCTGCGCCTCAACACCCTTGGAGCCGTCGATTACCATGACGGCACTGTCTGCTGCCATCAGGGTACGGTAGGTATCCTCTGAGAAATCCTGATGTCCCGGTGTGTCCAGAATATTAATGCAGTATCCGTCATATTCAAACTGCATTACAGACGAGGTAACAGAAATTCCTCTCTCCTTCTCAATCTCCATCCAGTCAGAAACTGCATGCTTGGCAGCTTTTCTTCCCTTTACGGTTCCTGCCAGGTTAATGGCGCCTCCGTAAAGCAGGAATTTCTCCGTTAATGTGGTTTTACCTGCATCCGGATGGGAAATAATGGCAAATGTTCTTCGTTTTTTTATCTCTTCTGCTATATTTGACAAAAGTCTGTCCTCCAAATCTTCTGATTAAAGCTCTGCTGCACAGATCGATTGCTGCGCAAATTTCTCTTCAATCCATGATTGTACCAGAGAAATCCAGCTCTGGCAACAGGGTTCCAGGGCATAATGATCACTTCCTGAAGTTTCTTGCCTTTCAGCCTCAGAATCTGTCCATAATCCGGTTCAAAAGCTGATGAGCCACCTGTTCCTTTGTCATCATAGCCAGCTCCTCTGCCCCTTCTTTAGTAATTATGGTCACAACGTTCGTATCTGTTCCAAAGCCTGCCCCGGCTGTCTTTAAATTATTGGCAACAATCATATCTACATGCTTCTTCTCCAGTTTTGCCTGAGAATTTTCCAGCATATTTTCTGTCTCCATGGAAAATCCGCAGAGTACCTGGCCCGTCTGTCTGTGGTTCCCCAGCCATGCAAGAATATCATCTGTCCGTTCCATTTCCAGATTCATATCCCCGTCTTTTTTCTTTGTTTTCTCTGTTCCCACATATTTGGGGCGGTAATCAGCCACAGCTGCCGCCTTAATAATCACATCCTGACTGCTGCTTGCTTCAGTTACTGCCTGAAACATTTCCCCGGCGCTTGTCACCGGCACCAGATTCACGCCAAGAGGGGCCTTTAAATTGACCGGCCCGCTTACCAGAGTCACTTCCGCGCCCCGTCTGGCAGCTGCCTGCGCAATGGCATAGCCCATTTTCCCGGTGGAGTGATTGGTAATATAACGAACCGGATCAATGGCTTCCCTGGTGGGACCGGCTGTCACCAGGACTTTTTTCCCCGCCATATCCTTTTCAAAAGCCAGCTCCTGCATAATATATTCCATCAAAAGCTCCGGCTCCGGCATCTTTCCTGCTCCTGTATCCCCACAGGCCAGATATCCGCTGGCCGGTTCCACCACATGCATCCCATATCTGCGGCAGATATCCAGATTATCCTGAGTGATGGGATTTTCATACATCTGGGTATTCATGGCCGGAACAATGTATTTCGGTTTTTTGCAAGCCAAAAATGTAGTTGTCAGCATATCATCTGCCAGCCCGTGGGCCACCTTTGCAATCACATTGGCTGTCGCCGGGGCAATCATGAAAATATCCGCCCGCTTGGCCAGAGCTACATGTTCCACCTGGAACTGAAAATTTCTGTCAAAGGTATCAACCAGACATTTGTTCCCTGTCAATGTTTCAAAGGTAGTAGGAGTAATAAAATTCGTTGCATTTTCTGTCATAATCACCTGCACATCTGCATGCTGCTTTACCAGCATACTTGCCAGGCTGGCTATTTTGTAGGCGGCAATTCCGCCTGTTACGCCAAGAACTACTGTCTTTCCTTTCAGCATTAGTCCCTCCTGATTTTACCGCCGGAGCCTGCCCCGGCAAACATTTGCAATGGAATCAGTATAGCACAAAAATTGCGTATTTAAAAGGGATTCCGATTGTGTTTCCCTGTAAAATATGATAGGATGAGTGTGCAAAACAACTGCTTTTTGCGGTTCGTTTTCTGCCTGAAAATACACAGATTCTGCCGGTTCCCTTCAGGAATCGGGAAAGGAGCTTTTCCAATGATTTTAGCACTGGATATGGGAAACACCAATATTGTGGTAGGCTGCATTGACTCAGAAAAAACATATTTTGTTGAACGCCTGACCACCAATCACAATAAAACAAGCACAGAATATGCCATAAATATTAAAAATATTCTGGAAATTCACGGCATTTGCACAGCTGATATTGAGGGCTCTATTCTTTCTTCTGTTGTGCCTCCTCTGAATGCCGCCATTTCCTCAGCCGTAAAGAAAATCCTGGGCCATCACCCCATGCTGGTTGGATCCGGCATCAAAACCGGCATGAATATTCTTATGGACAACCCGAAAACCGTCGGCAGCGATCTGATTGTTGATGCTGTCGCTGCTATTCGGGATTATCCCTGCCCCATCATCGTCATTGATATGGGAACTGCCACCACTATGTCTGTGGTAGATCCGGCCGGCAATTATATCGGAGGAACCATTCTGCCTGGACTTCGTATTTCCCTAGATACCTTAAGCAGCAAAACCGCCCAGCTTCCCTCTATCAGCCTGGATATTCCCAAAAAGGTCATCGGAAAAAATACCATTGACTGTATGAGAAGCGGAATTATGTACGGCAATGCCGGCATGATCGACGGCCTGATTGACCGGATTGAAGAAGAACTGGGGCAGCCTGCTTCTCTGGTTGCCACCGGAGGACTGTCCCGCTTTATTATGCCTCTGTGCCGCCATCAAATCCAGTATGATGAGGCTCTGATGTTAAAGGGGCTGCTGATTCTTTTTGAAAAGAATAAGAATCTGTAGTCAGAGCAAGAGATTTTCCTCTGAAATAAAGAAAAATAAAGGCCAGCGCCGCTGCAGCTAAGACAAGTATCATCTGCAGCGGCCTCTGGCCTTTTGCGTTTATTCTTTATATTTTATTCTTTTTCTGAGCCTTTACCGGCGTTCTCCCAGTCTCTCCTGCGAGCCTTTTTCTTTCTATAATAGTTCCGCATCTATCCAGACGTGTTATTGTTGAATCATTCACTCTGCAAAAACTCCCACAACTCTACAGTGCCCGGATAATCTTTACATGATTTCGGAGAACCGCATAAAAGCTTCCTCCATCCTCCTGCCCAAACCGGCGCAGCAAAGCTGAATGAATCCCATTCAGATTCTTCTTGGGTACCCCGTTAAGAATCTTCAGAATTTGATCCACATCTCCTTCCTGCAGGCTCATTTCACTGCGTGCCAGAATCAGTTCCAGATACCGGCGTTCTCTTTCCTTTTTGTTGTTGCTGTATCCGGCGGAAAGTTCTCCCCGGCAGCCAGGATTTTCTCGAATAAAACGATAAATTCCGTTTCCAGTTGCCAGACCAAAATGATACTCCATCACATTGTGAACCAGAGACATATTCGAAAGCTTCAGGGTTTTGCAAAGCTCCAGGAGAAATCTCCGATCCTCCTCCGGCTCCCGGCTTCCTGTTCGACGGAAAATCTTCAAAAGCTCTTCCTTCCAGTCAGCGCCGCCGCCATTGTGTTTTTCTTCTGTTTCTGCTTCGCCGTTTTCCCTGTCTTCCTCTCCGTCTCCAAAGAGCTCCTGCTCTAAAACAGCTTCGTCGTCTTCGAACGGCTCTGGTTTCTCCGTAAAAACCAGGGTATCCTCCTCAGCGAACTCCCGGCATTCTTCCTTCTTCTCTTTTTGTGTTTTTTTTCGTCTGTTTTTTCTCTTTTTTCTGCCGTTTCCCTCAGAAGTGGTCTGCCCGCAGCTTCCCTCGCCTTCTGCTTCGTCCTTTCCCGCTGACACTTCCTTTGGGGACATTTCTTCGCAGCTGTTCTCTGCACAAGCTTCCACTTTTCTCATTTCTCCGCAGATGTCCTCTGCACAAGCTTCCGCTTCTCTCATTTCTCCGCGCCCGTTCTCTGCAGATACTGCCTTCGGAGACTTTTTCCTACGAACCTTCTTTGCAGAAGATGCTGATTTTCCCGGCTTTTCTCCGTGATTTTCCACTGCGCAGGATTCTGATTTTTCCTGTTCTTCTCTGCGGTTTCCAGCTGCACAGGATTCCGATTTCTCCTGTCCTTTCCTGTGATTTCCTGCTGCGCAGGATTCTTGGAGAATCGGCTCCTCTCCGCAATTTTTTTCTGCACAGGATTTTTGAGCGGCCGGCTCCTCTCCGTGAACACGCGCTGCAGCTCCAACCTTTTCAGACTTATTGTTTCGGCCCTTCTTTTCTGATACGGCTTTCTCTGCCTTCTCTTCCTGGCGTCTTTCCTCCGGCGCTCCCTTCTCACAATCTGTACCCTTAATTCTCCGCACAGAGCATCCCTTCTGCTGCCAGTAACGAACTACAGCGTCATATCCGGTATCATTGGAAACAATGATATATTCCCGGCTGCCATTCTGAGACAGACAGCTTCCCAGCTCTGTCACCAGCTGAAAATCCAGGGCATTCTGCCCTTCAAAACACTTGATCCAGTGAACCGCCCCTCGCTTTTGTTCCATCAGACAAACGATTCTATCATAGCCCATGTGTGCGCTTTTATCTGTATAAAATACCAGAATCTCATCCCCATCCTCCAGTACCTGCAGAAGCTCCACCCACACATCGTTGATATTCTCGCTGTCGATTAAATAGGTTCTTCTCATTTCATTCTCTCCGTTATAAATTTTTCCCGTGATCTTTATTATACACGTTTTGCACGGAATGTAAAATAGGAACCATTACGCACCCGTGGAATTCGCTCTTCTTTATATAAACCAAATCCACAATTCCATTATAATTTTGTGTACTTACCAGCTCCAGCTTCTGTTCTGTGCTCTTGTCTTTAAAAAGGCGAATGCCGTCTCCCAAAAGTGTGGGAATCACAGAAATATAATACTCGTCAATCAATCCCTTTCCTCTCAGCTGCCCCACAAGATTTGCTCCCCCGCAAATCCAGATTTTCTTTCCTTCCTGCTGCCTCAATTCCTCCAAAAGTTCTTCTGGTTCCCTGTCCGTAAAGCAGATCTCATCGGAAGACAGATGCTCCGAATGCGTAAATACATAGGTCTTCAAGCCCTCGTATATCCACTGTTCCGGTGACAGCTCTGTTACAATCTGATGGTAGGTATTCCAGCCCATCAGTACTGTATCCACATCTCTAATAAACAGAGAATAGGTATCTATCATCTCTCCATCCTCTTTCTGACCCGTTAGCCAATCCACACCGCCGCGGCTATCTGCAATATAACCGTCAAGACTCATTGCAATAAACAAACTGATTTCTCTCATAGTATTCAATTCCTCTATCTTTCCAGGTTTTCGTATTTCTGTTTTTGTATTTCTGTTTTTGTATTTTTGTTTTTGTATTCCTTCCAGACTTCGTTCATTTTCCTAGCTCTGCCTTTTTTCCGGGCTTTGTATTCCGTCAAACCATCATGTACTCTAACGACATTCCTGTTTTCGATTGTATCATAAATTTATTCCTTTTGTTTGTGCTTCAGAAGTTTTCCTATTTCTTTTCTTGTTTCCACCAAATAAAGGCCCCTGGCACGTGTTCTCTCCGTATGCCCTCAAAATACAGATGTTTGAACATCTATTTTTTAAGGTTTCGACAGTCAACACTCTGTGTATATCATACCTCTGAGTTTTATATAGAATTCCTCTTTTCCCACCGTAAATGCAAAATTTCTCCTCTGATTTGTGCAGGAAGCAGTTCTTTTTCTCCTTAAATGCAAAATCTCCGCCATGAATTGTGCAGAATCCGCCCTTTCCCTCTATAAATGCAAAATCTGCATCATGGCTCAAGAGTCCCCTATAGAAATTATTCCCCCACAGAAATCTCTTTTCTGCAAATACAACAATGCGGCAGTTCCAAGCAAATGCTTCAAACTGCCGCCATTCACACTTCTATTCTATTCTTTCTCAGCCTTCTGAGGCGTTCTTGCTGAAACACAGTAAACCTTTACCGAGCGTTCCATCCGGCTGTTAAAGAAGATCCTGTCTCCCGTATGACTGTATATGGGATGAGGGTGGGCATCCTGCCCCAGCCAGTCACTTTCGTGTTTGCAAAGAGGAATCCAGGTCAGAGTTCCCTTTTCCCAGTCCGGAATGACCTTGCAGATATACTCCGCATCCTTTTTATGTGGATCCGGCCCGTTATCTGTACTGTTTTCCCGAACCTGCTTTACCTCCCAGGGATATTTAAAATACCCGTCGCACACCAGGTTTCCCCTGTGATCCATAGTAAAATGGCCATAGGCATTGTAATCATCCGGCAAAGCAATTTCCCAGTACCTTTTTGTAGCCAGCTCATACCGGCCAACCATAGCCGGACCGCCTGCATAGCCGCCATGATAAATAATCTGAGTTCCGTCATCACTCCACATCTCATGGCAGACCCAATCCTCCGCTCTTCGTGCAAAGCCCCTTGGATTCCCCAGAGTATCGCTTCCCTCGGTGCGGACACGAATCAGAGAATCCGTTTCATGGTCATACATCCAGATACGCCGGATCCCGCAGTCAAAGCTGGGCCACTCATGGTTATACATAATAATTTCCGGATTGATTGGATGAAACTGCACATGGGTAATCCAGCATTTCGGAACTGTTTTTTCAAACAGCAGCTCTCCTGTTTCTGTATCATAAACACAGAGATAGCTGTTTAAATTTTCCTCCTGCACCCGTCCGTCAATATCATAAACCGGACGCCGGTCAAGCCCGGCTCCCTCTGTTTCCGGATCAAAATCCAGGCATCTGCCGTCTGTCATAGGGACACAAAGTCGCTTTCCATCTGCACTGACATGAGTAAATGCTGTCATTCGCTCCTCCGGTATCCGGTTCAGCACAGTAATCCTTCCCTCCCGGTCTGCCCTGCATATTTTATCATCCTGAATAAAATAAATGATTTCCCTTACATAATCGAGACAGACACTGGCCTTCCCCAGCCCCCGATTCTTCTCTCCGTCAAAGTAAACGTAGCTTTTTAAAGTACCTGCCTGATTCTGTGTAAGAACCTTCTCTTTTCCGGTAAACAGATCCTTTACTATCACATTGGGGCTTCCCCCCTGATCACTTATCATATAAACTCTGTCTCCGCTCTCCCCAAGAGACGAGCAGGTAAAATACAAAAGCTGAGTATTATATTCCTGTCCATCCGGACAGCCACCTGCCAGCATCCGTCCGTTTAATGGTGTTTCCTTCACAAATCACAGCTCCTTTCTGCAGAAAACAGGTTCCAGCAGCACATAAATCACTCCGCCTCCGCAGCTTCCTTCCTCTTCCGACTCCTCTCCTGCCATATTCACATAACACAGCATTGAGTGCTCAGCTCCGGACTTCAGAAGTTCAAGCGCGCGGTTCATCATAACTGCCTCCGCACGGCCGCCTCCTATGGTTCCAATGCAATGGCCGTCTGGCTGTACCAGCATTTTCGTTCCCGCCTCACGAGGCGTAGATCCCTTTTTTCCAACAATAGTTGCCATCACACCAGCCTTTCCCCCATTTCCAGTCTTCAAAAGGGCGTGAAGCATATCTCTGGAATATCCGTTCTGTCTAATTCCTCTGTTTTTCACCTGAATAATCTCAGCCATAATCGCAACTCCCAGTTCTGCCGGAGTTTCTGAGCCAATATCCAATCCTATCGGCGTGTGGATGCGCTCAATTACCTGCGGCGCTGCTCCGTATTCCAAAACAGCGTTTTTCACCATCTGTACTCGTTTCCGATTTCCCAGCATTCCAATATAAGCATGAGGCTTTTCTACGATTTTCTTCAGACAAATCTGATCGTAGACGTGTCCCCTGGTTACAAGAACGAAATAGGTACTGCTGCTGCCCGGTATTTGATCCAGACCCGCTTCAAAGGGTTCACAAATCACCTGGCTGGCCCCTGCCCGTCTTGCATTGTCTGCAAATACAGGACGATCCTCCAGCACAATTACTTCAAAGCCCAGCATCCTTCCAATCTCAATGACCGGAATGGAAACATGACCTCCGCCGCAGATAACCAGACAGTTTTCCTGCCCCAGCCAGTCGCAGAAAACCGGTATTCCTGCCACCTCAGCAATGCTGTCCCTGCACTGTTTCTTATCTCGAACCGCTATCCAGACCTCTTCCTTATGTTCCTTCAGGTATCCTTTTTCCTCTGTATCAAATATCAGCTGCCCATCTGAAAAAAGAGCCTTTTCTCCAAAATGCGGCCCCGCCAGCACTGTCACTGCCAAATTCTGTTCTTCCGGATTACATCGGGAAACCGCTTCATAAAAGCTTCGCATCCCACATTCCCCTTTCTTTTATTCCATTTTCACTGTAACGCTTCTGCCGCGCTCTTACTTTGGCAGCTGGGCAAAAAACAACTCATACAAATCATCTTCCCCTTTTAAAACTGGAGAATTCTCTCCGCCTCCATTGGTACTGCGTTTCATAGCGGCATAAAGTTCCTCCCCCGCCTGAAGCAAATCCATTTCATAAAGTTCCTCTCCCTGCTCCCTGCAGATTCTGCAGAAATCTGATAATGGATTCTGACTTTTTCTTGTATCCCAAAGCCGTTTCCTAAGCTGTATATCCTCAGCCGCCTTTTTCTGAAGAACTTCCAGAGAAACCGCAACGTCCATAACTCTTATACTCCTTTATTTTTTCTCACATCATGCTTCTTTTGAAAAACCTTTCCTGTCTTATCTGCCAGAAAACCGGCGCCTATAGCCAGAGCCGTAGGCATCAGCCATCCAAAGCCCTGTCTGCTGCCAGGAATCCCATGAAGAAGTCCAGTCACACCCGGAATCACAATATGGTTCTCGTCCAGCATAAAAAGCAGGCTGAACAAACCGCACACAAATGCTGACCAGGGATAAATCCGCGGATAATCTTTGATTCTGTGGTGAAGGCAGGAAAGAAAAATCAACAGAATTGCCAGAGGATAAATGGCATTAAGCACCGGCTTGGAAATTCTTAAAATCGCCCCCAGGCCCGCATTGGATATGGCCATGGACACAGCCGCAAACACATACACCCATGCACGATAGGACAGCTTCGAAAAAATTCTGTGAAAATAATTTCCACAGCATACAAGAAGTCCCACACAGGTATTAAAGCAGGCAATCATAAAAATACATGCCAGCATCACTGTCCCAGCCTTTCCAAAAAGAAATTCCACCACTCCGGTCAGTATCTCTGTTCCATCGGCCGCCCCGGCAAACCTGGTTCCGGAAACCATTCCCACGTAAGAAAGCATTCCGTAAACTGCCAAAAGCACCGATCCTGCAGTCCATCCCGCACGAATGGTTTCTTTCATTACTCCTGATTCCTCTGAAATCCCCATGACCCGGATATTCATTGCGATAATAATTCCGAAATTCAGCGCTGCCAGGGTATCCATTGTCTGATAGCCGTCCAAAAATCCCCGAATCACGGCAGTCTGTCCATAAGCGCCATTGGGCGCTGCCGCTGGTCCTGCCGGACGCAGAACAGAGGACGCAAAAATAATCACAATCAAACTCAGAAGAATCGGCGTCAGACATTTTCCCAGATACTCTGTCAGCTTTTCCGGATGCATAGCCACCTGAGCTGCCAGCAGGAAAAACGCCAGGGCATAAACAAGCTGTACCAGCCTCAGTGCTTCCGGCTGATTCCAGAAAGGCATCACCGCAATCGAAAAAGAGGTGCTTGCCGTTCTTGGAATGGCAAGACACGGCCCAATGGCCAGGTATAAAACAAGAATGTAAAAAAAAGAAAATCTGGGATGCACCCTGGACGCCAAAGTCTCCAAACCTCCGGATTTGGTAACAGCCACTACCCCCAGTACCGGAAGAAACACGGCGCTCACTGCAAAGCCTGCAAATGCCTGCCAGATATGAGTTCCTGCCTGTGCTCCCAAAAATGGCGGAAAAATCAGATTCCCCGCTCCAAAAAACATGGAAAAAAGCGTGATTCCTGCCAGAATCCGCTTCCTCCCTGTTAACGCTTTCATGCCAGTTTCTTTCATGTTCTGTATCCTTTTCTATTATACTGTATTTATCCGGTCCCTACAAGCTTCTCACCCCCCCACACACTCATAAACGCGCTTCTCCGACTGCTTTTCGTCTTCCCCCAACTGCCTTTTCATCTTTCTTAAGACAGCACCACCCGCAGAAGATTTTCCAGGCCACAGCAGGATTTTTCCCGGAAAAGCCTTTCCAGATGCCCCAGATTTACATCCGAATGCTCAATTTCTTTGGAGTATTTCCAGGCAGACTCTGTCAGTATAGAAAACAAATTCTTTCCCGATCTCTCAGATGGATCTGCAAAAATTCCTCTGGTTATCTCACAGATCAGAAGGGTACTGACCACAGCCAGCTTTATCTTTCCATAGGCATTTTCATCATACACAGCTCCGCAGAAATAGGTAAATACAAAATATACCATCAGCTGCTCCATCCAGATCTCCCACGACGTCTCATCCTGAGTCTCCTTCTTCCATTCTGCCGCAGTTTCTTCCCCTACCGTCACCTGTGCAGCTTCTTCTCCCGCCGCAAACTGTTCCTCCTCCTGCGCCAGCCCCTGCTCCGCTCTTTTTACATACTGGGGCCAGTCAGCTTTTAAAAGTTCCAGCTCCCCGAAAATCTCAAACAGCTCCCGCACCAGCCTGCTTCTGCTTTTCTTATCCACCCGGTACGGCTTTATCCGCTCTTCCATCCTCCGAAAAGCGTCTTCTTTCCCATAACGTTCCAGAAGCTGATCCACCAAAAACAGCTGCCCGCTCCGGATTCTTCTCTGCAGATCATGGCCCAGCGACAACACCATGGCAATTCGCAGCGACACCGGCTCCCGCCTCTCCTGAAGCAGGCGAATCATCAAATCTCTGGCATCCGTCAGCTTCGTATAAAGGAAAAAATCAAAATCCTCATACTCCTCTTCTCCCGCTTTTTCTGCAGTCAGAAACTGTACCGGCTCCCTGCTGCTCAGAATCAACCGCGCCGCCTCCGGACAGGACAAAGACAGGGAAATCTCCCTGCTGCCCTCAAACTCCTCGATATGGCGCGGATAATTCCGGCAGGTTCTGCACAGCATTTCTTTTCCTGACTCCTGGTAAATATCGCACAGATTTTCGTCATTCAAAAAAGCGCACCGTCCTTCATACTGCTGAAAGCAGGACTCCTTCCAGTCAATGGAATTATGCAGCCGGTTTCCAAAAGCCCCTTCTGCCCTTCTGTATTTCTCCCTGGTCCGGTCATCGATCACAATCTGCCATCCGGCGCAGCAGGTATCTGGACATTCCCCTGCAATACACTGAAATTTTTTATAATAATGAGGTATGGTATATAACATACAGTATTCTGCCTCCCAAATCTTTTTCTCATTTTCTGCTGTCCATTATAACAGCCATTTTCTCCGCCTGCAAGATTCCCGGCTTCTGTTCTTTTCCTCTGCTCTTTTTCCCCTGTTCCTTTCCCTTCCTCCTCCATTTGTGCCCTGTGACAAAAAATGGAAGTATAAACCCTCCCTTTTTCGTAAATCATTTTCTATGTATCATGCGCCACAGAAAATTCATAAGCGGAGGTTAGAACATGGCAGGATATAAGGTTGAAATCTGCGGAGTAAATACGGCGAAGCTGCCGCTTCTTACGAACGAGGAGAAGGATGCCCTGTTTAAACGGATTCTGGAAGGAGATCCCGAAGCCAGAGAGGAATACATCCGGGGAAATCTGCGGCTGGTACTCAGCGTCATCCAGCGTTTTTCCAGCAGCAGCGAAAATATAGATGACCTTTTCCAGATTGGCTGCATCGGCCTGATCAAAGCCATTGATAATTTTGATATTACCCAGAATGTACGTTTTTCCACTTATGCTGTCCCTATGATTATAGGAGAAGTGCGCCGCTATCTCAGAGATAATAATTCCATCCGAGTCAGCCGTTCTCTAAGGGACACGGCCTATAAAGCCCTGTACGCCAAAGAAAAACTTACGCGAACTGCTTCCAGAGAACCTACTCTCATGGAAATTGCCGAGGAAATCGGCGTCAGCAAGGAAGACATTACCTATGCGTTAGACGCCATTCAAAGCCCGGTCAGTCTGTATGAACCCATTTACACAGACGGCGGAGATCCCCTTTATGTCATGGATCAGATCAGCGACAAGAAAAATCTTGAGGAAAACTGGGTGGAGGAAATCTCACTGCGGGAAGCCATGAACCGTTTGCCTCAGAGGGAGCGCCACATCATTGATCTTCGCTTTTTTGAAGGAAAAACACAGACAGAGGTGGCGGAAGAAATCCATATCAGCCAGGCACAGGTGTCCAGACTGGAAAAAAATGCATTAAAAAATATGCGGAATTATCTGAGCTGATTCCTATCAATCAATCTCTTCCATCACATACAGCGTTCCGAAAATACGCCGGAACGCTGTAAATTTTCCTCTTGTATTCTTTCTAAAAACAGGTTACAATCTTCTGTATTGCCTTTTTCTCTAAAGAAAAACCTGCTTTTTTTATTTCACGGAACCTGATGGTTTCAAACTATGATTTACAGGAGGTTATTGTTTATGACATTTTACCAGGAACTGCAGCTGAATGCCGCCGGTTCTAAAGCTTTGATCCGAATTACAGAAGATAAGAAAGAGCGAAAACGCCATGTGCTTATTTACAATTTTAAGGTATATCTGGTGGTTGCCTTCTGCTTTGCCGCTGTTACCCTTTTCAGCCTGATTTTTGGAAATGAAAACAGCATTGCCGGCGTAGCCATTCTTCTTGCCCTATTGGTTCTTCGTCAGGCCGATTTTGGAATTCAAACCACCCATGGCCTGTTGTGTATTATGGGAATTTTTTCCATACTGATGACTGGTCCTCATCTGTCTAATCTGGTATCACCGTTTTCCGGTTTTATCATTAATTTTATCTGTATCCTGACTCTCATGTTTTTAGGCTGTCACAATGTGATTATGTCCAATCACTCTACCTTTGTACTGTCCTATTTGATTCTTCAGGGCTATGACGTAAACGGGCGTTCCCTGGCTCTGCGGACAGCCGGTCTGTTTTTCGGCATGATCCTCTGTATGATTGTATTTTACATAAAACAGAAAAACCGGCCTCACAAACGGAAATTTGAAGATCTCTTTCATGAATTTGATCCTCGTTCCCTGCGAAACCGGTGGTATTTTAAGCTGACTGTATGCGTATCCACAGCCATGCTTCTTGCCTCTCTCCTCGGAATTCCCCGTGTAATGTGGGTAGGCATTGCCTGTATGTCCGTATGTCTTCCCTTTCAAAAGGATCTGGAAGTCCGTGCCAAATCAAGAGGTATTTATAACATTGCAGGATGCCTGATTTTCCTGGTTATTTACACCATACTCCCAAAAAGTCTTCACTCCATGATTGGGATTATCGGCGGAATTGGCGTAGGATATTCTGCAAAATATCCCTGGCAGACAGTCTTTAATACCTTTGGTGCCCTTTCCAACGCCTCCGGCGTCTTTGGAGCCGTCGGCGCTGTAATCCTGCGTATCAGCACCAATGCAGCTGCTGCCGTCTATACAGCTGTTCTGGGCGGACTGTTTGACCGGACTGCCAATCGCCTGTTCCAGGCCAGATAACAGCCCAGACCAACTCTCACACCTGCTTTCGCGAGATACCAGAAGATGTCCTGTCCTGAACAGTTATGTTTCTGCTATCTCAGTGGAAAATGGCAGAACACCTTTCTCTCGCCAATCTCAGTACACCCTGGTGTCTCCTGGCTGCAGATTTCTCTTGCATAAGGACACCGGGTGTGGAAACGGCAGCCGGACGGCGGATTTACCGGCGAAGGAATCTCTCCCGACAACAGTTCTTTTGTTTCTCCCCGCAGCCGCGGATCTGCTTTTGGAATCGCATTCAGCAAAAATCTGGTATAGGGATGGAGCGGCTTATCATACAGCTCCTCCGTAGGCCCCAATTCACATATCGTTCCCAGAAACATCACGCAGACCCGATCTGCAATAAACTTCACTACGCTTAAATCATGAGAAATAAACAGGTAGGTCAGGTGATACTGCGCCTGCAGATCCTTCAAAAGGTTCAGCACCTGGGACTGGATTGAAACGTCCAGAGCTGACACCGGCTCATCACAGATAATCAGTCTGGGATTTAAGGCAATTGCCCGGGCAATACCGATACGCTGACGCTGCCCGCCGGAAAACTGATGGGGATAACGATTATAGAATTCATCTGGAATTCCCACCTCCTTCATCAGCTCTCTGACCCTTTTTTCCAGCTCCTGCTTATCCTTCATGCCGTAAGTAATCAGCGGCTCTCCGATAATCTCGCGAACCCTCATCCGCGGATTCAAGGACGCATAGGGATCCTGAAAAATAATCTGCATCTGACGCCGGAGGGCTGCAAATTCCCCTGGCTTCATGGAGATAATTTCCTCTCCGTCAAAATAGATTTCTCCTGACGTAGCCTCCAGAAGACGGATCAATGTCCGGCCCAGCGTACTCTTTCCGCATCCGGACTCCCCAACCAGAGCCAGTGTTTCTCCTCCATAAATCTCCAGATTCACATCAGAAACCGCATGAACCACCTGCGGCCTTTTCTTCGTTCCTCCAATGGGAAATTCCTTTACAAGATGCCTTGCTTCCAGAAGGACTTTTTTATCTTCCATCTAACTGCACCTCGCTTTCATACTTAAAGCAGCGAACCCCGTGTCCGTCCCTTGTCTGATAAAGACATGGCTTCTCCATAAAGCACCGCTCAGAAGCCTCTTTGCACCTGGTGCAGAAATTACATCCAGCTGGCAAATGCAGCAGATTAGGCACCACACCCTCAATCGTGTACAGACGATCCACCTTCTCATCCAGACGGGGAATGGATTTTAAAAGTCCTGCTGTATAAGGATGCTCTGTATGTTCAAACAGCTCAAAGGTTTCTGCCTGTTCCATCACCTTTCCTGCATACATTACATACACATAATCGCAGATTTCCGCCACAACTCCCATATTATGGGTGATCAGAATAATTGAAGTTCCCTGTTCTCTGCAAAGCTTTTTCATCAGCTGCAGAATCTGGGCCTCAATCGTCACATCCAGAGCTGTCGTCGGCTCATCAGCAATCATTACTTTTGGCCGACATACCATAGCCATTCCAATCATCACTCTCTGGCGCAGTCCGCCGGAAAGCTGGTGGGGATAGCTGTTATACCGCTTCTCCGGCTCCGGAATTCCCACTGCCTGAAAAATCTCCAGCACCCGCTTTCTGGCCTCTTCCTTTGATATCTTCTGATGCTGAAGAATTGCCTCCCGAACCTGGCGTCCCACAGGATAAACCGGGTTCAGAGAGGTCATAGGCTCCTGGAAAATCATGGAAATCTCATTTCCCCGCACCTTTGCCAGCTCTCTGGGGCTTAAATGGGTAATATCCCGTCCGTCCAGGGTAATACTTCCCTCTACCACCCGTCCCGGATACCGCAAAAGTCCCATAACCGACATGGCTGTCATACTCTTTCCGCATCCGGATTCACCTACAATTCCAATAATTTTTCCTGGCGGAACCTGAATGGTTACGCCGTCCACTGCCGGAACCTCTCCCTTTGCTGTAAAGAAATGGGATTTCAGATTCCGGATATCCAGTACGATTGATTCACTCATTCTGATTCCCTCCTTACTGCTCTTTCAAATAGGGATCCAGCACATCCCGCAGACCGTCTCCCAGAAAATTAAATGCAAGCACTACAATCATAATTGCCACGCTGGGCGCAATGCACAGCCATGGCTCAGAAAAAAGATACTTTTTCCCCCGCACTGCCATCAGGCCCCAGCTGGCGCTGGGCGGCTGAGCTCCCACGCCCAGAAAGCTTAAAGATGCCTCTGACAGAATTGCAGAGGGAATATTCAGGGTAAATAAAACGATCAGAGACGGCAGGCAGTTTGGCAGAATATGACGAAACATAATCTTCCACCGGCTGACGCCAATCGATCTTGCCGCTTCCACATACTCCTTTTCCTTCAGAGACAGCGTCTGGGAACGGACCACTCTTGCTGTACTGGCCCAGTTAATCAGGCTCAGGGCAATAAAAATATTAATCAGTCCTCCGCCCATGGTATACATGACCACCATAGCCAGCAAAAGAGACGGAAAGGCCAGCATAACGTCAGCCAGACGCATAATTACAAAGTCCACCTTTCCTCCATATACGCCTGCACAAAGCCCCAGAACCGTACCAATAGCCATGGAAATCAGCGTAGGAACAAGGCCGATCGTAAGGGATATCCGCGCTCCGAAAATAATCCGGCTCAGCACATCTCGTCCCAGCTCGTCTGTTCCCAGCCAGTGAGCCATACTGGGTGTCTGAAGGCGATCCGTCAGACTCTGAGCCAGATGATCATAAGGCGCCACAAGTGGCGCAAATACCGCTGCCAGAATAATCAAAAGAATCAAAACTGCCGAAGCCGCTGCCAGCTTGTTCTGGCGAATCAGAGTTTTCACCTGATCCATCCAGGTATCTGACTCTCCAATTTCGCTCATGGGATCACTGACGCCAGAAACAGGCACAGCTCCCTCTTTCCATAAATGCTTCACCGTCATCTCAGAACCGTTTTCTCCAGAATTCCTCATGTTACGCACCCTCCCGGATTCTCGGATCCAATACATTATAAAGCAGATCTGCTATCAGATTGCCAACAATGATCAGAACCGTAGTAAATACAACCGTTCCCTGAAGAAGCGGCATGTCTCTTGTTTCAATGGCATTGACTGCCAGGCGTCCAATTCCCGGAACGCCGAATACACTCTCTGTCAGCACAGCGCCGGACAGCATACTGGAAATCTGCAGCGCCATCATGGTTACAACCGGCAGCATAGCATTTTTCAGCGCATGGAAAATAATCACCGCATATTCCCGCAGCCCCTTTGCACGGGCTGTCCTGATATAATCCTCCTGCATAATCTCCACCAGATTGGAGCGGGTCATACGGGCAATGCTTCCTGCTGAATTCCACCCCAGCACAATAGCCGGAAGAATCATAGCGCGGAAGGAATCAAATCCGGATACAGGAAACCATTTTAATTTAAAGGCAAATACATACTGAAGCACCAACGCCGTCATAAATACCGGCATGGAAACTCCCATCAGCGCGCATCCCATAAAAAGCCGATCCAGAAGACGGTTCTGCCGGATTGCCGCCACAATCCCGGCTACAATCCCTATCAGCCAGGATACTGCTGCTGCAAGAAGGGACAGCTTTACCGTGTTGGGAAAAGCCTCAATAATAATCTGAGTCACATTCCGATTCAGCCGGTAGGACGTGCCAAAATCTCCCCGCAGCGCATTGGCTATGTATTTCAGGAACTGGATATAATACGGCTGATCCAGCCCCATCTCTTTGCTGATTTTCTCAATCACCGCCGGATTTACATGCTCTCCCATCATAGTGGTAACCGGATTTCCCGGTACAATGCGAAGCATAACAAAAATAGCCAGCACCACCCCAATCAGCACCGGTATGGATATCAGAATACGTTTTACTACTTTTTTTAACACTGGGCTTCCCTTCCCCCTTCTTTTGCTTAAAAAATGCCGCAAAATCGATTGCTCCATTCTGCGGCATTCGTTTCACTTTAATTCTTCCGGCTTCTTTCTCTTATTCGCTTAAAGAAACCTCATAATAGATCTTATCGCTGACTCCGCTCCAAAGCGGCTTAAAGTTCTGCACCCGCTTGCTGACAGCAAACAGATGAAGTCTGGAATACATGGGAACCCATGCGGCATCCTCGTAAATCAGCTTTTCCTCCAGTGCCTGGTACTCTGCCAGACGCTCATCCTCATTTACCATGGCGCGGGCTGCTGCCACACGCTCCATTACTGCCGTATCCGGATAATTGATGGAACGAATCTTTGTCTTCTCCTCATTTCCAAAGAAGGTATAAATAAAGTTATCCGGATCGTTGTAATCTGCCGTCCATGTGGACATAAACGACGGAAGTTCCCCGGCCTTTCTGGTTTCCAGCCAGGTAGACTCGTCATAATTCCGAATCTCTGCCTGAATCCCCACTGCTGACAGCTGCTCCTTAATAATCTCCAGAGCCATGGTCATGGTATCGGATGCAGAGCTGTCTGCTGCTAGCTCCATAGTGAATCCATCACCGTATCCGGCCTCTGCCAGAAGCGCTTTTGCTCCCTCCGGATCATAGACGATCTGGGTCTGATCCTTCTGGAAGCCAATCAGTCCGTGAGGGAAGATTCCATGCTCTGCCTGTCCCCGGCCGCCATAAAGGGCATCCAGAATCGCCTGTCTGTCAATAGCCATCTGAACAGCCTTGCGTACACGAACGTCCTGGAAAGGTTCTATATTAAAATTAAAGGTCAAATAAGTGATGCCTACTCTCGGACCGGATACAATCTGATCTGGATAAGAGGCCTCAAAACGGTCAACTGCATCTGTTACATAATCCAAATCAAGCAGATCCAGTTCTCCGCTTTCAAACATCATTGTCTGCGTCTCTGTATCCGGAATAATCCGAATCACAACACCGGGAAGCTTAGAAGCGCCTCTCCAGTAATTCTCATTTCTGGTCAGCACCAGACGGTCATTCAGAGTCCAGGAAGTAAACTGGAATGCTCCGGTGCCTACAGTTACAGACGGATCCATGCCGAACTGGTCACCAGCTGCCGCTGTGGCCTCACTGTCATAAATGGAAGCTCCCGGAGTAGACAGACAGGCCAGAAAAGCAGCAAACGGTTCTTTTAAGGTAATCTTCAAGGTATAATCATCAGTCGCCTCTACACCGGCCAGTGTCTCTGCTGTTCCTTCCAGCACCTCTGCCGCTCCCAGAATCTGATCCACTGATTCTGTATTTACGGTTCCCTTTTCTGTCAGCATACGGTTAAAGGTATAAACCACATCCTCTGCTGTAAAATCATTGCCATTGTGAAATTTTACTCCCTGACGGAGATGAAACGTATACTCGGTTCCATCTGGAGAAATCTCCCAGGATTCTGCCAGACTTGGCTGAATACTGGAGGTCCCGTCCTCCGCCACCTGAATCTCAACCAGGCGATCATAAATATTCCATGGAATTTCGTAATCCTTAGACGTCTTCTGTACATCAGCTGTCTGAATATCTGCATTCAGTACAGATACCAGATATCCGGAAGTATCCGCATCCGAACCGGTGCTTTCTCCGGAGGTTCCTTCTGCAGATGTGCTGCCTGCCGCAGCATTTTCCTCAGGCGTGCTGCTGCTTTCTCCGCCGCAGCCGGTCAGCAGCAGACCGAGAGCCAAAGTTGCCGCAGTTATCAAACGGATGCTTTTTTTCATAATGCTCCTCCTCTTCCATTCTGAAAAACAGGATTCTCTCTTTCTTCTGTCCGTTTTACATAGCCTCTCCAAAATAGAATTTTTTGTGGAAACAGGCAAGGTAAGTTAAGATAGAAAAAGGTGCATTCCCTCCGCGGGGATGCACCTTCGCATACGGAATCTGTTTTTCAAAATTCTGCTTTAATGGTTTCCATCATACCATACCGCTATCAGTTTTTCAACTGTTTTTCTGAGCGGAAGCAGACAGAATGCAACCGTCCAGCCATGCAGATTCCTGCCCGCTTACAGCGGACAAGAAGTTCCTGACGTCTGTCCTATAAAGAGTCAGAGTTCCTCCAGCACATCCAGCCATTCCAGACAGCAGGCGTGCCATGCTTCCCACGCCAATTCCCGCTCTGCTTTCAGCTGCCGCAGTTTTTCCCATTCCTCTGCCGCTCCCCTGTCCGAATCTGGGTCGTCTGCCTTCGATATCAGACCGCCTCCCCATTCTCCGGCCACTATATCCTCCCAGTACTCCCGGGACTGCATAAGCCTCTGCTCCAGCTCCCGGCACCGGGCCTCAAGCGTCCCATACCGCTCTCCTGTCGGTTCCAGACGTTCCATCACCAGCCCCAGCTTCCATTCCAGATACAGCTCCTCTGTCGGAAGCTCACGAAGTCTGTGGCGTTCTGCCTTCGGTACAGCCCGCATTCCTGCAATCAGCGCCGCATCCTCAGCCTTCATCTGACCGGCCATCGCTGCTCCATTGCCCTCTGCCTGACATTTTTCCAGTCTCTCCAGATAATGTTCATATCCAAAGGGATAATAAAATGCTCCCTGTTCCTCAAAAATCAGCACAGCCTCTGCTACCTGCCTGATAAAATATCGATCATGAGAAACAAAAAGAATGGTACCCTGGTAGGCCTGAAAGGCCGATTCCAGCACCTCCTTTGCCTGCACATCCATATGGTTCGTCGGTTCATCCAAAATCAGGAGATTTGGCCTTCCCTGAAGAAGCTCTGCCAGAACCAGGCGGGCCCGTTCTCCCCCGGACAGGCTGTTTACTTTTTTCGCTGCCTCCCGCCCGCCGAAAAGATATGCCCCCAGAGTACTGCGCACCTCCTTTTCTGTCATCGAAGGAAACAGATCATGAAAATGCTCCAGCACAGTCTTTTCTGATTCAATTTCCGCCGAATGCTGATCAAAATATCCGATCATCACCTGATTTCCCAGAGAGAGCCGCCCTTCCTTCGGCTCCAGAAGCCCTGCGGCTGTTTTTAAAAAGGTACTCTTCCCCACGCCATTTGCTCCAAGAATTCCAATCTTCTGCCCCCGGCGCACTCGGAGAGAAAGCTCCAGAAGAGGCCTTTCATATCCTATTTTCAGATGCTCTGCCTCCAGCACCCATTTGCTTCCAGGAAACAGCGGCTCTAATGGACCAGGAAAAAGGCAGGTATCCTCCTCCAGCGGTTTTTCCACCTTCTGCATCCGCTCAATCTGCTTTTTCTTCGCTCTGGCAAAAGCCGCCTTTGCCGGTTTATTTTTAAAGCGACTGATAACCTCCTCCAGCCGCCTGATTTCCTCCTGCTGCCGTTCATAAGCCTTTCGCTGCAGCTCCAGTCTCTTGCGCTTCTCTGCCCGATACTGAGTATAATTTCCCGAATACCGCGTCAGATGCCCTGCCTCCACTTCATACACTGCATCTGCCGTCTGATCCAGAAAAAAACGGTCATGGGACACCATGACCACTGCATGGCTGTATTCCTTTAAATACCGCTCCAGCCACCGGGCAGAATCAATATCCAGGTGATTGGTCGGCTCATCCAGAAGAAGAATGTCCGGCTTCTGCAGCAGAAGGCGAATCAGAGCAATTTTTGTCTGCTGTCCGCCGGAAAAATCTTTCAGCCTTTTTCTTTTCTCTTCTCTGGAAAATCCAAAGCCTGTAAACAGCCGGTCATACTCCAGCTCATACTCAAAACGTTCTCGATCAAAACGATCCTTTGCCGGACATCCCTGCAGGATTTCCTCCTCTACGGTCCTCTCCCCGTTTTCAAAGGCCTGCTGCCTCAGCATTCCCACAGTCAGCCGCCTTGAGGTTACAATCCCCGGACCCTGTCTTCTGTCATCTCGATCCAGCTCCAGCTCTCCTGCAATCAGCCGCAGCAGCGTTGTTTTCCCTGTTCCGTTGCGCCCTACCAGAGCCACTTTTTCATTTCCCTTTATCTCAAAATTAAAATGCGACAGTACCGGCGTGCCTCCAGCCGAGATACTGCCGTCTGTAATCTGATATAGCATAGTCCATTTCCTTTTTCTGTCTGACAGTTCCCTGCCATATTCTCCTGCAATACAATCATAACAGTTCAGCCATGCGAAGCTTCATAAAGCAGACGCCCAATGTTTCTTGTCTGCTGTAAGCAGGCAAGAAGAAATATGGCTGTTACACACAGTCAAATGGTAGCCAAAATATCCCTCTTTGTCAATGGATCAAAAATTTAAAATTTTTTTCAAATAATGCTTGACAAATTTGCAGTTATCATTTAATATATAACATGTTGCAGCGATAACAAAGCAGCAGCCAATCAAATATGTGTGCGTAGCTCAGCTGGATAGAGCACTTGGCTACGGACCAAGGTGTCGGGAGTTCGAATCTTCTCGCGCACGTATGGAAAGGGCAGGTCGATGACCTGCCTTTTTTGTTCCATAGGAAATTATGTCCTACGAAGTAAAACCAGGTTTCTGGTAACCGTTCAGCCCTCGCAGGGCAACAAATTGTGGGAAAGGAGAAATACATTCCTGCTTCTGCCTGAAGAAAAGGAGTGTCTGTGTGATTTTATGAAACCAGAAAATACAAAATGGGAAAACCTCAATCCGGAAAATATGAAGCTGGAAAGTCTCAAACCAGAAATTCAGGAAGGAATCCGCCGCCACATTCATCGCCTGGGCGGCACAGAACGTGCTGAAATCATAGAAGTCGGACCAGGCCACGCAAAAATCGCTGTGGACATCCAATCCGACTGTCTGAACTTATATGGAAAAGTACACGGGGGCTTTCTTTTTACCCTGTGCGATACCGTATCCGGAATGGCTGCATACTGTCTAGAGCAGATGAACGTTACCCAGGACAGCAGCATCCAGTTCCTCCATGGAATTTCCGAAGGAAGAATCTATGTAGAAGCCAACGCGCTGCATATTGGGAAACGCACTGCCGTCAATCGTCTGACTGTCACCAGTGAGGACGGAACCCTCTTAGCCAACGCATCCTTTACCATGTGTCTTCTGGGACCTCTTTCCAAATTTAACCTTCCATGGCTCCAAGCAGATAATTAATAAACTGCTGTGCCGTCCGTCCGGAAATGCCGCCGTGGCTCAGCTCCCATTTATTGGCCTCTGCCCGCAGCATTTCCTCCGGCATGGTAATACCTGCCCGACGGGCCAGCCCCTCTACAATATGGAAATATTCTTTCTGAGACGGCTTGGAGTAGCAGATGGTTACGCCAAACCGGTTGACCAAAGACAGCTTCTCTTCCATGGTATCAGAACGGTGCATTCCATTTTCGTGCTCCATATCACTGCGGTCGTTCCAGTTCTCCTTAATCAGGTGGCGTCGGTTGGAGGTCGCATAAATCAGAATGTTATCCGGTCTTGTCTCCACACCGCCTTCAATCACTGCCTTCAGGAACTTATACTCAACCTCAAACTCCTCAAAAGACAGATCATCCATATAAATAATAAAACGATAATTTCTGTTCTTAATCTGGGCAATCACAGACGACAAATCCTTAAACTGGTGTTTATAAATCTCGATCATCCGAAGTCCCTGATCGTAGAATTCGTTGACAATCGCCTTGATGCTTGTAGATTTTCCCGTACCACTGTCTCCAAAAAGAAGAACATTGTTGGCCTTCTTTCCCTGTACAAATGCAAGTGTATTCTCTACCAGCTTTTTCTTCTGCAGCTCATATCCAATCAAATCATCCAGCATAACGGCATCCATATTATTGATTGCCACAAAATCAACCCTTCCGTCGTTTCTTGACTGAATGCGAAAGGCTTTATTCAGTCCAAACATTCCCACGCCGTAATCCTTGTAAAATCCGGTTACACAATCAAAGAATTCGTTTTCATCCTGTGCTTCCTCCAGCCTCCGGCTCAGAGCCTGTACCTTCTGGCTGACATTTTTATTATACATCAGTTCTTTTTTTCCAATAGCCTGATAATTGGAAATCCGGCTGAAACAGTCGATCCCCAGATATTCCTCCAAAGCAGAAAAGTCATAATGGAATAAATCCAGAAAAGCTCTGAAATCTCCCTTGGCAAAATAATTGACACTTCCCTCATTTGCCCCGACCTTTTCACAGGTAATGCTGAACGGATTCTCATTCGTAATCAGCAGAAACGTCAGATAGTTGTGCCACAGATTTCTGTCAAAGCCATAATCTGTAGCCACCTGCAGCAAATGCTTCATCTGTGTAAAAACACGGGTGGAAAGTTCCTCCTTTGTCTGGCTTTTATCGTCCATTTTTCGAACAATATCCGCTAACTCCATCAGGATCGTATCCTTTGGCATGTCGCCATAAATCAGCAGTCTGGAAACTATTTTATACATTGGTATTCTCCTCATCTTCTCCGTCTTTTTATTTTTGCCTCTGCAACGATGTTGTGGACAGTTTATCACACTTTTGAAGAAAGGAAAAGATACGGATTTCCTGTTTTTCAAGAGATTTTTCAAAGTTTTTCAGTTCATTTTCAGGCTGCAAGAAACTTCTCCAGGTCTTTTCTCAGTTCACCGCACTCGCCGGCATGAACCTTCAAATGAACCACATGATCAAATCCCAGGTACAAAATCCCCAGAATCGATTTTGCATCTACTACAATACTTCCACAGCATAAATCCATCGTATAAGGATATTTTTCCACCCGCCGCACAAATTCCAGCGCATCCTCCGGACCTTTCAGAGAAATATTCATCTCACTCATAACCTTTTTTGAAACCTCCTTTATGCTTACTTGAATATACCATAAGCATAACCGTTCTGAGGAGATTCATACTTCTCTGCTGCTTTCTACTGTTCCATCCCGGACATTCTCTGGTGCTCCTCTAAAAGCTCCTCATATAAATGACCAAAACTCCAGCCTGCATTGCTTTCTGTTACAATTGCCTTCAGAGCAATTTTGGGGACACCGGCTTTCCGCAGATTCATCAAAAGCTCATCCAAACGCCTCTCTGAAAAACGGTGCATTACCAGCATTTCCTGAGCCATCACAGGAAGAGCCTTTTCCTCGTTCCCTGCCGCCCTGTCCTCCTCGCTGTTTTTTTCATATCCAGCAATTCCCAGAAGACTTCCTATAGTTTCTCCTGCCTGTTCCGGGGAAATGTTTTTAATTCGGATTCCCATTCTCACAAGCACACCCTTTAGCTTCACTGCTTTCTCTGACGGTTCTGGTGTATAGTATAACACTGTTTCAAACACTCTATTTTTCATATTCCATCTCCCTTTCTCTCTATTTTATCCTGAACAGAATTTTCCTGTGTAATAAATAAGAATCTCGCTCGCGAGCTTCTCCGCCTGCGGCGGGTCGCTTCTGCGACAAAATCCCCTGCCGCCGCATGGCGATCCTCGCGGAGCGTTTTTGCTTCATAGGATGTACTTTCCTATGAAACAAAAAAAGCCCTAAACCTCTCTTCAGAAGTCTAAGACTCTCGCTCAATGCCGCAGGCCGGAATCGAACCGGCACGGGAGATTAGTCCCGCAGGATTTTAAGTCCTGTGCGTCTGCC